>NZ_PUJU01000025.1 GCF_011189505.1 Photorhabdus tasmaniensis
AGTTTGCAGATCATGAAATCATCAGTGAAAAGTTAGAAACCCAAATTGACTTTGCGCATCCTTATTCGCCCTGGGAAAGAGGGATCAATGAGAATATCAATGGGTTAATCAGACAATACTTTCCAAAGGGAACTGATTTTAATGAAGTCTCTGATCAGGAAATAAATTTTGTGGTAAATCGATTAAATAATCGCCCCCGAAAAACACGGGGTGGGAAAACGCCGAATGAATTATTTAAAGGAATACGAACCTGTTTACTTCCAGATTAACGATGTTGCACTTATCATGTGAACCCACCCTTTATTATTTTATTAAAAACATCCTTCGTTTATTTTTAGGACCCTCCAATTTTTTAATATTAAAAAACATATCAATCAACCAATTTGAAAAAAAATTTAGTTATTGGCAGATTTCATTTCAAATATACAAAATGTCGGCCCCGTTATTTTTAGGTTTTATTCTTATCTATTACTCAGTAAAACAAATTCTTATTTTAATATCAGTGCTTTATTTTATTTCGGCAGTCTTATATATTTTCGTTTCAGAACCATTGATTAATGTTAACCGCAAAAAAAACAAAATATCACTAATTAATTACTTTAATATAATGAAAGATAATAGAATATTGTTTTCATTTATTGTTATTTCCATTTTAACTTGTTTTGGCTATCTATCAGATGGTCTAATAGCTCTTAGCTTTATGAAGCGGGGATTAAATGGAAGCCATTATAGTTTTGCTATGTGTCTTTCAGGTATTTCAGGTGTTCTAATTGGTTTAGTATTTGGAAAGTCTAAGATTAACACATCGTTAAATATTATGTTATCTTCATTCTTTTTGTGGGGTTCGGGGTATCTTTTAATAGGAATAACAAATCAATTTAACGATTTATTTCCTGATAAAATCAATTTGTTTTTTATATTTTTAGCAATGGTAATAATAGGAATAGGATCGTCTATGAATAATATTATTGTTACCATTTATATGCAGAAATTCGCAACTAATGATAACTCGGCTAAAATATTTGGCTTAACGTCAATTTCTGTTGGTTTTTCCATGTTTTTTGGCCCTTTGATAGGTTCCACAATATCTTATTTTTTTCCATAAGCATCGTTTTTTTTACAACATTTATAGGTATTTTTTTAACCATAATTGTGGTTGTTTTAATAAATCGTAAATCCACGTCATGATACAGTTTTACTGATGGCTAGTGGAGGGTGTATTTAGAGAAGATATTAAAAGACAATTTAATGTTATAAATAAATGTCTTGCTGTTTTGTAGATATGCCAAGTTTACTTATATTCATAACTTGGCTATTTTAATGAATATGGCGTATGACTAATAAGAAATAAATTCATTTTCACTGATTATTACATTTGGTTGTTGAATTATGAAAATGAATATTTATGTATTCAGGTAAATATTAAATGTATGGAGTTAGTCTTCCAAGGGAAAATAATCACTTCTATCTTATTCTCTAATTAAAATGAAGTAAATAGATTTTGCCTAAATGAATTATTCATAATAGTTATTCAGACACGATGAAATTATCATTAAATTATTTGAGGTATTCGTCCACACTTCCTTTATCAGATTTATGCTGTGGTGACTTAAACGATTTTGAAAACTGTTTTTTAGTTTTTTATCGTATATATACCGGATAATACCTATATATTGTCGTTCTTTTCAGGTATAGCCACTCATATTCTACTTACTTTTAGCTTCTTGATAGTAAGATAACGCTTACAGAAGGCATTTAGAACTGCCATAAAGTTGCTATTCTGCCTTTATTCGCATTGCTAACACCTGTTTCTAGCGTTATGTTAATTAACTCAGCATCAATATATCGCTGAGAGGCCATTCGCCTTACTAAAATAAAAGTGGAAGGAACTTCCGATTTATTAACTTGCAAACAGAGCCTGGAGGAAAACCTATGGAGATGTTATCAGGAGCTGAAATAGTCGTCCGATCGTTAATTGATCAGGGCGTTGAACATGTATTCGGTTATCCAGGCGGCGCAGTACTGGATATTTACGATGCCTTGCATACGGTTGGGGGAATTGAACATATCCTGGTACGCCATGAGCAGGGTGCGGTTCATATGGCTGACGGCTATGCTCGTTCCACGGGAAAGGTTGGTGTGGTATTGGTCACTTCCGGGCCGGGGGCGACCAATGCCATCACGGGCATTGCAACAGCTTATATGGATTCAATTCCAATGGTTGTATTGTCCGGTCAGGTAGCCAGTTCCCTGATTGGTAATGATGCATTCCAGGAATGTGACATGGTGGGGATCTCCCGCCCAATTGTGAAACACAGCTTTTTAGTGAAAAAAGCGGAAGATATTCCGAAAGTACTGAAAAAAGCCTTCTATTTGGCCGCCAGTGGTCGCCCGGGGCCGGTAGTCATTGATTTACCAAAAGATACGGTAAATCCGGCAGTAAAACACGCTTATGTTTATCCTGAGCAGATAAGTATGCGTTCTTATAATCCGACGGTGCAAGGGCATAAAGGGCAGATTAAACGGGCATTAAGAAAACTGTTGAATGCGAAGAAACCAATCATATATGTGGGCGGTGGGGCAATTAATGCGGATTGTTCAACAGAATTGCTGGTATTGGCAGAAAAATTCAATATTCCGGTTGTAAGCTCCCTGATGGGGTTAGGCAGTTTTCCGGCAACTCACCAGCAAAGCCTGGGAATGCTCGGTATGCACGGTACATTTGAAGCTAACAAAGCAATGCATAATTCCGATGTGATTTTTGCTGTTGGTGTACGTTTTGATGATCGTACAACCAATAACTTGGCGAAATATTGTCCGGAAGCAACTGTTTTGCATATTGATATCGATCCAACATCAATTTCGAAAACGGTTGCCGCAGATATACCTATTGTTGGTGATGCTAAACAGGTGCTGCGGCAAATGTTGGAACTGTTGGAGACAGTGGAAGATACACAGGACCCGGATGCGCTGAAAGATTGGTGGTTATCTATTCAGCAATGGCGTAGCCGTAAATGTCTCAATTTTGATCGCAGTAGTGAAAAGATTAAACCGCAAGCGGCTATCGAGGTTCTCTATCGTCTGACTAAAGGTGAAGCTTATGTCACTTCAGATGTTGGACAACATCAGATGTTTGTTGCATTGCATTACCCATTTGACAAGCCAAGACGTTGGATCAGTTCCGGTGGTTTAGGGACGATGGGATTTGGCTTACCGGCTGCATTGGGGGTCAAACTGGTGAAACCGGAAGCAATGGTAGTCTGTGTTACGGGGGATGGTAGTATTCAGATGAATATTCAGGAATTGTCCACGGCGTTGCAATATGGGTTGCCGGTACTGGTTCTGAACTTGAATAACCGTTTCCTGGGGATGATAAAACAATGGCAAGACATGATTTATGCAGGCCGCCACTCTCAGTCCTATATGGAATCTTTGCCTGATTTTGTCAAACTGGCTGAGGCTTATGGTCATGTTGGCATTTCTATCCAGAGTTATGACGAGCTGGAAGGTAAATTGGCAGAAGCCTTGAAAGAGGTGACTGAAAATCAGCGGCTGGTATTTGTTGATGTCACAGTGGATGAAACTGAACACGTATATCCTATGCAGATCCGTGGAGGAGCAATGGATGAGATGTGGTTAAGCAAAACGGAGAGAACCTGATTATGCGCCGGATTTTATCTGTATTACTTGAAAACGAATCAGGGGCTTTGTCCCGTGTTGTTGGTCTGTTTTCTCAGCGTGGCTACAATATTGAAAGTTTAACTGTGGCGCCAACTGACGATCCAACATTATCGCGGATGACAATTCAGACTAAGGGCGATGCCAGGGTACTTGAACAGATTGAAAAACAGTTGCACAAGCTAGTGGATGTACTACGAGTCAGCGAGTTGGCAGCAGGTTCTCATGTAGAACGTGAGATTATGCTGGTGAAATTGCAGGCCAGTGGGTATGGACGAGAAGAGATTAAGCGCAGTACCGATATTTTCCGTGGGCAGATCGTGGATGTGACTTCTACTTTATATACCGTACAACTGGTAGGAACCAGCGATAAACTGGATGCATTTCTGGATGCCGTTCGTGACGTTGCTGAAATTGCTGAAGTTGCTCGTTCCGGTATTGTCGGTGTATCTCGTGGGGATAAAATTATGCGATGAAAAATCGCAAACTGCGGGGCAATATACATACATTTATGAGGCTCTGCGATAAAGTAGGGCCTTTTTTGGTGTCTATGAAGGAGTTAATGTGAAACTGGATGAAATCGCCCGCCTTGCAGGTGTTTCACGCACAACGGCCAGTTATGTGATTAATGGTAAAGCCAAACAATACCGTGTCAGTGATAAAACGGTAGAAAAAGTGATGGCAGTGGTCAAAGAGCATAATTACCATCCTAATGCTGTGGCAGCCGGTCTCCGTGCAGGACGCACCCGTTCTATTGGTCTGGTTATCCCAGATTTAGAAAATACCAGCTATACCCGCATTGCGAATTATCTTGAGCGCCAGGCTCGTCAGCGTGGTTATCAATTATTGATAGCCTGTTCTGAAGATCAGCCTGATAATGAAATGCGCTGCGTTGAGCACTTGTTACAACGGCAGGTAGACGCAATTATTGTTTCTACCGCATTACCGCCGGAGCATCCTTTTTATCAGCGCTGGGCAAACCGCTCTTTACCTATTGTTGCGCTTGATCGTGCATTAGAAAATGAACATTTTATCAGCGTAGTGGGCGATGACTTTGAAGATGCCAAAATGTTGGCACAAGAGTTTCGTCAATTTCCTGCTGAATCTGTGCTGTATCTCGGCGCATTACCCGAACTGTCAGTCAGTTTTCTGCGTGAACAGGGATTTCGTGAAGCATGGAAAGATGATCCTCGTAAGGTTATGTACCTTTACTCAAACAGTTATGAGCGTGATACCGCGGCTGAAGTGTTTGCCAAGTGGTTGGAAACTCACCCAATGCCACAGGCGTTATTCACTACCTCTTTTGCTCTGTTACAGGGAGTCATGGATGTTACGCTTAAACACAGTGGCCGGTTACCCAATCAATTGGTCATTGCGACTTTTGGTGATCATGAATTATTGGATTTCCTCGAGTGTCCGGTGCTTTCTGTAGCGCAGCGTCATCGTGAAGTGGCGGAACGGGTATTGGAACTAGTATTGGCGAGTCTGGATGAAAAGCAGAAACCAGAACCCGGTATCACACGGATACACCGTGACTTATGCCAGCGAGGAAGTTTGAGTCGGAAATGATGATAAAAGCGCCTCATTAATTCTTTGATGGGGCGCTTTTGCTACCAGATTTGTAAAAAAATATACAAGGGCAACTTTAAGACAATGTTTATTTGAGTGTTTCAGCGTCCTCAAATGCAATTTCGTTCATACATAAATTATTTAGTAGAAGGAAGGGCAGGTAGCAACGTCTTTTCAGGTTGGTGTTTGTCTATTTTCTGCTTTATTTTTACTGCTATTTATACATTAAATTGATTTTAATAATATTTATCGTACGGTATTTTTATTGCCAACTGGTTTTAACGTTGAATGCATCAAATGAAATGACAAATATTGCTGTACAGTTGTCAAACAGTAATGAAATGTAAATTATGTAAATAAATTAATAACACAATTATTTTTTCATTATTTTATCGTCAACCTTTATTCTCATTTGCTTGTAAAATTATTCAAAATTATCATGGCTTTAATTATTTTTGATATTGCTAAATTTAATAATTATCCCCCTTAACTACCAAAATTCTTCTGCAAAATATAGCTAAAGCGCATCGGCTCTGGCTTGACAAGGTTTTCGTCCCATCCGTAAACTCCTTATTGTGGGGATTAGTGGGATAAAGTGGTAATTTTTGATCGCCTAAGGCAACTTGAGATGTTTCGTGGAGCAACGTTGGTTAATCTCGATAGCAAGGGGCGGCTCGCCGTACCTACCCGATACCGGGTTATGCTAAACGAGGAGTCACAAGGGCAAATGGTTTGTACCATTGACCTCCATCAGCCATGCCTGTTGCTTTATACACTACCTGAATGGGAAATTATTGAAGAAAAGCTCTCCCGCTTATCCAGCATGAATCCGGCGGAGCGCCGGGTACAACGTTTGCTCTTAGGTCATGCCAGTGAATGCCAAATGGATAGTGCAGGACGTCTTTTGTTAGCTAATACACTGCGCCAGCACGCAGGGCTAGCCAAAGAGGTCATGCTGGTTGGTCAGTTCAACAAATTTGAACTGTGGAACGAGCAGACTTGGTATCAACAGGTTAAGGATGACATTGCGACTGAGCGATCTACTCAGGAACCTTTATCAGTACGGCTACAGGACTTATCACTATAAACATGGCAAACAGTCATTTTAAACATACCAGTGTATTGCTGGATGAAGCAGTCAATGGACTGAATATTCGTGAAGATGGAATCTATATTGATGGCACATTTGGCCGTGGTGGGCATTCGCGTCTGATTTTGTCGCAACTGGGGGCAGCAGGTCGTTTAATTGCAATTGATCGTGATCCGCAGGCAATTGAAGCGGCAAAAGCGATCACAGATCCGCGTTTTTCAATAATACATGGCCCGTTTTCTGCTTTGGCTCACCATGTGGAAGAGGTCGGGCTGACCGGCAAAATCAATGGTGTATTACTGGATTTAGGTGTTTCTTCACCTCAACTGGATGATCCGGAGCGTGGTTTTTCTTTTATGCGTGACGGGCCACTGGATATGCGGATGGATCCGACTCGCGGGCAATCAGCAGCCGAATGGCTAATGAAAGCAGAAGCGGATGATATTGCATGGGTGTTGAAAACGTTTGGTGAAGAACGTTTCGCTAAACGTATTGCCAGAGCCATTGTTACACGTAATCAGGAAGAGCCAATTACCCGGACAAAAGCGCTGGCCGATTTGATTGCTCAGGCCAGTCCGGTGAAAGAGAAGCATAAGCATCCTGCGACAAGGAGTTTCCAGGCTATCAGGATTTATATCAACAGTGAGCTGGAAGAGATTGAGCAGGCGCTGGATGGTGCATTACAGGCGCTTGCACCACAAGGGCGGCTTTCAGTTATCAGTTTTCATTCACTGGAAGATCGCATTGTTAAGCGCTTTATCCGCCATAACAGTCGTGGGCCACAAGTACCGGCAGGATTGCCACTGACAGAAGAGCAACTGAAAGCGCAAGGTGGGCGTAGCCTGAAATCTGTCGGCAAGATGAAACCTTCGGAGGAAGAAGTGGCTGATAACCCACGGGCCCGTAGTTCTGTTCTACGTTTTGCTGAAAAAATTAGCGAATAATGGCAGGAGAACGTCATGGGTTAACCGGTATTATTGGCAGCGATTTGTTTAGGAATGCCAAAATACCGTTGTTGCTTCTAATAGTTGTTATGGTTTCAGCCATAAGTGTTGTTACTACGACACATGAAACCCGTTTGTTGACGGCTGAAAGAGAACATTTGGTATTGGAACGTAATGCGTTGGATATCGAGTGGCGTAATTTGATCCTTGAAGAAAACGCCCTTGGTGAGCACAGCCGGATTGAACGGATAGCCGTTGAAAAAATGCATATGCAACATGTTGATCCTGCACAGGAAAACATTGTTGTTTCACAGTGAGTCAATTTGAGGATTATAAGGTAAGCAATGAAAGCAGCACGCTTTGCGAAGTTGAAACGGCAAGAAGATAAAGTCAGTTTTGTTAGCTGGCGTTTTGCCTTGCTGTGTGGAGGTATTGCTCTTGCTTTGATTTGCTTGTTGCTGAGAGTGGCTTACTTGCAAGTCATCAATCCGGAGCAATTGGTTAAAGAAGGAGATTTACGCTCCCTGCGCGTACAGTCAATTCCGACTGCACGCGGTATGATTAGCGATCGTCTGGGGCGACCTCTGGCTGTCAGTGTTCCGGTAAATGCTGTCTGGGCAGATCCAAAAGAGGTATTTGAAAAAGGGGGAATTACTGATGATACCCGATGGAAAGCCTTGTCTGATGCGATTAATCTGCCGGTTGAACAACTCACCAGTAAAATTATTACTAATCCTAAAGGCCGCTTTGTTTATCTGGCGCGTCAGGTTAACCCATCAGTTGGTGATTATATTCATAAACTGAAATTGCCGGGAATTTATTTGCGGCAGGAATCCCGGCGTTATTACCCATCAGGTCAGGTAACTGCCCATATTATTGGTGTGACTAACGTTGACGGTCAGGGCATTGAAGGTGTCGAAAAAAGTTTTGATCGCTGGCTGACTGGTCAGCCAGGTGAGCGGACGGTACGCAAAGATCGCTTTGGCCGTGTCATCGAAGATATTTCTTCTGTTGATAGTCTGGCGGCACACAATCTGGTATTGAGTATTGATGAACGTTTGCAGTCGCTGGTTTATCGCGAATTAACCAACGCAGTCGCCTTTAATAAAGCAGAATCCGGCACAGCGGTATTGGTGGATGTTAATACCGGCGAAGTATTGGCAATGGCGAACAGCCCATCTTATAACCCAAATAATCGCATCAATACGTCAAAGGAAGCGATGCGTAACCGTGCTATTACCGATATTTTCGAGCCGGGTTCCACTGTTAAGCCTATGGTGGTCATGGCTGCGCTGCATGATGGTATTATCAAAGAAAATACTGTTATTAATACAGTACCTTATAGGATCAGCGGCAAGGAAATCAAGGATGTGGGCCGTTATTCAGAATTATCTATCACGGGTATCTTACAGAAATCGAGTAATGTCGGTGTTTCCAGGCTAGCGTTAGCGATGCCTGCTACAGAGTTAGTGGATGTCTATTCACGCTTTGGGTTGGGAAAACCGACCAATCTGGGGTTGGTCGGAGAAAGCAGTGGCTTATACCCAATAAACAGACAACGGTGGTCAGATCTTGATAGGGCCACCTTTTCTTACGGCTATGGGCTGATGGTAACACCGTTACAGTTAGCGCGAGTCTATGCAACGATTGGCAGCATGGGTATCTATCGTCCCCTGTCGATTACCAAAGTTGATCCACCCGTGCCAGGCACCAGAGTATTTCCTGAGCCAATTATGCGTACGGTCGTTCATATGATGGAAAGTGTGGCTTTGCCCGGTGGCGGCGGAGTAACGGCCGCAATAAAAGGTTATCGGATTGCAATCAAAACGGGTACTGCGAAGAAAGTCGGGCCGGACGGCAAGTACATTAATCGATATATCTCTTACGCCGCTGGTGTTGCTCCTGCAAGTAATCCAAGATTTGCACTGGTTGTGATCATTAATGATCCACAAGCAGGTAAGTATTACGGCGGTGCGGTTTCTGCGCCGGTATTTGGTGCCATTATGGGCGGTGTTCTGCGCATCATGAATGTGGAGCCGGATGCTTTGGCAGCAGGTGATAAAAATGAATTTGTGGTTAATAAAAAAGAGGATACAGGTGGCAGATCGTAATCTACGCGATTTACTCGCGCCATTGGGTATTGATGCCCCAGAGTGCGCGTTACGCGAAATGACATTGGACAGCCGTAAATCGGCTGCCGGAGATCTGTTTGTTGCCATTAAAGGGCATCAGGCAGATGGTCGACACTACATTCCTCAGGCCATCGCACAAGGTGTTGCGGCGGTTATTGCAGAAGCCCAGGGCGAGGCTGATAACGGGACTGTGCAGGTTATGCACGGTGTTCCGGTTGTTTATGTGAGCGATTTGAATAATAAGTTATCACAATTAGCCGGTGAGTTTTATCGCCATCCTGGTAATAAATTGCGTCTGATTGGTGTCACTGGAACCAATGGAAAAACAACCACGACTCAATTGCTTGCTCAGTGGAGCCACGGATTGGGTGAAACCAGTGCAGTGATGGGAACTGTTGGTAATGGTTTGCTGGGGCGGGTGGCACCGAGTGAAAATACCACCGGTTCAGCCGTTGATATTCAACTGGATCTGCAACAACTTGTTCGGCAAGGGGCGACCTTTGCAGCAATGGAGGTCTCTTCTCACGGGTTGATTCAGGGGCGGGTGGCCGCGTTACCATTTGAGGCGGCGGTATTTACCAATTTGAGCCGTGATCATCTTGATTACCACGGTGATATGGAGCACTACGAAGCAGCTAAGTGGTTGTTATTCTCTACTCACAATGTGAAACAGCAAATCATTAATGCTGATGATGATATTGGCCTGAAATGGTTATCCCGTTTACCACAAGCAGTTGCTGTGACGATGGAAAACCGTCTGCCGGAAAACTGGCAGGGGCGTTGGTTGGCGGCTCGTGAAATAAAATATTACGGTAAAGGTGTCTCTATTACTTTCGAGTCCAGTTGGGGAGGCGGTACAATTGATAGTTCCCTGATGGGGGCATTTAACGTCAGCAACTTGTTGTTGGCACTTTCCACCTTATTAGCTTTGGACTATCCACTGGAAAAGCTGCTTGAAACTGCTTCCTGCCTGTCGCCGGTCTGTGGGCGGATGGAAGTATTCACTGCACCGGGCAAACCGGTGGTGGTTGTCGATTATGCTCATACACCTGATGCGCTGGAGAAAGCGTTGGCGGCTGCACGCTTGCATTGTAAAGGTAAACTTTGGTGCGTTTTTGGTTGTGGTGGCGATCGCGATAAAGGCAAACGTCCTCTGATGGGAGGTGTGGCAGAACAGTGGGCTGATTATGTGATTGTTACTGATGATAACCCGCGCAGTGAAGAGCCTCAGACAATTGTTGCTGACATTCTGACGGGTTTTATTGATCCGGGCCGCGCGATAGCGATTCATGGCCGTGTTGAAGCGGTAACCAGTGCCATTATGCAGGCAAGAGCAGATGATGTTGTATTGATTGCGGGTAAAGGCCATGAAGATTATCAATTGGTAGGTCATCGTCGCCTTGATTACTCAGATCGATTGACTGCTGCCCGGTTACTGGGGGTGATCGCATGATTTCCCTCACACTGCAACAACTGGTGCAAATCACTGATGGCACGCTGAAACAGGTTACGGAGCAGCAGGCCACAGATATCTGTATCAGTGATGTTACTACTGACAGCCGTAAAGTTGGAAATGGCAGTCTGTTTATTGCATTAAAGGGTGAACGTTTTGATGCCCATGATTTTTCTGTTGATGCAGTAAAAGCGGGTACCAGTGCTTTGCTGGTCAGCCGTGTACTGGATGTTAATTGTCCGCAAGTTGTAGTCAAAGATACTCGTCTGGCTATGGGGCAATTGGCTGGTTGGGTTCGTCAACAGAGTAACGCCCGTGTCGTTGCGCTGACGGGGTCATCCGGTAAAACATCGGTGAAAGAGATGACCGCTGCGATTCTGCGTCAGTGCGGTAATACGCTCTATACTGCGGGCAACCTGAATAATGATATTGGCGTGCCGCTGACATTGTTCAGACTGACAGAACAACATGAGTTTGCTGTGATTGAATTAGGCGCAAGCCATATTGGTGAGATCGCCTATACCACGGAAATGACCCGACCAGAAACGGCACTGGTAAATAACCTGTCTACTGCACACCTGGAAGATTTTGGTTCTCTGGCGGGTATTGCAAAAGCGAAGGGAGAAATTTTTGTCGGTCTTCCAGAAAATGGTACTGCCATTATCAATATGGAAAGTAATGACTGGGCGCACTGGCAACAAGTTATCGGTGACAAAACAGTGCAGCGTTTTTCCATACAACAAGCATCAGACACTGATTTTTACGCGACAGATATTCAGGTCAAACAGCTAACGACTAATTTTTGTCTGCATACCCCAGTTGGCAGCACAGAAATCGCGTTGCCATTACCTGGAAAACATAATGTTGCCAATGCGTTAGCTGCTAGTGCGTTGGCAATTTCTGTTGGCGCAACGCTAAAAGATATCCGTCTTGGCTTATCCGAGCTGAAACCTGTACCAGGTCGGTTGTTTCCAATCAATCTGGCAGAGGGAAAATTGCTACTTGATGACACTTATAACGCTAATGTCGGTTCGATGACTGTTGCGGCTCAAGTATTATCACAAATGACAGGTTACAAAGTGATGGTCGTTGGCGATATGGGCGCGTTGGGTGAGCAATCAAAAGACTACCATCGTCAGGTTGGTGAAGCTATAGCTTCTGGTGGTATCGACAGCGTATTTAGTGTGGGTACATCAAGTGCTCATATTAGTGAAGCGAGTGGTTGTGGTCAGCATTTTGTGGATAAGACTGCGTTGGTTGCAGCATTGGTTCCACTATTACAACAACACAAAGTGATTTCAGTTTTAGTTAAAGGTTCGCGCAGTACTGCAATGGAAGATGTCGTCAGCGCATTACAGGAGAGCTTCACATGTTAGTTTGGCTGGCCGAATATCTGATCAAGTATCATACCGGCTTTAACGTCTTTTCTTACCTGACGTTTAGGGCTATCGTCAGCCTGCTGACTGCACTGGCTATCGCATTGTGGATGGGGCCGCGCTTAATCGCCTTCCTGCAAAAATTACAAATTGGGCAGGTTGTTCGCAATGATGGGCCGGAATCTCACTTTAGCAAACGTGGTACACCGACCATGGGTGGTCTGTTGATCCTGTTTTCAATCACGATTTCTGTACTGTTGTGGGCACGCCTGAATAACCCCTATGTCTGGTGTGTGCTGATTGTTCTGATTGGTTACGGTATCGTTGGTTTCGTGGATGATTACCGCAAAGTTGTGCGCAAAGATACTAAGGGGTTGATTGCCCGTTGGAAGTATTTCTGGCAGTCCGCTCTGGCATTGGCTGTGGCATTTGCAATGTACAGCATCGGGAAAGATACCCCGGCAACACAATTAGTCGTGCCATTCTTTAAAGATGTGATGCCACAACTGGGTGTGCTTTACATTCTGTTGACCTACTTCGTGATTGTCGGAACCAGCAACGCGGTGAATCTAACTGACGGGTTGGATGGTTTGGCAATTATGCCAACCGTTTTTGTTGCGGCGGGTTTTGCCTTGGTGGCATGGGCAACCGGTAACGTCAATTTTGCCAACTATCTGCATATTCCTTACCTAAACTATGCTGGTGAACTGGTTATTGTCTGTACTGCGATTGTTGGCGCTGGATTAGGTTTCCTGTGGTTCAACACTTATCCGGCTCAGGTTTTCATGGGTGATGTGGGTTCTTTGGCACTAGGTGGTGCGCTTGGGACCATTGCGGTGTTGCTGCGTCAGGAATTTTTGCTGGTCATTATGGGTGGAGTATTCGTGGTAGAAACCCTGTCAGTCATCTTGCAGGTAGGGTCTTTTAAACTGCGTGGACAGCGTATTTTCCGTATGGCACCTATTCACCATCATTATGAATTGAAAGGTTGGCCAGAACCGCGTGTTATCGTGCGTTTTTGGATTATTTCTCTGATATTAGTACTGATTGGCCTGGCAACATTGAAGGTACGTTAATCATGGCAAATTATTTGGGTAAAAAAGTCGTCATTATCGGGTTGGGGCTGACCGGCCTCTCCTGTATTGACTTTTTTATGGCGCGAGGTGTGATCCCCCGTGTGATGGATACCCGTTCAGCGCCGCCTGGCGGAGATAAATTGCCTGATGATGTTGAGTGTCATAGTGGCAGTCTGAATGCTGGCTGGTTGATGGATGCTGATTTGATTGTTGCAAGCCCTGGGATTGCTCTGACAACAGTCGAGTTGCAGGCTGCGGCTAATGCAGGCATTGAAATTGTTGGTGATATCGAGTTGTTTTGTCGTGAAGCAACAGCCCCGATAGTCGCAATTACAGGTTCTAATGGTAAAAGTACTGTCACCAGCCTGGTTGGTGAAATGGCGAAAGCGGCTAATTGGCAGGTGGGGGTGGGCGGTAATATTGGCCTTCCTGCATTGGAATTATTGAAGAAATCCTGTCAGCTTTATGTCTTAGAACTTTCCAGCTTCCAGTTGGAAACCACATATAGCCTGAAAGCAGCGGCAGCCGCTGTGCTTAATGTGACTGAGGATCATATGGACCGTTATCCGCAGGGGTTATCTCAGTACCGGGCAGCTAAATTGAGAATTTATCATCAGGCGAAGAGATGCGTGGTAAATGCTCAGGATCCTCTGACATTGCCTGAAATGGGTATGGACAGCCGTTGTGTCAGCTTTGGTGTTGATTGTGGCGACTACCAGCTTGATAGTAAAAGTGTTCTTTTAAAAGTTCACAACCAATCACTGCTGGCGACAAATGAAACCAAACTGACAGGGCGGCATAACTACGTAAATGGATTGGCTGCACTGGCGTTAGCCGATGCGGTTGGGATCCCCCGTAAAGCCAGTTTGGCGGCATTGAAAGTTTATCCGGGGCTTGAGCATCGTTTCCAACTTATCCATATGAAGAATGGGGTGCGCTGGATTAACGATTCTAAAGCAACCAATGTTGGCAGTACAGAAGCGGCGCTTAATGGTTTGAAGCTGGATGGCACGCTTTATTTGTTGTTGGGCGGTGATGGTAAATCGGCAGACTTTTCTCCGCTCAAGCCTTTCCTTAGTGGAAATAAAGTTCGGCTTTACTGCTTTGGCCGTGATGGAAAACGATTGGCGCAACTACGTCCAGAAATGGCGACATTGACTGAAACGATGGAACAGGCAATACGTGATATTGCACCACGATTGGTTGCTGGCGACATGGTGCTGTTATCTCCCGCTTGTGCAAGCCTTGATCAGTTTCGTAATTTTGAACAGCGCGGTCATGAGTTTGCCCGTTTGGCAGAGGAGTTGGGCTAATGTCTATTCCGGGGTTCAGTAGATTAAAAGACTGGGTTATTGGTGGTCGTGAAACTGATGTCACCAATATGGTGTTGTACGATCGCACACTGGTTTGGCTGACTCTCGGATTGGGGATTATCGGCTTTGTCATGGTGACTTCGGCGTCAATGCTGGTTGGGCAGCGTCTTGCAGAAGATCCTTTTCTGTTTGCCAAACGTGATGCGATTTATCTATTGCTGGCTTTCGGGTTGTCATTAATCACACTGCGTATTCCGATGGATTTCTGGCAACGCTATAGCAACCTGATGCTGCTGACTTCCGTGATTTTGCTGCTGGTTGTGCTGGTGGTAGGAAGCTCAGTAAACGGTGCATCACGTTGGATTGCGTTGGGGCCTTTGAGAATTCAGCCTGCTGAGTTATCGAAACTTTCTTTGTTTTGTTATCTCGCCAGTTATTTGGTGCGCAAAGTAGAAGAAGTACGGAATAACTTTTGGGGATTCTGTAAGCCAATGGGAGTGATGGTCGTGTTGGCTGTACTACTTCTGGCCCAACCTGACTTGGGAACGGTGGTCGTGCTGTTTGTAACAACATTAGCCATGTTATTTCTGGCGGGAGCAAAACTATGGCAATTTCTGGCGATTATTGGTTCAGGGGTATTCGCGGTAGTTTTGCTGATTATTGCTGAACCTTACCGTATACGCCGTGTCACTTCTTTTCTGGATCCTTGGGAAGATCCGTATGGCAAAGGTTATCAGTTAACGCAATCTTTGATGGCTTTTGGTCGAGGGGAGTTTTTAGGGCAAGGGTTAGGGAATTCAGTTCAGAAACTGGAATATCTGCCGGAAGCACATACTGACTTTATTTTCTCTGTTTTGGCAGAAGAATTGGGTTACGTAGGTGTGGTTTTGGTGTTGTTAATGATATTCTTCGTCGCTTTTCGCGCGATGACTATAGGTCGTCGCGCATTGCAGATGGATCAGCGTTTTTCCGGTTTTCTGGCTTGTTCGATTGGTATCTGGTTCAGTTTTCAAGCTCTGGTTAACGTTGGAGCAGCTGCGGGTATGCTGCCGACTAAAGGGTTGACTTTACCTCTGATTAGTTACGGTGGTTCAAGTTTGCTGATTATGTCAACAGCTATCGTATTACTATTAAGAATTGATTTTGAAATACGCCGGGCAAAAGCACAGGCGTTTGTAAGGAGTCCACGATGAGTGGAAAAACCCGACGTTTAATGGTGATGGCAGGTGGAACCGGAGGACATGTCTTTCCGGGCCTGGCTGTGGCTCATCATTTAAAAAACCAGGGCTGGGAAGTTCGCTGGCTGGGAACAGCAGATCGCATGGAAGCCGATTTAGTGCCAAAACATGGCATTGAGATTGAATTTATTCAGATTTCTGGCCTGCGAGGTAAAGGGCTCAAAGCACTGTTAGTTGCTCCGGCACGAATTTTCAAAGCGATTCGTCAAGCAAAGGTGATTATGCGTCGCTATCAACCAGATGTTGTGCTCGGAATGGGAGGATATGTTTCTGGTCCGGGTGGCATTGCTGCGTGGATGTGTGGTGTTCCGGTTGTCCTGCATGAACAGAATGGCATTGCCGGGCTGACAAACCAGTGGTTGGCGAAAATCGCGACAACGGTTTTACAGGCATTTCCCGGGGCGTTCCCAAAAGCGCCTGTTGTTGGGAACCCTGTTCGCGCAGATGTGCTGGCATTACCCACACCTGAGCAACGTTTGGCAGAGCGTGAAGGCCCAATTCGGATTTTGGTTGTTGGTGGCAGTCAAGGGGCGAGAATTCTGAACCAGACAATGCCCGAAATTGCTGCCCGTATGGGTGATAAAATTACGGTTTGGCATCAGACAGGTAAAGGGGCGGAAGAAAGTGTCCGGAATGCCTATAACAATAATTCCCATCACAGCTCAGTTAAATGCGAACATAAGATTACTGAATTTATTGATGATATGGCGCAAGCTTATGCTTGGGCTGATCTGGTGATTTGCCGTTCTGGCGCGTTGACGGTCAGCGAAATGGCAGCGGCGGGATTACCTGGGATTTTTGTCCCATTTCAGCATAAAGATCGCCAGCAATACTGGAATGCGTTACCACTGGAAAAGGCTGGCGCGGCAAAAATACTGGAGCAACCTCAATTTACGGTTGATGCAGTAATCGAATTATTAATTCAGTGGCAACGTCCACAATTGTTGAAAATGGCAGAGAAAGCCCGTTCAGCAGCAATTGTTGATGCAACTGAGCGAGTATCGGCGGCATTGAGCAATGCAGCGGAAAAATGATTCCGATCGTCTTAAACAGGACGATGAAGTAAACCTATATAGTGAAGAAAAAAACGTGAATACACAACAATTGGCGAAATTAAGAGCTTTCGTGCCTGAGATGAGAAAAGTCAGGCATATCCACTTTGTCGGCATTGGTGGTGCTGGCATGGGGGGGATCGCCGAAGTGTTAGCTAATGAAGGTTATCAGATTAGTGGATCTGATTTAGCACCAAATCCGGTAACTCGGCAGCTCACTAAACTGGGCGCTCAGATTTACTTTAACCATCGCCCTGAAAATGTACTCAATGCCAGTGTTGTTGTGGCCTCGACCGCAATACAGGTGGATAACCCGGAAATTATCGCTGCGCGTGAAGCCCGAATCCCGGTCATTCGCAGAGCGGAGATGCTGGCAGAACTAATGCGTTACCGTCATGGTATTGCTATTGCCGGCACTCATGGCAAAACAACAACAACAGCGATGATTTCCAGCATCTATGCACAGGCTGGCTTAGATCCCACTTTTGTTAATGGTGGTTTAGTTAAAGCCGCAGGAACACACGCCCGTCTTGGCAGCAGCCGTTATTTAATTGCGGAAGCTGATGAAAGTGATGCTTCTTTCCTGCATTTACAGCCGATGGTGGCGGTAATTACCAATATCGAAGCGGACCATATGGATACCTATCATGGTGACTTTGAAAACCTGAAACAGACATTTATTAACTTCCTGCATAACCTGCCTTTCTACGGGCGTGCGGTGATGTGTATTGATGATCCGGTTGTCAAAGAGTTAATCCCTCGCGTGGGACGCTATATCACGACTTATGGCTTTAGTGAGGAAGCAGACGTACGTATTACTCATTATGAGCAAAAAGGTGCACAGGGGTATTTTACTGTCAGTCGTCAAGATATGGCTGATCTGAAAGTCGTATTGAACGCACCGGGCCGCCATAATGCGCTGAATGCAGCGGCAGCAGTTGCTGTTGCGACTGAGGAAGGCATTGCTGGCAGCCATATTCTGGCTGCGTTGGCAGGTTTTCAAGGAACCGGGCGTCGTTTTGATTTTCTGGGGAATTTTTCTCTGGAACATGTTAACGGCAAAGAGGGCAGTGCAATGCTGGTTGATGATTATGGTCATCATCCAACGGAAGTGGATGCAACCGTTAAAGCTGCCCGTGCTGGCTGGCCGGATAAACGTATTGTGATGGTATTTCAGCCTCATCGTTATACCCGGACTCGTGATCTGTATGACGACTTTGCCAATGTATTGAATCAGGTAGATGTATTACTGATGCTGGATGTTTACTCTGCTGGCGAAGCCGTTATTCCAGGGGCCGATAGCCGTTCGTTGTGCCGTACAATCCGTAGCCGCGGTAAGTTAGATCCCATTCTGGTATCTGATCCGGAAAAGGTGGCTGCTGTGTTGGCACAAGTACTGGACGGTAATGATTTAGTTCTGGTTCAGGGTGCCGGAAATATAGGCAAAATAGCGCGTAATCTGGCTGAAACAAAATTACAACCATCTTTGGATGAGGAAAAACACAATGGCTGAGAAAGTCGCGGTACTGTTGGGAGGAACTTCCGCTGAACGTGAAGTTTCACTGTTATCGGGACAAGCCGTGCTGGCTGGATTGAAAGAAGCAGGTATTAATGCACATCCGGTTGATACAAAGGATTTTCCTGTAACTCAGTTGAAAGAGGCGGGATTTGAAAAAGTCTTTATCGCGCTTCATGGGCGTGGTGGGGAAGATGGTACTTTGCAAGGTGTCTTAGAATTTTTGCAGCTGCCTTATACCGGTAGTGGCGTGATGGCTTCTGCATTGTCGATGGATAAATTACGGACAAAACAGTTATGGCAAGGGATCGGGCTAACTGTTTCACCTTATGTTCCAATTAATTCTAAGCAATTTGAACAATTTACTGATTTGCAACTCAAAGAGTATGTGGCCGATTTAGGTTTGCCATTAATTGTTAAGCCAAGCCTGGAGGGTTCCAGTGTTGGAATGACTAAAGTGAATGAGATTTCAGAGTTACGTGGTGCTCTGGAAACGGCATTTCATTTTGACACTGACTTACTGGTAGAAAAATGGCTGTACGGCCCGGAATACACGGTAGCTATCCTCGGTGATACGGCTTTACCTTCTATTCGTATTCAACCCGCTGCTGTTTTTTATGACTATGATGCAAAATATCTGTCTGAAGAAACAAAGTATTTTTGTCCAAGTGGCTTAAGTGATGAAAAAGAGCAACAACTGACAGAAATAGCACTTAAAGCTTATAAATCAGTTGGATGCAGCGGTTGGGGACGGGTGGATGTCATGATGGATACTGATGGCGGTTTCTATCTGCTGGAAGTGAATACCTCTCCAGGGATGACCAGTCACAGCTTAGTGCCGATAGCAGCGCGTCAGGCTGGATTAAGTTTTTCACAGTTGGTGGTAAAGATTTTGGAGTTGGCTGATTGATATGTCTCAAGCGGCCCTGAAAGTAAGGGAGCGGGATAATGAAAATAACAGTTCCCGCCCCAGTAACGGCTCTTATTTGGCAGGGCTTATTTTCTTCCTGATGGTCATTGGGACCATTGTTTGGGGTGGCTTGGCCGTCCTGAACTGGATGAAAGATGCTAATAGATTGCCTATTTCAAAATTGGTGGTAACGGGTGAGCGTCACTACACTACCAATGATGATATCCGGCAGGCAATTTTGTCATTAGGGCAACCGGGAACTTTCATGACGCAGGATGTGAATATTATTCAGCAACGTATTGAACGGATGCCGTGGATAAGACAAGTCACTGTTCGTAAACAGTGGCCTGATGAACTGAGAATTCATCTGGTAGAATATGTTCCTTATGCGCGTTGGAATGATTCACAGATGCTGGATGCAGAAGGGCTGGTATTTAGTATACCGGCTGAATGGGAAGCTAAAAGCAATTTTCCGATGCTTTATGGTCCACAAGGCAGTGAGAAAGAGGTACTTGATGGCTATCGGGCTATGGCTAAACTTCTTGCTGCCAATAAACTGAAATTGAAAGTGGCGGCAATGACTGCGCGTCGTTCCTGGCAACTGACACTGGATAATGATATCCGGCTGAAGCTGGGAAGAATGGATACAACAGGCCGTATTAAACGTTTTATCGAGCTTTATCCGCTGCTACAGCAGAACACAAAGAAAAGAGTAGATTATGTGGATTTGCGTTATGACAGTGGTGCCGCTGTAGGTTGGGCACCTTTACCAATTGATGCTCCTAATGCCCGGGTCAATGGGCAATAAGCAGTTACTAGCAATAATATAGAGGCAGGCAGAACAACAATGATCAAATCGACGGACAGAAAATTAGTAGTTGGCCTTGAGATTGGCACAGCAAAGGTATCTGCCCTTGTTGGTGAAATTCTGCCCGATGGTATGGTTAATATTATCGGGGTGGGAAGCTGTCCATCCCGCGGTATGGATAAAGGCGGTGTAAACGACCTGGAATCGGTTGTTAAATGTGTACAGCGGGCTATCGATCAGGCTGAATTGATGGCAGATTGTCAAATTTCTTCTGTTTATCTAGCGTTATCTGGAAAACATATCAGTTGTCAGAATGAAATCGGGATGGTTCCTATTTCTGAAGAGGAAGTCACCCAAGAAGATGTAGACAATGTTGTTCACACTGCCAAATCCGTTCGTGTACGTGATGAATACCGGATACTGCATGTTATTCCTCAAGAATACGCTATTGATTATCAGGAAGGCATTAAAAATCCGGTGGGGCTTTCCGGCGTGCGTATGCAGGCGAAAGTTCACTTGATTACTTGCCATAATGATATGGCGAAAAATATTGCAAAAGCCGTTGAGCGCTGTGGTTTGAAAGTCGACCAGCTTATTTTTTCCGGGCTGGCTGCCAGCTATGCTGTTTTGACTGAAGACGAGCGTGAACTGGGCGTCTGTGTGGTAGATATTGGCGGCGGGACGATGGATATTGCGGTGTATACCGGCGGAGCGCTGCGTCATACCAAAGTCATCCCTTATGCAGGTAACGTCGTCACCAGCGATATTGCTTATGCCTTTGGTACTCCACCAAGCGATGCAGAAACGATAAAAGTACGCCACGGTTGTGCGCTAGGTTCGTTGGTCAGCAAAGATGAAAGTGTGGAGGTACCAAGTGTCGGTGGACGCCCACCACGTAGCTTACAGCGCCAGACGCTGGCTGAGGTCATTGAGCCTCGTTACATCGAATTACTGAATTTAGTGAATGATGAAATCCTGCGATTGCAGGAACAGTTACGCCAGCAGGGTGTTAAACACCATCTGGCTGCGGGTATTGTCCTGACCGGTGGTGGTGCTCAGATTGATGGTTTGGCTGAATGTGCCCAGCGTGTATTCCACGCTCAGGTGCGTATTGGTCAACCTCTTAATATTACTGGTCTGACGGACTATGCGCAGGAGCCCTATTATTCAACAGCGGTAGGGTTGTTGCATTACGGAAAAGCCTCTCACCTTAATGGTGATGCGGATATTGAAAAACATGCTTCAGTGAGTCGCTGGTTTAAAAAAGTCAGTAGCTGGCTGAAAAAAGAGTTTTAATTTTATACAGAGACTGCATCTGTTTTTTGGTCTCGCTATAAAGGCACAAAGCGGAGAGAAACTATGTTTGAACCAATAGAATTAACCAATGACGCGGTGATTAAGGTCATCGGCGTCGGCGGTGGCGGCGGTAACGCTGTTGAGCACATGGTGCGTGAGCGCATCGAAGGTGTTGAATTCTTTGCAGTAAATACGGATGCTCAGGCATTGCGTAAAACTGCTGTCGGCCAGACTATCCAGATTGGTAATGGTATTACTAAAGGTCTGGGGGCTGGTGCAAACCCGGAAGTTGGTCGTACTGCTGCGCAAGAGGATCGTGATGCATTGCGCACTGCTCTTGATGGTGCGGATATGGTATTTATCGCTGCGGGTATGGGCGGTGGTACTGGCACTGGTGCAGCACCTGTGGTAGCTGAAATCGCAAAAGAACTTGGGATTTTGACTGTTGCTGTCGTTACCAAGCCTTTCAATTTTGAAGGTAAGAAACGTATGGCGTTTGCTGAACAAGGGATCACTGAACTGTCCAAACATGTGGATTCATTGATTACCATTCCTAATGACAAACTGCTGAAAGTGCTTGGCCGCGGCATTTCACTACTGGATGCTTTCGGGGCAGCCAATGACGTCTTGAAAGGAGCAGTTCAGGGTATCGCTGAACTGATCACACGTCCAGGTTTGATGAATGTTGACTTTGCTGACGTGCGTACCGTGATGTCTGAAATGGGCTACGCGATGATGGGTTCGGGTATTGCGCAGGGTGAAGACCGTGCGGAAGAAGCGGCTGAAATGGCGATTTCCAGCCCGCTGCTGGAAGATATCGACTTGTCAGGTGCTCGTGGTGTTCTGGTTAACATTACGGCTGGCTTTGATCTGCGTTTGGATGAGTTCGAAACTGTGGGTAACACTATTCGGGCATTTGCATCGGATAATGCAACCGTCGTTATCGGTACCTCTCTGGATCCAGACATGAATGATGAGTTGCGTGTGACGGTGGTTGCCACCGGTATTGGTATGGATAAGCGCCCTGAAATTACGCTGGTTACCAATAAAGCATCTCAGTCAAGCGTCATGGAACACCGTCATCAGCAAATATCTGGCGGTATGTCTTCGCTGTCAGAAGAAAATAAACCCGCTGCAAAAGTGGTGAATGACCAAAGCGCACAAACTAGCAAGGAACCCGATTACTTGGATATTCCTGCATTTTTGCGTAAACAGGCCGATTAATAGCTAAAAAATTGGATTCTCCGCTTTTTGTGCTAAACTTCCCCGCCAGCCATAGTGTATAGTGGTTGGCAGGATGGATAACATTGCGAGATAAAATGATGATCAAACAAAGGACACTTAAACGTATTGTTCAGGCGACTGGCGTCGGTTTGCACACCGGTAAGAAAGTCACACTGACAATGCGCCCAGCACCGGCTAATACCGGGGTCATCTATCGCCGCACTGACTTGAATCCACCGGTTGATTTTCCGGCAGATGCAAAATCCGTGCGTGATACTATGCTCTGTACTTGTCTGGTAAATGAGCATGACGTGCGAATCTCAACGATCGAGCACCTGAATGCAGCGCTTGCAGGGCTGGGTATTGATAATATTATTATCGAAGTTGACGCGCCAGAAATTCCTATTATGGATGGCAGTGCCAGCCCGTTTGTCTTCCTGCTGTTGGATGCGGGTATTGAAGAGCTGAACACATCTAAAAAATTCCTGCGCATTAAAGAAGCTGTACGTGTGCAAGAGGGCGATAAGTGGGCAGAGATGACACCTTATAATGGTTTCAGTCTGGATTTCACTATTGACTTTAATCACCCTGCGATTGATTCAAGTTCTCAACGTTACTGTCTGGATTTTTCAGCGGAAGCGTTTGTTCGCCAAATCAGTCGTGCGCGTACTTTCGGCTTTATGCGTGATATTGAGTACTTACAATCTAAAGGCTTATGTTTAGGCGGCAGCTTTGATTGTGCGATTGTTGTTGATGACTATCGCGTACTTAATGAAGATGGCTTGCGTTTTGAAGACGAATTTGTCCGTCATAAAATGCTGGATGCAATCGGTGATCTGTTCATGTGTGGTTATAACATCATTGGTGCATTTACTGCGTTCAAATCGGGTCACGCGCTGAACAATAAACTGCTGCAAGCAGTTCTGGCTCAAGAAAGTGCATGGGAACTCATCACTTTCGAAGATGAAGCTGAAATGCCGCTGGCTTTTCGTGCTCCATCGACTGTAATGGCATAACGCTTTAGTGTGCCAGAGAATAACTCAATGATGCATCTCAGTGGGTTATGCTATCAGTGATTTAGTTCTCGCTGATAATCTTTTACTCAGCGTTAACATTTCTTCCTAGCTGTGCTGGCACTCTCTCCGGCCAGTGCAGCTAATCGTTCTAATCTTTCCTTCAGCTTCTTGGGACTACGATTCGCTAATATAATGAGTTCCTTGGCGCTTTCCTGACTTAATTGACGTACCGGTAAGGTTTTATGCTTGTCACTCGTTGTTTTTGCGAAGCTCTGCGCACTATTGTTATGCTTAATCATTAGTGATGGATTAATCCTGATGTCGATGGAAGACAATGATGGTAGAATTTCGCTTCTTAACGCAGAGAGTAACGTTGGCAGCTCGTAACGTAATCTGGTCATCCAACTGGCGTTTCCTGCTTCCAGTACCAGAATTTGTTTGCGATAATTGGCGACCCGGCACCAAGGATGTAACTGTGCGGGAAGCAAGCTGGTAACGGCACGGTTAAGTTTTAACAAAGCGACGGCACGTTGCTGGATAACATGTAGCGGGTTTTTCTCAACGGCAGCGGCGTCTTCAAAAAGAACATCTAATGATTGTGGGCGGCTATCGCGCATAATAAAAATAGCTCCGATATAATGAAGGATTAATGGGTATTCTAAATCTTTGGCGACAATTTGGCAGACGTTATTTCTGGTCACATCTATTATTGGGTGTGGTTGCAGCAAGTATTGGCGTTCCTACCGTTTTCACGGGTGTTACGGAAAATATTGCACAAGCTAATACGTCATCCAGCCAGAGTTGGCAAAATCAGGCTTTATCGGCTTTTGATAACCTGTTCTCATTGCAAAATGTTCAACGTCAGCCTACCAATGGGGTTAATTACTGGCAACAACATGCTGTGCGCAATGTTATCCGGCAGCTTTCTTTTGCTTTTTCTGTTTCCCTGCCTATGAGCAAAGAAACAGCAAAACAAAGTACCCGGTTAAGTTCTTCCAGTATTCAGCAGCTTGTGCTGGAAACGCTGAATGCATTGTTAATTAGGAAACCTGAGCCACCTGAGCCGGTTTCAGATATACAGTTTCTGACTGTTGCACCACAATCTTCTCATACCCCAGTGTTTTGGATTGCCAAAGCTCAAGGTATTCGTGCAGGCCCTGCTGCTTACCTCTGAATCTTCTTTTTTACAAATTTCGAAATAAATAACTATTTGCTGGCTGCGAAATAACGGCCTTATCTGAGATGTAATTAACTATGCTGATTAAATTATTAACTAAGGTTTTTGGTAGTCGTAATGATCGTACACTGCGTCGTATGCGTAAAGTTGTTGATGTCATCAACCGCATGGAACCTGAATTTGAAAAATTGTCTGATGAAGAATTGAAGGGTAAAACAGTCGAATTCCGTGCTCGTTTGGAACAAGGTGAATCGCTGGAGAATTTGTTACCTGAAGCATTTGCAACAGTACGTGAATCGAGTAAGCGTGTGTTTGCTATGCGTCATTTTGACGTTCAGTTACTAGGTGGTATGGTTCTGAATGAGCGTTGTATTGCTGAAATGCGTACCGGTGAAGGTAAAACACTCACAGCGACTTTGCCTGCTTATTTGAATGCACTAACTGGACGTGGTGTTCACGTAGTCACCGTGAATGATTATCTGGCACAGCGTGACGCTGAAAATAACCGTCCATTATTTGAATTTCTGGGGTTGAGTGTGGGTATCAACCTGCCAGGTATGCCCGCACCCGCTAAACGCGGAGCATATGCGGCGGATATTACCTACGGCACTAACAACGAATATGGCTTTGATTATCTTCGTGACAACATGGCATTTAGCCCGGAAGAACGTGTTCAGCGTAAACTGCATTATGCGCTGGTGGATGAAGTTGACTCCATTCTGATTGACGAAGCGCGTACGCCATTGATTATTTCCGGCCCGGCTGAAGACAGTTCTGAACTTTATATCAAGGTCAATAAGCTGATCCCTAAACTGATTCGCCAGGAAAAAGAAGATTCAGATACTTTCCAGGGAGAAGGCCACTTTTCTGTTGATGAGAAATCCCGTCAGGTTAACTTAACGGAACGCGGTCTGGTTCTGGTTGAACAATTGTTGGTGGAAGCGAAATTGATGGAAGAAGGTGAATCTCTGTACTCCCCAACTAACATCATGTTGATGCACCATGTTACTGCTGCCCTGCGTGCCCATGTTCTGTTTACCCGTGATGTTGACTACATCGTGAAAGAAGGTGAGGTTATTATTGTCGATGAGCATACTGGCCGTACTATGCAGGGGCGTCGTTGGTCTGATGGGTTGCATCAGGCTGTTGAAGCGAAAGAAGGCGTAGAAATTCAGAATGAAAACCAAACTCTAGCTTCAATCACTTTCCAAAACTATTTCCGTCTGTATGAAAAACTGGCTGGCATGACCGGTACGGCAGATACAGAAGCATTTGAATTCAGCTCGATTTATAAGCTCGACACCATTGTGGTGCCGACAAATCGCCCAATGATCCGCAGTGATTTGCCGGATCTGGTGTATATGACTGAAGCGGAAAAAATTGAAGCTATCATTGAAGATATCCGCGAATGTACCAGTAAGGGGCAGCCAGTATTGGTGGGAACGATTTCTATTGAGAAATCTGAACTGGTTTCCTGTGAGCTGACTAAAGCCGGTATTGAGCACAACGTGCTTAACGCTAAATTCCACGCAATGGAAGCAGATATCATTGCTCAAGCGGGTCAGGCAAGTGCAGTAACTATTGCGACTAACATGGCTGGTCGCGGTACTGACATTGTGCTGGGTGGTAGTTGGCAGGCAGAAATTGCTAAATTGCCGGAACCAACAGAAATTCAGATTGAAGAGATTAAAGCTGCATGGCAGGAGCGTCATGATATCGTTCTGGCGGCGGGTGGTTTACACATTATTGGTACCGAGCGTCATGAATCCCGTCGTATTGATAATCAGTTACGTGGTCGTTCTGGTCGTCAGGGGGATGCCGGCTCATCCCGTTTCTATTTATCAATGGAAGATTCACTGATGCGTATTTTTGCATCTGATCGCGTCACCGGCATGATGCGTAAACTTGGTATGAAACCCGGCGAGGCGATTGAACATCCGTGGGTGACCAAAGCCATTGCCAATGCTCAACGTAAAGTAGAAAGCCGTAACTTTGATATCCGTAAGCAATTGTTGGAATACGATGATGTTGCTAACGATCAGCGCCGTGCTATTTATGCCCAACGTAACGATTTGCTGGATGTCAGTGATGTTAGTGAAACTATCAGCAGTATCCGTGAAGATGTCTTTAAAGCAACTATTGATACTTATATTCCGCCTCAATCTTTAGAAGAGATGTGGGATGTAGAAGGTTTGCAGCAGCGTTTAATGGCTGATTTTGATTTGGAACTGTCGATCAAAGAGTGGCTGGATAAAGAGCCTGAGCTACACGAAGAAACTTTGCGTGAGCGTATCTTTGAACAGGCTGTTGAAATCTATAAACGTAAAGAAGAGATTGTCAGCCCTGAAATGATGCGTAACTTCGAGAAAGGTATCATGTTGCAGACTTTGGATATGTTGTGGAAAGAGCATCTGGCAGCAATGGATTACCTGCGTCAAGGTATCCACCTGCGTGGCTATGCTCAGAAAGATCCAAAACAGGAATATAAACGAGAATCTTTCGCCATGTTTGCAAACATGCTGGAGTCGCTGAAATATGAAGTGATTAGCACATTGAGCAAAGTTCAGGTGAGATTACCTGAAGAAGTCGAGGCTCTAGAGCAGCAACGTCGTGCGGAAGCTGAACGTTTGGCAAGACAACAACAATTAAGCCATGAAGTGGAAAAAGGTGCTTTGATGTCTAAAACAGAAGCTCAGATTGCCAATGGTACCCGTAAAGTAGGTCGTAATGATCCTTGTCCTTGTGAGTCGGGTAAAAAGTATAAACATTGCCACGGGCGCTTGCAGTAATGATAAAAAGGCGGGAAACCGCCTTTTTACTGTTGGCTTTAAGCAGATGACTTTGAATATGAACCTTGATTGTTGGTTGCTTAATAATTGAAACGAATAAATGAAGATGATAGTAATATGGAAAAGAAACACCTGTATATAGCCGCTGGGATTATTAGAAACTCACGACATGAAATTTTTATTACTCAGCGTCATGCCGATACTCATATGGGCGGTTTTTGGGAATTTCCTGGCGGGAAAGTCGAAAAAAAGGAAACATCTGAACAGGCTTTAGTGCGTGAGTTACAGGAAGAAGTTGGTATTACTGCTACTCATTATGAATTGGTAAAAACGGTTGAACATGATTTTCCTGACAGGTTGATTACCCTGTATTTCTTCTTGGTGGATGGATGGGAGAATGAACCTTTCGGCAAAGAAGGGCAACTTTCCCGGTGGGTATTACAGAAAGATTTAATTGCTGACGAATTCCCACCCGCTAATCGCAGTATTGTTGCATTACTTACTGCTTAAATTGCAAATAGCCGCATTATGATTAACGCGGCTACTTATTATTGTTCCGGTTGTTCACTCCAATCGTCACTATCGGAATTTTCACTTTGGCTCGGTATCCGTTTCTCTTCATTTGCCCACTTGCCTAAATCAATTAACTGGCAGCGTTTACTACAAAATGGGCGGTATGGACTTACTTCTCCCCAAACCACACTTTTACCGCATGTTGGGCACTCAATCGTCAATAATTCAGACATAATCACTCTCCTGATAACTCGCTTGTCATATTAGCAGCATGCTAGTTCAAATGGTAAATGAATGGGCACACCTCCTTGTTCACTATCCAATGGTAAGAAGCGGATAGCAAAGCGGGTCTTGTGACCGGAAATTTGAGGAAACAGTAAAGGTTTTAATGGTAAACGTAATCTCAGTAAATCTGCCCCTTCTGCCGTATCCTGATGAAAACCGTTTTTACTGACCTCAGAACGGAAAATAGCAGATTGGCGAATGAGTTCTAAAATACTTTCCAGCGCTTGTTGGAGTGGTAGCAAGCTATCAATCCAGAAGGAAACCATTTTATCTCTTTCTGACTGTGGCAAGTGAAGCCATAAATGCAAGGTGGGTAGATCAAAACCACAACAGCCACTTGGAATACTGAGGCGCTGGCGCACCATACTGATAATTTTATCTTCTTTAAGGGATTGCCCTAGCCGTGGTGCTTTGCTTAATGCAGCAGCTCGCTCTTTCAATTTTAATCTGAAACTATTGACGATATTAACATCAACATCAGGTAGTTCAGCCCATTGTTTCAATTTTGCCTGTTGCCGTTCTAATTCTTTTAGCAATTCTGAACGTACCTCCCCTCGTTCCAGAACTTCAAGTAGTTCAGCAACTGTGCGGAAGAAGGCGAGGCTGCTTGCCAGCGAGTCTAAATGGCGCTGGCTGGTGAGTTGTTGCAGGGAGGATTCAATTCGCAACCATGATCGCATCTTTTCATTCAGTGGGTGTTCAAAAATGATTGTAGAAGTTGTGTCACTCATCATGATTATCCTGTCTGACTGATTCAGCTAATCTTAAATATTGTTGATGTAGTTCGGCAACACGAGGAACAATTGCCTGTGCGTTATCATGATTTGAGATAACGTCATCAGCATAAGCCAGTCTTTCACTACGAGATGCTTGTGCAGCCAAAATATTTTCGACTTGTTGATAGCTAATACCATCACGGATGGCTACCCGGCTAATTTGTACTTCAGGTGGAGTGTCAACGACCAGGATCCGATCTGCCAGATGCCCCAAATTATTTTCGACTAATAATGGGATAGCCCAAATGACATAAGGTGCAATTATCTGTTCTAATTGCCGTCTGGTCTCTTGATGTATCAGAGGATGAAGAAGTTGGTTAATCCATTGTTTTTCTTGTTTATTTGTGAATATTTTCTGGCGTAACAGTGCTCGGTTAAGGCTACCATCTGGTATCAATATGTCATGACCAAAGTGTTCTGTGATGGCTTGTAAAGCAGACGTTCCAGGTGCAACGACTTCTCTGGCAATAATATCTGCATCAACAAGAGGAACACTGAGAGCTGCAAAAGCGTTGGCGATAGTCGTCTTACCACTGCCAATCCCACCTGTGAGTGCAATAATATAAGTCATCCTATCCCTTCATATTACTTGATAGTATTTCAGGATTGTAACCGAAAGGGGGCAGATGACCTAGAGGCAAAACCAGAGAATCGTTTTTACTTCAAGTGAGTACCGTACCCAGCTGAAAAATAGGTAAATACATTGCGAGCAATAGTATGCCAACAATAGCGGCTATTATGACTATAAGTATTGGTTCTAGTAACTGAGTCATATTATCAGAAATTTCCAATGCTTGTTGTTGGTACCAGTTAGCGAGATTTCCCAATAACAGTTCCAGATTACCCGATTCTTCGCCAACACTGACAAACTGTTGACACAATGCAGGAAAACAAGATTGTTGCTTCAGTGTTTCGCTCATTGGTATCCCTTGATTAATTTGGACTCGTAAGAATTTAGTCGCTTTTAAAAAGACCGGATGATTTATTGATGCAATAGCACTGTCTAACCCTGCGGTGAGTGTCAGACCGGCTTTTTGTGTCATAAACAAAATATGAAAAAGTTGCCCTAATTGCTGACAGCTAATTAATTTTGCAATAACGGGTAAATGTAAAATCAGATTTTTCTCACGGATAATCCATATCGTATAACGTTGGCGTAATTGCAGATAAAATAGGAATAGTGCTATTAACCCAATAGTGCTATAGACACCATATTGGATCAACCAATTGGAAACCATTAGTAAAGTGCGGGTTAGTAAAGGAAGCTGTGCGTCAAATGAATGATAAATATGTTCAAACTCAGGTAAGACAAAAATCAGCATTAATAAAATAATGATGATGGCAACAACAGTAATAATCAGAGGATAGCGTAGTGCTTTTGTTATTTTTTTCTGCAACGTGTCTTGCTGTTCCTGTTGTTTAACCAACAATTGACAGCAGATTTCTAATTGCCCTGTTAATTCTCCAACAGCAATAAGTTGGCAAAATAAAGGTGGGAAGAGAAATGGATAATTTTTTAATGAGGCAGAGAACGATTCTCCGCAGGTAATTTTCTTACTAATATCTGACAATACACAATGCCATAATGGATTACCACATTCACGAATAAGAATATTCAAGCAATTCAATAATGGCATTCCTGATGATAATAGTGTTGCCAATTGACGAATAAAGTTCAGACGGTAGCCAATCTGTTGTTGGTGGTAAAATATCCATTTCTCACATTTTATATTATAAGGTTGCAATCCGGCATGGATAAGTTGCTGATATAAAACTTTCCGGCTATCACATAATGATTTACCTTTTGATATTTCACCTTTGTTGTTAACTGCTTGCCAATTATAAAGATAATGAACTTTCATTACTCTTCCTGCCCTGTGACCTGATAAATTTCTTCCAGTGTAGTAATCCCTTGTTCTACTAATGAAACACCGGATGAAAGTAAGGTGTCTTTTCTTTGATTCATAATAATTTTTTTTACATTTTTAGGGTTATTTTCTGATAATATTTGTTGAATTTCATATGTTATTTCTAAAAATTCATAAATAGCGGTTCGGCCATAATAACCAGAAAAGCAATGTTCACAACCGGCGGCTAGCCATTGCTTGATAGATAAAGAATTATTTCCAATACTAATAATCGTCTCTTCTGTTTGTTGATTGCGGCAATGAAGACATAATTTTCTGACAAGCCGTTGAGCGATAATTAATTTGATACAAGACGCTGCCATATAACCTGAAATACCCAGACTCTGTAGGCGGGATAATGTATCTACAGTAGAATTAGTATGTAATGTAGAAAGCACTAAATGGCCTGTTTGTGCCGCTTTCACTGAGATTTCGGCTGTTTCGCTATCACGTATTTCTCCTACCATAATGATATCGGGATCTTGTCGTAATAATGCCCGTAATACTTTGGCAAAATTGAGTTCAATTTTACTGTTCGTCTGTGTCTGATTAATGCCATTAAGTGGGATTTCAACTGGATCCTCTACACTGCAAATATTCTTTTTATTCTGATTTAAATATTGTAAACAGCTATATAAAGTCACTGTTTTTCCACTGCCCGTCGGACCGGTCACTAAAATCATTCCTTGTGGTAATTCTAATTTTTGTTGGAGCTGCTTTAATAATTGATCAGGAATACCTAATTGATCCAGTGACAGTTGCCGCATGGTATTTAATATCCTGAGCACAACTTTTTCTCCGTGTATTGTTGGCAGGGTAGCCATACGGATAGCGTAATTGTGCCGTGCGTCATACCAATCAAATTGTCCATCCTGAGGTAGTCGTTTTTCAGCAATATTCAATTTCGCCATTATCTTAAGACGTGCGGCAATACTTGCATTCATCTGAGGCGATGGAGAGGACAAGAGATGTAATGCACCATCAACCCGGATACGAATACGATAACCTTGCTGGAATGGTTCAAAATGAATATCAGATGCACGCCGTTGAATTGCAGTTAATAAAGTTTGATTAATCAATTGAATGACGGGTGCATCATTCCCATCTGCATTGATATCAGTTGTGAGGGGTAATAAAGATGCCTCCTCCTCGGGTAAGTGATTGAGTGAAATATTTTGATGCAATACTGATTCAATTTTTGCCCGTGGCCAAATCTCTACATTAACGATGCGTCCGGAAATAAAGCGTAATGCTGATAATAAATCATCATTAGGTAATTCGCTGCTGGCAATTGTTATCGTATTATCATCTTTTTTTATCACAATAGATTGATGACGCTGACAAATATCATGAATTTCTCTTTCCATCAATGTATTTTCTGTTTCCGAAGGTGAGTTCATTATTGTTTCCTGCGTAAATATATGTTTATAAGAATGATGAATTAAAACTTGAATACTTCCTGACACCGGTTCTTTAATGACACACTTGCTGACTCACATTTATTCATCCATCTGATCGTACCTGTTTGTATATTTTGTGTCGGACTCAAAATAACCCGGATATTTTTCAGGCTTTGCTGACCATTAATGGTGACTTCTCCATCTTTAACTGAAATGCTTCCGATATATCTGCTATTATGGTTATTGGGAATTGATACTGCCCCTGAATTGCAACCTTTAAAATCTTCAGTTTCAAAACTGCAAAGTTCTATGCCTGATTTGTAAGGTACAATAGCTTGTAACATATCGGTTAAGGCGGCTTTCTGAATATATCCCTGATAACTGGGAATACCAATAGCACTTAAAATGGAAATAATGGCAATAGCAACCATAATTTCCATTAATGTGAATCCTTGTTGTTGGCTCATGTTTTTTCTCCGTGTTGTTGTACTGCGCCATAAATAATGAAGGAAAAGGAAAAAAATAAAATAGGATATAGAGAGATTATGGAATTGGCTCGAAAAAAGACTTTTGGATTGCAATATTTTCAGAAATATTTACGGTGGTGCTCGCAAATCTGTTAGTGATGAATTGCGGATTTACACCACCATCAATATTATTGTTGATGTTTACTGAAAGCGCATAGATAGATCTAATGCTTTGATATGTTTGGTTAATGCTCCAACGGAAATGAAGTTAATGCCTGTTTCGGCATAGCTGCGCAGGGTATCCAAGGTTATATTACCTGATACTTCTAAAGCGGCTTTACCTGATGTGATGGCGACGGCTTCTTTCATCATTGGAATAGTAAAATTATCTAACATAATAATATCAACATTGGCTTTCAGTGCTAGGATCAATTCATCCAGGGTTTCGACCTCGACTTCAACAGGGACATCAGGGTGAGAATAACGGGCTTTATCTACTGCCTGTTTAATAGAACCATTGGCAATAATGTGGTTCTCTTTAATAAGGAAAGCATCAAATAACCCAAGGCGGTGATTATTGCCCCCGCCGCAAAGTACCGCATACTTTAGGGCTGTGCGTAATCCTGGCAATGTTTTACGGGTATCGAGTAACTGGGTTTTTAAACCAGTAAGAAGGCGGACATAATGACTGACTTCTGTTGCAACACCAGAGAGAGTCTGAATAAAGTTAAGGGCGGTGCGTTCACCGGTCAACAATACAGATGCAGGGCCTCGTAATACACAGAGTTTTTGGTTGGCTGTAATTGCATCACTGTCTTTTACCAACCATTCAATGGAGGTTTGGTCACCTAATTGAGTGAAAACTTCATTCAGCCATTGTCGCCCACAGAAAATACCCTCTTCCCGGGTAATAATTATTGCAGTGGCTTGTTTATCTGCCGGGATTAACTGACCGGTAATATCAGCAGTGAAATCGGTGTTGCCACCCAGATCTTCTTTTAGTGCGAGGGTGACACTGGCAGGAATGTCGTTCTGTAAGCGTTCCATCAAAACAGCACGACGCTGATCTACACTGTAATTTTGTTTTGTCATTAAAAAGCTCCGGAAGTGATAACAATATTGGTAGCTTTAACATGCTACCCTGTTGTGCAGTGAACAACTACTATCTTGGTGTTGTCATCAGATTGAAGGAGTAAAAAATGTGGTGGCATACTGGCGTGTTCTGTATGTGGTACGGAAAATATAATGACTTATGCAGGAATAGCCGGATATAAAAGGGCATATCACGGGTCACAATGATATTGTTCTAGGGAGAAAAACAGAACCGGGGCCTTATTTCGATTGGACACATTATCAGCAATTGTTGCAGGAGTAGGAAAGAATGACCCTCTTTATACTGTTGTTAGTGTTGGCGTGGGAACGAGTGTTTAAAATGGGTGAACATTGGCAATTGGATCATCGCCTTGAGCCATTTTTTATCAATATGAAATCTTTTTCACTACGCAAAAGCCTATTGATGACGTTAATAGTCATGCTACTTACATGGCTACTGGTTGAAATGCTTGATGATCTTATATTTGGGATCTTTGAGCTGATTTTATGGGTGTTGATTTGTTTGCTGTGCATAGGCGCGGGGCGCTTACGACATGATTATCGTGAATATTTTCGTATTGTTCATCAGGGTGACAGGGCGCAGTTAAGAGAACATCTCGTTCGTCTCGCCATCATTCATGGCTTACCCTCTGATGCCAGCAAAGAAAATAAGTTACGAGAGCTGCAAAATGCGCTTCTGTGGATAAATTTTCGTTATTACCTTGCACCGATTTTTTGGTTGATTGTGGCGGGTCAATTAGGGCCGGTTGCTTTGATGGGATATAGTTTCTTAAGAGCTTATCAAGGGTGGTTGGCACAATATGGTACGCCACTTCAGCGCGCGCAATCTGGTGTTGATAGTCTGTTGAACTGGCTGGACTGGCTCCCTGCTCGTCTGGCTGGAATTGCTTATGCCTTATTAGGGCATGGTGAACGGGCTTTACCGGCGTGGGTGGCTTCTCTGAGTGATTTAAGAACCTCACAATATAAAGTGCTCTGTCAGCTGGCTCAATTTTCATTAAGTCGCGAACCCCATCTTGATGCAATTCAAACGCCTATTGCAGCGGTGACACTGGCGAAAAAGGTGACGTTTTCTATCATTGTTGTCGTTGCTTTTCTGACAATTTATGGGGCATTGGTTTGATTTGTTTGTAGTCTCAATAGCTTAATTATCTATAAAGGGAGCTATGTAAATGGCTCCTTTTTTCTTTTCTATCAATAAATTAATTACATCTGGCAACTATAATCACGGTGATTTATACATCATTCCAGGCAACGTTCTGCCTATTTAATAATAAAAAATTATTGTAATACGATAATTTTTGCAGTACTTTAACGAAAGTTTAGTTAAACATGTATATGGAATGACACAAAATGTGTGGTAAACAGGAGTTTGTAACTAATCCCAAAATCAGGCTACTTAGCTTTTTGGCTATTATTATTGCTGCCGTTATGACAATTGGTGATATGGGGTTCCATATTGCTTCTTGGTCATTATGGCATGATACCACCCGTCAGGCTGTTTTTCAGGCGTATAGCGATCTTATGCCAGCATTGGTTGCAAAAGGATTTAAGCAATCTTTATTAAGCCAAGTACTTTATATCTCGTTGGATACGATACCTCGGATCATATCAACCGCTTCTTATGTATTGATTGGTATACTATTTTTCAGGTTTGCTAAAGGTGAAATATGGAGTGACCGTAATATTTCTGCTTCATTTATTATTGGTTTCCTGATGATCCTAGAGCAACTTCTTTACCCTGTGATTAATACATTACAAGGGATGGCTTTATCTGTGGATTTAATAAAGGGGCAACGGGTATTTAGTTTCTCGTTTGGTGTTAATTCAGAATCTCTGTTTATTATTATGTTTGGTGTATTTCTTCTGATATTTAGCTTAATTATGCGTGAGTCCAAGAAGATAAGCGATGAGCAGCATTATTTTATCTGAGAATCATCATGAGTATTATAATAAGATTGGATGTAATCTTAGCGAAAAGGAAAGTAAAGTCTAAAGAGTTGGCTACCGTCATTGGTATTACTGAGCAAAATCTATCATTGCTGAAAAATGGAAAAATAAAAGGTATCCGTATAGAGACGCTGGAAAAAATATGCAAATATTTACAGTGTCAACCCGGAGATATATTGGAATATGTGGAAGATGGAGAGGATAACTGTTAATACAACTCACTAAAGTTACTGTATGTCTTTTGGTATCTTCTAAGGTGGAACTTTATATTTATTAACCAGTTATAAATGCATGAAAATATTATTTATTTCATGCTTTTTATCTAGCCTGTTATTCGTTGGTGTTAATGGGCCGCCAATAAATCAGGTTTCTCCCAGTGATAAAAATATATATTCTTCTCTGGGGGGATATTGTTCTGATATTCCTTGGAATGCCAGAAAGATAAAATGCATATGTAGATATTACTTACTCGATCGTAAGAGATAATCACTCTTTTTATATGGTTTTTTATTTAAGTTAAGATTTTATAAAATATACAAAAAATTAAGGATGTTAAGAATGAATAAATTTCTCATTGCTTTATTATCAATATTTGTAATTACGGGATGTTCCACGCCACAGCTTAGTGATAGCTATATTTCAACCTGTGATTATTTTGAATGTAATGTTAAAGATATCATTTCGGGTACTGAAGTCAAAGTAAATACTCCGCATCCTGTGCCTGATTTTGATAAAAACACATCAATCCAAGACAGACAAATTATACAATCTGGGGGAAAGCCACCTTTTGAAGATAAGAGTTACCGTATTAGGGGAACTTTTAAATTCTAATTTAATTTTCTTTAGTTTTGTTTGAGGCATTTTTTTATGAATTCTATAAAAAAAATCACTATTATTCCTTTAATTATATTATTTACTTTATTAACCGGTTGTACATCCTGGGAAAAACCAGGTGCAACTCAGTATGAAAGAGACAGGGATTACGCAGAATGTAGGGAACTGGGTTATTCTCGTTTTTCACCAGACTGGACCAGCGAAGTTGTTCATTCTTTCGAGAAGCAACATCTCCCTTGTGTAAATAAGGACAAGAAGGAAGACAAATCTTGTGGGAATTACATTATTGTGCCAAAAACTGAAGTTAATCGTTGGGATAAAAATGAATCTGCAAGGCGTTGGGTAATTTCTTCCTGTATGCATAAAAAAGGGTGGCACGAAGAAACACGTTACTGGTTTTAATATCATACGCTTTTCCCATCAGCAGAAGTTATCCAGGACTATTGCTGATGGTTCCTCACATATTTTGCAAATATTCCTTTCTGATCACAGGTTTTAACCATTCTGTTTTGCTGATTTGAGCTACATTTATAATCTAATAGAATAGTCGTTGTGTTTAAAATCAACAAGTGATGATTTGGTATCTATACTTTTTAAATAAATATTCAACTATTTCTTTGCTGTAACGATTCATTATATCTATTTATACGTTTCAAAAAGTTAGGTTAAAATATCATTACAGAGGGTTTATTAGCCTATTAGTTATCAATTTTCGCTAATTTTTAAAAAAAATTGTTAAAATTTGCAGGTTTTTATGATTTAGCTCAAGGTCTTTATGGACAGCTGGTGAATACTTTGTTACTTTTATGGCTCTGTAGTTTAAATTGGTATTACCAATTGACTCTGGTAGGGACCGAAGCAGTGTTTATCCATTAACTGGCTTACAGTAAATATGGCTTATAGCAAAATCCGCCAACCAAAATTATCAGATGTTATTGAGCAGCGTCTTGAACATCTCATCCTTGAAGGATCTTTACGTCCAGGGGAGAAATTGCCGCCTGAACGTGAGTTGGCGAAACAGTTTGATGTGTCACGCCCTTCACTGCGCGAAGCTATTCAACGGTTAGAATCCAAAGGTTTTCTCTTTCGCCGTCAGGGTGGGGGAACATTTGTTCAGAACAACCTATGGCAAAGTTTCAGTGATCCACTGGCACAACTGCTGACTGGTCATCCAGAATCTCAGTTTGATCTCCTTGAAACCCGCCATGCTTTGGAAGGTATCGCAGCCTATTACGCGGCATTGCGTGGGACAAACGAAGATTTTGAACGTATTCGGGAACATCATCTGATTATTCAACAAGCTCAACAAAGTGGTGATGCCAATGTTGAGTCCGATGCTGTTCTGCAATATCAGCTCGTTATTACCGAGGCGGCACATAATGTGGTTCTCCTTCATTTATTGCGTTGCATGGCACCTATGCTGGAACAAAATATCCGGCAGAATTTTGAGTTTCTGTATACCCGTCGGGAAATGTTGACAGCGGTCAGCGATCATCGAGCAAAAATTTTTAAAGCTATTATGGCAAGGCAACCAGAGAAAGCCCGTGAGGCTTCCCACCGCCATTTAGCCTTTATTGAAGATGTTTTATTGGATCTCAGCCGTGAGCATACCCGCCGAGAGCGATCATTGCGGCATCTCCAACAACATCTGGAATAAAATTAGCTGTGCAGATCCTGAAGTTTGCTGCGTCTGCATAGCTAGTCGAGTCCCTTTACTGAGGGCGCTAGCGGCAACAACAGTGAGGGCCTATCTTCCAGTCATGACCGGCTGAACGTCAAAGGGTATGACGGGAAGATAGGCTCCAAAACAATCATTAGAAACAGATAACAGATAAGGAATACACCATGTCAGACATTTTGAGAAATGACGTGGATCCGATCGAAACTCGCGACTGGTTACAGGCGATCGAATCGGTCATCCGTGAAGAGGGTGTTGATCGTGCCCAGTTCCTGATTGATCAGGTACTGAATGAAGCACGTAAAGGTGGCGTGAGTGTTGCGGCTGGGGCTGCTAACCGCGATTATATCAACACCATTGCTGTTGAGGATGAGCCTGCTTACCCTGGCAACCTGGAGCTAGAGCGCCGTATTCGCTCTGCTATTCGTTGGAATGCTGTGATGGCTGTTTTGCGGGCATCCAAAAAAGATCTGGAATTAGGTGGCCATATGGCTTCATTCCAGTCCTCAGCCACTATGTATGAAGTTTGTTTCAACCATTTCTTCCGTGCCCGTAATGAAAATGACGGCGGTGATTTGGTTTATTTCCAAGGTCACATCTCTCCAGGTGTCTACGCGCGTGCTTTCCTTGAGGGCCGTCTGACTGAAGAGCAGATGAATAATTTCCGTCAGGAAATTCATGGTAACGGTCTGTCTTCTTATCCGCATCCAAAACTGATGCCTGAATTCTGGCAATTCCCGACGGTTTCAATGGGATTGGGGCCAATTGGTGCTATTTACCAGGCTAAGTTCCTGAAATATCTGGAACACCGTGGTTTGAAAGACACCTCTAAGCAAACCGTTTACGCATTCTTGGGTGACGGTGAAATGGATGAGCCAGAATCCAAAGGCGCGATCACGATCGCAACCCGTGAGAAACTGGATAATCTGGTTTTTGTTATAAACTGTAACCTGCAACGTCTGGATGGCCCAGTTACCGGTAATGGTAAAATCGTTAACGAGCTGGAAGGTATCTTCAGCGGTGCGGGTTGGCAGGTTCTTAAAGTGCTTTGGGGTGAGCGTTGGGATGAATTGCTGCGTAAAGATACCAGCGGCAAATTGATCCAACTGATGAACGAAACTCTGGACGGCGATTACCAGACGTTCAAATCCAAAGATGGTGCTTATGTCCGTGAGCATTTCTTCGGCCGTTACCCAGAAACGACAGAATTAGTCAAAGACATGACTGATGACCAGATTTGGGCGCTGAACCGTGGTGGTCACGATCCCAAGAAAGTTTTTGCTGCACTGAAAAAAGCGCAGGAAACTACCGGTCAACCAACCGTTATCTTAGCCCAAACTATCAAAGGCTACGGTATGGGTGATACTGCCGAAGGTAAAAACATTGCCCATCAGGTTAAGAAGATGAATATGGAAGGTGTTCGCCATTTCCGTGATCGCTTCAATGTTCCTGTTGCTGATGAGCAAATTGAAAACCTGCCCTATGTGACTTTCGATAAAGATTCTGAAGAGTACAAATACCTGCATGAGCGTCGTGCAGCGCTGGGTGGTTATTTGCCAAGCCGTCGTACTCATTTTGAAGAAAAGCTGGAACTGCCAACGCTGGAAGATTTCGGTGCACTGTTGGAAGAACAAAATAAAGAGATTTCTACCACGATCGCTTTTGTTCGTGCCCTGAATGTGATGTTGAAGAACAAGTCAATCAAAGATCGTCTGGTTCCAATCATTGCTGATGAAGCGCGTACTTTCGGTATGGAAGGCCTGTTCCGCCAGATTGGTATCTACAGCGCTAATGGTCAGCAGTATACTCCGCAGGACCGTGAGCAGGTTGCTTATTATAAAGAAGACGCGAAAGGCCAGATCCTGCAAGAAGGGATTAATGAGCTGGGTGCAGGTTCATCATGGCTGGCGGCGGCAACGTCTTACAGCACCAATAATTTGCCGATGATCCCGTTCTACATCTACTACTCTATGTTTGGATTCCAGCGTATCGGTGACTTGTGCTGGGCGGCGGGTGACCAACAGGCGCGTGGCTTCCTGATTGGCGGTACTTCAGGCCGTACAACCCTGAACGGTGAAGGCCTGCAACACGAAGATGGTCACAGTCACATTCAGTCTCTGACGATCCCTAACTGCATCTCTTACGATCCAGCATTTGCTTATGAAGTTGCTGTGATTATGCATGATGGTTTGGAGCGTATGTATGGTGAGAAACAAGAGAACATTTACTACTACATCACCACGCTGAACGAAAACTACCACATGCCAGCGATGCCGCAGGGTGCAGAAGAAGGTATCCGTAAAGGTATCTACAAACTGGAAAGCCTGGAAGGTAGCAAAGGTAAAGTTCAGTTGTTAGGTTCGGGTTCTATCCTGCGTCATGTTCGTGAAGCAGCGCAGATTTTGGCTAACGATTATAGTGTGGGTTCTGACGTGTACAGCGTCACTTCATTCACTGAACTGGCGCGTGATGGTCAGGATTGTGAACGCTGGAATATGTTGCACCCAACAGAAACGCCACGCGTACCTTATGTTGCTCAGATCATGAATGAAGCACCGGCAGTGGCTTCTACTGACTACATGAAACTGTTCGCAGAACAAATTCGTAACTTCATTCCTGCAAGCGAATTCCGTGTATTGGGTACTGACGGTTTCGGTCGTTCCGATAGCCGTGAAAACCTGCGTCATCATTTTGAAGTTGATGCTTCCTACGTGGTCGTTGCTGCCCTGGGTGAGCTGGCTAAACGTGGTGAAATTGATGTGAATGTTGTGGAAGAAGCCATCAAGAAATACAACATTAATCCAGAAAAAGTTAACCCGCGTTTGGCATAAGAGGTAAAGATCAATGACTATCAAAATCAACGTACCGGATATCGGTGCAGATGAAGTTGAAGTCACCGAAATCATGGTGAAAGTTGGCGATACAGTGGAAGCTGAACAATCGTTGATTACCGTAGAAGGTGATAAGGCTTCGATGGAAGTTCCATCCCCTCAGGCGGGTGTTGTTAAAGAAATCATCGTTGCGGTTGGCAATAAAGTTGAAACCGGCAAGCTGATTATGATTTTTGATTCCGCAGAAGGTGCGGTAGAAGCAGCACCTGTTGCAGAATCAGCCGCTATGCCATTATCTTCCCGCATGGCAGAGCCAGAACCTGCGGCTTGCGCAGCTAGAAATGTTCATGTACCCGATATCGGTGATGATGAAGTTGAAGTGACCGAAGTGATGGTTCAAGTCGGCGATACGGTTACCGCTGAACAGTCACTGATCACCGTAGAAGGTGATAAGGCTTCGATGGAAGTGCCAGCACCATGCGCAGGTACCATTAAAGAGATTAAAATCAAGGCCGGTGATAAAGTGAAAACCGGTTCTATGATGATGGTATTTGAAGTGGTGGGTGCTGCGCCTGTGGCTTCTGCTCCGGTTCCAGCCGCTGAACCTGAGAAAGCTGTTCCCGTTCTGGAGAGCAGAAGCAGCTTTGTAGAAGAAGACAAAAATGACTTCGCTGAAAATAGTGCTTATGTTCATGCAACACCGGTGATCCGTCGTCTGGCACGTGAATTCGGTGTTAACTTGGCTAAAGTGAAAGGTTCAGGTCGTAAGAACCGTATTCTGCGTGAAGATGTGCAGGCTTACGTGAAAGACGCGATCAAACGTGCTGAATCTGCACCTGCATCAGCCGGTGGCGGTCTGCCGGGGATGCTGCCTTGGCCGAAAGTGGATTTCAGTAAATTTGGTGAAATTGAAGAAGTTGAACTGGGTCGTATCCAGAAAATTTCGGGTGCTAACCTGAGCCGTAACTGGATGATGATCCCGCATGTGACACAGTTCGACGAAACGGATATCACCGAAGTTGAAAACTTCCGTAAACAGCAGAATCAGGAAGCTGAGAAGAAACAGCTTGGCGTGAAGATCACCCCACTGGTGTTCATCATGAAAGCGGTAGCAAAAGCGCTGGAAGAGATGCCACGTTTTAACAGCTCTATCTCGGAAGATGGTCAGAAACTGACGCTGAAAAAATACATCAACATTGGTGTGGCAGTTGACACGCCTAATGGTCTGGTGGTTCCGGTGTTCCGTGACGTCAATAAGAAAGGTATCATCGACTTATCCCGCGAGCTGACAGAGATGTCTAAGAAAGCCCGCGCAGGTAAACTGACTGCATCTGATATGCAGGGTGGATGCTTTACTATTTCAAGCCTGGGCGGTATCGGTGGCACAGCATTTACGCCAATCGTTAACGCACCGGAAGTGGCTATTTTGGGCGTATCCCGTTCAGCCATGAAGCCGGTCTGGAATGGTAAAGAGTTTGTACCACGCTTGATGCTGCCTATGTCACTCTCCTTCGATCATCGAGTGATTGATGGTGCTGCTGGTGCGCGCTTCATCACATTTATTAATCATGCGATGAGCGATATCCGCCGTCTGGTGATGTAATCTTAAAGGCCGGCGATATGCCGGCCTGATTGTTATTGCTGTGGCAGGGAAACAGCTCGTATCTGGTTGGTTTGTTGCGAGTTCTGTCACGTTAACGCGCTTTTCAGGTTATTAACAATTCTGTAAACTGCTCGCGGTATGTAGGTCCCGGTGGAATATATCGTTTTTGGCGTCTGACCCGCCGGACAAACAATTAAGAGGTCATGATGAGTACTGAAATTAAAACCCAGGTTGTGGTGCTTGGGGCAGGTCCAGCAGGATATTCTGCTGCTTTTCGTTGCGCGGATTTAGGTTTAGAAACCGTCCTGGTGGAACGTTACTCTACCTTAGGCGGTGTTTGTCTTAATGTTGGTTGTATCCCTTCCAAGGCATTGTTGCACGTAGCAAAAGTTATTGAAGAAGCTAAAGCTCTGGCAAATCACGGTATCGTTTTTGGTGAGCCAAAAACTGACATCGAAAAAGTCCGTGTCTGGAAAGAAAAAGTTATCAATCAGCTGACCGGTGGTCTGGCTGGTATGGCTAAAGGCCGCAAAGTTAAAGTTGTTAATGGTGTTGGTAAATTTACCGGTGCTAATACGCTGGTTGTTGAAGGTGAAGGTGGCGCAACAACGATTAATTTTGATAATGCCATTATTGCCGCAGGTTCCCGTCCTATCCAATTACCATTCATCCCTCATGATGACCCTCGTGTATGGGATTCTACAGATGCACTGGCGCTGACAACAGTTCCTGAGCGTCTGCTGGTAATGGGCGGCGGTATCATCGGTCTGGAAATGGGAACTGTTTACCACGCTCTGGGTTCTCAGATTGATGTCGTTGAAATGTTGGATCAAGTGATTCCTGCGGCTGACAAAGATGTAGTGAAAGTATTCACCAAGCGCATCAGCAAGCAATTTAACCTGATGCTGGAAACGAAAGTGACGGTAGTCGAAGCCAAAGAAGAGGGTATCTACGTCACGATGGAAGGTAAAAACGCACCAGCAGAACCACAGCGTTATGACGCAGTTCTGGTTGCTATTGGTCGTGTACCTAACGGTAAAATGATGGATGCGGGTAAAGCGGGCGTTAAAGTTGATGACCGTGGTTTTATCCATGTTGATAAGCAAATGCGTACCAATGTACCGCACATTTTTGCTATCGGTGATATCGTTGGTCAACCAATGCTGGCGCATAAAGGTGTTCACGAAGGCCACGTTGCTGCCGAAGTTATCTCCGGTAAGAAACACTACTTCGATCCAAAAGTTATTCCATCCATTGCTTACACTGAACCAGAAGTGGCATGGGTTGGCTTGACTGAGAAAGAAGCGAAAGAGCAAGGCATCAGTTATGAAACGGCCACCTTCCCGTGGGCAGCTTCTGGCCGCGCGATCGCTTCTGATTGTGCTGACGGTATGACCAAACTGATTTTCGATAAAGAAAGTAACCGTATTATCGGTGGTGCCATTGTAGGTACTAACGGTGGTGAACTGCTGGGTGAAATCGGTCTGGCAATTGAAATGGGTTGTGATGCAGAAGATATCGCGTTGACTATCCATGCACACCCAACGCTGCATGAATCTGTCGGTCTGGCGGCTGAAATCTTTGAAGGCAGCATTACTGACTTGCCAAATGCTAAGGCAAAGAAAAAGAAATAATTTCTTAAATCGCCTGATGTAATCAACTAAACGGCTTTCATTTACGGAAGCCGTTTTTTTATGCCTGGTATGACCTGTTAAAAAAATAGGGTATGAAAAGTGTGGTTTTTGTGGGTGCCACTGGCAAAAATCAGCGGAATAATCTGTTTTAATAGCGTTATCTACTACTAATTCAGAATATTACTATCAGTTAATGTTACTTTTATGTGAACGAATTAACATCGCATTCAAATTTTGGTATGCTGGGTGCCCGAAGCTCGGCATAACTTGAACTGATTAGGTTATGCTGGCAATCCTCTGACCTGGCACCCGGAACCATAACTAACAGCCTGTCCCAGTGGGCGTTGCGTTATTGTTGCGAAAACACAATAGCCTGATGATACAGGCTCTAAGGCGGGTGCAGACAGCCGGGTAATAAATAACAATGAGAGCGAGGAGAAAGTCGTGCTAGAAGAATACCGCAAGCACGTAGCCGAGCGTGCAGCTCAAGGCGTCGTCCCTAAGCCATTGGACGCGGCGCAAGCGGCGGCGCTGGTTGAGTTACTGAAGAGCCCACCAAAAGGTGAAGAAGATTTCCTGTTAGATCTACTGATTAACCGTATTCCCCCTGGTGTTGATGAAGCGGCATATGTAAAAGCCGGTTTTCTTGCTGCCATTGTAAAAGGTGAAACCATTTCACCGCTAATCACGCCAGAAAAAGCGATTGAACTGCTTGGAACTATGCAGGGTGGTTATAATATTCATCCCCTGATTGATGCTCTGGATAATGAAAAGCTGGCTCCCATTGCAGCTAAAGCGCTCTCTCAGACTTTGTTGATGTTTGATAACTTCTATGATGTAGAAGAAAAAGCGAAAGCCGGTAATCCACAAGCCAAACAAATTATGCACTCTTGGGCGGATGCACAGTGGTATCTGGAACGCCCTGAATTGGCAGAAAAAATCACAGTTACTGTCTTTAAAGTGACGGGTGAAACAAATACGGACGACTTATCTCCTGCGCAGGATGCATGGTCACGTCCTGATATTCCATTGCATGCTCTGGCTATGCTGAAAAATGCCCGTGAAGGTATAGAACCTGATCAAGCTGGCACCGTTGGCCCAATCAAACAGATTGAAGAGCTGAATAAAAAAGGCTATCCGCTGGCTTATGTCGGCGATGTTGTCGGTACAGGTTCTTCCCGTAAATCAGCCACTAACTCAGTGCTGTGGTTTATGGGCGAAGATATCCCATTTGTGCCAAACAAACGCGGTGGTGGCGTTGTTTTGGGCGGTAAAATTGCGCCAATCTTCTTCAATACGATGGAAGATGCCGGTGCATTGCCAATCGAAATAGATGTTACCAAGCTGAATATGGGTGATGTCATTGATATCTATCCCTATAAAGGCGAAGTACGCAATCACGAGACCAATGAGCTGCTGGCTGAATTTGAACTGAAAACCGATGTGTTGCTGGATGAAGTTCGTGCGGGAGGTCGTATTCCACTGATTATTGGTCGTGGTTTAACCAGTAAGGCTCGTGAATCGCTTGGCTTGCCGCAAAGTGATGTATTCCGTCAGGCGAAAGCGGTTGAGAAAAGTAACCGTGGTTTCTCCTTAGCTCAGAAAATGGTTGGCCGGGCATGTGGCACTGTGGGTATTCGCCCGGGTGAATATTGTGAACCTAAAATGACCTCCGTTGGTTCTCAGGATACGACTGGTCCAATGACCCGTGATGAGCTGAAAGACTTGGCATGTCTGGGCTTCTCTGCGGATTTGGTGATGCAGTCATTCTGTCATACGGCGGCTTATCCTAAGCCAGTTGACGTCACAACTCATCATACTCTGCCTGATTTCATCATGAATCGTGGCGGTGTTTCTCTGCGTCCGGGTGATGGTATCATTCACTCATGGCTAAACCGTATGTTGTTGCCTGATACCGTCGGTACGGGGGGGGATTCTCATACCCGTTTCCCGATAGGCATTTCCTTCCCGGCAGGTTCTGGTTTGGTGGCGTTTGCGGCTGCGACTGGCGTGATGCCTCTGGATATGCCTGAATCTGTGCTGGTTCGTTTTAAAGGACAGATGCAGCCCGGTATCACTTTACGTGATTTGGTACATGCAATTCCTTACTATGCGATTCAGCAAGGTCTTCTGACGGTTGAGAAGAAAGGTAAGAAAAACATTTTCTCTGGTCGTATTCTTGAAATCGAAGGTTTGCCAGAGCTGAAAGTTGAGCAAGCATTTGAACTGGCGGATGCTTCCGCAGAACGCTCTGCGGCAGGTTGTACGATTAAACTGGATAAAGCGCCGATTATCGAATACCTGCAATCCAATATTGTATTGCTGAAATGGATGATTGCTGAAGGTTATGGTGACCGCCGTACACTGGAACGTCGTGTAACCGGTATGGAAAGCTGGCTGAAAGATCCTCAACTGCTGGAAGCCGATGCTGATGCAGAATACGCCGCAGTTATCGAAATTGATTTGGCTGAAATCAAAGAGCCAATTCTGTGTGCACCGAATGATCCGGATGATGCGCGTTTGCTGTCTGATGTGGCTAACAGCAAAATCGATGAGGTCTTTATCGGTTCTTGCATGACTAACATTGGTCACTTCCGTGCTGCCGGTAAATTACTGGATCAACATAAAGGCCAATTGCCAACTCGCTTGTGGGTTGCTCCACCAACCAAGATGGATGCGGCTCAACTCACTGAAGAGGGTTATTACAGCATCTTTGGTAAGAGTGGGGCACGGATTGAAATACCGGGTTGTTCCCTGTGTATGGGCAACCAGGCACGTGTTGCTGATGGTGTAACAGTGGTTTCTACTTCAACCCGTAACTTCCCGAACCGTTTAGGAACGGGGGCGAACGTCTATCTGGCATCAGCTGAACTGGCGGCGGTGGCTTCTCTGTTGGGACGTCTGCCTACGCCGGAAGAGTATCAGCAATTTATGGATAAAGTTGATGAAACCGCAGAAGATACCTACCGTTATCTCAACTTTGACCAACTGAATCAATACACTGAAAAAGCGGATGATGTGATCTTCCAGACTGCGGTGTGATTTACTGATTTTAATATCAACAATGGGAGGTAAATAAAACCCTCCCATTTTGTTGTTTAACTCCCGAATAGTTAATTCATGTGTCGCTGAGCCTCTATATTTAGTAAAGACTTAACGACTGAATATATTATCAATTTTATGAATAATTTATTATTTCCTAACGTGTAATTCTATTATTTTAATAATTGTCTATTGTTACCGGGTGTATGCATTTGTGGATCTGCATTGGCGGAAATTCATTAATAAGTTTAACCAATAAGCAAAGTGTTTCGTTATTCTGAGGCACACCGACAATATTTACTGTATCGGTCACTGATAAGCAAGACGTTATTTCCTAAAATGTCAATGCCTTTCTTAAGGATAATCTATGCTGCTTTATGCTTCATAATCAAAGACGATGATGTCATCGACCGAATCCAGAAGAAGTTCTTTCAACTTGTCGTGTGCTGGATGATACAGATAATCTGCAAGCACTTTACGATCATCAAATGTCATCACGATAGCATGTGTGAAGCCTTTATTTTTGTTTTCACTACTTATGTTGTCTCCCCACTCAATAGAAGAAATACCCTTGATTGCATACTGTATGGAAATAGCAGTATCTCTTATTGTTGTTAATTGTTGTTCTTTTGTGTCTGAAGTGAATGTTAACAAAAGGATGTGACGTATCATGATGGCCTCTGAAAAGTGTTTTAGTTTCTTCAAGCAAGATAAGAAATAAAGCATCGGATTGCAATATTCCTAAATATATCTCATCAATCGGCAGCCATGTGTTCAATTTTGCTGTTTTTGTTTCTCTGAGATATTATTAATTATAGTGCCATTTATCCTTGGTTTGCACTGAAGCTGAGTTCATCCCTCAATGAAAGCTACAATGGACACGAACCTCAGTAATATTTTGGAGACACACATTTTCAGTCATCCAGATGCAAAATAGCACAGTAAGTGTCAGTGATAGAGGCTTTGATCTTCCACTTCTTGTGAGTTTGTGGGCTGATTCCGGAACGGAATTGCTAGGAAATATTAAAATGAAAAAATGCACCAGAGGTACATGATGGACTACGAATTTTTGTTGGGTGTCACTGGGCAGGTGACTAGCCGATTCTCAATGGATCACGAAGCTATTGGTCAGTGGCTGAATGAAGAAGTTAAAGGTGACTTGACTGTGCTGGATAAGATCACCATAGCGCTGGCTGAAATCAAGGGCAGTGAACGTCAATGGCAACTTGTGGGTCATGAATATACGCTGCTAATGGATGACGAAGAAGTGATGGTTCGTGCTAATCAGCTTGAGTTTGAAACTGATGAAATGGAAGAGGGCATGAGTTATTACGATAATGAGAGTTTGGCTTTCTGCGGTACTAAGGATTTTATTGATATGTTGTCCGATTATCGGGATTTTATTTTGCGAAAAAACGATTGGTAACCATTTGTATATAGAGAAGAATAATTTTCTGACGCGATAGATTTTTTTCTTACTATCGATACCTGCTATGAAGAATAGCAATTGGGTAATTTTGTTAATTATAGCTAAATAATCAAGGTGGTTTTAATGGAAGATATCAGTCTGTCTGGTGGTATTAATGAAGCTACAAGCTGGTTTATTAATCATCAGGATTTAATCATTCAGTATCTGGTCAATATGGTTGCGGCTGTTCTGATCCTTGTTTTGGGGTTGATGGCAGCAAAATTAATCAGCAAAGGTGTGAAAAGAGTGATGTCGTTGCGTGGCATTGATGTCACTGTGTCAGATTTCCTGGCTGCGATTGTCCGTTATTCGGTAATTGCGTTCACGATTATCGCTGTTTTGGGCAAATTAGGGGTTCAGACAGCGTCGGTGATTGCGGTTATCGGTGCTGCGGGTTTAGCCGTTGGTTTAGCTTTACAGGGCTCTTTGTCCAACTTTGCTGCTGGTGTATTGTTGGTTGCTTTCCGGCCAATCCGGGCCGGTGAATATGTTATCTTGGGTGCCGTTGAGGGCACTGTGGTTCAGGTGCAGATTTTCTCTACAACATTGCGTACAGCCGATGACAAAATTATTGTTATCCCGAATGGGAAAATTATTGCCGATAATGTTATTAATACCAGCCGTGAACCGAACCGTCGGACGCAAATAATGGTCGGTGTTGCCTATAATGCGGATATTGATGAAGTCAAAAAAGTACTGGGTGATGTTATTGCGGCAGACAGCCGTATTCAGCATGATCGTGGTGTAACAATCCGTTTGCATGAAATGGCCCCTTCTTCGCTGAATTTTGTTGTGCGTGTATGGACGCCCAATGGTGATGCCTGGGACGTTTATTGGGATTTGATGGAAAACTTTAAACGTACATTGGATAAACACAATATCGGTATTCCTTATCCGCAAATGGATGTTTATTTGCATCAGAATCAGGCTGCGGCTCAAAATAAAATGAGCAGTTAGTCAAATGATAGATTTGGTGATAATCACCCGATTGTGTGAAGAGGTTATAAGCTTTTGCCTGTAAACTCGTACCGCGCCGTGAATGGCGCGGACGATCCAAGCCTATTCCACCAAGTTTATTTTATTGACATAAGGTATCAAAATTGTTTTTAACAAAATCATCGTTGATATCTTCTGTCAGCGTTATTTTCTTATTGTCGGGTAAGCAAAGTACAGCCGCTAAAACACTTGAATCGTGTAAATTAATATCGGCAGCGACGGTCCCGTTGCCTTTTTCACCTTGTACTTCAAGGACAAAGCGTTCACAGCCTTTTTTACATAAGAAAGGTTGATAATTACTGAGCTCTACATCGGTAATATTTGCTGTACCAATATAGTATTCAATTATTTCAGATTGGTTTAATGTTTCTTCAACATCATTCCGAAGTAAATAGTAGCTTCTGATAGTGAGTGCAGTAATAATAATGACCGCGAACAACATGAAACCAGTAATTTTTTTCAAAATAACCTCTTCCTCTTATTCTTACAGAATTAATCGATTAATTAAGGTCTTAAGTGTGTATTTGCCTAATTTCCGTTGAATTAACTAAATATTTTTCCTGTAACAGCCGGTTTTTTAGCTGACTATTAAAATTTCTTATGATCGATTAGAAGCATTTATTTCCTCTAATGAGCTATTCTTCTTAATATTCTGAACATTGGAAGGGCAAAGTGAATAATTATTGAGGAGTTTTTTTATGTTATCGACATTTGTGCAGGGATTTTTTCTCAGTGCTGCAATGATTTTGCCGCTTGGTCCACAAAATGCCTTTGTTATGCAGCAAGGGAGCCGAAGACAATTCCATCTGATGAGTGCAACTTTGTGTGCTATCAGCGATGGTTTTCTGATTGGTGCTGGCGTATTTGGAGGAAGTGCATTGCTTGGTCAGTCAACTTTACTACTGCAATTTGTCACTTGGGGAGGGGTTGCTTTTTTATTGTGGTATGGCTGGAGAGCTTTTCGTGTGGCCCTGCTTGCGAATGCGGAACTCACACAGACTGACAATATAGCGAGGAGTCGCTGGAGGGTAATTGCGATTATCTTTGCTGTCACTTGGTTAAATCCACATGTTTATCTGGATACCTTGGTTATATTGGGCAGTATTGGTGGTCAATTATCTTCAGAACTCAGGCCCTGGTTTACTTTTGGTGCGGCAAGCGCTTCCATTAGCTGGTTTTTTACTCTGGCATTCCTCGCTGCCTGGTTTTCACCCATACTGAGTAAGCCACGTTCTCAACGAATTATTAATGGATTTATCTGTATTGTCATGTGGTATATCGCTTGGCAACTTACTAAACAGGGATTGATAATTTCTGGTTAACCTGGGCACTTCTTTCGCATACAGTGTGTGTGTTAGTGTTTTATTTATCCCATGAATATTTCGGTTTTTCCGGGGATAAACTCTTTTCGTAACAGATTTTCTACGGAGGTTGTGGTGAAATTAAAATCATTAGGGTTAGCTGCAATGTTAAGTGCAGGAGGCGTACCTCTCTCTGCGCAGGCAGCTGATTTACCCGTGGTCCCCCATATTGTGACTTCTGGTAATGCGGTAATTAAAGCAGAACCGGATATGGCAACGTTGATGATTAACGTCAATATTTCTGCCAAAGATGCTTCTGGTGCTAAAAAACAGGTTGATGAGCTTGTTACTAAGTATTTTGATTTTCTAAAAGAGAATGGCATTGAAAAGAAAGATATTAATGCGGCGAATCTGCGTACTCAACCTGACTATGACTATGACAGAGAATCCGACAAGTCTGTGCTAAAAGGTTATCGTGCAATCCGCTCGGTGGAGGTGAAGGTTCGTAAGTTGGATCATCTTAATATTCTGCTTGATGGTGCATTAAAAGCTGGCTTAAATGAGATCTCGTCCGTTCAGTTTGGTGTGGAAGATCCACAAAAATATCGTGATGAAGCCCGACAAAAAGCCATTCAGAATGCGATTGAGCAGGCTGATGTATTAGCGAAAGGCTTTAACAGTAAACTTGGCCCGATATACAGCATCAATTATCGAGCGCCAGATATTTCCTATATGAAATACCGCAATAATGATGTCATGCTGGCGGGAGGTGCTGCTGGTGTGAATGAAACTTACCAACAGGACACCATCAGCTTTAGCGATCAGGTTGATGTTGTGTTTGAGCTAAAACCTTAATCCGTGTCATTTTGTCTTAACATCTGACGCCCAATTTTCAACAGGGCGTCAGTCACTTTTTTCATTGTTCTGCTTTCCGGTGCGAAACGATGCCAATAGAGCATCCGGCGCTGATATAAACCTGGTGTCAGATTGAGCAGTTTGCCCTTTTTCAGTTCCCGATCAATTTGTAAATGAGGGATCATACAACAAGTAGAGCCCTGTTTTGCCAGTTGCACAAAAGCTTCAGATGAGTTGACGATATGGCATGGAACACTGCCCGGTGATAAATCGAAGTTTTGTTGTAAAAATGCCTGATGCATATCATCCAGGTGATCGAATGCTACTGCGGGCGCTTTCAGTAAGGCTGAACGGGTAACCCCATTTGGAAAATATCGGGTAGCAAATTCTGGTGACGCAACAAACAGATAATCCAGTGCCCCCAGTTTATCTACCAGACAACTAGGTAATGGTTGTGGTTGAATACTGACTGCCCCAACAACTTCCCCTCTTCTTAATTGTTCTTGAGTACGGGTTTCATCTTCAACCTGAATATTTAGCCGAATTGGTAAATCACTGAGCACTGGGTGTAGTGCCGGTAACAGCCAGGTTGCCAGACTATCAGCGTTAACTGCCAGTGAAAGCAGCAGCGGAGTATCTGTACTGGATTCATCGCTGCCCAGCCACTGTTCTTCCAGTAATTCGACTTGATGCAGTAGCGCCAGCAGCTTTTGCCCTTGTTCGGTGGGGCGTGGAGGAATGGTGCGCACCAACAGAGGCTGACCGAACAGATTTTCCAGCTGCTTGATACGTTGAGAAACTGCGGACTGGGTGATACAGAGTTTCTGGGCTGCGCGTTCGAAACCGCGCTCACGGATCACAGCATCCAAGGCTTGCAGTGTTCGGTAATCAGGGCGTTTCATTACAGAAAGATTCTCCATTGATTGTTCTGCGTAGCACTATGCCATATTTTTCCGGTGGATGAGGCAAATTATTGTTTATACTAGCTGACAGGCTTTCCTTGTAACTGATATAGGTTGTGAATTGAATATGACTCAGGACGAACTGAAAAAAGCAGTAGGTTGGGCAGCGCTCGAATTTGTCACTCCCGGAACAATTGTCGGTGTGGGGACAGGTTCAACGGCTTCGCATTTTATTGATGCTCTTGGCTCAATTAAAGACCAGATTGAAGGGGCTGTATCCAGCTCTGAGGCTTCTACCGAAAAGTTAAAAAGCCTGGGAATTCCTGTCTTCGACTGTAATGAGGTGAATTCTCTTGATATTTATGTTGATGGCGCGGATGAAATCAATGGCAATATGCAGATGATTAAAGGCGGGGGTGCCGCATTGACTCGCGAAAAAATTATTTCTGCCATCGCGAAGAAATTCGTTTGTATTGTTGATTCTTCGAAGAAAGTTGATGTCTTGGGTAAATTCCCGTTACCGGTTGAAGTGATCCCGATGGCCCGTTCATATGTTACCCGTGAATTGGTTAAATTGGGTGGTGTACCAGAATATCGCCAGAACGTTGTGACTGATAACGGTAATGTGATCCTGGATGTGCATAATTTAGCAATTCTCGATCCTGTTGAGTTAGAGAATAAAATTAATCGTATCGCCGGTGTCGTCACTGTCGGTCTGTTTGCTAACCGTGGTGCAGATGTTGTATTGATGGGAACATTAGATGGCGTGAAAACCATCACCCAATAATATTGCTCACAGAGGGCGGAACCTTTCGCCCTTAAAAATTTTTTACTTTTAGTAATCAGTGGAAATTTAGTGATATATCTCATTTATCTGATTATTAGATAATCTAAATCCTGACTTTATTCTTCTCCATATCATTTTATTCCGCACAATAACTATTTTATTAAGACTTATTTGGTAAGAATAGCAATCGCTTGTATTGCCGTGTCTGTTTTTTTTGTTATGTTGAGAGAATGAATCTTAAATGTAATGAAAATTGACGTAACAATAGGCAGGGTAAATGGTTAAGGTATCTCTGGAAAAAGATAAGATTAAATTTTTGCTATTGGAAGGTGTGCACCAGAGCACGGTGGAAAACCTGCGGGGAGCGGGTTATAGCAATATCGAATATCATAAAGGGGCGTTAGATTCCCAGGCGCTAAAAGAGGCAATTCGTGATGCCCATTTTGTTGGGATCCGTTCTCGCACACAATTGACCGAAGATATTTTCCAGGCCGCCGAAAAATTGGTTGCTGTGGGTTGCTTCTGTATCGGCACCAACCAGGTTGATCTGAAAGCAGCGGCCAAACGGGGTATCCCCGTCTTTAATGCACCATTTTCTAATACCCGCTCTGTTGCTGAGATGGTACTTGGTGAACTGTTGTTACTACTGCGCCGTATTCCTTTAGCCAATGCTAAAGCGCATCGTGGCGTATGGGATAAGCAGGCTAAGGGCTGTTATGAAGTTCGTGGTAAAAAACTGGGTATTATCGGTTACGGTCATATTGGTACTCAGCTTGGTATTTTGGCAGAAAATATTGGTATGGATGTTTACTTCTACGATATTGAGAACAAACTGCCATTAGGTAACGCTCATCAGATTCGTCATTTATCAGAATTACTGAATATGAGTGATGTGGTCAGTTTACACGTACCTGAAACGCCATCAACGAAGAATATGATGGGTACGCAGGAACTGGCATTGATGAAACCGGGTTCTGTCCTGATTAATGCTTCACGAGGAACGGTGGTAGATATCCCGGCATTGTGTGATGCTCTGGAAAGTGAACACCTATCAGGGGCGGCTGTAGATGTATTCCCGGTTGAACCCGCGACCAATAATGATCTGTTTGAGTCGCCTTTGCTTAAATTTGATAACGTATTGCTGACTCCACATATCGGTGGTTCTACACAGGAAGCGCAGGAAAACATTGGTTATGAAGTGGCAGGAAAATTAGCGAAATACTCTGATAATGGTTCTACCTTATCAGCCGTCAACTTCCCGGAAGTTTCTCTTCCTGCTCATGCTGATGATACCAACCGGTTTTTACATATTCACGAAAATCGGCCAGGTATATTGAATAGTATTAACCAGGTGTTTGCTGAACAGGATATTAATATCGCCGCTCAGTACCTGCGTACCAGCGGGGATATGGGCTATGTGGTGATTGATATTGTGACTGAGAACCCTGCTCAGGCTGAAATGGTATTGCAGGAACTGAAAGCTTTGCCGGGTACTATCCGTTCTCGCCTGCTTTACTGATTATTTTGCTATGCCATAAATGGGCGCATTGTGTAAGGTGCCCATTCTTCATTCTTTACTACCATTGCCAGATTTTTTCGGGCGTGATGATTTCTGGTAATGGGATATCCCACTTGTCTGAAGGTAATGTATCGACTAATTGACAGTTATGAGCCAAGCCAATCGGATAGAAATTTTTTTGTTGCCATTGGCTCAATGTACGATCGTAAAAGCCACCTCCCATTCCAAGTCGCTGTCCTGTGTGGTCGAAAGCAACCAGCGGGATCATCATGATATCCAGTTCAGATAAGGGTAAGAGCTGCTGAATATCCAGTGGCGGCTCTTCTATATTGAAACGATTACTGACAAGTTGCGTATTTGGCCGATAGTTTAAAAACAGCAGATGGTGGCGACTGAAAGGATGCAATACAGGCAAATAGATCTGTTTGTTTTGTTGCCAGAGTTGCTTGATTAGCGGTCGGGTGTCAAGTTCACCATCAAAGGAAAGAAATAGTGCGATTTTATTGGCTTGGTGAATTCTGGGGTGATTGACAACTTTTTCTGCGGCTTGGTTGGCAAAAAGGGCTTGTTGTTCAGGAGTGAGCTCGCGACGTTGCTGGCGTATTTTCTTTCTGATGCTTTGTCTGAGTGATAACAAGTGGTCTGATGGCATGGAACCTAGCCGGTTAATGCGAGCAGTGATTAAAATTGGGGTTCTCCAAGATGCCGTTACAGGTAGTAACCCTTGAACCCTTGGTTCAAGGTGAACGCAGCATCGCATCCTTAAGGCTTCTCGGACGGACCGAGCATGCACACCGGCTACGGAGCACTACATTCTATCATGTATGAAATATCGGCTCAGGGGACTTTCCCCGTTCACGAACATCTCAGAGAAATTTATTCAGCGCTTACGCTTACTAAGCAACTTTATGTAACCTATTGTATGAAACTAAACACAGAAAGCAACTAAATTATAGAATGATCCACTCACTAATGTATGATTTATCAATAGAATTCATTCATTTGATGCAATAGTACGCTCAGTGATGCGACCTTGCTCCACTAATGCTTGTTCTATAGTCTGTTGAAGCATCTTTATTTTTTGTTCCATATTGTAGGCATAGTCACGGGTTTTCACTTTTTCTTGTGCCAGCTCATGACAGATATTCAGTGCCACAATAAAAACCAGTTGTTCAGTATTGGTTACTCTGGTGCGTTCTTTTAAATCTTCTAAACGTTGTTCAAGTTCCACCGCGGCAGCCAGCAATGCTTCTTTTTGCTCTGATGGACAATTGACACGTAATGACCGCCCAAAAATCTGGATATCTACTGGTTGTGCAGACATGACCCCTTCCTGACTTATTACTGCGTCCTGGCTTTTATTCTTGATGACAGGATAAAGCAAGACGCCAATCATTACAGTGCGATACCGACAGACAACTCACGATTAGCTATGGCTGCTGTCTGGTATAGCGACTCCCCTTGGTGGTAGCATAGCATGAACTTACACCGTCAACGATGACCAATACACATGTCTATACAGAATTCATTACCAGATTATCAATCTTTTGACGAAATATTGCATCAGCAGTCAGTGGCACTGACTGCGGCTGAGATGCATGGGTTGATTAGTGGCTTACTGTGCGGTGGTAACCGCGATAGTAGTTGGCAAGCTTTAGTTCATGATTTAGCCCATGATGGACTGGCTTTTTCCCATCCATTAGCTCAACAATTGCGTGAATTACGTGAAATTACATTTGAATCATTGGATGACAGTCATTTTGCATTCCATTTATTGTTGCCCGATGAAGAAGGCAATGTGTTTGAGCGGGCAGATGCCCTGGCCGGATGGGTGAACCATTTCTTGTTGGGATTGGGTGTCGCGCAACCAAAACTCACCGATAAAAAAGAGGTCGGTGAAATTGTGGATGATTTGCGTAATATCGGTCTGCTTGGCTATGAAGAAGGTGATGATCAAGAAGAGCTGGCTCAGGCGCTGGAAGAAGTTCTTGAATATGTGCGAGTTGCCGCGCAGCTTTGCTATATTGCTTTTACTCAGCCTAAAGTTGTTTCAATTGCAGAAAATGATAAGCCAACATTGCATTAATTACTGTTTATTGAACTCAAAATAATTAACCAAGTCGCAGGAGAGGGTATGATCAAACAAGAATATTTATCCCGCCGTCAGGCTTTATTAGCAAAAATGGCTCCGGCCAGCGCAGCGATTATTTTTTCTGCTCCGCCTGCGCCCCGAAATTCGGATAATGAATATCCCTATCGCCAGCACAGCGATTTTCTTTATTTGACTGGATTTAATGAACCGGAAGCTGTGCTGATATTAATTAAAAGTGACGATACGCATAATCATAGTGTTCTTTTTAATCGAACACGTGACTTGACGGCGGAAATTTGGTTTGGCCGCCGTCTTGGGCAAGAAGCGGTGCCAAAAAAATTGGGTATTGACCGGGCTTTGCCTTTTGATGATATCCAAGAAGAGCTTTATCAGCTGTTAAATGGTCTGGATGTCGTTTATCACGCACAGGGTGAATTTGCCTATGCGGATGACATTGTCTTCCAGGCGCTGGAGACACTGAGAAAAGGTGGTCGCCGTAATCTTTCAGCCCCTTTAACGATAACTGACTGGCGTCCTTGGGTACATGAAATGCGGTTATTCAAATCCAAGGCAGAAATTGAAATTATGCGCCGGGCAGGTGAAATCAGCGCACAGGCACATACGCGTGCGATGAAAACTTGCCGTCCAGGCATGTTTGAATATCAACTGGAAGCTGAAATTCATCACGAATTTACCTATCAGGGTGCGCGTTACCCTTCTTACAACACGATTGTCGGGAGTGGTGAAAACGGCTGTATTCTGCACTACACCGAGAACGAAAGCAGGATGAAAGAGGGTGACCTGGTATTGATTGATGCAGGTTGTGAATATCTGGGTTATGCCGGAGATATCACCCGTACTTTCCCGGTGAATGGCAAGTTCACCCGTGCCCAGCGTGAAATTTACGATATCGTACTGAAAACGTTGAAGGTTTCATTGGAGTTGTATAAGCCGGGTACCAGCATCAACAAAGTAACAGAACATGTTGTGCGGATTATGGTGGAAGAGCTGGTGAAACTAGGCATTATGCACGGTGAAGTTGAACATTTAATCGAAACCAAAGCCTATCGCCAGTTCTTTATGCATGGCCTCAGTCATTGGTTGGGTCTGGATGTGCATGATGTTGGGCACTATGGCGCAGAACGTGACCGTATTCTGGAGCCGGGAATGATATTAACGGTTGAACCCGGGCTTTATATTGCACCGGATGCCGATGTAGCGCTGGAATATCGTGGTATTGGTATCCGTATTGAAGATGACATTTTGATCACTGAAACCGGTAACGAAAACCTGACAGCCAGTGTGATTAAAGAAGCTGATGAGATTGAAGCTCTGATGGCGCAAGCAAAACAGGGTTAAGTTAAGATATGAACGTGATTATCGTTGGAGGGGGCATGACCGGCGCGACACTTGCGCTGGCGATATCTTCCCTGAGTAAGGGGCGGATTCATGTTTCCCTGATTGAAGCAGCAGAGCCGGAGCAGAAGCACCCCGGCTTTGATGCCAGAGCGATAGCGCTGGCTTACGGTACTTGTCAGCGTTTACAACAGATCGGGGTTTGGTCTGCTTTAGAAGATTATGTGATACCAATAACTCACGTTCATGTTAGTGACCGTGGTCATGCAGGGTTTGTGAACCTTTATGCGAAAGAATATAACATTCCGGCTTTAGGTAATGTTGTCGAACTGTATGATGCAGGCAAGTGCTTGTTCGGCTTACTGAAAAATGCTCCCGGCGTGACATTATATTGTCCATCCAAAGTTCTGACCGTTGAAAGAACGACATCATCAGTGACCGTTACCTTGGACAATGGCGATCAACTGCAAGGTGAATTGCTGGTCGCCGCAGATGGCAGCCATTCCGCGATTGGTCAAGCCTGTAATATTCAGTGGCAGCAGCACCCTTATGAACAGATTGCCGTGATTACTAATGTGCTGACGTCAGAGCATCCACAGGGCAGGGCATTTGAACGTTTCACAGAATATGGCCCACTGGCTTTGCTGCCAATGACTGAGGGGCGAAGCTCATTAGTATGGTGCCATCAGTTGGATCGGCGAAAGGAAATAGCTGGCTGGAATAATGAGCAGTTTCTGAAACAGTTACAGAAGGCATTTGGCTGGCGACTGGGCAAAATGTTGGAAACTGGCTGGCGCCACAGTTATCCACTCACACTATCCACTGCAAATCAACAAATCAGCCACCGATTGGCGCTGGTGGGTAATGCTGCACAAACATTACATCCGATTGCCGGTCAAGGTTTTAATCTTGGTATGCGGGATGTGATGACACTGGCCCAGATTGTTTCTGAGGCTTTTGCGGCTGGTCAAGATATTGGTACTTACCCGGTTTTGACTCATTATCAGCAACAACGGGTGTTAGATCGGGAAAATACCATTGGTATTACTGATGGATTGATACGGATATTTGCCAATCATTATTTTCCATTAAGAGTTGGACGCAATCTTGGCTTGATGGCGATGGAAAAATTCTCTCCTGTGCGGGATATGCTGGCCCGTCAGACTCTGGGCTGGGTCGTCCAAAGATAACCGCAGATAAAGCAGACAAAATAAGAGGACGTTATATTATGCAATCATTTGATGTGGTTATCGCTGGTGGCGGTATGGTGGGTCTGGCACTTGCCTGTGGCTTACAGGGCAGTGGTTTACGGGTGGCGGTGGTAGAAAGCTATCCGCCGGCTCAATCGGTTTATGCCGGAAAAGAGTATGCTTTGCGGGTTTCTGCAATTAATGCTGCCAGTGAGCGCCTGTTACAGCATCTTGGCGTGTGGCAACAGATTCTGGGTGTGCGTACCAGCCCTTATCAGGGAATAGAAGTTTGGGACCGGGATAGCTTTGGCCGCATTCGGTTCAACGCGGCTGAATATGGCCTGGAATATCTTGGTCATATCATTGAAAACCGGGTTATCCGTGAGATGTTATGGAAAAAAGCGGAAAACCTGTCGGACGTGACCCTGCTAACGCCTGCGGCTTTACAACAGATTGCCTGGGGAGAAAATGAAGCTTTTATGACATTATCCGATGGCCGCATGTTAACAGCCCGTTTAGTGGTTGGTGCTGATGGTGCTCATTCATGGTTACGTCAGCATGCGGATATCCCCCTGACATTCTGGGATTATGAACATCATGCATTGGTGGCGACTATTCGTACTGAAGAGCCTCATGGCAGCGTTGCCCGTCAGGTCTTTTATGGAGATGGCATTCTGGCGTTTCTGCCTCTAGCTGATCCACATTTATGTTCTATCGTCTGGTCACTGCCGGGTGAAGCGGCAGATCAGTACAAACAGCTGGATAACACGCTTTTCAATCAGCAACTGGCGGTGGATTTTGATATGCGTCTTGGTCAGTGTGAGCTGATCAGTGAACGCCAGACAATTCCACTGACCGGCCGTTATGCCCGTCACTTTGCCGCTCATCGTCTGGCCTTAGTGGGAGACGCTGCTCATACCATTCATCCATTGGCAGGGCAGGGCGTGAATCTGGGCTTTATGGATGTGGCTGAACTCATAGGTGAATTGCGTCGTCTACATTGCCAGGGGAAAGATATTGGTCAGCACTTCTATTTACGTCGATATGAACGCCGCCGTAAACACAGTGCTGCTATCATGTTGGCTGGAATGCAAGGGTTTCGTCAGTTGTTCGATGGCAATAATCCAGTGAAAAAATTTTTGCGGGATGTTGGGTTATCACTGGCAGACAATTTACCCGGAATTAAACCGCCATTACTTCGTCAGGCAATGGGGTTGAATGACTTACCGGGCTGGCTCTCTTCGCCATCCTGTTCAGCTGAAAAAATCTAATTTAGCCTCTTCTTATCGATTATTTTTTCTCATGCATGACTGAAATATGGATAGGTGATTTTATTCATATTTCAGTCAACTCTTAATGGGAAATGTGTGTTTTCTAAAGTTAATTGTTAATTTTGAGTATTATGGCTCATTTTAATAGTTAAAAATTCTGCATACTCATAGTATGTTTTTTTGTTGTTACTGAATTGTACCCTATTTTTACTTATGGTTCATTTTTGTTTTCAGTGATAACTTTTATGTAAAGACATCGTTTGCGTCGCGTTTTTTAGCCGCTTTTTGTTCATGATTCACAGTAGCTGTCGGTTAATACGCGGTATGTTTTCATGTAGGAAATGAAAAGAGGGAAATAATGGCAAAACACACTCCATTGTATGACCAGCATCTGGCCTGCGGTGCACGCATGGTAGATTTTCATGGCTGGATGATGCCTTTGCATTACGGTTCACAAATGGATGAGCATCACACTGTCCGTACTGATGCTGGCATGTTTGATGTTTCCCACATGACGATTGTGGATCTGCATGGTACTGGCTGCCGTGATTTCCTGCGTTATTTGCTGGCAAATGACATTGCTAAACTGGCAGAAAAGGGCAAAGCCTTATACACCGGGATGCTGAATGCCTCTGGCGGTGTCATTGATGACCTGATTGTTTATTACTTTAGCAATGATTTTTATCGGATGGTGGTCAATTCTGCGACCCGTGAGAAAGATCTGGCTTGGATCGATGAACATGCTGCCAATTACCCGGTTGATATTCAGGTACGTGATGATCTGGCATTGATTGCTATTCAGGGGCCTAAAGCTCAAGCAAAAGTAGAATCTCTACTAAATGATCAACAAAAACAGGCTATTGCCGGAATGAAACCCTTCTTTGGTGTTCAGGCTGGTGATCTGTTTATCGCAACAACGGGCTATACCGGCGAAGCGGGCTATGAAGTGGCGATGCCAAAAGCACAGTCAGCAGATTTCTGGCAAAAATTGCTGAGTGTCGGTGTTAAGCCCGCTGGGTTAGGTGCCCGTGATACGTTACGGCTTGAAGCGGGTATGAACCTCTATGGACAGGAAATGGATGAAACCATTTCTCCACTGGCAGCCAATATGGGCTGGACAATCGCCTGGAAACCAGAAGATCGCCGGTTTATTGGCCGTGAAGCGCTGGAAAAACAGCGTGAAGATGGCACTGAACAGTTGGTTGGCCTAGTGATGAGAGAAAAAGGTGTATTACGTGGTGGTTTAGCGGTCAATTTTACTGATGAAGCGGGCACCTTACACACTGGTGTTATTACCAGCGGTACATTCTCCCCAACATTAGGATTCAGTATTGCCCTTGCCCGTGTACCACAAGGGATTGGTGAACAGGCAATTGTACAGATCCGCAATCGTGAGATGCCGGTTCAGGTAGTCAAACCCAATTTTGTACGGGCGGGTAAACCTCTCGTATAGTCTAATAACTTAATGATTAAATAGTACCCTATCCCATTAGGCATGATTGGTGCAAAAACAAAATAGCCTAATGAGGTGAGATAAGTTCTAAGATTGAAGGAGACAATGGTAATGAGTAATGTACCCGCAGAGTTAAAATATGCTGAATCACATGAGTGGGTTCGCGCAGAAGGCAATGGTGAATACACTGTAGGTATTACCGAACATGCGCAGGAACTGCTAGGCGACATGGTTTTTGTTGATTTACCAGAAGTAGGTAATGAATTTAATTTTGGTGATGAATGTGCCGTTGTTGAATCAGTCAAAGCCGCTTCTGATATTTACGCACCACTGAGTGGTGAAGTGATTGCCGTTAATGAAGCGCTGGGTGAAGCGCCTGAATTAGTTAATGGCGACTCTTATAATAAGGGTTGGCTGTTCCGTATTAAAGCCTCTGATGAGAGTGAATTTGCAAATCTGCTGGATGCCGCAGGATATCAGGCACTTCTGGACGAAGAAGAATAATAGCCTACCGTCGCCCTGTTTCACATCGTGAGCAGGGCGTTTTTATTTGTATGCCATTTCTGGCCAGCTTCAGGAATCAGTAACAAATGACCCAAACATTAAGCCAACTCGAAAACCGGGGCGAGTTTATCCGCCGTCATATTGGCTCTTCCATCGAACAGCAGAAAGAGATGCTGGCGACAGTGGGGGCAAGTTCCCTCAATGAATTAACACAGAAAATTGTTCCCCGCGATATCGCGTTACCAGAGCCACCCGATGTGGGCGGTGGCGCAACTGAACAGCAAGCACTGGCTGAACTGAAAGCCATTGCCAGCCAAAATAAGCGTTACCAATCCTATATTGGTATGGGTTATGTGCCTTCTGTCCTGCCACCGGTTATTTTACGCAATTTATTAGAAAACCCTGGTTGGTATACCGCTTATACACCTTATCAGCCGGAGGTTTCTCAAGGGCGTCTTGAATCACTGCTGAATTTCCAGCAACTGACAATCGATCTGACGGGTTTGGATCTTGCCTCCGCATCTTTGCTGGATGAAGCCACTGCGGCGGCTGAATCAATGGCAATGGCAAAACGTGCTAGCAAACTGAAAAACGCTGATCGTTTCTTTGTTGCTGATGATATACACCCTCAAACATTAGATGTTGTCCGTACCCGCGCTGAAACCTTTGGTTTTGATGTGATTGTGGATAAAGCCGAAAAAGTCCTGGAGTTGGAAGGCGTATTTGGTGTGTTGTTGCAACAGGTGGGGACAAAAGGTGAAATTCATGATTACACCGACCTGATCGCACAACTGAAACAACGCAAAATCATTACCAGCGTCGCTGCTGATTTGATGGCGCTAGTGCTGCTGGCTGCACCGGGTAAACAAGGGGCGGATGTGGTGTTTGGTTCCGCTCAACGCTTTGGTGTACCGATGGGCTATGGTGGCCCCCATGCAGCATTTTTTGCCTGCCGTGATGAATTCAAACGTTCTATGCCGGGACGTATTATCGGCGTTTCCCGTGATGCGGCGGGTAATACCGCTCTGCGCATGGCAATGCAGACCCGTGAGCAGCACATTCGTCGTGAGAAAGCGAACTCCAACATCTGTACCTCGCAGGTGTTGTTGGCAAATATCGCGGGGATGTATGCGGTCTATCATGGTTCGAAAGGACTGAAACGCATTGCTGGCCGCATTCATCGTCTGACTGACATTCTGGCCGCCGGGTTACAGCAAGCAGGATTTACTCTGCGCTACAAAACCTGGTTTGACACCCTAACCGTTGAAGTTGCCGATAAAGCTGCGGTACTGGCACGGGCAGACCAAGCGGAAATCAACTTGCGCACCGATATTCACGGCGCTGTGGGTATCACATTAAATGAAACCACCCGCCGAGATGATTTGGTCAAATTGTTCTCAGTACTGACAGGCACAGATAGCAAGCTGGATGTTGAGGCACTGGATGAGAATGTAATAGCGGAAAGCCATTCTATTCCTGCATCAATGCGGCGTAATGATGACATCCTCCAGCATCCGAATTTCAACCGCTATCACAGCGAAACAGATATGATGCGCTATATGCACCGCCTTGAGCGCAAAGATCTGGCACTGAATCAGGCCATGATCCCGCTGGGTTCTTGCACTATGAAACTCAATGCTGCGGCAGAAATGTTACCGATCTCCTGGCCTGAATTTAATCAGCTGCATCCATTCTGTCCGCCAGAGCAGGCGCAGGGTTATCAGCAGATTATCAGCCAGTTATCTCACTGGCTGGTTCAATTAACAGGTTATGATGCCGTTTGTATGCAGCCAAACTCCGGCGCACAGGGCGAATATGCGGGTCTGCTTGCTATTCGCCGTTACCACGAAAGCCGTGGAGAAGGGGATCGTCATATCTGTTTGATCCCAAGTTCTGCTCATGGCACCAACCCGGCTTCGGCTCATATGGCGGGTATGACCGTTGTGGTGGTAAGTTGTGATAAAGAGGGCAACATTGATCTGGCGGACCTGCGCGAAAAAGCAGAAAAATCCGGTAATGAGCTTTCCTGCATCATGGTGACCTACCCATCAACACACGGCGTATATGAAGAAACTATCCGCCAGGTATGTGACATCATTCACCAGTATGGTGGTCAGGTTTACCTTGACGGTGCAAATATGAACGCACAGGTTGGGATCACTGCGCCAGGTTTTATCGGCGCAGACGTTTCACACCTCAACCTGCACAAAACATTTTGTATCCCACATGGCGGTGGCGGCCCAGGTATGGGGCCGATTGGCGTAAAAGCGCATTTAGCGCCATTCTTGCCGGGGCACTCTGTGGTCCAAATGGATGGTCTTACTGAACAGAGAGCGGTCTCTGCTGCTCCATTTGGCAGCGCCTCCATTCTGCCTATTAGTTGGATGTACATCCGAATGATGGGCTCGCAAGGGCTGAAACAGGCAAGTCAGGTGGCGATTTTGAATGCCAACTATATTGCTGCCCGCTTGAAAAATGATTATGACGTGCTGTATACCGGCCATAACGGCCATGTAGCGCATGAATGTATTCTGGATATTCGGCCACTGAAAGAAGAGTTTGGTATCAGTGAAATGGATATTGCCAAGCGTTTGGTTGACTATGGCTTCCATGCACCCACGATGTCATTCCCGGTTGCCGGCACGCTGATGGTGGAACCAACAGAATCAGAAAGCAAAGTGGAAATTGATCGCTTTATCGATGCAATGCTGGCAATTCGTGCTGAAATTAACAAAGTTGCACAAGGTGAATGGTCACTGGAAGATAACCCATTGGTCAATGCGCCTCATGTACAAACTGAGTTGGCTTCTGATTGGAACCATAGTTACAGCCGTGAAATTGCCGTTTTCCCAACCGCAGAAACCAAAGCCAATAAATATTGGCCTGCGGTTAAACGCCTGGATGATGTTTACGGTGATCGTAATCTGCATTGTTCCTGTGCCCCTGTCAGCGATTATCAATAATTACTAAATAATGTGGCAACACCGGTATAATTACTGGTGTTGCTATTTTTTATCTCTATTGACGGCAATTTTCCAGATCCCCACGAATTCTTAAAAACCACATGAATTAAGCTTTCCTATGCGTGTCGCTTTTGTTGGTCGCTGTAGAACTAGGGTGATCCCTGTCCGTTACTCCGTCACCATTTAACATCTCCAGCCTTATCACCACTTTACAGCATTTAATACATCACACTCCCCATTATCAGGATTAAACAACTCGATCTTGATCACATTTCATACTATCCATTCAGACAGGCAATTAATAACATATTAGGATAGTTCAATTATGACACTATAAAATTATCACTATTTCCTATGGAAAGATGACCGTTTTATCACCATAGCCAGATTCACTTAAGAAGAGAGAGTACGATGGATCAACGCAACAACTCGATGGTCAGGGCCACGAGTTATCTTTTAATTTACCTGACCGCCGTTTATCCCCTTCATCCCGCTATGGCGGCTGGGATAACACCGGATAACAGCCAAACACAGGTACAAAATCAGGGTCATGTCCCGGTGGTGAATATCGCCACCCCGAATAACGCGGGGATATCTCACAACACCTATCAAGAGTTTAACGTTGCTACTCAAGGTGCCGTACTCAATAACGCCACTCAGGCGGCCCAATCACAACTGGCCGGGCAACTTAACGCCAACCCGAACCTGAAAGGCCCGGCGGCGGAACTGATTATTAATGAGGTCACTGGCAGCGGACGCTCTGAACTGCAAGGTCAGTTGGAAATTGTCGGCA
>NZ_PUJU01000026.1 GCF_011189505.1 Photorhabdus tasmaniensis
CCGGTAACAGCATGCTGCCTTCAGTGAACCGACAACGGGCTTGATTGTCCATCTTTCTTTCGTCTTATGTAGTAGGCGTGCCGAACAAAGCAACAACATTGATAATCCTGATTAAACAAATGCAGGGCGTCTCTCCTGCTCAGTCATCAATAAATTTATATAATAAATAATGTTGTCCGTTTAATATTCAGACAAAAAGATATAACAAAAAATCGGCTATGTCTTGATTACCCGGAGAATTAATCACCAGCGAATGTCATAAAATGTGATTTAGATCACAAAATATGCCGATAATCTCACTGGAAACCGGTTTTATATTAGCTAAATCACTAAAGCTTTATTCAACCTAGTTACCTTGCCCGGTTGATAGGCCTGGTATTAATCACCAGAGAAGATTAACACTGTATTTTTTATGATATTGAACAAAATCAGCTCTTATTATGGTCTTCCCCTGTATTACAAGAAGATAGCGTTGCTAGTCGCAACGCTTTGTTATTCTTATCGGTGGATGACGGGGATATACCGTGTAGCAGGGGTCAAAATGGCACCTCGGTGGGCGCTCAGACCGGCTTAATGAGAAAAAATGAACACCGTATTTTTCATCATGAAAAAAACCATTATTTCGAATGAGGTTTGTCAGCGGTCTGAAAGGAACCCATCAGGGTTCCTTTCTTAATGAAACAAAATCATACCTTTACATTATCAATCCGGCTGTAACGTTTGCCATCCGGGCTGACAGAACGAATCAACACATTTCCTTTTACCTTCGGACATTTGTGATTGTCATAAATTTTCCAGCTATTACCACCATCAGTTGAGTACTGAATAACCAACCCTGGCAAAGCAATATTGGCCTTCAGAACACCGCGTTTTACCTTAGCTCCAGGTACCGGTAAACGGTAAGCAATTCCTGCCCTATCCAGTTTAACAAGCTCACGCTGCCCTATCAGGTTAGCAAACTGTATCCAGTCACGATTCAGTGCATCTATATCAACTTTATGCGTTTCTCCTCGCTTATATTCCTGGCCTGGAACATAATCTTGTTCCCAACCAGCCCGGTGCCATGCCCGTTCTGCCAGCGGTAATAAGCGAGGATAAATCATATATTCCATCTGCTCATCGGTACGAACAGTTTCACTCCATGCTTGCCCTGATAGCCCATAAGCGCCCGGCCACGGTTTGTCACTTTTCGCATAGAAGGCATTACCATCACGGTCAACGGATGTTTCAGCATTTTGCGGCATATTATTTGGCGCAAAACTAAAGATTTTGGCTTCATCATTAAAACGGGTTGCCCAATAGTAGCCACGTTCCTGCGGATGAACTTCATATGGCATATCCAGATAAACATAATCCGGGTTGGATATAACCACTTCATAGCCCTTGTTCGCCCAATCATTGACTGAATCAAAGCCACCCCAGTAGAGAGTATCCCAGAAATTTACACCCACGCGTTTGGTCGCAAAATCTTTAGCGCTGTCAGCATGTTTAAGACCATCCTGCCACGCCTGCATCTTCTCGATACCATTAGCATTCACAATTTTGCTCACTTCAATGGCGAAGTAGCTGGCAAGATGCTCAATATCTTTCACCACGCCCTGCTCCACCAACTTTTGGCAAACCTCAGACTTAGCCCACGGCTTATCTTCTATACTCTTATCAATGATGCCTTTACCCGGTACTATAGGGCCATTCTTATCTTGGAACCCTTCTCCCAGACGAATATTCTTCGCTTCATCACCACCGAAATGCCAGGTTTCCAATGGCAAGCCCGCCTCTCTATGCATAGCGGCAATTTCACCAATGACTTTCTCAACAAAGCGTTTTGAAGAATCCATACACGGATTCAAATAACTGCGGCGATCATAGAACTGGACAGAAGTTGCCCTGGTGGTATCCGTTGGGTCCAGCAAGCGGTATTCATTCGCCCCTTTCACATCATCCCGAGCGATTAACTTTTTATAGCGTGCCTCCATAGAAACCACCGCAGCCCGGGCATGAGCCGGCATATCAATTTCGGGAATAACGTCAATATAGCGGGCTTTGGCATATTTCAGAATGTCGATGTAGTCCTGACGGCTGAAAAATCCACTCCCCATATTGTTGTTATCAGGACCAGACCCCAGTTGTGGCAACAAGCATTTGGTTTCACTCAAATCATGACAACGCTGGCTACCAACTTCCGTTAGCTCCGGTAATCCGGGAATTTCTAAACGCCAGCCTTCATCATCGCTCAGGTGGAAATGGAATTTATTCAGTTTGTAACTTGCCATTTGGTCAAGCAAACGCAGAACCGCCTGTTTACTGTGGAAATTACGCCCCACATCCAAGATAGCGCCACGATACTCAAAACGTGGAGTATCTTTTACCGTCAGAGTAGCAATCTTTCCGCTGCCATCGACAGGAATCAATGACAACAGAGATTGAAGACCGTAAAACACACCCGCTTGGTCAAAAGCAACAATTTGAGCGCCATTCTGGGTAACATTCAGGCGGTAAGCCCCTTTAACCTGCCATTCACCGGTAAAATCTGAAGAGACAATCTGAGTCGCAACCAGATAGCCACTATTCTCTAATTTAATGCCTTGATCGGTAAAACGTTTTCTGACAAGAATAACCGCCTCGTCATTCAAACCACCAAATTCCAGCCTTACTCCCCCAGATAAATCAGCATCCTCTGAATAAATCTGAATTTCTTTTGGCGTCGGGATTATTTGCCCACGTAATTTTTCTGGCTCGACTTTTTTAACCTGCAAATTCTTCACATAACGATTTTCAGGCGTCATCAGAATGTTGTTATCCGCTGTTGTGCGTTTCCATTGATCACCGGTGAAAACAGATAAAAATTGGCTCAGATCTTCTGTATCCGTATTTACAAGGATTTTAGGTTTCGCATCGCCTGACGTTGCATACCAGCGTGGCAAGAAGTCAGTGCTGTAAATCTGCCAGTACTCGCCGGTAATAGGCAGTTTTACCTGCTGATTCGCTTTAATACCGGTGAATTGCTCAGTTGGTTCCAGTTTATGTAAATCACCCGTGATACGCGTAATTTTAAACTGCTCATTATCAACACTCAGGATCTGGCGGATACTGTGGAAATAAATCGCCCAGTCAGATGAGTCAATGGCCTGATTACCATTGGTTAAAGTAATATCGACCCGATTACAAGTGGCCCAGTCCGCCCCCAATACCGCACAATTAACACCATGATCTCCAGCCTGATTATCAACAACCTTATAATTAACTTTCAATTGACTCAGTGAATCAACCAATTGCTGCGCTGTATTATTAGCATAGACAGACCCTATCAGGCCAACAGTCGCCGTTAGCGCCGCCAGTGTGCACAATTTAAATTTCTTCATTGTCGCCTCTTTCAAACACAAATGTTATGTAAGGTAAGCCACTGCCCAGAAATATAAAAACAGCGGCAACAAGCCATTAGAAGACAATAAATGGCATGATGATGTTGAATTTAATCTCTTTCTCATCCCGGAAAAATTCCAGACAAATCCTTGAAAACACACACTCTGGTCATAGATTGGATTAGTGCTGATTTTTGTACTCTGTGTAACCATAAAATTAATTATTTTTTAATTAAAATAAATCACGACCAAAAATGTGAATCTATCCGTAAAATAAAAATTTCAATTGAAAAAGAAAATTAAAATCATCTGATCAGCATACATACAGACTATTTTTCACATCACGAATGTTCAATGGTAAAAAAGGGATTTTTTACAAAACATGACAAAGAACACATTACAAGAAAAATATAATAATAGTTATACATTGCATTGATATTAAAACAAAAAACAATACAACCATAAAAACTTAACAATATAAAGTACACATTAAAAAATAGATTGATTAATATAAATGTTTTTCAACTAAAATAGATGCAAAATTATTTATCAATGATAATATTTTAGAGACTATCCTGGTAATCATAATTATTGTCAGCCGTTCCGGTGAATACCAACAGCGCGCAAAACTTGGGCGTACACGTAGTGCGTGAGGATCTTGCATAGGAAAAATATTATAAAATATAACAAATTAAGCAAAAATCCTATCATAATAGTTCGTAAACAAATCACCGGGATATTGCCAATAGGCTTTTTACCCCGGTTGGATAATTATCCGTTTTTAAATACAATCGACAAAATTCACCTCACATGTATCTAAACATAATAGTGCCATTCCTCTTAAGAAATAGCCTTAATTAATATATATCCTGCTAAATTCAAAGTTCTTCACGAACTGCCAGCCCCAAGTTTTGCAACATCGGTGCATTCTCACATGCAATATAGAATGCTTCATCAGTAATGCTGCTATTTGTATGTTGATGCCATGCCCATACAGGCACATATATTGCGTCACCCGCTTTCCATGAAACATGTTGTTCACCAATGAGTGAATACCCCTCACCATTGACGATATATATTATGGTTTCATAACTATGCCGGTGTTTACGCGTGGATTGCCCAGGCTGTAATCCCCCCAGAGTCATACTGAGAACTTTACTGGGTAAATTAACCATAGCGACCTTATGGCACCTTTCATTTGAGAAACTAATATCTTGACTGACTTCAGAATTCAATACATCTTCATGAATTAATTGAGCAGGATTATCTGCAATTAACTCTCCTGGAACTCTACCGAAATCGCCAGATGAAAAGAAAGTCTTTTTCATTATAATCACCTATAATATCACGTCTTATTTTACAATTTGCATTATCTGGCTATTTTAAAATAACATTCAAGATATTTTATCTTAAAAGTATTTTAATCACCGCTTCTGCTAAAAGTTTTTCATGTTCTACACCATGCTTATCTTGTTCCGATAATATTTCTTTTATTCGCTGATTGGTTATATGTCCGCAAGGTGTATTAGCCAACCATCGATGTTTCGTGATGACCAGTGTATTCATTCCGTAGGTACTCAGAAACAGGGCCGCTGCTGAACCAGAAGGACCGCAACCTACGATAAGAACATCCGCCTCAATCATAATATTGTTTTCCATCTTTAATTAGCATTAGTACCCTATTTCCGGGAAATCTTCGCTTATTTACCAATAATTCTATCCAGTATCGAACCTGCGTTGTCAGGCACCTTATCCCCTTTCCAAGCAATATATTGATCAGGTCGTACCAAAAGGAGCCTTGCCTGATATAATTGCCAAGCGTCGTAACCAGGAAGATCAATAACCTTCATCGGAATTTTACGTTGATATGCCTGATCTAATAGTTCGGATACATCTGTAAGATACTCTCCTACCCGAAGCAAATTAAATCCAGTGCCTAAAATATCAAACAGGGATATTCTTGCCCCAGGAACAGGCGTTATCCATAAGTGCGGCAATCGTCCTCCCGGCACATTACTCGGCTGGTAATTCAAAAAGTCATCATCCGGTATTGAGGCGCTGTTAATGATATGAGGAGAATTGTCGTATCGGGCGCCCAGTTCAACACCAATAGAGCTAAATTGACTGCGAAATGTCTTAAGCTCGGCACCTAATTTTTGGCGAGCCAAGTCACCGGCAGAATCTGCATTTTCCAGATTTTCAGGTATAGATAACGCGGATACCCGCTGAGTCAAAAAACGGGCGGCAGATGTATTTCTTAGTGCAATTGGACGACGCTCGCTTTCATAAGAATCCATTAACCCATTACCTGCCCAACCATTTATAGATGCGGCAATTTTCCAAGCTAAATTACTCGTATCGTCGATTCCGGTATTCATTCCGAAACCACCGGTAGGCGCAAATAAATGCGCAGAGTCACCTGCCAAATATATCCGACCGTCAGAAAACCGTTCTGCGACAAGAGCAACTCCACCTTTCCATAGCGAATTACCAAGGACAGACACTTCCATATCTGTACCTATCCCTACCTGCGCTATACGAATTAACTCCGCATCATCAATAGTCTGTCCAAGTTTACTCTGAGTCACAAATAAAAAATCATCTTTACCATCCAGACTGATAAATAACATTCTCAGCATGGGTGAGATAATATTATACATCCAGGCCGCTTTATCTTGTAATAATCCCCGGTAAATTCCAGGAACACGGATATAACTGGAAATCATGCCGCCAGTCAGAAAACCTGTCTTAGCTTCAACCGTTCCTCCATATGCAATACCCAGTTTGGATCGAACAAAACTTTGTCCTCCATCACATCCGATCATATAGGTTGCATGCCAGACTTCATCAAAATATTTTCCCTCAATATGCTCCGCATAAAGTTTTATTTCATCTTTATATTGGACAAAATCTTTAACACGCCAGCCATATCTTATTGTGATATTTGGACGACTGCTTGCATGTTGTAGCAAAAACTTTTCAACATAGGTTTGATTTACACGTAGTATCGGCTCTGGAACGGAATCTGTCGCAGCAGCATTTTGGACCCTGGACATTTTTTCCATTTCCGATGGCATATCAATACGCGCCAGCTCCCATGCATTAAGCTTGGTAAAATAGGCGATATCCAGAGGAAACTCTTTCGGCAATCCTAAATCACGAATAGACTGAGATATACCCAAACGACGATAATGTTCCATAGTACGGGCACTATGGGTATTGCCTTTAGGGTGTAACCGAGTCAATTCATCCAAATTAAAAATAATCGAACGAATACCATATAAATCCAGAAATAAAGCTAACATTAGGCCAACTGGCCCACCACCCACAATGGCAACTTGCGATACAGAAATATTTTCTGAAATCAAAATATACTCTCCTTAATAATTACTTATAAAAATAAATATTTTAGATTAAAGATACCAGTTGAAAAATTTTGTATATCTGTGAATTTTCGCCTTTCCCTCTTTCTTCATATAAAACAAAATAGTTATAATCATGCGCCATCAGTAATTCACTAAACACCGCCTCATTTCCCTGGCTACTAAACCCAACGAGTATCTTTCCCTGTGGATTCATATATTTCATTACCTCCTGAAGGAAACATTTATGTGTTATATACCCTGGATCATAAAACGCGTGATAAATTTGTTCCTGAAAAGAGTAGTTTTCAGGCACAAATAGAAAGTTAGAATTCCAAAAAATGACACCAAAACTTTCACCCTGTTCTAATGTGTAAAATAAATTTCCATATCTTACAGAAACGAAATTATTTACATTATGACGCATTACATTAAACAAGGTATTCTCTACCGCTTCCCCACTAATGTCAGAAGCAACAACCGGATAACATCCCTCCAGTGCCGCTGTAACAGCAGTAACTCCAGCACCACATCCTAATTCCCAAAAAGAGGTATTTTGAATATAAGGAATATTCTTAGTGAATATACCCGTGGACTGAAAATAAGTGGATGGGAACACATTTTTATGAATATTAGATAACCGCCACATACATTCAAACGCAGAGATATCGGAAGATTCAGCAAGGATCAATTTTTGTTTTATCGCTTCGACAGCAGGACCTTCATGAGAAACTTTGCTCACAATACTTCACCTTCTTTATAATCAATTCTAATTAGCCGATATATAGTTAACGATTTTTAAAATGCCATTGGGGAGTTGTTTATTCCTTTCATATTCCTCAAGAATTTTAGGGCGAGTATCCTTTAATCTACGTTTCAAAACCTTACCTGTTGCGCCGGTGGGAATTTGATCGAAGCTATTAACAACGATAATCGTATATTCTCTAATATAGTACTCCCTCCCGATTTTTTCCAACATTAGCTGAATAACTTGCTCTACAACAATATTTACATCCGAAGTTAATTTCTCATTTAATAAAATTAATATGACTAATTTCGTTTCTCTATTCTTGGCATGAGATAAATCCAATCCAATAATTATTGCATCATAGATACTTTCAATCGTCTGTATCGCTTCTTCAAGTTGAAGTGTATACAAAGAACCATTGGGGGTATTACTTAGCGCTAAACAGCGGCCAAGAAAATTACCCCTGCCTAACATGTCATCATTACGCAAAATGTCTATATCACACTCAGATGATAGTATCGTCATATTCATGCGGATTTATCCTGGTATTACTTTGATATAGTTCATTTAGCATCGCCATGCGAAAACGCACCATCTCTTCACCAACAGCAATAACGTCGGCCCTTCGGTGAGGATTTTCTTCAATCATTCGATCAATAATTTTCCTCATCACTATTGCATGATCTTCGTCCTCCTCAACATGGATTCTGAAGAAATATAATGCGTCGTCAGAAGCTTTTATTGATCGCAATGCATTTAAAATGGGACCATAAACCAGAGGTACAATTGCCTCAGCACCTAAACACAAAGCCGCCAGACCTCTTAGGGAATCATCACTCCGGCAATGGCGGAACATAGCGTCAATCAGTTGTTGAGTACTTTTAAGTATTGCGTCACTTTTAGGAACAGCATTGATAGCCACCATCGCCTTTTTATATAACTCTGCATGAGAGATCTTTGCAACATCAGTTCCTGTTAGCTCTTCCAGCAAATTATGAGAAAGCGACACAAAATCTTTTTGATCTACTAAACCTCCCATTAATAAACACAAATATCGGGTAAAATATTGTGAATAGTAATGGTGCTGAATCATGAACTTTCTCAGTAAACTCTGGTTGGCCTGCCCAGAACGACAAGCCACCAGAAATATATTCGAATTAAGTTCTTCCAGTAATTCTTTAGAAAAAACGTCTTCCCACAACGGCGATAAGAAATAACCGGTTTCTTTTTTAGGTTCGTTTTGAGTGTTGATAGCGAGTTCCATGATAAACCCTTTTAGTAACATTCAACTGATGAGATCTATGATATACAGGCTTTTATCAAGCCAAAGATATTAGCTCTGCGTTTATGCACTCATATAAATTTTTCAGTAGAGATTGCGGATTTAGATTCTGAAAAACATTTCTGCCAACACATAATCTGCTAGCCCCAGCTGAAATAGCAACTTTTGTATTATCGATCAATATTTTGTCAGCGGTTTTTTCTCCTAATATTTTGGTGTCCGGCGACGCTGATATAATCGGCATACCATTAATATGGAGAATGACACCAATGGATGGGCGAAAAGCGCCACGTAAAATTAACTTCTCTAATACCCCTTTATGTGCCAAAATAACACTAACATAGTTATTATTAATCCACGGCTCAACTACATATATATTCTGTAAACTAGGGATCGGCTTCATCGTTAATCCATGATCAATCGGCACGATCAAACCTTTATTTGAATTGGGAAATAACAATCTACTTTCTCTTAATTTTCTTCCAATATATCCCATGATCGTCACCTATTTTTCGATGATTGACTCGTTTGTTCCCCGCAAACTCTGCTTCAATTAACCGAATTTGCATTCTTTTAGGTACTTCATCAATGAAAGCTGAGAAATCATTTGGATATAAAATTATATCACTATAAAAAGAATTTATTACTCTGATGAAAATGCTGCCATCTGGCCTTTGATCTGACAGCTTTTCTGTATCAAACCAAATCACTGGCCCATTTAAAGCTTCACGTTTAGAACTTTTATTTTTACTTGGATTGTTTAATCTGACAGATGTTCTCTTGGTAACTATTTCGGCTGTTTCAAAATTGTCGGATGGGATAGTGACTGCTTCCTTTTTCATGCTAATTATATTTTTGTTCATATTCATAACCCCCTAAAAAATAAATAATATTTTTTCACTTGGTAATTTCTCTTAATTAATATCAACTTATTATTTTCATATCCTATTTTTTTCGTATCTATGAAATATCCAGACTGCAATTTTTTATTTCATAACCTCAAGAATCAGTATAGTGATATTTCGCAAAATATATTGTTTATTATTTTTCTAAAATAGATAAATGTGTAAAAAAACCACACTCTGCTCATAAGTACAATAGATAATGGCAATGTTTATCCTAATAATGAAATAAAACTCGGCTAATTAACAGATAATCAATATTCAATAGTTATGTAATTAATGTCAGCTCTTTGAGTTTCATTGCCAATCCATTTTTCTGCTACCGAAGGACTGTTATCTATATTATTAATATAATTAGTGAATGGGAAAGTTATTACTTTGAATATATTATTTTTATTTACTTTCGCTGTGGGATTTTACTTTCCCCAACGAAATATGCGTTTGCAAATAAAAAAAGGTCCAACATGGGAATAGCAATATTTAGAAAAAAAACTGCACCTCAACTGTTGACCTCATGTCCAACTCGTTGGGTACAGTTCATTATCTCAATTAATCCTGAGAAATTTTTGCCCAGGTATCACGCAGACCAACAGTACGGTTAAATACCAGGCTTTCTGCACTGGAATAACCACTATCAGCACAGAAATAACCTTCACGCTCAAACTGATACGTTTTTTCTGACTTGGCATTCACTAAACTTGGCTCAACAAAGCCCTGACGGACCACCAGTGATTCGGGGTTAATTGTCGCCAAAAAATCATCCTCTGCACCGGGATTTGGTACGCTGAATAGACGATCATACAGACGGAATTCAGCAGGAACAGCCTGAGACGCACTGATCCAATGAATAACACCTTTCACTTTACGTCCATCTGCCGGATCTTTATTCAGCGTCTGTTCATCATAGCTGCAATAGATTACCGTGATATTGCCGTCAGCATCTTTTTCAACACGCTCTGCTTTGATGATATAAGCGTTACGCAGACGAACTTCTTTACCCAAAACTAAGCGTTTATATTGACGGTTAGCTTCTTCACGGAAGTCTGCCCGGTCAATATAGATCTCACGGCTGAATGGCACTTCACGGCTACCCATCTCCGGTTTATTCGGATGATTAGGCATATTCAGCATCTGCTCCCCTTCCGACCGGTTTTCGATCACCAGCTTGACCGGATCGAGTACAGCCATTGCACGAGGGGCATTTTCGTTCAGATCATCACGAATACAGGACTCCAATGCCGCTATCTCCACATTGTTGTCCTGCTTGGTGACACCAATACGACGGCAGAATTCACGAATAGAAGCAGCAGTATAACCACGACGACGCAAACCTGAGATAGTCGGCATCCGTGGATCATCCCAACCTTCAACAATCTTGTCGGTCACCAATAGGTTCAGCTTACGCTTGGACATAATCGTGTATTCAAGATTCAGACGCGAGAATTCATACTGACGCGGATGACAATCGATGGTGATGTTATCCAGCACCCAGTCGTACAAACGACGATTATCCTGGAATTCCAGTGTACACAACGAATGTGTAATCCCTTCCAGCGCATCAGAAATACAGTGAGTAAAATCGTACATCGGGTAGATGCACCATTTGTTACCAGACTGATGATGCTCGGCAAATTTAATACGGTACAAAACCGGATCGCGCATCACAATAAAAGGTGATGCCATATCAATTTTGGCGCGCAGGCAGGCTTTACCCTCGCTGAATTCACCAGCACGCATTTTTTCAAACAGTGCCAGGTTTTCATCAATACTACGGTTACGATACGGGCTGTCTTTACCTGGCTCTTTCAATGTGCCACGATATTCGCGGATCTCTTCCGGGCACAATTGATCAACATAAGCCAAGCCTTTATTGATCAATTCAATAGCATACTGATACAGCGTGTCAAAATAATTAGAAGAGTAGCGAATATCACCACTCCACTCGAAACCTAACCACTGAACGTCATTTTTAATAGAATCAACGTACTCAACATCTTCCTTAACCGGATTGGTATCGTCAAAACGCAGATTGCACTGGCCCTGATAGTCCTCTGCAATCCCAAAGTTCAGGCAGATAGATTTTGCATGACCAATATGCAGATAACCATTGGGTTCAGGCGGGAAGCGAGTATGTACGGATGTATGTTTACCAATTGCCAAATCTTCATCAATTATTTGACGAATAAAGTTTGTCGGGCGGGCATCTGCCTCACTCATTGTTTTATACCTCAATAATGCCAAAAGCGCGTCACATAACCGCCTATAATCCAACAAGCAGTGCTGAGAAACAACCGTTTGTTACTGCCAAATGGCGATTCAGAGCAAAGTTAAAGCGAAAAACGGGAAAAGTGGCGCTCTTCCCGTTTTTCATTTTATTGAAAATTTTTTATCAACTTTTACGAATTTGTCTATTGTTTATCTCAGCACATCAAATAATTTTGTCTGTCCTGCTTTTACTTGACCTTTTGCCAAAATATTAACACCAATATAGCCATCAATATTGCTGACGATCACCGGGCTAATCATAGATTTGGCATTAGCATTCAGATAATCAAGATCCAAGTTCAATACAGGTTCCCCCACTTTTACAATTGTGCCTTCATTCACCAACCGTTTAAAACCTTTACCGTTAAGGGAAATCGTATCTATACCTAAATGTACAATCAGTTCCACACCTTCATCAGTCTCAATACAGAAAGCGTGATTAGTGTCGAAAATTTTCACGATCGTACCAGACACTGGCGCAAGCACAGTATTTGATGTTGGTTTGATAGCAATACCATCACCAACAATTTTACTGGAGAAGGCTTCATCAGGTACGTCTGCCAAATCGACTAACTCACCACTGACCGGAGCAATCAGAGTGAGCAGGATTTTACGTTCACCTTCAAGCTTCGCTTTCTGTGCCGTCTGATGTTGATAGCTTGCTGTCGCAGCAGCAACCGGACCTTTTGCCAGCACATCACGCATAGCACTGGCAATCAGTTCTGCACGAGTACCAACAATAACCTGCACACTCTGTTTATTCAGGCGGATAATACCGGAAGCACCCAGACGTTTAACCAGATTGTCATTGACCTGATCGACATTTTTTACCGACAGACGCAGACGAGTAATACAAGCATCAATCGCAGTCAGGTTATCTGAACCCCCCACTGCGGCAAGATATTGATGAGCTTCATTGTGGATGTTATTCGCTGTTGCTTTACCATTTTTGTCCACATCAATATCATAGCCATCAATTTCACCATCAGCAGCCAATTCACGCCCTAGTGTCATCAGGTTGAATTTTTTGATAGTAAAGCTGAATACCACATAGTACAGGCAGAAAAATACCAGACCTTGCGGGATCAACATGTACCAATGTGTTGCCAATGGGTTACGGGAAGAGAGGACCATATCCACCAAACCGGCACTGAAACCAAAACCCGCAATCCACTGCATTGTTGCTGCAATAAACACTGAAATACCGGTCAAGATCGCGTGCAGCACATAAAGCACTGGCGCAACAAACATGAAGGCGAACTCCAGAGGTTCAGTAATACCCGTGAAAAACGCAGCGAATGAACCCGCAATCATAATACCGGCAATTTTGGCCTTATTTTCGGGACGCGCGCAGCGATACATCGCTAATGCCGCACCCGGTAGACCAAACATCATAATAGGGAAAAAACCCGCCTGATAACGGCCAGTAATACCCACTGTTGCGCTACCATCGACTATGGATTTCTGACCACCGAGGAAATTAGGGATATCGTTGATACCCGCAACATCAAACCAGAATACCGAGTTCAGTGCATGATGCAGGCCAACAGGAATCAGCAAGCGGTTAAAGAAGGCATAAATACCGGCACCTGTAGCGCCGAGATCTTTAATACTTTCACCGAAAGTGACCAGTGCATTATAAACCACCGGCCACACATACATCAGGATGAAAGCAACCAGAATCATCAGGAAAGAGATCAAGATGGGCACCAAACGACGACCGCTGAAGAATGACAATGCTTTCGGCAGTTCAACACGACTAAAGCGGTTATACAGTTCAGCAGACACAACACCAACTAAAATACCAACAAATTGGTTATCAATTTTACTAAAGGCTTTTGGTATGTCGTCAACCGGAATACCCTGGATCATCGATACCGCTGCCGGAGAACAAAGTGTCGTTACGACTAAAAAACCGACAAAACCTGTCAGTGCTGCCGCACCATCCTTATCTTTAGACATGCCATAAGCCACACCAATAGCAAATAACATTGGCATGTTCTTAATAATGGCTTCACCAGATTTAATCAGCAAAGCTGCCAGTGCATTATCTGCTCCCCAACCTACCGGATCGATCCAGTAACCTATCCCCATTAGTATTGCAGCAGCAGGCAGTGTGGCTACCGGTACCATTAATGCTCGCCCCACTCTTTGCAAATAACTCAGAATATTCACCTTGCTCCCCCTTATATCCTCAATTACCAGAGTCTCTTACTGCGTTATGACTACATTATTATCAAAGTAAGCAATAAGGACATTTATTCTACAATTTCAGTGTAGAAAATTTATTTTTCGTCGCAAATTAATTCCTCATTATATGTGATGAAAATCACCATAAACACCAAGAATTTGGTCAAAATGCTAGCTAACACACAAATCTTATTTTATCATTTAAAATATCATAACGTGCAGAGTGTCTCTGCCAATGAAAATGATTTAGTATTCAGGTTATAGAAGATTAATTAAGAGAATAATGTATAACTCTATTTTAACTATGATAATTTATTGTTTTAAGAGGTAATTATGAGACTAATCCCCCTAACGAATGCAAGTGATGTCGGTAAATGGTCTGCACACTATATCGTTAGCAAAATCAATGCATTTAACCCAACCGCAGAGTGCCCTTTCGTTTTGGGACTACCAACCGGCAGCACACCACTAGCGACTTACAAGGAATTGATTACTCTGCACAAAGCAGGAAAAGTCAGTTTTAAACATGTCGTTACATTCAATATGGATGAATATGTCGGCATCCCCGAAAATCATCCGCAAAGTTACCATAGTTTTATGCACCATAACTTCTTTGATCACATTGATATTGCAAAAGAAAATATCAATCTGCTCAATGGTAATGCCGCTGATATTGATGCAGAATGCCAACGTTATGAAGACAAAATTAAGTCTTATGGTCAGATTCATCTGTTTATGGGGGGTGTGGGTAATGACGGCCATATTGCATTTAATGAACCAGCATCATCCTTGACTTCCCGCACCCGTATCAAGACGTTGACTGTAGAAACCCGAACGGCCAACTCCCGCTTCTTTGATAATGATATTAATCAGGTGCCTAAATACGCCTTAACTGTAGGTGTAGGCACCTTGATGGATGCCGAAAACATTATGATCCTGGCTACCGGTTTGAATAAAGCCTTGGCAATCCAAGCAGCTATTGAAGGCAATATCAACCATATGTGGACCGTAAGCTGCCTGCAAATGCACCCTAAATCCATCATTGTCTGTGACGAACCTGCAACAATGGAATTGAAAGTAAAAACGGTTAAGTACTTCCATCAATTGGAAGCAGACATTATCGACATATTTGCCAGCAAAAAATAAGGATCCGCACAGCCTGAGACTGATCTCAGACGGATTATCATCATTATTTTCAATCATCATCTCCAGATCCCATAGGAGGCTAAGATGTATGCTTTAACCAACTGCATTATATATACCGGTCATGACAGGCTGGATAATCATGCTGTTATCATTGATGGCGACTTAATTAAACAAGTTTGCCCAATACAAGAGTTACCCGAACAGATTGAAAAACGTAATCTGAATGGAGCAATTCTTTCTCCCGGCTTTATTGACCTGCAAGTCAACGGTTGTGGTGGTGTTCAATTTAATGAGCGGCTAGAAGATATTGCAGAAAAAACGCTGGATATCATGCAAAAAGCCAATGAACGCTCTGGCTGTACTAGCTACTTGCCGACTCTGATTACCAGTACAGATGAATTGATGATAGCCTCCGTTGAGGCAATGCGTATTTATCTAAAGCATAATAAGTTTCAGGCTTTGGGCCTGCATCTGGAAGGGCCTTACCTCAATCCGGTAAAAAAAGGCACTCACAATCCAGAAATTATCCGTAAACCTACACCTGAAATGATAAATTTCCTGTGCGATAACGCGGATGTCATTACCAAGCTAACTCTCGCACCAGAAATGGTGGAACAGAAATACATTCACCAGCTGATCGAATCAGGGATTGTGGTTTCTGCCGGTCATTCCAATGCCAGTTATGAAGAAGCCCGACTGGGATTCCGGAATGGCATAACCCTCTCAACCCATCTCTATAATGCGATGCCATATATTTCTGGTCGCCAGCCTGGCCTGATGGGCGCTATCTTTGATACACCCGAAGTTTACGCAGGCATTATTCCCGATGGTTTGCATGTTTCATGGCCAAATATTCGCAATGCGAAGCGTCTGAAAAAAGATAAGTTGATTCTGGTAACGGATGCCATACTTCCCGCCGGGATGGATACTTCTACCAATAAAATGGAGCATTTCACCTTTGCCGGTAAAACCATATACTATCGGGACGGATTATGTGTCGATGAAAATGGCACGTTAAGTGGCTCTTCTATCACTATGATAGACGCCGTTAAAAATAGCGTTGAACATGTTGGTATTGCTCTGGATGAAACACTGAGGATGGCAACACTCTACCCAGCCCGTGCAATTGGTGTTGATCAATATCTTGGCACTATTGAAGCCGGTAAAATTGCTAACCTCACCGTTCTCAGTCACGACTTTGAAATCTGCAAGACCATTGTTAACGGAAAAGAAACTGATATCTAATGGACAAAATAACCGATGAGTTATAGCAGCACACAAAAGCAAATTGGTAATATTGACCTTGTGAAGCAACTTAACGGCGCTGTGGTATACCGGTTAATTGATCAACAAGGACCGATATCCCGGATTCAAATTGCAGAGCAAAGTCAACTTGCACCCGCCAGCGTAACTAAAATTACTCGTCAGCTACTTGAGCGCGGCCTGATTAAAGAAGTCGATCAACAAGCCTCTACCGGAGGCCGCCGCGCAATTTCAATCGTTACAGAAAATCGTCATTTCCATACTATCGGTGTCCGCCTTGGCCGCCATGATGCCACTCTCGCTCTTTATGACATGAGTGGCAAAGCATTGGTTGAAGAGCATTATCCATTGCCTGAAGCCACTCAGCAAAAAGTCGAAAACCAGCTTATCCGCGCAATAGAAAACTTTATTCAACAAAATCAGCGCAGGATCCGCGAATTAATCGCTATTTCAGTTATCTTGCCGGGATTGGTTGACCCAGATACCGGTATCGTCCGTTATATGCCTCATATTAAAGTGACTAACTGGACTCTAGTCGATAACCTGAAAAAATATTTCAACATGACCTGTTTCGTTGGTCATGATATCCGCAGTCTAGCCCTGGCTGAACGCTATTTTGGTGCCACCCGTGATTGTGAAGACTCAATATTGGTACGTATCCATCGGGGTGCAGGTGCCGGGGTAATTATAAACAGCCAGATATTCCTCAATAATAGAGGGAATTTAGGTGAAATTGGTCATATTCAAATTGATCCGCTCGGTGAGCGTTGTCATTGTGGCAATTTTGGTTGTCTGGAAACTATCGCCTCCAACTCAGCAATTGAAGCACGCGTTCAGCATCAATTAAAGCAAGGTTTTCCAAGCCAGCTAACATTGAATAACTGCAATATCAGAGCCATCTGCCAGGCCGCCAATCAGCATGATCCATTAGCATCTGAAGTGATAAAAAATGTCGGTCATTATCTTGGCAAAGCCATTTCTATCGCCATTAATTTATTTAACCCACAGAAAGTTGTGCTGGCGGGAGAAATTACTGAAGCGCAAAATGTGCTCTTACCCGCTATTCAAAGTTGTATCAATACTCAGGTTTTAAAAGAATTTCGCGAAGATCTGCCAATCGTTGTGTCTGAACTAGTTCACTGTTCCGCTATTGGTGCCTTCGCTCTGACCAAACGTGCTATGCTTAATGGTGTCCTGTTACAACGCTTACTCGAAGGGTAATATTCATTTTTTGTTGGTTTTACCATCAAAATGATTATAAGCCAAACAAACAAGCGACCTTAAGCAGATTTCAAGAAAAAAGCAGTTGACGCATTTAGCTGATATACGCATAATGCGCCCCGCAACGCCGATGAAGGTAATGCAAAAAGATGGCTACGTAGCTCAGCTGGTTAGAGCACAGCACTCATAATGCTGGGGTCACAGGTTCGATTCCCGTCGTAGCCACCATCTTTGCGGGAGTGGCGAAATTGGTAGACGCACCAGATTTAGGTTCTGGCGCCGCAAGGTGTGCGAGTTCAAGTCTCGCCTTCCGCACCATTCTTTCATCAGGTTGTCATTATTCAGATGGGGTATCGCCAAGCGGTAAGGCACCAGGTTTTGATCCTGGCATACCCAGGTTCGAATCCTGGTACCCCAGCCATCATTCTGATAAAACAACACGTTGTACAGTGATTACTTTCAGTTGGGGTATCGCCAAGCGGTAAGGCACCAGGTTTTGATCCTGGCATACCCAGGTTCGAATCCTGGTACCCCAGCCATTAGCTGAATGTCATTCACTGGTATTTTACGATAAAGTCTCTTTCGTCGTGAAATGGCTACGTAGCTCAGCTGGTTAGAGCACAGCACTCATAATGCTGGGGTCACAGGTTCGATTCCCGTCGTAGCCACCATTTAATTGGGGTATCGCCAAGCGGTAAGGCACTGGATTCTGATTCCAGCATTCCCAGGTTCAAATCCTGGTACCCCAGCCAGATTCAGAAAACCTGCTTTCGGGCAGGTTTTTGCTTTCCAAATCTTCTAATTTCCCCTTACTTACTACCTAGAAATGTATAAAAAAGAGTAAATTATCCACGCCATATATAGATTTACGACGTGTTTATGATCTACCAATGCCAATTCTATCGGTTACAATCCCAACGCATATTTAAGCGCCGCTTTTTTCATTACTCCAGCTCGTTGGGCTGCCATCAATGCCAGATTACGTGCAACTTTCAGCCCCGGTAACTCATTACTGAACACGGTGTAAAACAGATCCATTCCAGCCTGCATCATCAGGTTATCCGGCATTCTATAACGCTGATAGCGCATAAGTACTTCTAGTGAATCCCATTTTTCAGTTAATTCTCTGGCCTTCACCAAAACATTAAGCAACGTATCCACATCCCGATAACCAAGATTTACCCCCTGCCCTGCCAATGGATTAATGGTATGAGCCGCATCGCCCAACAATACTAATCCTTCACGCACATAACTGTTAGCGTGATGACGAGCCAAAGGAAATGAGCCGGCGGCCACAGGTGTCACTTTACCTAACCGCACAGGAAATGCCTGAAAAATCTCCTGCTCAAGTTGGGCCATTGGCATTGCCTGTAACTGCCGTATACGGGCCGGTTTGTCATACCACACCAGCGAAGCCCATTGGTCAAATAGCGGAAGAAATGCTCTTGGGCCAGAAGGGAAAAACTGCTGCCAGGTAATATCTTGCTGTGGCTGCTCGGTTTTTACTGTAATCAACATACAAGACTGTCTGTATTGCCAACCACGGCTACCAATCCCCGCCATTTGCCGAACCTGAGAACGAGCACCATCAGCCCCGGCAATCAAACAGGTATTCATTTCAGTTCCATTATCCAGAGTGACCAACCAGCCCGCTTTCTGCCGCTGCATTGATTGTAGTACCGCAGGGCATAGCAAAGTCAAATTAGGATATTTTTCAAACTGTTGCCACAGCGCCAGCTGCAAAATACGGTTTTCAACCATATAGCCTAATTCAGGCAGACCCAGACCTTGTGCATCAAATACCAAATTAGAATCGTTCTGCTCCCAAGTCTCCAATTTACGATACGGCGCACTGCGCATCTGCAATACCGCATCCCATGCACCGAGTTGTTTGAGCAAATCTACAGAAGCACAACTGATTGCCGATACGCGCACATCAGGATGACTCTGTGCATCATAAGATTGTGGTGGCTGATGATCCAACAAAGCAACTGTCCAACCTTCCTGCGCCAACCCCAATGCTGTCGCAGCACCGATCATGCCAGCACCAACCACCACTACATCAAAAGTCTGTTGTGAATTATTCATATCAGTCATGCTATTAACTCATTGATTGGCACAGTGTACCGGATTTTTAATCCTTCGGTAGAGAATATCCTGTTTAACAGTCTGGTCACTGCTCCCTCAAATGACTACAATATCCGACAACTTTAATGCCTAATACACAACTGCTTTTGCAGTGCAATAATCTCCTTAAGCACTGTAGAAAGCTCGGATGCACAAGAAAATGTCGACGATAAAAAAACTGTATATTAAAACTTGGGGCTGTCAGATGAATGAATATGATTCATCTAAAATGGCCGACCTGCTGGAAAGTACTCACGGTTATCAATTAACCGATGTCGCCGAAGAAGCAGACATTTTACTATTGAATACCTGTTCAATCCGTGAAAAAGCCCAAGAAAAAGTTTTCCATCAGTTAGGCCGCTGGAAAAATCTGAAAGATACCAATCCAGATATCATCATTGGTGTCGGTGGCTGCGTAGCTTCTCAGGAAGGTGATTTCATCCGTCAGCGCGCCCAGTGTGTAGATATTATTTTTGGGCCGCAGACACTGCACCGTTTACCTGAAATGATCAACCAGGTGAAAGGCACCCGCAGCCCGGTTGTTGATATCAGCTTCCCGGAAATTGAAAAATTTGACCGTCTGCCTGAACCGCGTGCTGAAGGTCCATCTGCATTCGTTTCTATTATGGAAGGTTGCAACAAATACTGTACTTTCTGTGTCGTACCTTATACCCGTGGTGAAGAAGTCAGCCGCCCGAGTGATGATGTTTTGTTTGAAATAGCCCAGCTTGCCGCACAGGGTGTACGTGAGGTTAATCTTCTCGGGCAGAACGTGAATGCTTATCGCGGTGCAACTTATGATGGTGATATCTGCTCTTTCGCTGAGTTAATCCGTTTGGTCGCGGCGATAGATGGTATTGACCGTATTCGTTTTACCACCAGCCACCCCATTGAATTTACAGACGATATTATTGCTGTTTATGAAGATATACCGGAATTGGTTAGTTTCCTGCATTTGCCGGTACAAAGTGGTTCTGATCGCATTCTGACACTGATGAAACGTGCGCACACAGCCCTTGAATATAAAAGTATTATCCGCAAACTGCGTAAAGCACGACCAGAGATCCTCATAAGCTCTGACTTTATCATCGGCTTCCCAGGTGAAACCCAGGACGACTTTGAGAAAACCATGAAATTGATCGCTGATGTCAATTTCGATATGAGCTACAGCTTCATCTATTCTGCCCGTCCAGGAACGCCAGCCGCAGATCTACCTGATGACGTCAGCGAAGAAGAGAAAAAACAGCGTCTTTATTTATTACAACAACGCATCAATCAACAAGCTATGAGCTACAGCCGTGCTATGTTAGGTAGTGTACAACGTATTCTAGTTGAAGGAACTTCCCGTAAAAATGTAATGGAACTTTCCGGCCGTACTGAAAATAATCGGGTCGTCAACTTTGAAGGCCAACCTGATATGATTGGCAAATTCGTTGATGTCGAAATTGTTGATGTCTACGCCAACTCACTACGCGGTAAAGTTATCCGTACCGAAGATCAGATGGATCTTCGTATACACGAATCACCTGAATCCGTCATAGCCCGTACCCGTAAAGAAAATGAAATCGGGGTCGGCACTTATCAGCCTTAAATATAGAGATACTCAGTGATTCAACAAACTCATTCACAAGTCGCAACCCAGGAAATTTTTCTCGAACCGGCCGACAATCAGCGCCTAATGGGCCTGTGTGGCCCGTTTGATGACAATTTGAAGCAGCTTGAACGCCGGCTGGGCATTGAAATCAGCCATCGTGACAACCGTTTTAAATTGATGGGCAAACCGTTAAGCGTTAGTGCCGCCACCAATATTCTACGCCATTTATATGTGCAAACGGCCCCTGTTCGTGGTGTTATCCCTGATATCAAACCAGAACAAATTCACCTGGCAATTACAGAGAGCCGGGTTCTGGAGGAAGCAGCCGAAAGCATACCTGAGTACGGCAAATCCGTTAATATTCGTACCAAACGTGGCATGGTAAAACCACGCACGCCCAATCAGGCACAGTATATTGCCAATATTCTCAACCATGATATTACGTTCGGAGTTGGCCCTGCCGGCACAGGCAAAACTTATTTGGCCGTTGCCGCTGCGGTTGATGCTCTGGAACATCAGGAAATCCGCCGTATCCTGCTAACCCGCCCGGCAGTAGAAGCGGGTGAAAAATTGGGTTTCCTGCCTGGCGACCTGAACCAGAAAGTCGATCCATACCTGCGCCCTCTCTACGACGCCTTGTTTGAAATGCTGGGTTTTGAAAAAGTTGAGAAGCTGATCGAACGTAACGTTATTGAAGTTGCCCCATTAGCTTATATGCGTGGACGGACGCTAAATGACGCGTTTATTATTCTGGATGAGAGCCAGAACACAACCATTGAGCAGATGAAGATGTTCCTAACCCGTATCGGCTTCAACTCCAAAGCGGTTGTCACTGGTGACGTTACGCAGATTGACCTGCCTCGTGGACAGAAGTCCGGCCTGCACCACGCGATTGAGGTTCTGTCTGAGGTCAGTGAATTGAGTTTTAACTTTTTTCACAGTGATGATGTTGTCCGTCACCCGGTTGTTGCCAAAGTAGTCATCGCTTATGAAGAGTGGGAAGCAACGGAGCAAAAACGTAAGCAGACACTCAGTGAACAACGCAAACAGGAAGCACAATGAGTTCAGTCATACTTGATTTACAAATTGCCTGTGAGAACTCACAACGTCTTCCTGAAGAAACCCTGTTCCAGCGCTGGCTGGATGGGGTGTTACCTCAATTTCAATCTGAAAGTGAGGTAACAATCCGCATTGTTGATGAAGTAGAAAGCCACGACTTAAATCTGACGTATCGCGGCAAAGATAAGCCAACAAATGTGCTATCTTTTCCATTTGAAGCCCCACCAGAGGTCGATTTACCCCTGCTTGGTGACCTGATTATCTGTCGTCAGGTCGTTGAAAAAGAAGCGGAGGAGCAACAAAAAACAGTAGAAGAACATTGGGCACATATGGTTGTGCACGGCTGCCTGCATCTGCTGGGCTATGACCATATCGAAGATGATGAAGCAGAAGAAATGGAATCTCTGGAAACAGAAATTATGCAAAAGCTAGGTTATGCTGATCCCTATCTTGCAGAAAAAGAGTAACCACTCTCACCATTTTTATGCTAAAAAATACCAACAATAACTTACTTTAATGGGAAATTTTCATTAAAACGCCATGAGCGACGACCATCCTTCAAGTAACGATAACCCTGGCCCTAAGAAAGGGTTTTTTACACTTCTTCTTAACCAGCTCTTTCACGGTGAGCCAAAAAGCCGTGATGAACTGGTGGAACTGATCCGTGACTCTGAACAAAACGATCTGATTGATCCTGATACCCGCGATATGCTCGAAGGGGTCATGGATATTTCTGATCAACGTGTCCGCGATATCATGATCCCCCGTTCCCAAATCGTTACCTTAAAACGTAATCAAACCCTGGACGAATGTCTGGATGTGATTATCGATTCGGCTCATTCACGTTTCCCGGTGATCAGCGAAGACAAAGATCACATTGAAGGGATTTTAATGGCAAAAGACTTATTGCCATTTATGCGCACCGATGCCCCACCATTTAGCATAGATAAAGTTCTGCGTCAGGCTGTCGTTGTACCTGAAAGTAAGCGGGTTGACCGTATGCTGAAAGAGTTCCGTTCTCTGCGTTATCATATGGCAATCGTCATTGATGAATTTGGTGGTGTATCGGGTCTGGTCACTATCGAAGATATTCTTGAACTGATCGTTGGTGAAATTGAAGACGAATACGATGAAGAAGAAGATGTCGATATTCGGGCTCTGAGCCGTCATACCTATACGGTGCGAGCACTAACTCAGATTGAAGACTTTAATGAAGCCTTTGGTACCCAATTCAGCGATGAGGAGGTGGATACTATTGGTGGTCTGGTTATGCAAGCATTCGGTCACTTACCCGCCAGAGGGGAATCTGTTGATATCAACGGTTATCTCTTTAAAGTTGCGATGTCCGATAGCCGGAGAATCATTCAGGTTCATGTTACGATACCAGACGATGCGCCAATGCCTAACCTCGAAGAAGAATAGGATCGGGATGAACAAAGTCTCATTATTAAATTGCCAGCGGCTTCGTGCTTTGCTGGCACTATCTTTCGGAGCCAGTGGAACACTGGCTTTTTCACCTTTTGGCTTCTGGCCTGCCGCTATTATCTCCTTATTTGGGCTGCAACTTCTGACGTTAAACAGAACAGTCCGGCAAGCAGCATTTATTGCTTTTTGCTGGGGGTTAGGTCTGTTTGGCACGGGGGTAAACTGGGTGTATGTCAGCATTGCCAATTTTGGTGGCATGCCAACCGCTGTTAATATTCTGCTGGTCATATTACTTGCAGCCTATCTCTCACTCTATCCTGCGTTATTTGCTGGCTTGCTCAACCGTTTTTTCGCAAAAACGAACGGGTTGAGACTCGCGGTAGCAGCGCCTGCATTATGGCAACTCACCGAATTCCTGCGTGGCTGGGTTCTGACCGGTTTTCCCTGGCTACAATTCGGCTACAGCCAATTAGATGGCCCAATGGAAGCCATCGCACCTATATTAGGTGTTGAAGCCATCACTTTCCTGTTAATGGCTGTCAGCGGGTTATTAGTTTTGGCTGTCACGCACCGAAAAATCGTCGCTGGTATTATCGCCATCGCCATTCTGCTATTACCATGGCCAATGCGCCATTATCAGTGGTACAACCTGTTGCCTGAAAAAGCCGTTGATGTGGCACTGGTTCAAGGAAATATCCCACAATCCCTAAAATGGGACCCAAAAATGCTCAGTGAAACCCTCGACATTTATATGGGTAACAGCCTGCCATACATCGGTAAAATACCGATAATCATCTGGCCGGAATCTGCCATTCCTTCACTGGAAAATTACCAACGTCATTTTCTGGCAAAATTGGATATGCTATTACGTAATCAGCACACCAGCCTTATTACCGGCATTGTTGATGAAAGAGCAGTCGGCAACAGCTATAAGACCTATAACAGTCTGATTGTCTTGGGTGATAAAATACCTTACCAATATCCCGCAACCATCCGCTACGATAAATATCATCTGGTGCCATTCGGTGAGTTTGTTCCTCTGGAATCTCTGCTTCGGCCTCTGGCTCCATTCTTCAATTTGCCAATGTCTTCATTCAGCCGTGGTAATTATACTCAACCCCAACTTTCTGTTGCCGGATATCATCTGACCGCCGCCATTTGTTATGAAATTATACTTGGTGAGCAAGTTCGTGCTAATTTCAAACCAGATACCGAATTCTTACTGACTGTTTCCAATGATGCCTGGTTTGGTCACTCAATCGGCCCCTGGCAGCATTTCCAGATGGCACGTATGCGTTCACTCGAATTAGGACGACCATTGTTGCGTGGTACAAATAATGGCATTACAGCCGTTATCGGCCCGGATGGGAAAGTGCAGGCAGCACTCCCACAATTTACCCGTAATGTCTTAGAAGCTAAGGTGACACCCGCAACCGGGATGACACCGTATGCACGTTGGGGTAACTGGCCTGTGTGGGGAGTCACAGCATTGTTTACCCTATTTGCACTGATCTATAACCGTCGGCAATCTTGATCCAAGTATCCATACAAACAATAAGGGAGCGAAATGACTCCCTTATGTCATGCAGCAACAAATATAGCGCGGTAGCCAAGGTCGATGAATTAACTTACAAATCAACCCTCGGTAAAGAGCTTATCGAACTCGTCAAGGTAAGAGCTTCCCAAATATACTTTGCCCAACCCCACCATTGATCCCCTCTGATACAATCTGGCATGGTTATTCTGTAATAACTCCAAACAACTGTCACTGATAGTTAACCATGCCAATCCTCAATGATTGATATTACACAAATAACCTGATTAAATGATTTATTGGCATTAATTTCAGCCCTCCTTATTACTTTGGCACGTTAATTGCCTTTATCTCTATGAATAAAAAGGAAAATACTTGTTTCACTAACAAAGAACGGGAAAATGCACCAAAAAGGTGATAATCACACACCCTGATTGTGCAAAATAAGTAGCATTGTTCATTTATAGTGCGAGACAGCTCCCGAAATAGAAACAATTCATTTTCATTAACTAACCCTTTTGTACTATTTTCTAACATTATATACACATATAACAGCAAATGATCCTTGGTTAAAAACAAATCACCAGAGAGACTTTTGCAAACACAATATCGCAAACGATAATCACACCAAAGGAGTTGTATATGCGAATACGTAACCTAGTATTAACCATGATGTTACTTGGCGCAGCAGGTGCTGCTCAAGCCGAAGAATTAACAGGGACACTGAAAAAGATAAAAGATGATGGCGTGATCATTGTGGGACACCGTGAATCCTCCGTACCTTTTTCTTACTACGATAACCAACAAAAAGTCGTTGGCTACTCACAGGATTATTCTAATCTGATTGTTGAAGCCGTGAAGAAGAAACTGGACATGCCAAATTTGCAAATAAAATTGATACCCGTGACCTCTCAAAATCGTATCCCATTGTTACAAAATGGGACTTATGATTTCGAATGTGGTTCCACTAGCAATAACCTTGAGCGTCAAAAACAAGCCACTTTCTCTAATTCCATCTTTATTGTTAGTACTCGTTTGCTGACTAAAAAAGATTCCGGCGTAAAAGATTTCCCGGATTTAGTTGGTAAAAACGTTGTTGTCACCTCCGGTACGACTTCTGAAATATTGCTGAATAAACTCAACGACGAGAAAAACATGAAAATGCGCATCATCAGTGCAAAAGATCATGGTGACTCATTCCGTACTCTGGAATCCGGTCGTGCAGTCGCCTTTATGATGGATGATGCTCTATTGGCTGGTGAACGCGCAAAAGCGAAAAAGCCCGCTCAGTGGGAGATCGTGGGTAAAGCTCAATCTAAAGAAGCTTATGGTTGCATATTACGCAAAGATGATCTTGAGTTTAAAAAGCTGATCGATGAAACCATTATTCAGGCACAAGCCTCTGGCATAGCAGAAAAATCATTTGAGCGCTGGTTCAAACATCCGATTCCTCCCAAGAATCTGAACTTGAACTTCTCTTTGTCTGATGAAATGAAAGCACTATTTGAATCGCCGAATGATAAGGCACTTAACTAAAACATATAATTAAAAAAATGACAATTTGATTGGCATCACAGGGTGCGAGGTGGCCGTTCCCTACCTCGCTTTTTTTTCCCCCAACCAATCAAACGTTTTCAAGGGATCAAGCCATACCCTTGCAGGGAGTATTATCATGTCAATTAATTGGAACTGGGACATCTTTTTGCAAGCTGCCCCTTTCGGCAATACCACTTATCTCGGCTGGTTGATCGCCGGATTTCAAGTGACCATTGCCTTGTCTATCTGCGCCTGGATTATCGCCTTCGTTGTCGGTTCGCTCTTCGGCATCCTACGCACTGTTCCCAATAAAATATTATCTGGGATAGGGACCTGTTATGTTGAGCTTTTTCGTAACGTACCACTAATTGTTCAGTTTTTCACCTGGTATCTGGTTATGCCTGAGCTGTTGCCAGAAAAAATCAGTATATGGTTTAAAATTGAACTGGATCCTAATATCCAGTTTTTTATTTCGTCCACTATCTGTTTAGGTCTTTTCACCGCTGCACGCGTGTGTGAACAGGTTCGGGCTGCCATACAATCATTACCACGCGGTCAGAAAGCAGCAGGGTTGGCAATGGGGTTAACCCTGCCACAAACCTACCGCTACGTCCTGCTGCCAAATGCTTACCGAGTCATCATTCCACCAATGACTTCAGAAATGATGAATCTGGTAAAAAATTCCGCTATCGCCTCCACTATTGGCCTCGTGGATATGGCGGCACAGGCAGGTAAATTACTCGACTACTCAGCACATGCTTATGAATCATTTACTGCGATTACACTGGCCTATGTCGGAATCAATCTGGTGATAATGCTTACCATGCACTTACTTGAGAAGAAAGTGCGTTTACCGGGTAATATTGGAGGACAATAAATGTACGAGTTTGACTGGAGTTCTATTGTTCCCAGTATCCCTTTTCTACTGCAAGGCTTAGTCATTACAGCAAAAATCACCATTATTGCTATCGTTATCGGTATCCTTTGGGGAACCGTACTAGCCGTTATGCGTCTCTCTTCTGTAAAAGCCCTGAGCTGGTTTGCAACTTTATATGTCAATCTGTTCCGTTCTGTACCATTAGTCATGGTGCTGTTATGGTTCTATCTGATTGTGCCCAGCCTATTGCAAGATGTTCTGGGAATTTCACCCAAAACAGATATTCGTTTAATTTCAGCCATGGTCGCGTTTGCATTTTTCGAAGCGGCTTACTATTCAGAAATTATCCGTGCGGGAATTCAGAGCATTTCCCGCGGACAATCTTCGGCGGCACTGGCATTAGGGATGACGTCAATGCAAAGTATGAGGATGGTTATTTTGCCTCAGGCATTCCGTGCGATGACCCCGCTATTACTGACACAGGGAATTGTGCTGTTTCAAGACACCTCACTGGTGTATGTACTCAGTCTGACGGACTTTTTCCGTACTGCGGCAAATATCGGTGAGCGTGATGGTACTCAAGTTGAAATGATTCTGTTTGCTGGTTTTGTTTATTTTATTATTAGTTTTGCCGCATCTATGCTGGTTAACTATTTGAAGAAAAGGACTGTTTGATGATCTCCCTGAAAAATGTATCCAAATGGTATGGCCAATTTCAGGTTCTTGCTGACTGCTCAACTGAAGTTAAAAAAGGTGAAGTCGTTGTGGTCTGTGGCCCATCCGGCTCCGGCAAATCCACCCTGATAAAGACGGTCAATGGTCTGGAATCCATCCAACAGGGTGAAATTCTGGTTAATGATATTAAAGTCAATGACAAAAACACCAATCTGGCTCAATTACGTTCAAAAGTCGGTATGGTGTTCCAGCACTTTGAGCTGTTCCCGCACCTCTCCATCATTGAGAATCTTACTTTGGCTCAGATTAAAGTGCTTAACCGTGATAAAAAAGCGGCAGAAGAAAAAGGGCTGAAACTGCTTGAACGTGTCGGGCTTGCCAGTCAAGCTAACAAATTCCCGTCACAACTTTCCGGTGGTCAGCAACAACGCGTGGCAATCGCCCGTGCACTTTGTATGGACCCTATTGCCATGCTGTTCGACGAACCCACTTCCGCACTCGACCCTGAAATGATCAATGAAGTACTTGATGTCATGGTTAAGCTGGCGGACGAAGGTATGACTATGATGGTTGTTACCCATGAAATGGGTTTTGCCCGTAAAGTAGCCAATCGGGTTATCTTTATGGATGAAGGCAAAATTGTTGAAGACAGCAAGAAAGAAGATTTCTTTGCCAATCCAAAATCGGATCGCGCCAAAGAGTTTCTGGCTAAAATTCTTCATTAGTATTATCTCATCTCCGGTGGTGATGCCCGTTGCCACCGGATTTTCCCTCAGAACCCCTGTTGCTTGCGTATCAAATCAGATATGCTATGCCGACCTCATATTTCACCAACTAAATGATTGCTACAAGCGTAGCTTTTTACTCACCATAGGATCATCGGTGTCATGCAAGAACAATACCGTCCAGAAGATATAGAGCCGCAAGTTCAGCTTCACTGGCAAGAGAAGCAAACTTTTAAAGTGACAGAAGACAACAGCAAAGAAAAATATTACTGCCTGTCCATGCTACCTTACCCTTCTGGCCGACTACACATGGGTCACGTACGTAACTACACTATTGGTGATGTTATCTCTCGTTACCAGCGTATGCTTGGCAAAAATGTCCTGCAACCTATTGGCTGGGATGCATTTGGCCTGCCCGCAGAAGGCGCGGCGGTAAAAAATAACACCGCACCGGCCCCATGGACCTATGCCAACATCGAATATATGAAAGGCCAGTTGAAAACACTGGGTTTTGGTTACGACTGGGATCGCGAAGTCACTACCTGTACCCCTGAATATTACCGTTGGGAACAGTGGTTTTTCACCAAACTGTATGAAAAGGGCTTGGTTTATAAAAAAACCTCTGCTGTTAACTGGTGCCCCCACGATCTGACCGTTCTGGCCAATGAACAAGTGGTTGACGGCTGCTGCTGGCGTTGCGACACCAAAGTTGAACGTAAAGAAATTCCACAGTGGTTTATCAAAATCACTGATTATGCCGAAGAATTGCTAAACGATTTGGATACGCTGGAAGAGTGGCCTGAGCAAGTCAAGACCATGCAACGCAACTGGATTGGTCGATCCGAAGGTGTAGAAATCACGTTTGATGTGGCTGATAGTCAGGAAAAACTGACCGTCTATACCACCCGTCCTGATACATTCCTGGGCGCTACTTATGTCGCGGTGGCCGCAGGTCATCCTCTGGCAAAACAAGCAACAGAAAATAACCCTGAGCTGACCGCTTTCATTGATGAATGCCGTAACACCAAAGTTGCTGAAGCAGATATGGCAACAATGGAGAAGAAAGGCATAGCAACTGGCATGTTTGCTATTCATCCATTAACCAAAGAGAAAGTGGCAATCTGGGTTGCAAACTTCGTTTTGATGGAATATGGCACCGGGGCGGTCATGGCAGTTCCTGGTCACGACCAACGCGATTGGGAATTTGCGACAAAATATAACCTGCCAATCAAAGCCGTTATTCTGGACAGTGAAGGCAACGAACCGAATGTTCATGAAGCACCGGTGACAGACAAGAATGTCCTGTTCAACTCCGGAGAATTCAGCGGCCTGAATCACGAAGCTGGTTTCAACGCCATTGCAGATAAACTGGTCGAAATGGGCGTAGGTAAACGTAAAGTCAACTATCGTCTGCGTGATTGGGGAGTTTCTCGTCAGCGTTATTGGGGTGCTCCTATTCCAATGGCAACGCTGGAAGATGGTACCGTTGTACCAGCACCAGAAGATCAACTGCCGGTTATTCTGCCGGAAGATGTCACCATGAATGGTATCACCAGCCCGATTAAAGCTGATCCTGAGTGGGCAAAAACCACTATCAACGGCCAGCCAGCGCTGCGTGAAACAGATACCTTCGACACCTTTATGGAATCTTCCTGGTACTACGCTCGTTACACCTGTCCAGAATATGACAAAGGTATGCTTGATCCGGCGGCGGCTAACTACTGGCTGCCAGTTGATCAATATATCGGTGGTATCGAACACGCTATCATGCACCTGATGTATTTCCGTTTCTTCCACAAACTGATGCGTGACGCAGGTATGGTCAATTCTAACGAACCAGCAAAACGCCTGTTGTGTCAGGGAATGGTTCTGGCCGATGCTTTCTACCATATCGGCAAAAATGGCGAAAAAGTTTGGATTCCCCCAGCTGATGCCCTTGTTGAACGTGATGATAAAGGTCGTATCATCAAGGCGACAGACAGAGAAGGCCATGAGCTGGTTTACACCGGCATGAGCAAAATGTCTAAATCCAAAAACAACGGTGTTGATCCACAATTGATGGTGGAAAAATACGGAGCCGATACCGTCCGCTTGTTTATGATGTTCGCTGCTCCACCAGAATTGACTCTGGAATGGCAAGAGTCCAGTGTTGAAGGAGCAAACCGCTTCCTGAAACGGGTATGGCGTCTAGTTTATGAACATACCAGTAAAGGAGCAACTCAGCCGCTGGAGATCACAAATCTAACCGTGGAACAAAAAGATCTGTTCCGTGATCTGCACAAAACCATTGCTAAAGTTACCGATGATGTCGGTCGCCGTCAGGCATTCAACACTGCCATCGCTGCCGTGATGGAATTGATGAATAAACTGACTCGCGCACCACAGGAGACGGAGCAGGATCGCGCACTGATGCAAGAAGCGCTGTTGGCAGTCGTCCGTATGTTGTCACCAATCACGCCTCACGTTTGTTTTACTATGTGGCAAGCTCTGGGCGGTGCAGGCGATATCGATACGGCTGACTGGCCGCAAGCTGATGAGCAGGCCATGGTTGATGACACCAAACTGGTCGTCATTCAAGTCAATGGTAAAGTACGTGGCCGTGTTACCGTACCAGCAGATTCCACTAAAGAATATGTTCATGACATGGCAGCAAAAGAGTATGGGGTGGCGAAATATCTTGAAGACGTCACTATTCGTAAGGTCATCTATGTACCAGGCAAACTGCTGAATCTGGTCGTCGGCTGATAAAGGAGGCAATGTGCGGCATCGTATTTTAACGTTGTTGCTGGGGTTAGCGGTGCTGGTCACCGCTGGCTGCGGTTTTCATCTGCGTGGTACCACTCAAGTACCACCGGAGCTCAAAAAGCTGCAATTAACGAGCGGTGATCCATATGGGCCTCTGACTCGTTCTGTGCGCCAACAACTTCGTCTGAATAACGTCACTATCCTTGAGAATGGTAGCGCCGAAATTCCTATTCTGAGGCTAATCACTTCTTCTGAAAATAAAGACACTGTTTCCGTTTTCCAGGACGGTAAGGCGGCTGAACGCCAATTGACACTGTATGTCGATGCACAGGTTATTATGCCAAACGGTAGCGTCTACCCGCTTCAATCCAGAGTTGACCGTTCTTTCTTCGATAACCCATTAGAAGCATTGGCAAAAGATGCGGAAAACGAAATGATCAATCAAGAAATGCGCGAACAGGCTGCACGTCAGTTAGTTCGCCAGTTACTGACTGTTCACAGCGCAGAAAAACAGAAAGCCAGAGAAAAACAAGCGGAACAGCAAGCTGCACAAGCACAATGATCAGACTCTATCCCGAACAACTGGTTTCGCAGCTCAACGAAGGGCTGCGAAACTGTTATCTGATATGGGGAAATGAACCCCTGCTATTACAGGAAAGCCAGGATCACATTCGCAAGGCGGCTGAACAGCACGCTTTCACTGAACACTTCACTTATGCTCTGGACAATCATACCGAATGGGATGAAGTATTCAGTATTTGCCAGTCATTAAGCCTGTTTGCCAGTCGTCAAACCCTCACTTTACTGCTACCAGAAAATGGCCCCAACACGGTAATGGCTGAAAAACTGGTAAAACTGGCGGAATTACTTCATCCAGATATCTTGCTGATATTGCGTGGTTTGAAATTGACCAAAGCTCAGGAAAACAGTAGCTGGTTTAAAACATTAGGGAAAAATGGTGTTTACATCAGTTGTCAAACGCCCGAATTGAACCGCCTGCCTCAATGGGTCGCGCAACGAGCCAAAGTCATGAAACTGACTCTGGAAGAGCAAGCCAATCAACTGTTGTGTTACTGCTATGAAGGAAACTTATTGGCGCTGACTCAGGCTCTTGAGCGGCTCTCCCTGCTATATCCAGATGGTAAACTGACCTTACACCGTATTGAAAATGCGGTGAATGACGCGGCTCACTTTACACCTTATCACTGGGTAGACTCTCTGTTATTGGGTAAAGCAAAACGAGCATGGCATATTCTAAAACAGTTACAACAGGAAGATTGCGAGGCCGTTATTCTGTTACGTACCCTACAGCGTGAATTGCTGCTGCTACTTACACTAAAGCGCCAGAGCACCACAACTGCTATAAAAACTCTGTTAGATCAACATCGAATATGGCAAAACCGCCGCCCGTTACTAACCAATGCACTGCAACGCTTAACTCAGCATGATTTACAGCTGGCAGTCCATTTACTTGTACAAATGGAACTCCGGGTGAAACAAGATTACGGTCAGTCCGTCTGGCCAGATTTAGAAACAATTTCCATGTTGTTATGTGGGAAAACATTACCTGAGAGCTTTTTTCATGTCTCACGCCATTGATTCTATTTGTCCGACTTGTCCGACACATCCCGTTATTCAGGCATTATTTGGTGGGACATTTGACCCAATTCATTATGGGCACCTGCATTCAGTTGAAGCTCTGGCACATCAAACTGGCCTAAAACAAGTGATTCTACTGCCAAATCACGTCCCTCCCCACCGCCCACAGCCAGAAGCTACCGCGCAACAACGGCTTGAAATGGTTCGTCTAGCAGTACAGGACAATCCACTATTCACCGTCGATACCCGTGAACTGGAGCGTACTACCCCATCGTACACAATTGATACGTTGGGATCATTCCGTCAGGAGTTTGGTGAAAATCAACCTCTGGCATTTATCATCGGCCAGGACGCGTTGTTATCACTGCATACCTGGCATCGCTGGCAGGAACTGCTGAATATCTGCCATTTACTGGTTTGTGCTCGTCCCAGTTATCAAACCCAACTTTCTACAACTGAAATGCAGCAATGGCTTACGCAACATCAAATCAGCGATCCCGCTCTACTTAGTCGCAAACCTAATGGTTATGTCTATCTGGCAGATACACCACTGTTACATATCTCAGCAACAGATATCCGCCAATGTCTCCAGCAAGGGCTAAGTTGTGATGATTTGTTATCCCCTTCAGTACAAAAGTATATAAATTCACAGGGGTTATATCGCCAATAGCGAAATCTGCCCCGATTAGTCACTCAGTTGGCTTACCCTTGGGTAACCTGGCATGCTATTATTCCGCACTATTTGCTCAATTTTGATAAAAAATAAGGATGAACCTTTTGCAAGGTAAAGAACTCCAACAGTTTGTTATTGATAAACTTGAAGACTCCAAAGCACAGGATATTATTTCTCTGGATGTTCAGGGGAAATCCAGCATTACCGATTGCATGATTATCTGCACCGGAACCTCCAACCGCCATCTGATGTCTGTCGCAGACAATTTGGTTGGTGACTGCCGTGCGAGTGGTTTAACTCCACTGGGTGTTGAGGGACAGGGCATATCTGACTGGATTGTCGTAGACCTCGGTGAAGTTATTGTCCATGTCATGCAGGAAGAGAGTCGCCGCATGTATGAACTTGAAAAGCTTTGGAGCTGAGTTTGAAGCTGCAATTAGTCGCTGTAGGTACAAAAATGCCGGACTGGATACAGGCCGGCTTTATGGATTATTTGCGCCGTTTTCCAAAAGACATGCCATTTGATCTGGTAGAAATTCCGGCTGGGAAACGAGGTAAAAACGCGGATATTAAACGCATTCTGGAAAAAGAAGGCGAACAAATGCTGGCCGCTGTCGGCAAAGGCAACCGTATTGTTACTCTGGATATTCCTGGTTCCCGTTGGGAAACACCTCAACTGGCGCAACAACTTGAACATTGGAAACAAGATGGCAGAGATGTCAGTCTGCTGATAGGCGGGCCCGAAGGTCTTGCGCCAGCATGTAAAGCTGCCGCAGAACAGAGCTGGTCACTGTCGCCACTGACCTTGCCCCATCCTTTGGTCCGGGTTTTAGTTGCAGAAAGCCTGTACCGGGCATGGAGTATTACCACCAATCATCCCTATCATCGGGAATAATTTGGTTACCAACGGATAAAGCGAATTCTGGCAATGGGATGAAAAATAAACGTACCCCTTTTCGTGATTACACGGCTGAATCAGCCCTGTTTGCCCGCCGCGCATTGGTGGCGTTTATTGTTATCCTGGTACTGACTGGTGTCTTGGTTGCCAATCTTTATCATTTACAAATCACCCGCCACGAAGACTACCAAACCCGCTCAAACGAAAACCGCATTAAACTGGTTCCAATCGCGCCAAGCCGGGGTATTATTTATGACCGTAAAGGCACACCATTGGCGCTTAACCGAACAATTTACCAGTTGGAAATTGTACCTGAAAAGGTAGAACATCTTGAGCAAACCCTAAATGATTTACGGGATGTTATCGATCTAACTGACGAAGACATTGCCAACTTTGAAAAAGAACGTAAGCGCTCACGCCGCTTTACCTCTATCCCATTGAAAACGTCGCTTGATCATATTCAAGTGGCGCGTTTTGCTGTTAACCAGTACCGTTTCCCCGGCCTTGAAATAAAAGGCTATCAACGCCGTTTCTACCCTTATGGTTCAGCATTGACTCATATCATTGGCTATGTCGCTAAAATTAATGATAAAGATGTGGAACGGTTGGATAAGGAAGGGATTTTACCCAATTATGCAGCCACCCATGATATCGGCAAGCTGGGTATTGAACGTTATTATGAGTCTGTTTTACACGGCAGAACCGGTTATGAAGAAGTCGAAGTCAATAATCGTGGCCGTGTAATACGTCAATTACATGAACAACCGCCACAGGCCGGACAGGATATTTACCTGACTATCGATCTTGAATTGCAGATCTATATTGAGAAACTTCTCACAACCAGCCGGGCCGCAGTCGTTGTCAGTGATCCACGGAATGGGGAAATTTTGGCCCTGGTATCTAACCCAAGTTATGACCCAAACCTGTTCGTAAACGGTATCTCCAATAAAAACTATCAGGAATTATTAAACAACCCTGACCGACCGCTTATTAATCGTGCGACTCAAGGGATTTATCCTCCTGCTTCAACGGTTAAGCCTTTCATTACCGTTGCAGCACTCAGTACAAACGTTATCAATAAAAATACAACCCTCTTTGATCCGGGATGGTGGCAACTGCCGGGTTCAGAAAAACGCTACCGTGACTGGAAACGCTGGGGGCATGGTAGTCTCAATGCATATAGAGCCATTGTGGAATCTGCGGATACTTTCTTCTATCAAGTTGCCTATGATATGGGTATTGATCGTTTGTCTGAATGGATGACCAAATTTGGTTATGGCGAATACACCGGAATCGACCTAGCTGAAGAACGTACAGGCATCATGCCAACCCGCGAATGGAAGCAAAAGAAATATAAAAAACCCTGGTATCAGGGAGATACTATTCCTGTGGGTATCGGCCAGGGATACTGGACAGCAACCCCCATTCAAATGGTCAAGGCGCTGACAACCTTAATTAATGACGGTAATGTAAAAACGCCGCATCTGTTACTGGGTAAGAAGTTGAAAGGTGAGATGCTCCCTTATCAACAACCAGAAAACGTTCAGATAGGTGATATCCATTCAGGGTACTGGGAACTGGCAAAAAGTGGTATGTATGGTGTTGCTAACCTGCCAAATGGTACCGGCCACAAGAGTTTTATCGGCACACCGTATAAAGCGGCTGTCAAATCAGGAACAGCACAGGTCTATAGTTATGAAACTTATAATGCCAGTAAAATTGCTGAGCATTTACGGGATCACAAACTAATGATTGCTTTCGCCCCTTATGAGAATCCGACAGTAGCCCTTTCTATTATTTTAGAGAATGGGGGTGCGGGTCCGTCTGTGGGAACCCTTGTTCGCCAAATCCTCGATCATGTACTGTTAGGGGATAACAATACTATATTACCGGATGCTGCCCCTGCACCACCCGGAACAGAAAGTGACTAATGACACTATGACAGAAAACCCAAAAAAGGTTCCTCTCTGGACCAGATTACATATCGACCCGCCATTACTGCTGTGCATTCTGGCACTACTGGTATACAGCGCTTTTGTTATGTGGAGTGCCAGCGGTCAAGATATGGGGATGATGGAGCGCAGAATCGGCCAAATTGGTGCCGGATTTGTTGTCATGATCATTATGGCGCAGATCCCACCAAGAGTTTATGAAAGCTGGGCACCTTATCTCTATATTGTTTGTATCATTTTACTGATTTTTGTCGATGCTTTCGGGCAAATCAGTAAAGGGGCACAACGCTGGCTCGATCTGGGGATCATCCGTTTCCAGCCTTCTGAGATTGCCAAAATCGCAGTACCACTGATGATTGCTCGTTTTATGAACCGCGATTTATGTCCACCATCGCTGAAAAATACCACTATCGCTTTAATGCTGATTTTTCTACCCACTTTACTGGTCGCCGCCCAACCAGATCTGGGTACTTCAATTCTGGTCGCTGCTTCTGGTCTGTTTGTCCTGTTCCTGGCAGGAATGAGCTGGCGACTGATTGGTATTGCGGCTCTGTTATTGGCCTGTTTTATCCCTATTTTGTGGTTCTTTCTGATGCATGGATACCAGCGTGATCGCGTAATGATGTTACTTGATCCAGAAACTGACCCATTGGGTAAGGGTTACCACATTATTCAATCGAAAATCGCTATTGGCTCCGGTGGCTTATCAGGTAAAGGCTGGTTGTTCGGGACACAATCTCAGCTAGAATTTCTTCCAGAACGCCATACTGACTTCATATTTGCCGTATTATCGGAAGAGCTTGGTTTAATTGGCGTGCTACTGTTATTAACACTATATTTGCTATTAATTATACGCGGGCTGGTTATCGCAACCAGAGCACAGAATACTTTTGGCCGGGTCATGGTTGGCGGCCTAATGTTAATCTTGTTTGTTTATATTTTCGTAAATATCGGCATGGTGAGCGGTATCCTGCCTGTGGTAGGGGTTCCTCTACCATTTGTTAGTTATGGCGGTTCAGCATTGATCGTCTTAATGGCTGGTTTCGGAATTATAATGTCGATTCACACACACCGAAAATTATTGTCTAAAAGTTTATAAAGAAGAGGTTTCAATGCGTCAACACTGGCTTATACTCGGCATGATTGTAGCTTCATTATCCGGCTGTACCACTCCTGACGAGCAAAAATCTTCCCCGTTACCCGCAGTACCAACGCAGGATGTTCTGGGCGCGGAGCCTCATTATGAGCCTTATCACCCCAGCGCCAATAATGATTATCAGATGAACGGACATATTTATCATATTGTTCAAGACCCATCTCAGTTCAGTGAAACGGGTTATGCCAGTTGGTATGCCGCAGAATCCAGTGGCAAAATGACAGCGATTGGTGAGCGTTTCAATCCTTATGCTCTGACGGCAGCCCACCCCACCCTACCAATTCCAAGCTATGTCCGCGTGACCAATTTGAGTAATGGCCGTATGATGGTTGTCAGAATCAATGACCGTGGTCCCTATAAACAGGGGCGGATTATCGATCTGTCAAAAGCTTCTGCTGAACGCCTGAACCTGACTCAAAGTACCAAAGTTAAGATTGATTTTATTCAGGTTGCCCAAGATGGTTCTTTATCGGGTCCCGGTACTGTCGGCAGCCAGATAGTTAAACAGAGTTATGCGCTACCCGGCAGGCCAGTTCTAACAACCGGGCCACTGGGAACACCAACAATGGAGAATGTCCCGGATCAAACGAACAGCCAGCCTTCGGCAAATCAACCGGTGGAACAAACACAACGGTTGACTGTACAGCCAGAAGTCACTGGGCAACTACCCGCAATGAAATTACAGCCGCCTAAACCTGTGACAAACAGTGCGTTAACAACAGCAGCACCAACCTCTTCAACAAATGGTTTTATGGTCCAGGTTGGTGCGGTTAGCAGTGAACAACGGGCAAAAGAGTGGCAACAAACCCTGGAACAACGCTTCAATGTTCAAGGCCGAATAACCCAATATAGCAACGTTTATCGTGTACAATTGGGGCCATTCAATAATCGTCAACAGGCTACGGATTTACAACAGAAACTGGCTGATCAAATACAACAATCCTCCTTTATCGTCAGTCCTTAATTGTTCGCTTACTGATATCTGGCTTTAGTTCAGATATCAGTAAGCGAGGTAAAAAAATGTAAACCTGCTGCTTGTTAAAATTTGCCAATGTCAGTATTTTTTTCATTTGCTATGATGTGGCCCGATATCAACCTTTTCTCACGGATGTTGTCCAACCGACCATGAAATATACAACCACTTCTCGTTTTATAAAAAGTGCCACCCTGGGTATTGCGCTGGCAATAAGTGCTTCTGCCTTTGCCGATGGAAACGATGTAAACCTGAAAACGATGATCCCAGGTGTACCTCAGATTGATGCTGAAGCTTATATTCTTATCGACTATAACTCAGGCAAGGTTCTGGCTGAGATGAACGCGGACGCACACCGTGATCCTGCCAGTTTGACAAAAATGATGACCAGTTACGTTATTGGTCAGACAATCAAATCAGGCAAAATCGGCCCAAATGATATGGTCACTGTTGGCACTGATGCATGGGCAACAGGTAATCCGGTATTTAAAGGCTCCTCCCTGATGTTCCTCAAACCAGGAGATCAGGTTTCGGTTTCTATGTTATCTCGCGGTATAAACCTGCAATCCGGTAATGATGCCTGTGTTGCAATGGCGGATTATGTTGCCGGCAGCCAAGAGTCTTTCGTTAATCTAATGAACAGCTATGTAACATCCCTTGGCTTACAGAATACACATTTCAAAACTGTTCATGGTCTGGATGCGGAAGGCCAATACAGCTCTGCCCGTGATATGGCGTTGATTGGTCAGGCCCTGATCCGCGATGTTCCTGAAGAGTATGCTATCTATAAAGAGAAAGAATTTACCTACAATAATATCCGTCAAACAAACCGAAACGGCTTATTGTGGGATAAAAGCCTGAATGTAGATGGTATAAAAACCGGCCACACGAATGCCGCAGGCTATAATCTAGTCGCTTCTGCAACGGAAGGCGATATGCGTCTGATTTCTGCGGTATTAGGCGGCCATACTTATAAGGGCCGTGAAACAGAAAGCAAGAAACTGCTGACCTGGGGATTCCGTTTCTTCGAAACCGTCGAGCCACTGAAAGCTGGCAAAGAATTCGCTTCTGAACCGGTTTGGTTCGGAGACAACGATAGGGTTCAGCTAGGTGTTGATAAAGATGTTTATCTGACTATTCCCCGCGGTCGTCTGAAAGATTTGAAAGCCAGCTATGTCATGAATAATACTGAACTACATGCACCGCTAGCGACAAATCAGGTTGTCGGCACCATCAATTTTCAACTTGATGGCAAGACTGTCGAACAGCGCTCATTAGTCGTTATGAACGAAGTGAAAGAAGGCAGCATCTTCAGTCGTTTTATCGATTACATCAAACTGCTATTTCATCATTGGTTTGGCTAGTTCCTGAGATAGTTAAACGACAAAAAAACATAACCCACAGAAGCGAGCCAGGCTACAGTCTGACCGCAATAAAAATCCCCGCGATTTAAGCAGGGAAGATATCGAATTTTACACAAAAGACTGACCGTACGTATTGCGGAAAGCAAAACAGGAGCGCCCATGAAAACGAAATTAAATGAACTGCTTGAGTTCCCTTGTTCATTCACTTACAAAGTGATGGGTCTGGCTGAACCTGAGTTAGTCAATCAGGTCGTTGAAGTGGTTCAGCGCCATGCGCCGGGCGATTACTCTCCACAAGTGAAGCCAAGCAGCAAAGGCAACTACCACTCAGTATCCATTACGATTAATGCAACTCACATTGAACAGGTAGAAACTCTGTACGAAGAGTTAGGTAACCTTGAACTGGTACGGGTAGTGTTGTAATACAAACCAGAAAAATCCCCTGTAATTTCACAGGGGATCTTTTATCTATCAGAAACACCACAGTTTCAAGTGGACTAAACTGGTGAGAACCTCTTCTGAGGGTTATACTGACCCAATCTTATCGCTATCAAATGATGTTTCAATTGCAACATAAAACGATCTTCTTACGCCAATTAGGAATACAACCCTACGAGCCGATTTCTGATGCAATGCACTTGTTTACTGAGCAGCGAGATACTGATACACCCGATGAAATTTGGCTGGTACAACATCCAAAAGTATTTACTCAGGGGCAGGCAGGTAAATCTGAGCATCTGCTATCTCTCGGTGATATCCCGGTTATTCAATCCGATCGCGGTGGGCAAGTCACTTATCATGGTCCCGGCCAGCAGGTTATGTATGTCATGATTGACATCAAACGCGCCAAAATTGGTGTACGGCAACTGGTTACAGCAATAGAGGATACCGTAGTTAAAACACTTGCCTACTTTGGTGTACAAGCTTATACCCGTCCGGATGCTCCAGGTGTTTATGTCGAGGAAGCCAAAATCTGCTCTCTAGGATTACGAATACGTAAAGGCTGCTCTTTCCACGGACTGGCACTTAATATCGCAATGGATTTAGAACCATTTCTGCGTATTAATCCCTGTGGCTACGCCGGTATGAAAATGATTCAACTTAGTGATTTAGTCCCTGGAATTACTGTTGAGCAAGTACACCCCATTTTGGTAGAAAAATTTTGCCAACAGTTAGGATTTAAACTGAATAGTTAAAGATGATATAATTTTTTAACATTTTTCAAAAATTTTTTAATGGATTTATTATACAGTTAGGCTGAATGATAAATCTCAACCTGATGAATTTAACACTGGAACCAGCACGATTATGAGTAAACCAATTCAGATGGAACGCGGAGTTAAGTACCGTGACGCAGACAAAATGGCGCTGATCCCTATCAAAACAGTGATTACCGAACGTACAGAAATCTTGCGTAAACCTGAGTGGATGAAAATCAAACTTCCTGCGGATTCCAGCCGCATTCAGGGTATCAAATCGGCCATGCGCAAAAATGGTTTGCATTCTGTCTGTGAAGAAGCTTCCTGCCCTAACCTGGCTGAATGTTTCAATCACGGTACAGCCACCTTTATGATCCTTGGCGCAATCTGTACCCGCCGTTGCCCTTTCTGTGATGTAGCCCACGGCCGCCCTACGGCACCTGATACCAACGAACCGGTAAAACTGGCACAAACCATCAAAGATATGGCACTGCGCTATGTCGTCATCACCTCCGTTGACCGTGATGACTTGCGCGATGGCGGTGCTCAACACTTTGCTGACTGCATCTCTGCTATTCGTGAAAAAAATCCATCCATTAAAATTGAAACCTTGGTTCCTGATTTCCGTGGGCGTATGGATCGCGCACTTGAAATATTGACAGCGACACCCCCTGACGTATTTAACCATAACCTGGAAAACGTACCACGGGTTTATCGTCAAGTACGCCCTGGCGCAAACTATGAGTGGTCACTGAAATTGCTCGAAAAGTTCAAAGAAGCCCATCCCGATATTCCAACTAAATCTGGCCTGATGGTGGGTCTTGGTGAGACCAACGAAGAAATTCTCAATGTTATGCGTGATTTGCGCCGCCATGGTGTCACCATGCTAACGCTGGGCCAATATCTACAACCCAGCCGCCATCATTTACCGGTACAGCGCTACGTTAGCCCACAGGAATTTGATGAAATGAAAGAAGAAGCTATGGCTATGGGATTTAGCCACGCTGCCTGCGGGCCATTTGTTCGCTCTTCTTATCACGCTGATTTGCAAGCCAGAGGCGAAGAAGTCAAATAATCATAAGATTTACTATGCTTAATATTATTTTGGCTGTATTTATTGGTGGTGGCTTAGGCAGTGTATTACGCTGGTTTATCAGCCTCCACCTTAATAGTATTTCTACTAGCATCGCGGTTGGCACCCTTACCGTTAACTGTATTGGTGCATTGATCATCGGGCTGGGGTTAGCCTATTTTAATCAATCCCCCTATCTTGATCCGACCTGGAAACTCATGCTAACCACCGGTTTTTGCGGCGGCTTAACAACCTTTTCCACGTTTTCTGTTGAAGTCGCTTATTTGTTGCTGGATGGAAAACTGGGATGGGCATTGGGAACAGTTCTGCTTAACCTTTTCGGCTCACTACTGATGACAATTTTAGCTTTCGCACTAATGAACAAGCTTTAAAATTACACACACATCACAAAAATAAAAAAAACCCGTTATATCAACGGGTTTTTCAAAATACGGAGTTAAAATCAGATAGCGACAACGTTTACAGCAGATGGACCTTTAGCGCCGTCAGTGATTTCAAACTCTACCTTTTGACCTTCTGCCAGAGTTTTAAATCCGTTACTCTGAATAGCAGAGAAATGCACAAATACGTCTTTGCTACCATCTTCTGGAGTGATAAACCCGAATCCTTTAGATTCATTAAACCACTTAACGTTACCTTTAATTTTTGACATCAAACTTACCTTTAACGTGAAAATAAGACACAAAACCTGTGTCGTATACAGTACAGCAAATAAATTGGTTGATTGTCTACAACCAAGATCACGAAAAGCATAATAAAATACAATAGATCTTATCTTTTATTTAGTTTTACTGCCAAATAATGTACATATGTAAATATTCTATGACCTTCCCTGGTCTTTTATCAGACAATTTATTAAACAAGCAAACTGTTATACTTTTTCATGTTCCAATAACCAGCTTTTAATATTCAAACCACCGGTATATCCCACCAACTTACCATCATGCCCAATAACACGGTGGCAAGGCACAATTAATGAGATCGGATTACGGGAATTAGCCATTCCTACAGCACGACAATAATTGACTGAACCTAATGCTAATGATAGCTGCTTATAACTCCACACTTCGCCAAACGGGATATTACATAACAGGGACCAGACACGCTGCTGGAATTCAGTTCCTACCGGATTGAGTGGAACAGAAAACTCAGTACGTTTACCCGTAAAATACCCCCGCAACTCCTTCACGCACTGTTTAGTGATATCATTTTTTACTTCAGGCGCTGTTTTTTCATCAACAAAATACAGACTAGTTACTCCCTTATCATCCGCAGTGATATGAACATACGGTTTTGGAAATCCTTTAGGTGTATCAAGATACTGATGATACATAGCCACCTCCTCCATTGAAAAAATATCAATTATTATAGGGATTAGAGTAAATCGTCTTTTCAATAAATTGCAATGATGAATTCAGTTGCTCCCTTACCACCGACTAGAAAACTTAAATTTTCCCAGCAAGATAGAGAATAAACAACACCATAATTCTGATGATAGTCACTCAATGTAAAATTAACACCATATATAGTATGGTTGAATTAAAATTCCACTACATATAGTATAAGTCCAGTTATAGCCTTTTGGAAAACTGTTACCAGTGAACCAAATTTCATCATTACACACCCACAAACTGAAAAAGGAGTCATTAATGAGCATTACTATTTATAGCAAACCTGACTGCGTACAATGCGACGCGACCTACCAGGCTCTAAACCAAAGGAATATTCCTTATCAGATTATTGACTTAACCGAAAACCAACAGGCTTTAGCGATTGTCCGCACTATGGGTTACCAGCAAGTTCCCGTCGTCGTCGCAGACACACAGCATTGGTCAGGGTTCCGCCCTGATAAAATCAACGCGTTATCTGAGAATTTGTAGGTTTACTATGAATATGAATCCGCTGGTCTACTTCTCCAGTTCATCCGGAAATAGCGACAGATTTGTCCAGAAACTCAAGATGCCAGCTCTCCGTATTCCGATAAACCAATCAGGTAATCTGCTCAATGTAACTTCACCTTACATTTTACTGATACCAAGTTATGGTGGTGGCAGTGCTAAAGGCGCGGTTCCACAACAAGTGATCCAGTTTCTAAATGTTGCCGAAAACCGAGCACTGATTCGGGGAGTCATAGCCGCCGGAAATACAAACTTTGGCGAAGCTTACGGTATCGCCGGACGGATAATTTCAGAAAAATGTCAGATACCACTTCTATACCGTTTTGAACTATTGGGTACTGAAGAAGATGTATATCAAGTACACCAGGGTATCCAAAGATTCTGGCAACATTACTCACCAGAGAATATGTAATCATGACTTTCCAAATTAACGAGCGGCAGGATTATCATGCTCTCAATGCTATGCTCAATCTGCACGATAATGAAGGAAACATTCAGTTTGATAAAGACAAACTGGCCATTCATCACTATTTCCACCAACATGTAAATCAAAACACAGTCTTTTTTAACGATCTGAAAGAGAAACTCGATTTCCTTCAACAAAAGGGATATTACGAAACTGAAGTACTAAAACAGTACGATTTTGCTTTTGTTAAAAAGCTTTTTCAGCAAGCCTATAGTAAAAAATTTCGCTTTCAAACTTTTCTGGGCGCATTCAAATATTACACCAGCTATACACTAAAAACCTTCGATAATAAACACTACCTGGAACGCTATGAAGATCGGGTATGCATGGTAGCACTGACCTTAGCTCAAGGTGATCAGATACTGGCTGACCGTCTGGTCGATGAAATTATCAGTGGCCGTTTTCAACCCGCAACGCCAACTTTCCTTAATTGTGGTAAGAAGCAGCGTGGAGAACTGGTTTCCTGTTTCCTTCTGCGAATTGAGGACAATATGGAATCCATCGGGCGTTCAATCAATTCAGCATTACAACTTTCAAAACGTGGTGGCGGTGTCGCCTGCTTACTCAGTAATCTACGGGAAACCGGCGCACCAATAAAAATGATTGAAAATCAGTCATCAGGCATCGTTCCAGTGATGAAAATGCTGGAAGATGCATTCTCATATGCCAATCAACTTGGTGCACGCCAGGGTGCAGGCGCCGTTTACCTCAATGCTCATCACCCTGATATTCTTCGTTTTCTGGATACAAAACGGGAAAATGCCGATGAAAAGATCCGTATAAAAACTCTCTCTATTGGGGTCATCATTCCTGATATCACTTTTAAATTGGCTAAACACAATGAAGAAATGTATCTATTCTCACCTTATGATATTCAGCGGGTTTATGGCGTGCCAATGTCTGAAATTAGCATTACAGAAAAATATGCTGAAATGGTAAATAATAAAAAAATTCGCAAATCAAAAATCAATGCCCGTGAATTTTTCTTAACATTAGCTGAAATCCAATTCGAATCCGGTTATCCCTATATTATGTATGAAGACACTGTGAATCATGCTAACCCAATTAAAGGCCGGATCAATATGAGCAATTTATGTTCCGAAATTTTACAGGTTAACAGTGCCAGTGAATATAACGATGATTTAAATTACTGCCATATTGGGAAAGATATCAGTTGTAATCTGGGATCGATGAATATCGCTCATACAATGGACTCACCTGATTTTGCCCTTTCTATTGAAACAGCTGTTCGCGCCTTAACTGCCGTATCAGATATGAGCCATATCCGTTCAGTCCCTTCTATCGAAAAAGGAAATCAGGATTCTCATGCGATTGGTTTAGGTCAAATGAATCTTCATGGCTATTTGGCAAGGGAAAGCATTCATTATGGTTCTGAAGAGGGAATTGATTTCACAAACATCTATTTCTATATCGTCACTTATCATGCTTTGCGGGTTTCAAATCAGATTGCAATTGAGCGAAATCGCTACTTTAAAAGTTTTAAAGATTCCCGTTATGCCAGTGGTGAATTCTTCAATAAATATATGGAAAGATCATGGCAACCTCAGACAAAAAAAGTCCGTCAACTATTTGAACAAGCAGGAATAATTATTCCCAGTCAACAAGACTGGCTTGAATTAAAAGCTTCAGTTATGGCCCATGGTATTTACAATCAGAATCTTCAGGCTATTCCTCCCACAGGTTCTATTTCATATATCAACAATTCAACCTCAAGTATTCACCCTATTGTATCCCGTATTGAGATCCGTAAAGATGGCAAAACAGGACGAGTATATTACCCAGCTCCGTTTATGACCAATAATAATCTTGAATATTACAAAGATGCTTATGAAATAGGGCCGGAAAAGATTATTGATACTTATGCCGCAGCGACTCAACATGTCGATCAAGGATTATCACTAACACTTTTCTTTAAAGATGGTGCCACTACTCGCGATATTAACAAAGCCCAAATATATGCCTGGCGTAAAGGGATCAAAACACTTTATTACATTCGTCTGAGACAAACTGCTTTGGAAGGTACAGAAGTACAAGGCTGTGTTTCATGCTCATTGTAAAATTAATGCTGGAAATTTATTATGATTAGTCATCCTATACGTGCAATTAACTGGAATCGAATTGAAGACGACAAAGATCTAGAAGTCTGGAACCGGCTGACAACTAACTTTTGGCTACCGGAAAAAATCCCGTTATCTAATGATATTCCCTCATGGAATACATTGACCGCAGAACAGAAAAAACTCACTATCCGGGTATTTACCGGGTTAACCCTATTGGACACCATCCAGAATACAGTCGGCGCTCCGGCATTAATGGAAGATGCGCTGACACCTCACGAAGAAGCGGTTATGTCCAATATTAGTTTTATGGAGGCCGTTCATGCACGTTCTTACAGTTCCATCTTTTCAACATTATGCCTGACTACGGATGTAGATGACGCCTATCGCTGGAGTGAAAGTAATTTTTCATTACAGAATAAAGCCAAAATTATCTTAAATTATTATTGTGATAATCATCCATTAAAGAAAAAGGTTACCAGTGTTTTTCTGGAATCATTTTTATTTTATTCAGGTTTCTATTTACCTATGTATTGGTCAAGTCGGGGCAAATTAACCAATACAGCCGATTTAATCCGCCTTATTATCCGAGATGAAGCTATTCACGGTTATTATATTGGATATAAATTCCAAAAATCATTGAATAAATATGCTAAACCAGAGAAAAAAGAAATTAAAGACTTTACCTTTTCATTATTATTAGATTTATACGAAAATGAAGTTAAATATACCGAAGAGCTTTATGGTATTGTTGGCTGGACTGAAGATGTTAAAAAATTCTTACATTACAATGCCAATAAAGCATTAATGAATCTTGGCTATGAAGCCTTATTTCCTTCAGAAACAACGAATGTCAGCCCGGCAATACTCTCCGCATTATCACCTGGTGCAAATGAAAACCATGATTTCTTTTCTGGTTCAGGTTCATCGTATGTTATTGGTAAAGCAGTTAATACAGAAGATGAAGATTGGAACTTTTGAAGAAAATGACTTTATTTTATCTAGAATATTTCGAACGCCTGATAACCGTAACACGATAATATTTAAAAACAATACCATTAAGCCTATTTTTTAAACTATAAAACACCATAAAATCCTTATATTTTTTATGGTGTTTTTTACAGATGAAACTATTCCTGTGAACATTTTTTACCAGAAACAGCCATTCTTATCATCTCAAACGACAAAAAGCATTAATTAATCTAATTTATTTTAAATTAAATTTCACTCTGATCAGACATAGTCAACATTATAAATTAATAACCAATTCCATCTAAAATATAATTGACGAATTATTGCTTTATTATCATAAAAATATAATAATAACAATAGCATAGAAGGAATTTATCCTTTCAACAATAGAATCACTTCATAAAAAATAATTTGCTCATAATAATGAAATCACTCCAAATATATTTAATTTAAGTAATTTAATATCACTAATTTTTACATTAATTAACATTAACATAGGGTTGTCAGACTCTCTCAGTATGTTAGGGTATATATCTTCAAAGAATCGTGCAGAGATGAATAATGCATAAAATTATTAAATAACCATTGAAAGGAAAGTAACTATTTCATGGCAATTAAACTCGAAGTTAAAAACCTCTATAAAATATTCGGTAAGCACCCAGAATATGCATTCAAATTGCTGAATTCTGGCTTGAATAAAGATCAGATATTTGAAAAGACAGGTCTGACTATTGGTATACAAAATGCCAATCTGGCCATTGAAGAAGGCGAAATATTTGTCATCATGGGATTATCAGGCTCCGGCAAATCCACCATGGTACGCCTTCTCAATCGCCTGATAAAACCGACTCGCGGTCAGGTATTAATTGATGGGGAAGATATTTCTGAGATTTCAGAAACAGCGTTAAGAGAAGTTCGCCGTAACAAAATCAGTATGGTTTTCCAATCATTCGCACTGATGCCACATTTAAACGTCATGGAAAATACAGCTTTTGGTATGGAACTTGCCGGGATCCCCAAACAAGAACGCCATAAAAAAGCACTAGATGCACTGAAACAGGTAAATCTGGAAAGTTATGCGCAATCCTACCCTGATGAACTTTCAGGCGGAATGCGTCAGCGTATCGGGCTTGCCAGAGCACTGGCTAATAACCCGGATATTTTGCTGATGGATGAAGCATTTTCTGCCCTTGACCCATTAATTCGCACAGAAATGCAAGACGAGTTACTCAGTCTACAAGGTAATCAGCCTCGCACCATCGTCTTTATTTCTCATGATTTGGATGAGGCAATGCGTATCGGGGATCGAATTGCCATTATGCAAGGCGGTGTTGTTGTACAAGTCGGAACACCTGATGAAATCCTGAATAATCCGGCAAACGACTATGTGAAAACCTTTTTCCGGGGCGTAGATATCAGCCATGTATTCAGCGCCAAAGATGTCGCTCGCCGCCGCCCGGACTCGCTTCTTCATGTTGCGCCAGGTTTTGGCCCTCTTTCCGCATTGAAAGTCCTGGATGATGAGAACAGGAATTATGGCTATCTGATCGAACGTGGGCAAAAGTTCGCAGGTGTGGTTTCAGTCAATTCATTGGAAAAAACATTACGGGAAAAAAAACCTATCGAACACGCCATATTAACCGAGCCAACCGCCGTTGCCGCAGATATGCCTCTCAATGAATTGATCTCTGTTGTAGCACAATCACCTTGTGCGGTTCCGGTTGTTGGGGATAACGACAAATACATCGGCGTTATTTCCAAAGGGATGCTGTTACAGGCTTTAGATAAGGAGACACCAAATGAGTAATCAAAACGAACATCAAACTCAACCTGCACCAGATACGAGGGATCCCCATCCCTCCTCGGCTGATAACATCGATCCCTGGGGTAGCGAAGCCAGTGTTGACAACTCAGCGGGTTCTGACTGGCTGGATGCACCAGCAACAACGGTACAACCTGAACATTTCAATATCATGGATCCATTCCAGCACACACTTATTCCCTTGGATTCATGGGTAACCCATGCTATTGACTGGGTTGTACTGAATTTTCGCCCAGCATTTCAGGGAATGCGTGTCCCAATTGATTTTGTTCTCAGCAATTTTGAGCAATTTCTAACCTCAATGCCCGCCCCCGTTGCAATCCTGTTTTTTACTCTGATTGCCTGGCAGCTATCAGGCATTGGCATGGGTATTGCCTCACTTGTTTCACTGATCATTATTGGTGCAATTGGAGCATGGTCTGAAGCGATGGTCACTCTGGCATTGGCTCTGACATCTCTGCTGTTCTGTATCATCATTGGTTTACCACTTGGCATCTGGCTGGCACGCAGTGGGAGAGCCGCAAAAATCATCCGACCTCTGCTTGATGCTATGCAAACCACGCCAGCATTTGTCTATCTGGTTCCCATTGTCATGTTATTTGGTATCGGTAACGTACCTGGGGTTATCGTCACCATTATTTTTGCCTTGCCCCCAATTGTCCGTCTGACAATTTTGGGTATCAAGCAGGTTCCGTCAGATCTGATAGAAGCCGCCGAATCTTTTGGTGCCAGTCCTCGCCAAATGCTGTTGAAAGTTCAGTTACCATTGGCTATGCCGACAATTATGGCGGGTATAAACCAAACTCTGATGCTGGCGCTGTCAATGGTTGTTATCGCCTCAATGATTGCCGTCGGTGGTTTAGGTCAAATGGTTCTGCGAGGCATTGGTCGTCTTGATATGGGGCTTGCCGCAGTAGGTGGTGTCGGGATCGTTATTCTCGCGATTCTCCTTGACCGCTTGACACAATCTCTTGGTCGCGACAGCCGCACCAAAGGCGTAAATCACTGGTATACCTCCGGGCCAATTGGGTTAGTGATCCATTTATTCAGCAAAAAAGCATAGCCTTGCAAAGGCATATATCAAACCACAAGTTTTTAATAAAAATATGATGACGACTAGCAGGAGAAAAAACTGTGCGCAAAATAGTTATCTGGGCTATAACCCTGTCATCACTGATAAGCTCTCAGTCATTCGCTGTCGAATTACCTGGTAAAAATATCAGTGTACAACCAATACAAAGCACGATTACCGAAGAAACATTCCAGACTCTGATTGTCAATAAGGCACTGGAAACACTGGGCTATGATGTTAAACCAATCAAAGAAGTAGACTACAACGTCGCCTACTCCTCTATCGCTTCCGGTGATGCGACCTTTATGGCCGTAAGCTGGGAGCCACTGCACAACACCCAATATCGGGCAGCAGGTGGAGATACCAAATTTTACCGTGTTGGGAATTACGTAGAAAATGCCGCTCAAGGTTATTTGATCGACAAAAAAACGGCAGAAAAATACAACATCACCAACATTGCACAACTGAAAGATCCGAAAATAGCCAAATTGTTTGATACCAACGGTAATGGCAAAGCCGATCTTACCGGCTGCAACCCTGGATGGGGCTGTGAAGCCGCAATTAACTATCACCTTAAAGCTTATGGCTTGAATAATAGTGTTGAACATAATCAGGGGAATTATGCGGCCATGATGGCCGATACCATTACCCGCTATAAAGAAGGTAAACCTGTTTTATATTACACATGGACACCTTACTGGATCAGTGATGTGCTGAAACCGGGTAAAGATGTCGTCTGGCTGCAAGTTCCTTTCTCGGCTATGCCTAACGGTGAAAAAATAGACACAAAGCTGCCAAATGGTGCTAATTATGGTTTCCCACCAAGCATTATGCATATTGCCGCCAATAAAAAATGGGCAGAAGACAACCCTGCCGCAGCCAAGCTATTTTCTATTATGAAAATACCGCTTGCTGATATTAACGCCCAAAACCTACGTATGCATAATGGTGAGGCATCACAAACAGATATTGAACGCCATGCCAACAGTTGGATCAAAACCCACCAAAAATTATTTGATAGCTGGATTGAAACCGCTATCAAGACCACAAAAACCAATTAACATACTGAGTAATAAAGTGAATTGGCATAAGCCAATTCACTATTTTCCACTTACACCGCCCTTATACTAAATAAATCAACTCATTCCATGTTTGTCGGTTTCTTTCTACCACCATCCCGGTTTTATCATTGAAACTGGTAATAAAAACTCATTACAATGCAAAAAATCTAACGCGTGACTACAAGCTCTTAGCGAGCTATCTACTCCCTCTAACTTGCTGTTTAAGCATAAGAAAATACATCTATGGAAGAGAATATTTCCCATACACCATTAAGCCCGGCTTTGATTGCTCTGATGGCCATTGCCACAGGTTTGGTTGTTGCCAGTAACTACTATGCGCAACCGTTGCTTGATACTATCGCGTTACAATTTAACCTAACTGCCAGCGAAGCGGGTTTTATTGTGACTTCAGCTCAATTGAGCTATGCCGTTGGCCTGATATTCCTTGTACCATTAGGTGATATGTTTGAACGACGCAGCCTAATTGTCTCAATGACAATATTAGCCGCTATTGGATTGCTGATTACCGCTATGTCGCAAAACATTTGGCAAATGTTGCTGGGAACGGCACTGACAGGCTTATTTTCAGTCGTTGCCCAGGTGTTGGTCCCTCTGGCGGCAACACTTGCCCTTCCCCATCAGAGAGGAAAAGCCGTTGGTGTAATTATGAGCGGCTTGCTACTTGGAATATTACTGGCAAGAACCATCTCCGGAGCAATGACCACGCTAGGTGGATGGAGAACGATTTTTTGGGTTGCCAGCATCTTACTGGTCATTCTCTCCCTGACGTTATGGCGCTGCCTGCCTCGTTATAAACAAGTGACCACTCTCAATTACTTCCAATTACTTGGCTCTATTGGAAAACTCGTCGCCACAACTCCCCTTCTAAGAGTACGCGCCATACTGGGAGCACTGACATTTGCCAATTTCAGCCTTCTATGGACATCAATGGCATTCCTGCTCTCAGCACCCCCTTTTAACTACTCCGAAGGGATAATCGGTTTATTTGGGTTAGTCGGTGCCGCAGGAGCCCTGATGGCAACTAAAACCGGGCAACTGGTTGATACAGGAAAAGGTTCTCTGACCACCAGCATTGCTCTAGTGCTACTACTTCTTTCATGGATACCGATTGGCTTCGCCAAAGAATCATTAATCGGCTTTCTGATCGGTATTCTACTCCTTGATACTGCGATTCAAGGTGTTCACGTTACGAATCAAAGTACGATCTATCGCATTATGCCAGAGGCCAGAAACCGACTCACCTCTGCTTACATGACCAGCTATTTTATCGGTGGCGCTCTTGGCTCTCTGGTTTCAGGTTATGCTTATAAATATTCAGGTTGGTATGGCGTTGCTGCCGCTGGAATGACCATCTGTATCATCAGCCTGATCGTGTGGTTTTTAGGCAAAAAACATGATCCAAAAACGTTGTAAGAAACAAGTTATGGTAAAAGATTGTCTAAATAAAAACATTTACGAAACATTTATTAAGGATAATATTTTCTATTTGGTTTCCTTTTGTTAATGTTACATAACATTTATATAACTAGATATATCGTATGCCTGTTTCTAACACATTAACGCCTTTACCCAGTAAAAAATCCTCCTTTACTGAGGGAATAGTAGACAGTTTACCCATCGTTATCGGGTACATTCCCGTCGCTTTTGCTTTTGGTCTTAGCGCGGTCAAACTTGGCTTCACCCCAATAGAAGCCATTTTCTTTTCATGCATCATCTACGCCGGTGCAAGCCAATTCGTTATCACGGCCTTACTGAGCGCAGGCATGTCCTTATGGGTTTCTGCCCTGACAATACTGGCAATGGATGTTCGCCATATCCTTTATGGTCCATCTTTAAAACATCGTATCAAAGATAAACTAACGGAGAGAAAAACCCTTATCTGGGCTTTTGGTCTAACAGATGAAGTTTTTGCCGCAGCCACCGCAAAACTGATTAAGAACCAACGTAGTTGGAGTGAAAACTGGATGGTTGCTATTGCGAGCTGTTCCTGGCTTGCCTGGGTTGTTGGTACAGCAGCCGGCGCATTTCTTGGCAACGGTTATCTGGAATCCTACCCTGCAATAGAAGCTGCCATGATTTTCATGTTACCGGCACTATTTTTAAGTTTTCTGCTTGCATCTTGCAGAAAACAAAACAGTTATTGTGTTGCAGCCTCGCTGACTGGGGCACTACTGGGAATTACGCTTTTCTCAATCCCTGTTGCCATTCTGGCAGGTATTGTCGGTGGTTGTATCGCAGCATTGTTACAACCAAGAAACAGTTGCAATGACACTAATGAACAAAAGGAAACACAATGATTGACAGTAGAATTTTGCTCATCGGGCTATTTGTTGGGTTAGCTAACTTTTTGTTCCGCTATCTTCCACTGCGTTTTGGTAAAGCGCATCAATCTGGCGGCAGACAAGGCGGAAAAACAGGCATTATTCTTGACAGCATTGGCATTGCATCTATCTGCGCTTTACTCATCGTATCAGGTGTACCTGATGTAATGAGAGACAGTAAAAAGCTATTTCCTACCCTGGTGGGCTTTTTAACTATCTGTTTAATTTTTTACAAAACAAAGAAAATTATACTCGCAACACTATTCGGAGCACTGCTTTTTGGACTAACATTCAAAATATTTATGAATTAGGTATCAATATCAAAAGAAATATGATGATAATAAATAACTACAATTGCTAAATTTATCTTTTAATATACCATTTGGATGTTTGATAACAAAAGTTATCTTACCAGTTGAAACTAATAAGGTATCTAAATAATGGAAAGTTCGTTTACGCCTACCGAAGAATTACTGAATATTCGTGCAGCACAGCAAGCCAAATTAAATAAAGATATCCCTTATCAAGAGATCCTGTTGACTAGGTTATCAATGCACGTCCAAAGCAAATTGCTTGAAAACCGTAATAATATGTTGAAAGCTCAAGGAATCAATGAAACTTTGTTCATGGCCCTGATGATCCTTGATACTAAAGAAAGCCACAGCATCCAACCATCAGAATTAAGTGCCGCATTAGGTTCTTCTCGTACTAACGCCACTCGTATTGCTGATGAATTAGAAAAGCAGGAGTGGATTGAAAGAAAGGAAAGTCATAACGATCGTCGCTGTCTTCACCTTCACCTGACAGATCAAGGTACAAAATTTTTAAATAGTTTACTTCCACCTCAACATGATTGCCTGAGAAAACTTTGGTCATGCCTTGACCAGGAGGAACAAAAACAGTTAGAGACGTTAATGAGAAAATTACTGGTCAGACTTGATACAATGGGCGATTGTATCAAAAAATAACTTATTGTTTGATCGAACAATTTTCATCCAAACAACAATTTTCTGGTTAAATTGTTCGAGAAAAATTTCCTTGTTAGCCAAGATGATCTTTTCTGCCAAAAGCTAACTATTATTCTTCGATAACATTGGATTCTGTGTAATTCATCTTTCCAGTAGTGATGACATACCACTACTGGAAAGTGAGCTGAAAGATGATAGTGACCAAAAGATAGATAACAAGCATGGAGATTACTATGAGCACGAATGAGGAAATTGAAGTACCAGCACCACAAAATCCAACCGATAACAAAAAAAGACAACGCAGTCGTGCCTTAGTATTACTAACTCTGGTATTTACTCTGCTTGGTGTTACCTACTTTTTTTATTGGTTTCTCATTTTACGCCATCATCAAGAAACCGATAATGCCTACGTTACAGGCAATCAAGTTCAGATTATGTCGCAAGTTACCGGCAGCGTAATTACAGTTAACTTCGATAATACTGACTTTGTGAAAAGCGGCAGTGTATTAGTACAACTCGATCCCCGTGATGCAGAGTTAGCATTGGAAAAAGCAAAAACAGCACTGGCTAACAGTGTTCGTCAGACTCATCAGCAGATAATTAACAGTAAACAATATCGGGCTAATATCGCTCTGCGCCGCTCTGAATTGACCAAAGTTCAAAATGATCTCAGCCGTCGTGAAATACTTAGCGCTCAAAAAGTGATTGGTAAAGAGGAGCTGCAACATGCACAGGAAGCCGTTGCCAGTGCCCGAGCCGCTCTGGATATTGCTATCGAGCAATATAACGCTAATCAGGCAGTTATTCGTAATACACCACTAGAGAAACAACCTGCCGTTGAACAAGCAGCAGCGGAAGTCCGTAATGCCTGGCTAGCGCTACAACGCACTAAAATAGTCAGCCCAATTGACGGCTATGTCTCACGCCGCAGTGTACAAGTTGGCGCACAAGTCAATAAAAATACACCACTAATGGCGATAGTTTCAGCAAACGATATGTGGATAGAAGCTAACTTCAAGGAAACTCAAATTGCCGGTATGCGTATCGGTCAACCCGTAGAAATCACCAGCGATTTCTACGGTGGAAGCAAAGTATTTAGCGGCAAAATCACTGGCCTTGATATGGGTACAGGCAGCGCCTTCTCTTTATTGCCTGCTCAGAATGCCAGTGGCAATTGGATTAAAGTTGTTCAACGCTTACCCGTCCGCATTACACTGGATCCTGGACAATTAGAGAAATACCCATTACGCATCGGTCTCTCAACTAAAGTCAGGGTAGATACCACCCTGTCTGATGGGCCTGTTCTATCTGACAGAACACGCACTAAATCGGCTTATCACACCTCTGCACTGGCAATAGATATGTCTCCGGCAAATAAAATAGTTAGCGACATAATCAATAATAACGCTTAAAAACAATACCGGAGGCAACAGTGACAAAACAGCCGCTTACAGGTGCCAAACTTGCCTGGATGACCATTGCGTTATCTTTGGCAACCTTCATGCAAGTTTTGGATTCCACAATTGCTAACGTAGCTATACCCACTATCGCAGGTAATTTGGGGTCATCAAATACTCAAGGGCTCTGGGTAATTACCTCTTTCGGTGTCGCTAATGCAATTTCAATCCCGGTTACTGGATGGCTAGCAAAACGCATTGGTGAAGTTAAGCTATTCATCGGGTCAACAGCCCTATTTACTATAGCTTCCTGGTTATGTGGAATTTCCAATAGCCTTGGAATGCTAATCTTTTTCCGGGTTATTCAGGGGTTAGTTGCTGGTCCTCTTATTCCTCTTTCGCAAAGCCTGCTACTGAACAATTATCCACCAGCCAAAGGAAATATGGCGCTGGCGTTATGGTCACTCACTATTATTGTCGCACCGATTTTTGGCCCTATTCTGGGTGGCTATATCAGTGATAACTATCATTGGGGATGGATTTTCTTTATCAACGTTCCTGTTGGTATAGCGATTATTCTGATTGCTATGCAAACACTGAAAGGGCGTGAAACCCAAACAGAGATCAAGCCTATCGATACAATAGGACTCGTGTTACTGGTCATCGGAGTGGGTTGTTTGCAAATTATGCTGGATCAGGGTAAAGAACTGGACTGGTTTAATTCTACAGAAATTATCGTATTAACTGTTATAGCTGTAATAGCATTGATATGTCTGACAATATGGGAATTAACCGATGACAACCCAATTATTGATTTGTCGCTGTTTAAAGAACGCAATTTTACTATTGGTTGCCTCTGCTTGAGTTTGGCTTATCTACTCTACTTCGGCACAATTGTTTTGTTACCTCAGTTATTACAGGAAGTGTTTAGCTATACAGCAACCTGGGCAGGGCTTGCATTAGCGCCGGTAGGATTGTTGCCATTGATAATATCACCACTGATTGGTAAGTTCGGCAATAGAGTAGATATGCGCTACATAGTGACATTCAGCTTTGTTATATACGCTGTCTGTTATTACTGGCGTGCATATACATTCGAACCAGGAATGGATTTTGCCGCTTCCGCGTGGCCTCAGTTTATTCAAGGGCTTGCTATCGCCTGTTTCTTTATGCCGCTAACAACCATTACCCTTTCTGGCTTACGGCCAGAACGCATGGCATCTGCATCCAGTCTGTCCAACTTTGTCCGAACATTGGCAGGTTCAATAGGAACGTCACTAACAGCGACCATGTGGACTCAACGCGAATCAATGCATCACGCTCATTTTACTGAATACATCAATCCTTATAATCCCGAAACTCAACAGATTTATCAGCAATTATCGGCATTGGGAATGAATAACCAACAAATTTCTGCTTATCTGGCAAAAGAAATTACCCATCAGGGACTCATAATTTCAGCAAATGAAATATTCTGGCTCTCCGCCGGGGTATTCCTGATTCTGATTATGCTCGTCTGGTTAGCGAAACCCCCATTCACACAAGGAAGTAAAAAGAGTGTTAGCGGAGCTCACTGAATCTTAAATAGCAAAACGGGAGCACGACAGCTCCCGCTTTTACTATCAAGCTCTATTCTGTCGCCACCATTCAGCTAACATAACGCCTGTTGCAACAGAAACATTCAGGCTTTCAACCAAACCAGTGCCCCCGACAAACAAACTCATATCGCCATGTTCCCAAGCACTGTCACTCAAGCCATCATGCTCCTGACCAAGTACCAGAACCATTTTTTCAGGTAATTTAACTTTAGCTAAATTGGTGCTACCTTTATGGCTGGATGTTGTCACAATGGTGTAACCCGCTTCACGAAATTTATTCAGTGTGGTGGTAAAACCATCAGCATCAATACCTTTAATATGTTCAGCGCCACCCTCTGCTGTACGAATAGCCGCACCAGATTCTAACAAAGCCACATCCTGCAAAATCACACCCTGCACACCGAAATGTGCACAGCTTCGCATAATAGCACCAAGGTTATGTGGATTACCCACATCTTCAAGAGCCAGAACACAGTCTTTTACCGGAGCACTTTTCAAGTAGGTCTCCGCATCAAAACCACTGCGTTTTTTAATTAGAAAACAAACACCGCCATGATGTTCAGTGCCTGACACTTTCGCCAGTTCAGCTTCATCCACAACATGATAAGCTTTGCGGTTGGCAGCCATCCATTTTAGAGCACTACGGAAGCGTGGTGTCACTGACTCAACAAACCAGGCACGAACTATCGCCTCTGAACGGTTTTTAAACATCGCCTGACAAGCATTTTCACCATAAATCCGGGTTTCTTCCATGCGCTGACGACGAAGCTGTTCTGGATCAATCTGGCTTTTCCCACTGATACCGCTATGTTCTGGCGTTAAAGAATCACTCTCAGGGCGAGAAACTGTTTTCCAGGGCGATCTTTCACGCTCAGTAACACGCGGAGAACGGGATGATCGCTCATTGTCCCGACGTCGCTGACCTTGATCGCGCCCTTTACCCGACGGACGTTTGTTATTGCCGCGGCTGTCATTATTGTCCTCACTGCGGACATACATCACTTTGACTTTGCCATTTTTACCACTGTATGAATCGTTCATTCGTCCCTCCAACTACTTTATGGCGCGAAGATTACCTGATGTGTGCATAGTAAGCTACCTCTGACAACCACAATCTATCAAAATATGCCTTTAATTTTTTTCCTACCAGCCCTTACCTGGATGATATTCCATTGTTATCAGTCAACAGTGCAGCAAAAACAGATTATTCACTGCGGGTGTCCGCTAGAGAAGAACAACATTGTACCGCAGAAGTGGCTGCTACCATCCTAGAACAAGCTGGAGACTTAATTGCTTCTCAGCGACTGCTTACTCATTTTAGCTATTTTCATCAACAATATCTGGCAGGTAAACCTCATCACCCGATAGCGTAAATCACAGCAATTACCAACAAAATCCGTTACAGTGACCACATTAATCGCTAACAAGGAGCCTCCTGATGAGCCAGCGCGGACTTGAAGCTTTATTACTCCCAAAATCCATTGCAGTAATTGGTGCTTCAGAAAAACCAGAACGAGCGGGTTCAGTTATGATGCGCAACCTGCTTGCAGGAGGATTTGCCGGGCCAATACTGCCGATAACACCCAATAGCGATTCCGTTCAAGGGGTTTTAGCCTATCCTTCAATAGATAAATTACCGATCACACCAGACTTGGCTGTTATCTGTACTCATCATGGCCGCAATTTGCAATGTCTGGAACAACTGGGACAACTTGGTTGTAAAACAGTTATTATTCTTTCCTCACCAGAGCCCCAATTTACTGAGCTAAAGCAGTGTTGCCAGCGCTATAGTATCCGACTACTTGGACCAAACAGTTTGGGATTATTAGCCCCCTGGCAAGGATTAAACGCCAGCTTTTCTCCAGTTCCAATACTCAAAGGAAAACTAGCCTTTATTTCTCAATCTGCGGCGGTATCAAATACGATTCTTGACTGGGCTCAACACCGGGGAGTCGGGTTTTCCTACTTTATCGCGTTGGGCGACAGTGTAGATATTGATATTGATCATCTGCTTGATTTCCTGGCTCGTGACAGTAAAACCAGTGCTATCCTGCTCTATCTGGAGCATATTCATGACGCCCGTCGTTTTCTTTCAGCGTCCAGAAGTGCTTCCCGCAATAAACCTATTTTGGTGGTTAAAAGCGGCCGCACCAAGCAGGCCCAGAGATTACTTGGTGAACAACAAAATCTGGATGCTGCTTATGACGCAGCAATTCAGCGTGCGGGATTATTGCGGGTGCAAGATACACATGAAATGTTTTCTGCGGTAGAAACATTAAGCCATATGTCACCTTTACGGGGAGAGCGACTATTTATTGTTAGTAATGGCGCGGCTCCAGCAGCAATGGCGCTAGATGAATTATTCCGTCGTAACGGTAAGTTAGCAACATTAGGTGAAGAAACAACGAGGGCATTGAAAACACAACTACCAGAAACTATCTCCCTCCACAATCCGCTGGATTTAAGAGATGACTCGACAGTGGAACGTTACATCACTGCACTAAAACCTTTGCTAGACAGCCATGACCATGATGCACTGCTACTTATTCATTCTCCTAGCGCAATGGCTCCCGGCATTCAGACCGCCACAAAAGTCATTGAGACAATCCGTAAACACCCACGGGGAAAATGGCTGACTATCTTCACTAACTGGTGCGGAGAGTATTCTTCACAAGAAGCCCGCCGCCTGTTCAGTGAAGCAGGTATTCCAACTTACCGAACCCCGGAAGGTGCCGTTACTGCTTTTATGCATATGGTGGAATATCGCCGCAATCAGAAACAATTAACAGAAACACCAACACTATCAGCAAACATCACAGCCAATACGGCCCGCGCCCATCAGTGCATACAACAAGCTCTGGAACAGGGAAATTCTCGTCTGGATACTCATGAAGTTCAACCTATTCTGGAAGCCTATGGTCTCAATACACTTCCAACATGGATTGCTCATAACAGTGATGAAGCGGTCAGTATCGCCCAACAGATCGGTTATCCTGTCGCCCTGAAATTACGTTCGCCAGATATCCCGCATAAATCAGAAGTTCAGGGGGTTATGCTCTATTTGCGCAACGCAGATGAAGTCAAAGCTTCTGCTCAAGCGATTATCGAACGTGTCAACCAGAATTTCCCACAAGCAAGAGTTCAGGGACTGTTAGTTCAGAGCATGGCAAACCGTGCCGGAGCACAAGAGTTGCGAATTGCCGTAGAACAAGACGAGGTATTTGGTCCACTGATTATGCTGGGAGAAGGTGGTGTTGAATGGTCACAGGAAACACAAGCAGCCGTAGCATTGCCACCGCTTAATATGGCATTAGCGCGATATCTGGTTATTCAAGCCATTAAAAGTAGAAAAATTAAACTCAGGGGCTCTCCTCAATCATTAGATGTGCTGGCACTTAGCCGACTTTTGGTTCAAGTCTCTAACCTGTTACTTGATTGCCCGCAAATTGTACGACTAGATATTCACCCATTACTGGCTTCCGGTGATGAATTCACACTACTTGATGTTTCAATGGAATTATCTTCGATAGCAGGTGATCCTCGGACCAGATTGGCTATCCGCCCATATCCAAGCGAATTGGAAGAAACCATAAAACTGAAAGGTGGTGCCGAATGCCTTCTACGTCCGATTCTGCCAGAAGATGAACCTCTGCTAAAAGATTTTATTGGTCAGGTCACCAAAGAAGATCTTTATTATCGCTACTTCAGTGAAATCAGCGAATTCACTCACGATGATTTAGCGAATATGACTCAGATTGATTACGACCGTGAAATGGCATTTGTTGCTGTGCGTCATCCTAAGACTACTCCGGAAATTATCGGTGTCACTCGTGCCATAGCTGACCCTGATAATGTCGAGGCAGAATTTGCTGTGCTGGTACGCTCTGATTTAAAAGGGATTACCCTTGGACATCAGCTGATGATCAAGCTGATTAATTATACACGGGAACATGGCATAAGCCGTCTCAACGCCATCACCATGCCAGAAAACCGCACTATGATAAAACTGGCTAAAAAACTTGGATTTACCATAGATGTTCAATTTGAGGACGGCATTGTAAACTTAGCCCTCGAACTTTAAATCAACTACGTGATGAATCGCACAGACTTGAATCATTAGGTAGCAGAGCGTTAAATCATGCTCCCAATTAACCAAACAAATGGTATTATCGCCAGATCATTTGCTTCATTGCTTTATATAGTCGTATTTCAGCCATCCAACATAAGAGAAAAAACGCACTGTGATGTTGTCTAAATTCAAACAAGCTAAACACCAACAACACCTTGCACAACTGCCTAAGCTACCTCAGTCAGTTGCTGATATTAAAACACTTTATCAACCTGAAGTGTTCCGCAGCATCCTGCTGGAAAAAATTGCTAATGCTGAAAAACATATTTATATCATCTCCCTCTATCTGGAAAACGATGACGCAGGGAGAGATATCCTTAATGCACTCTATGCAGCTAAACAACAACGTCCGGATCTGGACATTAAAGTTCTTGTTGACTGGCATCGGGCACAACGTGGACGAATTGGTGATGTTGCAATGGCAACTAATGCCGATTGGTATTGTTCCATGGCAGAAACATATTCTGATGTAAAAATTCCAGTATTAGGTGTACCAGTAAATACCCGTGAAGCACTGGGAGTTTTACATTTAAAAGGTTTTATCTTTGACGATACGGTGATTTATAGCGGGGCGAGTATTAATGATGTTTATCTACACCAACATGATAAATATCGTTATGATCGCTACCACTTGCTTCATAATGCAAAACTTGCAGAAACAATGAAACACTTTGTTGATAATTACATTATCGCTACAGACGCTGTACAAAAACTGAATTGTAAGAATCGTCCCCGTAGCCCTGAAATTAAACCGTTGATCCGTCAATTTCGCTTTTCTCTGCGATACACAACTTATCAGATAAATAATCAGGCAACGAACGATGAATTATCTGTCACCCCACTTGCCGGTCTGGGGAAGAAAAACCTGCTAAATAAAACCATCAGTCATCTTATCGCCAGTACAGAACAAAAACTGGTTATTTGCACTCCGTATTTTAACCTTCCAGCTATCATTGTTCGACTGATTGTTCATCTGCTTCGTCAGGGTAAACAAGTGGAAATTATTGTTGGCGATAAAACTGCCAACGATTTTTATATTCCACCGGAAGAACCATTTAAAATTATCGGTGCATTGCCATACCTATATGAAATCAACCTGCGCCGTTTTATCAGCAGACTACAGCGTTATGTAGATAGCGATCAACTAACTGTACGGTTATGGAAAGATGGTGATAATAGCTACCATCTGAAAGGTGTGTGGGTAGATAATCAATGGCAATTGATTACAGGAAATAATCTTAATCCTCGTGCCTGGGGACTGGATTTAGAAAATGCAATTCTTATCCACGATCCTAATAAAGAAATGCAGGAACAACGGACAAAAGAACTAAACTGTATCCGTACTCATACTACGATTGTCAGTAATTATCAGGAACTGGACAGTATCCAGCTTTACCCAGTCAAAGTGCGTAAACTTATCCGTCGTTTACGCCGTATCCGAGTAGACAGGCTGATTAATCGTATTCTATAATTGAATCGATAAAGCTGATTATTTTCTCTAAATCCCCTGTTGCGAATAACTTCAGGGGATTTTTTAATTTAATCAATTCTAGTTCTGCTTAAAAATAAGCATTTCAAAGATATGAAATGCAGGATCTGCTTTTTGGAGTTAAAAAGTAAAGAAAACTAATCCAACGACTATCCGAACTACAATGTTTAAATATTCTATTTAAGAAATATTCTTTAACCGGTAAAATATCATCTCAATTATATGCTGCTTTAAAGTTTTATATACAGCATAGCAAATATCACTATTCTTACTAGGTAAGAAAATATAGAGTTTTCTCTTTTAAATCTTATTTCTTAAATCAATACAAATGGAATTAAAATAATAAAATTTATTCTTAACACTGAAAAATTTTTCAATGTCGATTTACAAGAGAATAAATAGATTTCCATGATTACGCCTTACTTTAAATTAAACTTTATATGCCAAAGAATGTATTTCCTCCAACTAAGAAACTCTCACGACAAACAGAATAAGATATATTTACATGATTTATTTAAAAAAATAAAAAAGTATTGATGTAATATTGCCTGAAAATGTTATTTACTCATAACTAAGGCCATAAAAATTAGTCAAACTTATAGTATTGCTAATTTTCTATAAGCCTAAAAACTGGTTTAAGTTATTTTTATATACTTGTTGCTATAACTGTAATGTATTTTGATTATTAACATACTGATGGGCTACCTGTTGCCAAAGCGGCATATCCATCAGATGAAAAACTGGGGTCAGTCAGTCAATAAAATCATCCCCTAAAACGCAAAAACCCCCAGCTGACGCTG
>NZ_PUJU01000027.1 GCF_011189505.1 Photorhabdus tasmaniensis
ATTTATTAAGGGGATTAAACTCTGTTTATAAAAAGGGTTTTTCTCCTTTATAGTGACTTTGCTCTTTAATAATCAATAGATTAAAGTTAATATGCAACAGTTCACTGCCGTACAGGCAGCTTAGAAATCGAATATTCAGACGGGTGGCACTTACATTCCGTTCACTGCCGTACAGGCAGCTTAGAAAAAACTTGTTCAGCAAAGCGCAGGATGACATCTGTTCACTGCCGTACAGGCAGCTTAGAAAGCATGTACCAATATTCCGTCAAAAGCCGGTAGGTTCACTGCCGTACAGGCAGCTTAGAAATCGTCAACGTATTCATCATCGAATAGATAGGCGTTCACTGCCGTACAGGCAGCTTAGAAAAATACCTCACTTGCGGCGGCGGCGGGGGGCTCAAAGTTCACTGCCGTACAGGCAGCTTAGAAAAAGTTTCATTGGTCGGTGCTCGTAATGAAAGAGTTCACTGCCGTACAGGCAGCTTAGAAAGTGTTTCCCGGTTACTTTTTTCTTAAGGCCAAGTTCACTGCCGTACAAGCAGCCAGAGAGTTTTGCTTTATTAACAAAATTCTCTTTCTCTTATAATCTTGCATCAATAATCTATGTTGAGTTTCTTATCTTAGGAAATAGCTGGGAGATCAAGGATTATATGCCCATAGGAAAATAATTTGGCTTTTCCTAGCAAATGTACTCGATCTCCGTGCAATTCACACACAATGTCCCCACTTCGTTTTGACAATTGACGTGCATATAACCGTTGTTTGTTTAAACGGTTACCCCAAAATGGGGCGAGTACACAATGTGATGAGCCGGTTACTGGATCTTCTGGCACACCTTTAGCGGGTGCAAAATATCGCGAAACAAAGTCAATTTGTTGTTTACCTTGTGCTGTTATAGCAACTCCTGGTAAAGGCAAAGCCGCTATTTTGTCGAAATTAGGTTTTGTATTTAGAACGTGTTCTGCGGTTTCGAGTAAACAAATATAGCGATTATCAGAGACGAGAAGCTCAGATATTTTTTGACCAAGTGCATTCTCAATATCTGCTTGCAGAATGGACTCTTCTTTATAGGTAACTTTGGGTAAATCAAGTTTATAAGTACCGTTGTCATGATAAACGGTAATAGCGCCAGAGTGGGTTTGAAATACGATAGGATTATCAGTAATGGCTAGATGTTCAACCATCACAAAAGCTGTAGCTAATGTAGCATGTCCACATAAATCTACTTCAACTTTGGGGGTAAACCAACGTAAGTGATTACTAACTAAAAAGGCCGTTTCGGAGAGATTGACTTCCATAGCAATGGATAATAGAGCTTTATCTGAAAGCCAGTGATCTAATATAACAACAGCGGCGGGATTGCCAGAAAATGGGAGATCTGTAAATGCATCAACATGATAGATGGGAAATGAAGTCATTTGATTCTCTTTTAAACAGAGTTGATTATAGAAAAAGCGTGTCGGTATTCTTCAAAAATTACCGGCTAGTTTGTAGCAACTATATGTAATATATAAAGAAGAGTAAAATAGTTAGTTTTAAGATAGTTGACCAGAGGTAGGATGCTATTTTTGACCCTTTTTTATCAGCTAATGATAACTTATTGATTTATTTAAGAGGTTAGAGTCTGCTTAAAAAAAGGGTTTTTCTCCTTTATAGTCACTTTGCTCTTTAATAATCAATAAATTAAAGTTAATATGCAACAGTTCACTGCCGTACAGGCAGCTTAGAAAATCGCCAGATGTTCCAAACGCCCAAGGCTACCGTTCACTGCCGTACAGGCAGCTTAGAAATCCGATTAATTTAAATCACTGGGCTACACATAGTTCACTGCCGTACAGGCAGCTTAGAAAATATCCCAGAATTTCACGACCTCTCTCACAAAGTTCACTGCCGTACAGGCAGCTTAGAAAGTGCTAATACAATTCCGTTGCGATCAGTTACTGTTCACTGCCGTACAGGCAGCTTAGAAAATCCAGTAGCAAGCATTACTGGACCACGGGTAGTTCACTGCCGTACAGGCAGCTTAGAAATTTATTTCATTGAAGCAAAGATTAGAGTTGCCGTTCACTGCCGTACAGGCAGCTTAGAAAAAGGTTAAATTTCTATTTCTTTCCTTGGTTATAAGGGATTAGGGGTACTGATTTATTCTTATCTTAATAACCGCTATTGGATTTGAAATCCGTAAGCCACGAATGGTTTATAAAACTAGCCCCTTATGGAGCTGGTTTTGTTGGTTTTATTAGGACATCAGCAGGAATACCAAACATACTGTGTAAATTCCGGATCATGGATAATGTCAGATTACGCTTTCTATTGAGAACTTCATAAACACGGTTGGATTTGCCGATAGTGGGTTCCAAGTCTTTAACTGTTAATCCTGATTGCTCCATTCTGAATTTAATGGCCTCGATCGGGTCTGGTGGGTCGATTGGATAGTGTTCTGCTTCGTATTCTTCAATGAGCAGAACTATCACTTCTAAAAAATCAAACTCAGGTGTTCCAATTTCAGGTTGATTATCAAACAGGGGTGAAATGGCTTCAAGTGCCGCTTTATAGTCTTGTTCTGTTCTAATGGGTTTAATGTTCATTGTTCACTCCGGTTCTACGGTGCTGGCATTTATGGCATCGTATTGTTTATGTGTGCCGAGGAATTTTACGTACATCCAACATGCGGGATAAAAGATAGAAACTATCAGACGGTAATTGTTTCCCTTAATGTTAAATACCACGCGATTATTTTTTAGGATGTTCGCATTACAGTATTGAGCCTTGATATCTGCTGGTGTCTTCCATGAGGCTTTTTTTGCCTCGTAAAACCAAGCCTTTAGTGGTTGTTCTGCGTCGGGATACTTTTCCCAAAATGTTTTCAGTGATGCAGCGGATATTATTTTCATAAATCTTACCTTAGTCCCATTTTGGGATTCACGTAAGTGTTTATTGCCCATTAATTGCGATTTTTTTATGCCCCATGATGTGTAAGACCAAATTACGTAACAAGTTTATGTGACTTTTTAATTAAAAAACAAGAAAATCCGTGGAATGAGAATAGTGGTATTCGCTATTCATCCTTTTAACATTGTTCACTTTCTCTTTTTGCGGGCATTTCCTTTTTTGGCGATCGCAGGCGTCTTTTTATCGGTAATTAGTCAGCGAAAAATTAAAGAAATCTAGTCCCATTAATGCCAGATTTTTAAAAAATAAAGAGGGATTGAAAACGGTTTATCCATTTTCATATTTAAACACTTATCGATGATGTTATACTCCGCTTATTTCACATTTACCTAACCTGCCATGACTCTTTAAAAGCGAAAATGTAGAGTGATTAAAGATTTTATATAATGGATGGTAGAATTACATAATAAATGCAACATAATTACTCTGCGAGTAAACAAGTTCATATTCGATTAAATCATTTATTTGCGGATTTTGTTGTTCCTATTTTTCACGAATAATTATTTAACTGGCTGATAAAGAATTCACTCTCCGATTGAAAACGTTATTAAATTTGGTTCTTTTTTTAAATATATTGTCTGATTAACCTATTATATCTTCTTATGTGTCTTTTTACAGGGTATATAAGCATTAATAAAGCCAATGCTTTTTCTCATTTTCACTGATAGATTTATGATGGGTAGGTTTTTAACCTCTGGTTTTAACTTGTATAATAAAGTTTTAGCCATTGTTTTCATTGTTTTTAACACTTGCTTTTTGTTAAGTTTAATCATCATGGTATATTGTATTTTTTTCGGATAATATTCTTTTTCTCGCTGATTTATTTTAAGTTTTTCGCTAATGGTTAATGTAATTTAAAAAAACTGCGCTTATAATTAAATCTGTCTTTTATATACAAGCTTTAATGCTTTGATAATCGTGCTTTTTAGTGATTAGATAGGTTAGGAAAATGTAAAATAAGTGGAGTATAGAATCACGGATAAACGAATTAAACCGGGCCGGGTAAAAAGTGAATTCTGCCTTGGGTTTTGTGAGGGGTAGGTTTTAAACTGTTATTAAAAATCATTTTATAATTTATGGTTTTAAACGGTATAAAGTTTTAACCGTTGTTTTTATCCCTTTTAACACCTGCTTTTTGTTAAGTTTAATCATCATCGGATATCGTGTTTTATGTTTAACGAACGCGGATTATATTCACTTCTTATCTTTTCTGATGCTGTTAAATAATTGGCGAGAAAGCGCTTTAATATCCGTTTATTTGGGTAATGTTATTTTGCGTGCGATTTCTTTTCAACTTTGGATTAATGGGATTAAATACCATTAACTGTCCTCTGAAAAGTTGCATTTATTGCGTTAAACCCGTTTTTGATATAAAAGCTTTAATGCTTTGGTATTCTCGTTTTTAAATGATGATGACAGTTAACCTGTTATCGGAAGTCGTTTTTTTACTCGATGGATTTAATTGGTATAAAGTTTTAACCGTTGTTTTTATCTCTTTTAACGCCTGATTTTTGTTAAGTTTAATCATCATTGGATATCGTGTTTTATGTTTAACGACCGTGGATTATATTCATTTTTTATCTTTTCTGATGTTGTTAAATAACCGACGATAAAACGTTTGATACTCATCTATTTGGATAATATTCTTTTACGTACACCTTCATCGGTACAGGTAATTTCCGTCAGCTGCCCGTTCAGGTTATAGCCCAGAGTCAGCACCGGCCCGTCACTGGTGAATAAATGGATACCGTCCCCCCGAATTGTGCATCCTTATCCTTTGCAGCGCTTTTACGCCAAACACCTGAGGTAGGAGCCGGATGCGTTAGTCGCGCACGTTCGGATCTGTGAGGGGGGTAGTCGGTAACGGCTATTCCTACCGCGACCGGAGACGCGCCTGTGCAGTGAATGATGATGAGGCGTGGCTGATTAAGGATGCGATAGGACGGCTCTAGTCTGCGTTGGCGTATCACGGGTATTCTCCACGGTAAGAACAAAAAGCCGGAAGATCATGGGGATCTTTCCGGCTTTAATTATATTTCTACACTTTATCAAGCCATTGTGCTGCATATTTCAGTATTGTCTCTAAATTTGCAATACCTCCATATCCTTTAAATTCTCTTTCACTTGCCTTTATATTTACCCAATCGGCATCAGTGTTATTTACAATAATATTTAATGGGTTTTTCCCATTTTCTCCTGATATATTAACCTTCCAACCAGGATTATCTAATGTACTGATATCAAAACCATATTCATGTTCCCACATTCCATCGCATTTAGATTGATACCAGTTTTGAAGGTGTTCAATGATATTATCATTCATTTTAATATCCCTTGTTTTTTAGCTAGTTCTCTAGCTGTACGTATATCTTGCTTAGTAGCAGGTCTGGCTACTTCCTGCTTTTTCAAAGGAAAACGTTTTCCATTAGGAGCTATATTTATTGGTGAAGTTTGAACATGTGGAGTTGGTATATCCGTTTGGGTTATTTTATCAAAATGCGCCCTACCTCTTAAATCTATATGCCCCATAGTTGTTGGAGTTGAGAATGTCACTGTATTTTTATTAAGTTGATTAGCTAACTCCTCTGCCATTTCTTGAGCATTTTTAGACTTATTACCAACATCTTGGCAATTTTTACCTGCCAACCCGAACGGATCAATCCACGATACCGGATTATGCACGTAACTGTAAGGATTTACTCCTCCGGCTAACCCGATCGGATCTTCGGCACTATCCCGACGCCATCATACGGTTGAGCGGATTTTTCCCCTTGATTTAGCCGCCTTTTTCTCCGCCGCTGACGCGGGTTGGCGGGTGCGGGCTGGCGAGGCCCGCAGGTCAAGCATTTTAACAGGGAAGCCCCCTGGGGACTGCACGGAGCGGAGCGCAGTGCGAGCCGCGCGCAGCCAGTGCAGCAGGGGTGGGGCCAGCTTGCTGGCCTGCCTTTTTTTCTCATCCAGCCGGAATACGGCCTGATATTGATAGACTTGTTGGCCTTTTTTGGGCCGATAACGGGAAAGCAGCGCGGTGCCCTGCCGCAAGTTATCGCCCAGCGTCGCGGGCTGCTCTTCCAACAATTGCCAGTTGCGCAGACCGTTTTTCAACAGACCTTTTTGATGGGTGAGGTAACCGGGGAGCTCTTCGCCTTCGATTAACTGATCACGCGAGATATTCAGCGCCGGGGCTTCGGGCGCGATGAGGATGTTGACCGTCTGTTCCTGATAGCCTTCTTGCTGCCTTCAGTGAACCGACAACGGGCTTGATTGTCCATCTTTCTTTCGTCTTATGCAGGCATACCGAACAGAGCAACAACATTGATAATCCTGATTAAACAAATGCAGGGCGTCTCCCCTTATCAGTCATCAATAAATTTATACAATCAATAATGTTGTCCGTTTAATATTCAGACAAAAAGATATAATAAAAAATCGGCTATGTCTTGATTACACGGAGAATTAATCACCAATAAATGTAATAAAATGCGATTTATGTCACAAAAGATGCCGATAATCTCGCTGGAAACCGGTTTTATATTAGCTAAATCACTAAAGCTTTATTCAACCTAGTTACCTTGCCCGGTTGATAGACTTGGTATTAATCACCAGAGAAGCTTAATGCTGTATTTTTTATGATATTGAGAAGAATCAACTCTGTTTAAGAATAGCTGGCTTAAAAGCGCACAGATGTGGCTGATAACCTAAGCCATTAAGGCCAGCTATTATTTTCACGTCTTTATCAGAGATTGATTTAATCTGATTGATATTAGCTGTAATTCCAACGCTTCATTAATCAGATTTGCTGTCATATTATCAGATACTTTAACGTGAGCCTCACTGCAACTTTGGCCCGGTAAGGTGGTCCTTACCGGGTGATTGTCAGTTGTTGATAACGCTCTCTTCCCCTTGAACTGCACTTCACACAAGTTTCATTGATTCATTGTGCTCATGCCTTGTACTGCCTGATGAAGGCTCAGGGAGTAAGTGGTGTTTAGCTCAATAGGAGCGCGCTGTATTGTGATTCCAGATTATTAAGGAAGTTCAGCTGATTATGTATGAGTTTGGTCAGATCTTGCTGGCCGGTTTTACTGTCTATTGTCTCCTGTAATTGATTGGCAAATATACTCCATACTTGTTCCAGTGTTGTTGCCTGGCTCAGTAGTGTGGTGCGTTCTGTCTCGATTTGCTGTGCAGCGCCGATACCGGTAATCCGCTTTTCTGTCTCTTTCAGTTGAGTTTTCAGGTTATCGGACACCTTATTCAACTGAGTGATTTGCTCATCCAGTTTGGATCTGGCATCAGCTAATTCTATATATTTCAGCCCTTTAGAAATATTGTCGAGAATCTTTTTGGCGATTTCAATTCCCTGTTTAAGTGCCTGTTTGATGGCCTCTTTTTTAGGGTTGCTGATGTCCAGTTTGTCCACTTCGCTGGCATTGGGAATGTAGTCCTTGAACATGTCAGCCAGATTGTATTGGCGAATGACATCTTGGCTTGCGATGATTTTGTCGCGGTTTTCGGCCAGTTTGGCTTTTTCTTGCTCTTTCTGGGCAATATCAGCTTGCAGTTCCACTTTTCGTGCTTGTTGTTCTTCCAGGACTCCTCCCAGACGTTCTGAAATCACAACGTTACGCACATCGGCAATTTTGCTGGCCAGTTGGTTAGCTTCATTATGTAAGTTGAGAATAACGTTTTTGACATCTTTATTCAGGCTGTGGATCTGCTCTGAACGTGCTTCTAACAGCGTATTCCGGGTTTCATCGTCCAGCTCAGAATTTTCCAGCTCTGCATCAATTTCGAGGATGGTCTGAAAGTATTCTTGAGGAGGGAGCTGCCGCAGGACAGTTTGCAGGTGAGGCACAGAGATACGTACCGTTTCGTCAAGATCACGGCTGTATATGCCGACCCGCAGCGTTTTTTCCTGGATTATTTCAATGCCTGAAGTTTGCTGTTGCACCAGACGCCAGATGTTTTTCACCGCTTGATTCAAGGTTTTTATGTTGATTTCTGGATAAGCAGCAGAGTTTTGTGGAAAAGTAATAATTTCAGTCATTTTAATGCTCCTTTTTTCTATTTCCTATGTAATACAGTGGAGAGTTGTGATTAGTTATAGCGCTGTTTGTACTCTTTCAACGCCTCATCGAAAACCCTGACCAATTGTTTAGCGGAACCTTCTACCTCTTTCCAAGGGCTTATCACTTGCTGGAATTTGGTGATAAAAGAGGTCAGTTTCAGCGCGTCGTTAATTTCGGCGAATTTATCCCTGGAGGCATTGATCTGAGTTAGCATGGATTGCCACATGTAATCCAGGTGGTTCAGTGCGACTTCTGCGTCCAGCAAACGGGTATCAATGTCGCTAAAATCAATAGACAAGCTGGCCATAGATTCTTGCAATGCACGTTTACCTTTGATGCTTTCTTCCAGGCTGCGCACTTCTTTGATCAATGCGTTTTTCCGTTTACGTACTTCTTCTGCCTTAGCACCAAAAATACCACCTGTAATAGCAAGGCCAATAAGCCCCGCAGCGATGCCGGAGAAAGCCAAGCCCACGAATTTGTCGTAGTCTTTCTTAAGTTGAGTGATTTCTTCTTTTTTCTCGATAATTTTTTCATCGAGATCTTTGATACCCACTGACATCTTATTGTCTTTCATCAGCCTTTTCTTATTTTCTACTTGTGGCTGTAAACCAAATGCAATGCCGCCATTTGAGAGTCTGCCGCCGATCAGTTTTAGCTTGAAATCAGATACTTCGGTTCTGACCTTTTCGGTTTTCTGCTGCTGTTTTTGAATATCGTTCTTCATGTTATCCAGGATTTCTTCCAGTGCGTGCGACACCTCTTTATCTTCATTGGTGTAGGTGATACTGGCTAATTGGTTATTCGATAATTCTCCCAGTTTCTTCTTTATGCGTTCAATAATTGGCATCTCATTAATGATGCTGATGATATTCCCTCCGGTCTCGGTAATTTGTTTACCGACAATTTCCAGATCGATACTCTGTTGCATAATATCGTTTTCCACTCCGCTCCAGCTAAGTGAGTGAATGCGGATTTCTTCAAATAAAGTATGAATATCTTCTGGTTCCAATCCAGGAATATCGACCCTTTGGTAGCCTAGATAATTTTTCACTTCCTCTAGATTAAAAGGCAGTGAAAGACCTTTCTTAACATACAATTTGATATTAATAAGGTCTTCTTTGGTAAATATTCCACCGGGGCGGGCAACACCTGCTTGTTTACCTGTCAGTAATTGCAAGGTAGCAGAGGGAATATCTGTTTCATTCAGTGTTTTTTCCGCTGGAAGTTGAGCTAATAACATATATTTCTCCATTAGTGGTTATTGCTGCATTGAAAAAATTATTAAATACATCAAGGCACAACCGGATGTCATAATACCCATGCTGTTGAATTTACGTTGTATTTTTTATTGAATAATCTTAATTAAAAATACATTGATTAGCGTGATTTTTTGTTGAAAAAATAGTTTAATATATAATTTTAATTAAACATTTGTCTGTATTTTCATCAGAATTAAATTTAGGTGTTTTTAATATATAAATATGAAATTAATGGAATTAAATATTGTTGATTTTTTTATGGTTGATAGTTAAGCTTGAAAATAATACTTTGGTTTGCTTGTTAATTTGTTATGAGTTTTTGTGTTCTTTCTTGATGTTAGTATGATAAATATAAAATATTTAAATACTGTTTATGTGAAAATGTATTTTAAAACAAATAATTACATTTGTGTTGCTATGTTATGATTATATAATCTCTTCCTTTTTGATTTAAAAGGCAGGTAATACGATCTTTTTATAAAGAATAAGCTGGATGTTTTTTGATTTACCGTTTATGGCGTACTTAAAAAGTGGGTAAGATTGCACCCTATTTATCTTGTTTCATGGAATAAAGATTCAGAACCCTATTTTAACTAAAGTATTAATTGTTCATATAATGGCCGGAGTTAACAAGTAAGGGGGAGAGGGTTATAATTCTATTTTACTATTTTGCAAATAAGATATGTTTTTTAGAGAAAGGATTTTATTCGGAGAATACAGGTTTGTTTTATTTCCTGGCTTATAATAACGGTCTTTATTTAGTAAATTTTTAGCAGTAAGTGAAAGCGCCGCTTTATTGAAAATCACATAATTCAAAGTGATTATATTAATGAATTTAATATTCGTTATCAGAAGGGCTAAACGTCTGATTTATCCTGTTTTCAGCATTGGAGAGAGCTTTCGCTGCTAACGGAATTGAACACATATAACTACACAAATAATCAGGGCTTTAATTATTATTAATGCTCCGTATAATCCTACTTTTTATCATGTCTTTTGGGGCAAAGGCTGGAGACGGTAGTGATTTAACACTGGGTGAATCATTATCTGCTGTACAGCTTATGGCCGCAAGTGGTCAGATAAAGCACAGTAGTCGGTGAAAACAAGTTTTCGATTAAATGGCAATTCATTGAACTAGGATAAAGAAAAGATTATCCGTATCGTTAGGCTGACAGCGAGTTTTTATCAATGTTTTTTTGAGTAAAATATGTCAAACAGCGCATTTAACCGCCGCTGGGCGGAACTTTTATTGGAAGCACTTACCCGCCACGGATTACGTCATGTTTGCATTGCGCCAGGTTCACGTTCCACGCCTTTAACAATGGCTGCGGCGGAGAATAACAAACTGATTTGTCATACCCATTTTGATGAACGCGGGTTAGGCCATCTGGCACTGGGATTATCTAAAGCAAGTAAAGAGCCGGTCGGGGTTATCGTCACTTCCGGGACTGCGGTGGTAAATCTCTATCCTTCATTAATCGAAGCTGGCTTAACGGGTGAACGTGTGGTTTTCCTGACTGCCGATCGGCCACCAGAATTGATAGATTGTGGTGCGAATCAAGCTATTCATCAGCAGGGTATTTTTGCTTCTCATCCATCTCAGACAATTTGTTTGCCAAGACCAACAGACGATATTGCTGCAAGCTGGCTGGTTTCTGTCATAGATAATGGTATGGCGAACTTGCAGCATGGGGCCTTGCACATTAATTGCCCATTTGCTGAACCGTTATATGGTAATGAACAGCCTTCTTATTATGAGTGGCAGCAACAGTTAGGCAACTGGTGGAAAAGTAATAAGCCCTGGTTAAGTCAGCCGGCAATCTGTGCGGTGGCAGAAGTGCCTGATTGGCGCTATTGGCAACAAAAACAAGGGGTTGTACTGGCTGGACGAATAAGTGCTGAAGAGGGGATTTATGTTGCTGAATGGGCAAAAACATTAGGCTGGCCGCTGATTGGCAATGCGCTTTCACAAACCGGGCAACCATTGCCTTGTGCCGATTTATGGTTGGATAATCCTCACGCACAGACAATTTTGGCGCAAGCGCAACTGATGGTCCAGTTTGGTTCCAGTCTGATGGGAAAACGTCTGTTACAGTGGCAGGCTAAATGCCAGCCGGAGGAGTTTTGGATTATTGATCCCATTCCAGGCCGGCTTGATCCCGCCAATCATCGAGGCAGAAAATTAACCTGTAATATTGCTGACTGGTTACGGGCTCATCCGGCACAATTGCGTACATCGTGGGCAGAAGAGCTCATAATCTGGTCAGAGAAAGCAGTTAACTGTGTCAGAACAGAATTAGCAGGGAAGTTCAGTGAAGCTGCCGTAGCTTATCAATTACATGAATTACTGCCTGAATATGGACAGTTATTTGTGGGTAACAGCCTGATTGTTCGTTTGATCGATGCGCTTGGGCAATTACCGGCAGGGTATCCGGTCTACAGTAACCGGGGTGCAAGCGGTATTGATGGATTGATTTCCACTGCGGCTGGTGTGCAACGGGCAACAGCAAAGCCAACTTTGGCGATTATCGGTGATTTATCTACACTTTATGATCTGAATGGCCTGGCATTGTTGCGTCATCCTTCCGCGCCAACCGTATTAATTGTGGTAAATAATAATGGCGGACAAATTTTCTCTTTACTGCCTACGCCGGAAGAGGAAAGGCAACGTTTTTACTGTATGCCTCAGTACGTTAATTTTGATCATGCGGCGGCGATGTTTGGTTTGAATTACGCCAGTCCACAAAGTTGGGCTGAATTGCGGCAATGTACTGAACAGGCATGGCAACAAAATGAAACCACGCTGATTGAACTGAAAGTGCCAGGTAGAGAAGGGGCTGAGTGTTTGCAACAGCTTTTAAAACAGGTGGCTATGTTGTGAGTCTGGCTGGTCGCAAGTTCAACCGTCACAATGACTGCCCCTGGCTGGTTTGGTTGCATGGATTATTGGGCAGTGGCGATGAATGGTTGCCATTAGTGAATCTGTGCGCTCATTATCCCTCATTGGTAATCGATCTGCCTGGTCATGGTGATTCCAGGGATGTTCGGGTAAAAAATTTCACCGATATGAGTCGTCTGCTGTCTGAAACGTTAACAGAACAGCAAATTGATAAATACTGGCTGATTGGCTACTCGTTAGGAGGCCGTATTGCCATGAATCATGTCTGTTATGGTGATATTCAGGGATTGTGTGGGTTGCTGGTTGAAGGAGGAAACCCTGGTTTGTTTTCCCAACAGGAAAGGGATGCCCGTCTTGAACATGATAGGCGTTGGGCCAGACGTTTTCGTTCTCAGCCGATTGAACAGGTTTTGTCCGATTGGTATCAGCAGGCGGTTTTTTCTGATCTATTACCTGAACAGCGCCGGCAACTGATCAACGTGCGCAGTCATAATCATGGCGGTGGTGTGGCTGATATGCTGGAAAATACTTCGCTTGGATACCAACCCTGGCTGGTGCCTGAATTGCAACAATTGACGTTGCCTTTTACTTATCTGTGTGGCGAAAAAGACGAAAAATTTCGGCAAGTAGCAAAGTACTGCGCTTTACCGCTGCAAACCATTGCGCATGTTGGGCATAATGCTCACCGATCGAACGCGGCGGCGTTTGCTGCGGCAGTAAACCATTTTTTATCACTCTTTGATTGAAGGAATACGAATATGATTTACCCGAGCGAAGAAGAGCTATATGCCCCGATTGAATGGCAGGACTGCTCTGGAGAATTTGAAGATATTCTTTATCACAAATCCATCGATGGTATTGCTAAAATCACCATCAATCGCCCGCAAGTACGTAATGCGTTCCGTCCATTGACTGTTCAAGAGATGATGCAAGCGCTGGATGATGCTCGTTATGATGACACCATCGGTGTGATTATCCTGACCGGTATGGGTGAAAAAGCCTTTTGTGCTGGTGGTGATCAAAAAGTCCGGGGTGACTACGGTGGTTATCAAGATGCCAGAGGCACCCATCATCTGAATGTGTTGGATTTCCAGCGCCAGATCCGTACTTGTCCAAAACCCGTCGTTGCTATGGTGTCCGGATATGCGATTGGAGGCGGTCATGTATTGCATTTGGTGTGTGACCTGACTATCGCCGCTGATAATGCTGTTTTTGGTCAGACTGGGCCTAAAGTCGGTTCTTTTGACGGCGGTTGGGGGGCATCTTATATGGCACGGGTTGTCGGTCAGAAAAAAGCCCGTGAAATCTGGTTCCTGTGTCGTCAATATGATGCGAAACAAGCATTGGATATGGGGCTGGTTAACACCGTTGTACCTTATGCAGATCTGGAAAAAGAGGCGGTCCGCTGGTGCCGTGAAATGCTGGAAAATAGTCCAATCGCCTTGCGTTGTTTGAAAGCTGCTCTGAATGCTGATTGTGACGGCCAGGCTGGATTGCAGGAGCTGGCCGGTAACGCCACTATGCTTTTCTACATGACAGAAGAAGGTCAGGAAGGGCGTAACGCCTTTAATGAGAAACGCCAACCTGATTTCAGCCAATTTAAACGTAACCCATAATGCGTACTGCAATTTTATACCGGTTCAGACTGCCGCTGGAGGCAGGTGTTATCCTGCGCTATCAGCGGCTTAAAACCCGTGATGGCTTTTTGGTTCACTTGCAGGAAAATGGTCAACAGGGATGGGGAGAGATTTCGCCCCTGCCAGAATTTAGCAAAGAAACTGTTGAACAGGCGGGGGAAGCTGCGGTGGAATGGCTTAAACCGTGGTGCCTTGATGCTGAACCGGGCGAAAGTAAATTGCCTTCTGTTGCATTTGGGATTAGCTGCGCATTAGCTGAATTACAGGGTGAATTGCCGGAAGAAGCTGATTACCGGAAAGCGCCATTGTGTAACGGTGATCCTGATGAACTGATTGTTCGTCTCAGTGAAATGAGTGGACAAAAGGTTGCCAAAGTGAAAGTCGGGCTGTATGAAGCGGTGCGTGACGGTATGGTGGTAAATGTTCTGCTGGAAGCGGTACCGGATTTATCTTTGCGACTGGATGCTAACCGTAGCTGGAGCCGTGCTAAAGCGGACGGTTTCGCTAAATATGTGAATCCTGATTACCGCAACCGAATTGCCTTTTTGGAAGAGCCTTGCCAAACCTCGGCAGAATCGCTCGCTTTTGCCCGTGATACTGGGATCGCCATTGCCTGGGATGAAAGTCTCCGTGATGAAGGTTTCAGTGTGGAGGCCCAAGAAGGTGTGGCTGCTGTCGTAATCAAACCCACCTTGACAGGAAGTCTTGCCCGTTGTCGTCAGTTGATTTCAGCAGCGCACAATGCCGGGTTGGAAACGGTGATCAGCTCCAGTATTGAAACCAGTTTTGGTCTGACTCAACTTGCCCGCATTGCTCATTGGCTGACACCTGCGACCATTCCAGGGTTGGATACGCTGGAACTTATTCAGTCTCAGTTAGTGCGCCGCTGGCCGGATAGCACGATTCCAGTGACGGGATTGGATGAATTGGAAATCGCATGGCGCAGTTAAATCCATTTACCCAGTGGCCGTGGCACTACTGGGCATCTTTTAGCCCCGAAAATATTGCCATTCGGTTGTGTGATCGTGTTTTAAACTGGCATCAGTTGGTGGCTGCTTTGGATGCAATTGCGGCAAATTTCCGCCAACAGGGGGTAATTGAAGGAAGTGGCGTCATGCTGCGGGGGAAAAATAGCGAACAGATGTTGCTGGGTTATCTTGCTGCACTACAGTGTGGTGCGCGGGTGTTGCCACTGAATCCCCAATTGCCAGAAGTGCTTTTGTCTGAATTACTGCCTCATCTGAATATTGATTTTGTTGCTGATTTCTGTGGTGGCGATTTGCCCGTTATAGATGCCAGATCCCTTGATTGGCAAAGTGAGCCACTGAATTCTGGTGGTAACTCAGCAGTATGGGACGCAATACGTCCAGCCAGTATGATTTTGACTTCCGGCTCTTCCGGGTTACCTAAAGCTGCTGTTCACTCAATTCATGCGCATCTTTCCAGTGCACGGGATGTCCTTTCTGTGATGAATTTTCAGCAGCAAGATAGCTGGTTGCTCTCATTGCCGTTGTTTCATGTCTCTGGTCAGGGGATTATCTGGCGTTGGTTAATGAAAGGGGCTTCTCTGGTCCTGAGAAATATCAATCCGTTGGAGCATGCTTTAGCCGATTGTACTCATGCTTCATTGGTGCCGACTCAGCTCTGGCGGTTACTGGAGCAGCCCCAAAATCAGCTGCCGAATTTGAAAGAAGTGCTTCTGGGTGGGGCAATGATCCCCGTTGAATTGACGCAAAGGGCCGAGCAGCAAGGTATTCGTTGTTGGTGTAGTTATGGTTTAACCGAATTGGCTTCAACGGTATGCGTTAAACGAGCAGATGAGTTTCTTGGCGTGGGAAATCCATTACCGGGTAAGGAAGTTCGGTTGAGCAAGGAGGAGATTCAAATTCGTTCTGACAGCCTTGCTTGTGGATACTGGTTGGATGGAAAATTACAACCATTGGTTGATCATGATGGCTGGTTTCATACCCGTGATCGGGGAGTGATACAACAGGGTGAATTACGCATACTTGGCCGGATGGATAATCAGTTTTTCAGCGGTGGAGAAGGCATTCAACCGGAAGAGATTGAACGCATGATTAACACCTACCCACAGGTAGAACAAAGTTTTGCTGTTCCTGTGCCCGATCCGGAATTTGGTTATCGCCCTGTCGTTGTCATTGATAGTCACTCGCCTGAAATTATTGATTTATTACCTGAATGGTTGGTTGATAAACTGGCGGTTTTTCAGCGTCCGGCAGCTTATTATCTCTTACCTCAACAGTTTAAAAACGACGGTATTAAGATTTCCCGTCAGCAGATCAAAAAATGGGTATTGGATTTACCCGGTTTCTCTTGAGCTATGTTGATTTGCTATCAATATGTTGAATTTTGTACTGCCCATTATCACTAATGGAGTCATGGGCAGAGATAATTAATGATACGGTGTTGTTAGCAATCAGTCTTTAATTTTTGCAGCGCTTTTTCGACACCAGCACCATATTCTGGGTGAACTTTTCTAAATAGCTCAACCTGACGGCGTTGAGTCTCTTCATGTGCTTGTGACAGTTCACTGGCGATACGGTCGAACATACGCTGATGCTCTTTACTGTTGATTAAGTTAAACAGTGCACGAGGCTGACTGAAATAATCTTCATCTTTACGGTGGTTCCAGTGGTCAGCGTCTCCTTCTAAAGACAATGATGGGTGTTTGAATTCAGGTTGTTCCTGGAATAACCCGGCGTTGTTTGGTTCATAAGTCACCGTGTTTCCGCTGTTGCCATCCACGCGCATTGCACCATCACGGTGGAAATTGTGGAACGGACAGCGAGGTGTATTAACCGGAATTTGATGGTGGTTAACGCCAAGGCGATAACGTTGGGCATCACCATAGGAGAACAGGCGGCCCTGTAACATCTTATCAGGGGAGAAACTGATACCTGGCACGACATTAGCCGGGTTGAAAGCGGCCTGTTCCACTTCTGAGAAGTAGTTCTCAGGGTTGCGGGTCAGCTCGAAATAACCGACATCAATCATTGGATAATCGCCATGAGGCCATACTTTTGTCAAATCAAATGGATTGTATGGCACCTGAGAAGCTTCCTCCTCTGGCATAATCTGAACCTTCAATTTCCAGCGTGGATAATCTCCTTGTTCAATGGCTGTAAAAAAGTCACGCTGAGAACTTTCGCGATCTTTACCGACCAGCGCTTCCACTTCATCATCCAACAGATTTTTAATGCCCTGCTGACAACGGAAGTGAAATTTCACCCAGAAACGTTCATTATCTGAGTTGATAAAGCTGAATGCATGGCTACCAAAACCGTGCATATGGCGGAAAGATCTGGGTATACCACGGTCACTGAAATCAATGGTTAATTGGTGCAGTGATTCAGGTTGATGGGAGAAAAAATCCCATTTGTAGGCAGGATTACGCAAGTTGGTATGCGGATCACGTTTAACAACATGGTTAAGATCTGGGAATTTCAGGGGGTCACGAAGATAGAATACCGGAGTATTGTTACCGACTAAATCCCAGTTACCTTCTTCAGTATAGAACTTAAGTGCAAAACCACGAATATCACGTTCCGCATCTGCTGCCCCGCGCTCACCGGCGACAGTTGAGAAACGGGCAAACATTTCTGTTTTTTTGCCTATTTCAGAGAAAATCTTAGCGCTGGTGTACTGAGTGATATCGTGAGTAACAACAAAGGTTCCATAAGCTCCAGAGCCTTTGGCGTGCATACGGCGCTCTGGAATAACTTCACGGTCAAAATGGGCAAGTTTTTCTAAGAACCAAACATCTTGTAACAACATAGGACCACGTTGGCCTGCGGTTATGACATTATTATTGTCAACGACAGGGGCTCCGGCAGTCGTTGTCAGTCCTCTCTTTTTCATCACACTTCTCCTGTTTTACATGAAAAAAAACAGCGTAATCGCTGATTAAAAAAATAGTTCTGGTCAAATGTTAAAATTCAAATGTTGTATTTTTTCTATAAGTTATTTATTGTTTTTTACTTTATTGTTTAATATAAAATTATTTACATATTTAATTATTAAATAAATGAAATTAAAAATTCACACATATTTAGTAAGTATAGATGATTCATTTCCTTTTGTTGTCTACAGGTTTAGTTCTATTTAAGTAAGATGCTTAACATTAAGTAAATAAAGGGGAAATATATGAAGGCTTATCTTGCCGCAGCAGCAACCGGTTTATTGTTCATTGCCGGGACAGCGAATGCGATTTCGGTGAATGTTCAAGCTGGTCGCCATTTCACCAATACTTCAGCTGCAATTGGTGATAACAAACTGGCTGATGGGTTTTATGTTGGTGCGGGTTTAAACATTTCTAAACTGTTTTGATGAACTCAATCCGCATCATTTTTGATGCGGACAATTTCAACTTAGGATTAACCCACTTCCGGCAGCAATCCGCTGACAATACCAATCTGGATAGCAATAACTGCGATTCCACAAAGAAATACCAGCACCAAAGCGGGCTTTCCGCCTATGACCCGATAAGCTGCTTGTTCAATTTGGCGGCTGCGCCATGCCAGCATTGAAGGCAGTAGCAGAGCAAGAATAGACAGTGCTACAGCGGCGAAAGTCAGAGCCATAACAAAGTTTGGATAGTACAACGCACAAAGCAATGGTGGAATAAAAGTAATCACCCCTGTTTGCAGGCGGCCTGTCGCATTGTTACGGCGTTTGAACAGATCCGCCATGTAATCAAATAGACCTAAAGAGACACCAAGAAATGAGGTTGCCAGTGCCAGGTCAGCAAACAGACGGACAGCAAGCTCTACACGAGGAGTGGCAACGACGTCTCTCACTGCCTGTAACAGCCCATTCAGCCCTGCCTGTTCTGCCAGAATGCCGACAAAAGTAGGGGAAGAAATTGCTCCCAGTGTTGCTAATTGCCACAGAATATAGGCAGTCAATGGGATAGCACTGCCGATAACAAATATTTTGCGTAACTTGCGGGTATCGCCGCCCATATAACTCACGATGCTTGGCACACTGCCGTGAAAGCCAAAAGAGGTGAATACTACGGGAATTGCTGATAATACCAGACCTTGCTCTAGGGGCATGGAGAGCAGGTTCGTGTTTTTGATATGAGGCATCATGACGGCCAACATAATCACCAGGAAGATGATTTTTGCAGTAAACAGCAAGCGGTTAATCATATCGACAGATTGAGTACCGATAGTGACAACACAACCTGCGACAACGGTGAAAATCAGTATCCCAAATGAGACCGGAACGGGTTTATCCAGCCATGAAGACAGGCTGCCTGCAAGCAATTCACCGGCACCGCTGATATAAGCGGTGGTCAGGGCATACATCAGGAATAACATACTGAAACCGGTAAGCCATTGACCACCACGTCCCAGATAGCGTTTTGCTACGGTTCCTAAGCCGGTATCTGCCGGGCTGTACTGATAAACTTCCACCAGCAATAAAGCGGTATAGCTCATCAAAACCCAAAGAGCGACTAACATCACGAAGGTTGTCCCAAAACCAACACCGGCCGCAGCCAGTGGCATAGCCAGCATCCCTGCACCAATTGTCGTCCCGGCGACGATAAAAATACTGCCAATAGTGCGATTCTTCACGCTTTCCTCTGCTTTTGAACTGATTGAAATAGTTATAGAAAGGGAGGCTAAAGGATCAATTTGCTTCTGTCAAATAATGGTTACACTAATTGTAAACATATAATTACAGTTTGTATCTTAAAACGAATATCGACTCATTTGCCGGTCAGTGCCAGTTTGGGTACTGATAACAGTGGTCATTATCTGCTAGTCGTAACAGTGATTTTCGTAATAACTACCAGAGCCGTAGCTTCTTTTTATTACCTCTCATCTATTTACGGCCAGACCACATTGGACAACCTTTACGCCAGCGAACGCCTCTCATTGGGTGGGCAATACTCCTATTGTGATTAATGCCGGTGGAAATTTATCTGCTAAGAGTATTCGTTTCTTCGCAGGAAAAGACATCAATTTAACTTCTGCAAAAAGTATTGATCTGACTCCCCGTGAATTATCTCCTTCACTGAGTAAATTATTCCCTTCATCACGTTCAGGAGAATTAAGCAGCCGATTAACCGCGGGAAATAATATCAGTGTTATCAGCGGTACAGATATCAACGGAAAGGCGGTTCAGATACATGCAAACCTCACGGTAAAGTCAACTTTAAGGCGGTAAAAAATACTACTTTTGAACAGACTATTACCCAATCAAAAGGCTTTTATATCAAACACAGGGATCAAGGTTATACCAAAGATACGTGGATTCTTCCTGCTATTCATATCGGCGGAAAACTTACCGTAGATGCAGCAAATGGTGTTAGCGCTGATATCAAAGCAAAAAATGGTCAGTCATTACAGAATGCCATATCAATCTTCGGTAATACGCCGGAAACGGCTTGGCTGAAAGGACTCAGTGAACGTAAAGATGCTCAATGGAATTTGGTCAAGGATGCTTATAACAGTTGGGATCATAAGAGCCAGCATTTAAATCCGGTGGTTTCTGCGGTGATTGCTATTGCAGCAGCGGCGGCAACAGCAGGCAGCTCTCTGTCAGCATCTGTTGCATCTTATGCGGGTAATAGCGTTGCGGGTGGTGCGTTAACTGCGGGAATGTCATCACTGGCGGCACAGGCGGCTGTCGCTATTGTGGATAGTCAGGGTGATATATCCAAAGCGTTAAAAACATTGGGTAGCAGTGATACGGTTAAATCAACTATTACCTCAATGGCGATTGGTGGTGCATTGGCCGGATTTGATTCCTACATGGGATGGGATAAAGCGGCTGATGGCACTAAGCTCGATCCGACAAAAGCGAAATTACCTCAAATCAGCAATGGTGATTGGAACAAAGTTGTCCAGCGGGTAGCCGGTCAGTCCATTATTAGTTCCAGCCTGAATACTACGATTAATGGCGGCAGCTTTAAAGATAACCTGACTACTGCTTTGTTATCTAATATTGGCAGCCAGATTCATGCCGAAGGTGCCAGATTGATTGGTGATAATGGCGAGGTATTGGGAGTGCCGGGCAAAACATTGAGCCACGCAGTTGTGGCGGGCATCAGTGCTGAAATTGGTCGAGGAAATGCCAAAGGTGCAATGGCGGGGGCGTTGGCTGCGGAACTGGCCGGTATCATGATGGGTGATAACATCATCAAAGCTGAAGAATGGCAGAAAACATCGGAACGGCAAGCGCAAATTGCCCGTGCTTTTGGTGGCTTTGCCGGTGCGGAGAACACTTTCCGTTATAATTACCTAGCTCATCACCAGCAGTAATTAATGGAGAAAGAGCTTGCCGCAGAATCCAATTACCTTAAAAAAGTGCAGATTTTTGCTAAATGGGGCTTGATTAGTAACACGCAAGATGGCTCTTTAGCGGCGGGTTTTATATCCGGTATTCCATCAGAACTTTATGATAGTGTGATGGCAATTGTCGGGGCGGTATCTAATCCTTCGGAAGTCATTGAATCGCTTAGAATACTGTTGATTCAGGAGGATATGCCCGGCTTTATCTGGCAAGCGACAAAGGATGGTTATCTCAAGCAGCTTGATATTGTCAAAGCCGAATATGAAAAAGCCGGTCCTGAGGGTGCCTATAACGCTGGCTTGGAAGCAGGAAAAATTGTCACTGAGATGGCCAGCATGATGGTTGGTGGCTTTGGCGCGGTCAAGGGATCGACATCTGGTGCAGCTAAATTATCGAAAGTGATATCAAAAGATCCGCATCCAACAGTAGACATTCGTCATGTGTATCGGGTAGAAAAAGATGGCAGCAAAACCCAAATGACGTGGGGAGAAGGTAACTATAAACAGGGGTATCCTTTTGAGGACTTTGTTGCTACGCAGATGTCTAAAGGTTCTCGATTGCCTGAAAGGTTTGAGACTTTTGATTTTTATGATGGAAAAACAGGTTTGGCTGTCAGTGTAAAAACATTGGATACACGTACTGCTTCAAGAATTAAAAATCCAAAACAACTTTATACTTCTATAAAAGGGAATATAGATGCCACAGTAAACTTTACCGAGGCGAGACTAGGTAAAAAGAACTTAAATGCAGGAATGATTTCACAGCGTGAAGTTCGGATTGCTGTACCCAAAGCTACAACAGTAGAACAATGGGAGCAAATTAACCGAGCAATATCTTATGGCTCAGAAAAAAATGTCAATGTCAAAATTATAGTGGTGAAATAATGAGCGAAGTTTTTAAACGATGGAGAAATGCTAGATGCATGTTTAATGGCGATTTTTACTGCATTGAAACTTTTTCTGGTTATCGGATGTTAGGCGCTGATCCACAAGGGAGTTACTATTTGCTATCTCCTGATGTAGATGATGAGCAATTAGGTATGGCAGTTCTTGATGCGTTATTTAAGAGTCGGCTCATTCCTTTGGAAGAGATAGATGATTTCTTTGAGCCAGAGAAGTGTGATGAACAATATAAAGAATGGATTGATGAATTAATCAAAACTTATGGTTATCGTTCAAAACGTCAATTATTTAAAAGAATGCGAGATTGTGGTATACAATTGCTGGATGGAAATATCACAATACGACCTACTGGCCATGAAAAACTTGAGCTCTGGACAGGAAAAGGCATTGTTGAATCTGATTATGTCATCATCCCGGCAGACAGCTCCCCTGCGGAAGTGGGTGCCGCATTACGGCTGGCTTTTTCACGTTGCAGAAGTTATGTTTGATGATAAAGCAATAGTTTGTTTTCACTGATTAGTTATGAGTTTTGATTTATAGAGTTAATTAAGGTGGACACGTAATAGCTATTGTGTGTCCGCTAATTATTTCAAAAGGACTTAAATAGTTATAAATGGGCCTTAAAATTGTATCTGAATAAGAATTAGGAGAGTCTGTATTTGGTGCCTTATTAAAAAGCAGGGTAATTTCTCTTGATCAATATGGCGATTATTTTGATCATGATGTAAATAATGGTGACAGTCTTGACACATTTTCGTCACGTACCGGGTAGTCTTCATTTTGGGCGTGGTGAGCAACGAGAGCCATATCGTTATCTGCCTTGCCGCTGAATTGTCAGGATGGTCGGAGACGAAAGAATCTTTCAGCGATGGTTTTTTCAGGCGCTTAAGCGCCGTAAAGCGGGGCCTTTTTTAAGCATCGATCTTACACACGAAGCTAGATAGGTGCAGGGGTTCTGCTTGGCAGAACCCTACTGGCATAGTGACGACAACGATGTTGTGCATTGTTATGCTAGAGGTATATAGGGATTAGGGTTAATAAATCGGGTAGGAGCATAGTTATCATACCCCCTTACTCTGCAATATTCTTTTAACTGGCTTAATGAATTTATTCCTATTTTCTGGTAAATTATCTGTAGCCGGGTTTGTACCGTTCTATATGAAATATCTAATTTTCTAGCTATACTTTTAGCGCTTAGTGATTGCAACGCAAAAAATACTATATCGAACTCTCTATCAGTAAATAAATCAGTTGGTGTGCCAAAAGTTAGTGAATCAGGATGCCTATTATTTTCAAAATGACACATGGAATAAATTTCAAGTTTTTTACCGTGCGACACAATTCCAATGCATTTTCCATCCTTCATTAGAGGGGTAACATTGACCAGGAATGGTTGGATTATTTTTTTTCTTCCGACATAAGTGAAGGTGTGAAGTACCGGAATGGTCTTTTGACTCGTCATTACATTGTTATCATTAGCTTGTATAATATTTTCAAACTCAGACCACGGTGCTGGACACTCACCATCAAGCCTTCCTTCGATGTTAAAATTCTTAGGAAGACCGCTGTAACAAATCATAGTATTATTGGCATAGATGAATCGAGATTCGTTGTCTTTTATAACCCAAACATCGTTGCTGTTTTCCATATATGAAATGATAGCATCAAAGCTTTTTGAATGAACATCCAGATCTTTTTTTACAGAGAAACTCATACTTTTATCTTTCATAATTTCACCCATCATGATTAAACTGGAATACTTCCATGTAAGGTTATCACTTTTACAACGCAATGAATAATTATGTTTATGGACGATTTTACCGCTTCTGTAAATATCACTAATATGCCAATGTTTTATATTGGGTAAAATTTTTCTTATTGATTATATTTTTAATGAATAATTACAATCGAGTAGTTATTTTTGCTCTTTCTTTGGGTCTATTAGTCGAATCCGCCACAACAGTTTGACCTTTTCTGACATGGCTGTCTTGGTGTTCTATTTGTTCGGTTAGAAAGAGTTAGTGGGTTGATTAACGGTGGTCAGTTAATCTTTTTAAAAGAGTTGTGTGTCCACCGATTATCTTGAAAAAGCTCAGCTATATACATTAACCTTTGATTCCGAAAGCTGTCTTTAAATCCTTTAATGTGATCATCAACGTCATTGGGTTTAAAGGTGATTCATCAAAACCCACAGATTTATAAAATGCTTTAGCGTCTTCTGAGATAGCATGGACAATTAACCCTCTAATACCAACTAAATCTGCGGCTTGTGTGACACGTATGGCAGCATCTCTAACCAAATAGCGGTCAAACCCTTTTCCTTGATAATTTTTATCAACAGCCAGACGGCCCAAAATGATTACCAGAATGGGGTTTGGTATATTGCGTTTAAATTTGCTTATTGCTTCTTGCGACATAATTGAGCCGGTAGCCAACGAATAATAGGCAATAACATTTTTGTCTTCGCTTACAACGTATGTTCGTGAGGCATTTCCTTTTTGGTTTTTTGATGCTTTGTCTGTTAACCAATTATCAAGAGTGTCAACTCCTGAATTAAAATTATCTAAATTGTGATCGTCTGTTAATGGGGTTGGGCCATTACTTATCATTGTATCACCAAGGTTTTTTCATATTTGCTGTTTTGATAAGACGTTCATTTGGTGCTGCCGGATCATCAAGTTTAGCAACAAAAGCATCAAAAACTTCTGGAGAAACAACCATAAATGAGTGTTCCAATAGGGTGTTTTCAGCATCACGCTTGATCGTATCAAGGACATATTCGGTGACGGTTTTGCCTTTTACTTTTGCTGCCCTATCGATTAAATCTCGATCTTCTTGCCTAATCCTCAAATTGAGCGTCTTATTTTTACGATTCTCAATTGTTACATTCATTTTGAATCTCCTTTGGCTGTAGATAGTATAAATAATATACTAATGTAACGCTATTGGCATTACATTGCAAGTGTGACATTAAACCATGTATAAATGCCATCATTAAGAAAAAGGTAGATAGTAATAGCTTGACCTTCTCTGACCACCGTTTTCGGACTTTCGGGAAGGTCTGTAATACTGATTCTTGTCACTACGCGATTACCTCAAATCAGCAATGGTGATTGGAACAAGGTAGTCCAAAAGGTAGCAGACCAGTTCATTATCAGTTCCAGTCTAAATATCACCTTTTTTTTATCTATATATCTTGTTCCATTCGTAACCAATATATTTTTTTTAAATAAATTCCTTACAAATAATTACTCATTCTATAATCTTTTAATACTTGGTCTATTACCCAACTGGTTCGTGAGCCGGATTCCCCCGTTGAAGGGCAAAAATCTTTTCCTTGTAATTCATTAATTATCGTGCTAATCAATGGCATTTCTATATGTTCTGGGTTGTTAATATTAAATTGGTGTAATCTATTATTTCCGTCATAATATGAAATGGCTGAATTTCCAAAGGTAGAAAAAGATATTTTTCCCTTGTCGCCAATTATTTCAACATTATCATATCTGGAGTTCGACACAAAATTCCATATTCCAACGCCTTGAATGTTATTTTCAAACATAAATGACATTGATACACAGTCTTCTGCTGGATAAGCATTTCCCTGTGAATTTGCATGTCCTTTGACAGAAATAATTTTCCCCAAAAGAAAATCTAATATATCCAGAGTATGGCATGCTAAATCAACAAATAATCCACCACCGGAAATTTCTGGTTTAACAACCCAAGGTAAATGATGAGGGTCCTGATAGCAGGGTTCTAGCTCTCTGTAAAGTATGCAATTTACTATTCTTGGTGTTCCTATCGCGCCTGATTCAATTAATTCTTTGATTTTTAAAAATCTGGGTAATGCTCTCCTGTAATAAGCCACAAATAATGGAACATTTTGTGATCTACAAGTCGCTATCATTTCATTACATTCTTCAAATGTTAATGCCATAGGTTTTTCTACATATATCGCTTTACCTGCTTTAGCCGCTAAAATGGTATATTCTTTATGTGTAGAAGGTGGCGTTGCAATATATACTGCATCAATGTCTTTGTCATTAATAAGTGAATTAGCATCAGAATACCATTTAGGAACATGATGTCTTTTGGCAAAATCTTCTGCTAAATTAGCATTACGTCTCATTACTGCAACTAATTCAGAATTGTCTAATTTATAAAAAGCAGGGCCACTTTTTATTTCAGTAACATCACCACAACCAATAATTCCTCATTTTATTTTTTTCATTTTTATTTTCCTAATATATTTGTATTGAATTGTTCATTAATAAAATATTGATGAAGATTATAGTTTAAATCTGGTTTATTACATTTTTTATCTCGAATGTTCATGTATATAACATGTTTTCTATTTTTGAAGCAAGTAAGTTGATATGATTTTTACCCAATATTAATTCAGGCGATTTCAATGGGGCTATTTTTTACGGTAGTTGTTTTGTACTAATCAGTAATAGTCTTTGATTGATATAGTCAATACCAGCTTAACGAAATGTGATTTCGTGAGTTTTTCGACCAGAGTATTTTTTTGTCACCAGAAATTTGATGAATTGATCGCCAAATTTACAACGTTTATAATTTGGTATATGACAACATTGAAAGAGGTAATGATATGAAGAGACAAGCGAAAACAATGGCTCTCCCGGCGATGACAGCAGCTTTACTGGCATCTCTGGCTCCTGTCCCGGCTAAAAGTACCGTTTTACCGATGACGGTAGTTGAGATACAGAAATCGGCAGGTTTGGTATCTACATTGACCTTTAATCTGAAAGGTGAACGAGTCTTTCTGCCTTTGTCAGAAGCGACTGCTTACTTGCAAAGCCTGAATGAGTATACGCGAAAGTCGTTATCCGAGGCTATCGCTCATCGTGTTGCTAAAGGACAAGGTGAATTATTTTCAAATCTGGTACTGATGAGAAAATTAGCCAATGATAATATTGAACACTGTATGAGGATAAAAGAAGCAATACGCATCGTTTTGTCATCTGATAGTTTAAGTAAGCATTTCCCGGATTTGTCTGAGCGAGAAATATTTCGGGTGAATATCGTAAAGTTCGGTAGAGCAATAGCGAGCTCTGAGTATATTGCGTGCGATATTCTTTCAGCTATTGAACAAAGCCTGCCGCCGACCAAGACATATCAGCCCGATAATTTACCTGCGAATAGTGAAGTTAAATTGATGATATCGGCAGAGCATAGAAACCTAGGTCTGTCAGCGCCGGAATTTTTGTAATGAAGGTCAGTGTTACTGTTCATAAAGATGTTGAGTTTCATGAGGTTGCAATGGTTTATGCAAAGTTGTTAGAGCATTGGAAAAAAACAGCCTCATTACCTTCTGTATTTGGCCGGGATGGTCAATGGGAGCATAACAGCAGGACTCTAGATTCAAACATCTATAAATTGCATATTAGAATGCCAGATGAAATGCCGTGGGAAGAGCATAAACCACAGATTGGCCGAAGCTCGAATAATTATTTAGTGTACGTGCGGCATTGAATGGATAGTGATCGTTTTCAGGTGATTAGCATTATGAGCCCGAAAGCTCACGAATTAGCAAAGACATCATTTCTTGCAGAGCTTGAGCGTAGGGCTGAGGAATTCCATTCTGCTTGAATACTAAAGCTCAATCTCAATATCACTGAGTGGATGACAGCAGCAGGGCAGAATTTCACCTTCATTGACAAAAGCCAATGGCTTACGCCGATAGCCTACTTTACCTTTTACCAACCTGACACGGCAGGAGCCGCAATAACCTTCACGGCACTGGTATTCAGCCTGTACTTTGCCTTGTTCCAGCGCTTCCAGCAGACTGTTATGCAGCTCAGGAGAACTATGAATATGATAACCCTGCATACCATGCAGGGTTACTTTATAGCTTGTCATCAGAGTTCAAAATCACTCAGGTCGTCAGGGTTAACTTCAGCATCAATCTGACCAACCAGATAGGAACTGACTTCAACTTCCTGTGGCGCGACTTGAACGTTATCAGACACCAGCCAGGAATTGATCCACGGAATCGGGTTAGAACGTGTTTCAAATGGCAGTTTTAACCCAACAGCCTGCATACGGATATTGGTGATGTATTCAACATACTGACACAGAATATCTCTGTTCAAACCAATCATAGAGCCTTCGCTGAACAGGTACTCTGCCCACTCTTTTTCTTGCTCCGCCGCCTGAACAAACAGGTCGTAACACTGTTGTTCACACTCTTTGGCGATTTCAGCCATTTCCGGGTCATCCTGACCAGAACGCAACAGATTCAGCATGTGCTGAGTGCCTGTCAGATGCAGTGCTTCGTCACGGGCAATCAGTTTGATGATTTTAGCGTTACCTTCCATCAGTTCGCGTTCGGCAAAAGCAAATGAACAGGCAAAGCTGACGTAGAAGCGGATCGCCTCCAGTGCGTTAACGCTCATCAGGCACAGGTACAGTTGCTTTTTCAGTTCACGCAGACTGACATTAATGGTTTTACCAGCAATCTGATGGGTTCCTTCACCAAATAACTGGTAATGATTGGTCATTTCAATCAGATCATCGTAATAAGCGGAAATGTCTTTCGCTCGTTTTAGAATCTCTTCATTGGTGACAATATCATCAAACACAACCGCCGGATCGTTAACGATATTACGGATGATGTGCGTATAAGAACGTGAATGAATCGTCTCGGAAAAAGACCAGGTTTCAATCCAGGTCTCCAGCTCAGGGATGGAGATCAAGGGCAGAAAAGCCACGTTCGGGCTGCGGCCTTGAATAGAGTCCAGCAGCGTTTGGTATTTCAGATTACTGATGAAAATGTGCTTTTCATGATCCGGCAAAGCATTGTAGTCAATGCGATCGCGGGACACGTCAACTTCCTCCGGGCGCCAGAAGAAGGAGAGCTGTTTTTCGATCAGTTTCTCGAAAATTGGGTACTTTTGCTGGTCATAACGAGCTACGTTTACCGGCTGACCAAAGAACATCGGTTCCTGTAACTGGTCGTTTTTTACCTGCGAAAAGGTGGTATAGGCCATAACTTCCTCAAATTAAATCTTACACGCGCCGCCTTCACAATCGGAATCAGCCGATTCCACGACTTCTTCCAGGTCACCCTGAACGTCTTCCGCGCCATCACGCGTATTGTGGTAATACAGGGTCTTCACACCATATTTGTAGGCGAGCAGCAAATCTTTCAGCAGTTGATTCATCGGCACTTTTCCACTAGGGAAACGTGTCGGATCATAGTTGGTATTGGCAGAGATCGATTGATCGATAAATTTCTGCATGATACCAACCAACTGCAAGTAGCCATCATTACTCGGCATTTGCCACAGCAGTTCATAAGCGCCTTTCAGACGTTCATATTCCGGTACAACCTGACGCAAAATGCCATCTTTTGATGCTTTGATGCTGATGTAACCACGAGGCGGTTCAATGCCGTTGGTGGCGTTGGAGATCTGTGAAGATGTCTCTGACGGCATCAAAGAGGATAATGTTGAATTACGCAGACCATATTGTTTGATATCACGGCGCAACGCTTCCCAGTCGTAGTGCAATGGCTCATTGGTCAGTGTATCCAGTGTTTTTTTATAGGTATCGATAGGCAGGATACCTTCAGAATAGGTGGTTTCTTTAAACCACGGGCAAGCGCCTTGTTCTTTCGCCAGCTCATTAGAGGCTTTCAACAGGTAATACTGGATAGCTTCAAATGTTTTGTGCGTCAGGTTGTTAGCGCTGCCATCTGAATAACGCGCGCCATGTTTTGCCAGATAGTAAGCGTAGTTGATGACACCAATACCTAAAGTACGGCGGCCCATTGCTCCTTGTTTTGCGGCAATCAGCGGGTAGTCCTGATAATCAAGCAGGGCGTCAAGCGCCCGGACAGCCAGAACTGCCAATTCTTCCAGCTCATCAAGATTTTCGATTGCGCCTAGGTTGAATGCGGACAGTGTACACAGCGCGATTTCGCCGTTTTTATCATTGATATCATTCAATGGCTTGGTTGGCAGTGCAATTTCCAGACACAAATTTGACTGGCGCACAGGGGCAACGGAGGGATCAAATGGGCTGTGAGTGTTGCAATGATCTACGTTCTGAATGTAGATACGTCCGGTGGAAGCACGTTCCTGCATCATCAGGGAGAAGAGTTCAACCGCTTTCAGGCGTTGTTGACGGATATTGCTGTCCTGCTCATATTGAGTATACAGGCGCTCAAATTCATCCTGATCCGCAAAGAATGCATCATATAATCCAGGGACGTCAGATGGGCTGAACAGGGTAATATCTTCACCTTTGATCAGGCGCTCATACATTAATTTGTTGAGCTGTACGCCATAGTCCATATGACGGACACGGTTGCCTTCAACGCCACGGTTGTTTTTCAGTACCAGCAGGCTTTCAACTTCCAGATGCCATAACGGATAGAACAATGTCGCGGCACCGCCACGGACACCTCCCTGCGAACAGGATTTTACCGCTGTCTGGAAATGTTTGTAGAACGGAATACAGCCGGTGTGGAAAGCTTCACCGTTACGAATTGGGCTGCCCAACGCACGAATACGGCCCGCGTTGATGCCAATACCGGCGCGTTGGGAAACATATTTCACAATGGCGCTGGAAGTGGCGTTAATGGAATCCAGGCTATCGTCGCACTCAATCAGCACGCAGGAGCTGAATTGACGGGTAGGAGTGCGCACACCTGCCATGATAGGGGTCGGCAGAGAAATTTTAAATGTGGAAGCCGCGTCGTAAAAACGACGGATGTAGCCCAGACGGGTCTCTTTCGGGTAACCGGAGAACAGGCAGGCGGCTACCAGAATATAAAGAAACTGGGCGCTCTCATAAATTTCACCAGTAACACGATTTTGAACCAGATATTTACCTTCGAGCTGTTTGACCGCTGCGTAAGAGAAATTCATATCACGCCAGTGGTTAATAAACTCGTTCATTTGCTCGAATTCTTCTTTCGAGTAGTCTGCCAGCAAGTGTTTGTCATATTTGCCCATTTCCACCATACGGGATACGTGATCATACAGGGCTGGTGGCTCAAATTGACCGTAGGCTTTTTTACGCAGGTTGAAAATTGCCAGGCGGGCTGCCAGATACTGATAGTCTGGCGCATCACCGGAGATAAGGTCCGCAGCAGCTTTAATCATCGTCTCGTGGATATCTGAGGTTTTGATACTGTCGTAAAATTGGATTTGAGAACGCAGTTCTACTTGTGATACCGAGACATTTTTCAGACCGTCAGCTGCCCAATTAATAACCCGGTGGATTTTTTCAAGGTCAATTCGTTCTTTGTGGCCATCACGCTTTGTTACTAGCAGACTATGGTTCATGGACAGGCATACCTTACATTTTCTTTCAGACTTGCTCCCACCTGCTTTGTGTCTTTACAAGACCAAAACATAACCTTCTCAGTGGTGAAGAAACCAACGAGAGAGTAGTGGTAATGGAATGTTAAGGAACACAATATGTAGGGGGTACACTAAATAATGACAACAAGATAATGTTAAAAACAGCTTTTATCAAGTGTACAAAAACACGGATTTTTGTGGATAACTTGAGGACTAAATTTATTAAAAAGCCGGAAGCCTGCATCATTACTAGCGGTTACCCTGGCAGAAGCGCAGGCAAAAATGAGTAAAAAAATTCCTGAAAACAGGATTTATTTGCCGCTTTATTCATCGATCAGATGAATATGTCAGACATACTGGGTGTGTAACATATAATTAACATCAACATTGTGACCGAGGGTAAATTTATCTGTTAGCGGGTTGTAATGCAGGCCGATAATGTGCTGTTCTTGCAGTGGCGTTCTGTCAATCCAGCCTATTAATTCTGATGGGCGGATAAATTTCTTCGCGTCATGGGTCCCCTTCGGCACCATTTTCAGAATATATTCCGCACCGATGACCGCCATAAGCCAGGCTTTCTTGTTGCGGTTAATGGTAGAGAAAAAGACGTGTCCACCGGGTTTGACTAACTGCGCACAGGCACGGACAACCGACTGTGGGTCCGGTACGTGCTCCAGCATTTCCATACAGGTGACGATATCATAAGCCTGTGGATATTTTTCTGCGTGGCTTTCCACGGTCTCCTGTACATAAGTCACAGGGATGCCGGTTTCAAGGGCGTGCAATCTGGCAACTTGAAGCGGTTCAGTACCCATATCAAGCCCGGTCACTTCTGCATTTTCACGGGCCATGCTTTCCGACAAAATGCCGCCGCCACAACCCACATCCAGGATTTTCTTACCGAAAATGCCGCCGGAACGCTGCAAAATATAATTCAGGCGCAGTGGGTTAATCCGGTGCAGTGGCTGAAATTCGCCGTCCAAATCCCACCAGCGGGAAGCAACCGCTTCAAATTTCTCTATTTCCTGTTGATCAACATTGCTTGTTGTGGCGGGGGTTTTAACGTTCATCAGCGGTTGTCGCTCCTTAAACTTGTTTTACAGGTGGATTCACTCCATTTTTGTCATAGTATACATGGCTTAATTTTTAAATACCCGTATCTGATTTTTATAAAACTGTTGATTTGTGGTATAGTTCTAAACCTTTGAATCCGGAATTATGAGGGATAGTGGGCTCCATGAGCGACATTGCCAGAGAAATCACACCGGTTAATATCGAAGAAGAGCTGAAGAGCTCGTATCTGGATTATGCGATGTCTGTTATTGTCGGGCGCGCATTACCAGATGTTCGAGATGGACTGAAGCCGGTACACCGTCGCGTACTTTTCGCAATGAGTGTACTGGGAAATGATTGGAATAAACCCTACAAGAAGTCTGCCCGTGTTGTCGGCGACGTTATCGGTAAATACCACCCACATGGGGATGGCGCGGTCTACGATACGATTGTTCGTATGGCTCAACCGTTTTCCCTGCGCTATATGTTGGTCGATGGTCAGGGTAACTTTGGGTCAGTCGATGGTGACTCAGCTGCGGCGATGCGTTACACCGAAGTGCGTATGTCGAAAATTGCCCATGAGCTGCTGGCGGATCTGGAAAAAGAGACTGTCGATTTTGTGCCGAACTATGATGGTACAGAGCAGATCCCGGAAGTAATGCCGACCAAAGTACCTAATCTGCTGATCAACGGCTCCTCCGGTATCGCAGTGGGTATGGCGACTAACATTCCTCCCCATAACTTATCCGAAGTTATTGATGGTTGTCTGGCTTATATTGAAGATGAAAACATCAGCATTGAAGGGCTGATGCAGTATATTCCTGGCCCGGATTTTCCGACTTCCGCGATCATTAATGGTCGTCGAGGTATTCAGGAGGCTTACCGGACTGGCCGCGGTAAAATTTATATCCGTGCTCGTGCTGAAATCGAAGTTAATGAGAAAAATGGCCGTGAAACTATCCTGGTTCACGAAATTCCTTATCAGGTTAACAAAGCCCGCTTGATTGAAAAAATGGCCGAGCTGGTGAAAGAAAAACGCATCGAAGGGATTAGTGCTCTTCGTGACGAATCTGATAAAGACGGTATGCGGATTGTGATCGAAGTGAAACGTGATGCGGTGGGTGAAGTGGTTCTGAATAACCTCTATTCCCTGACTCAGTTGCAGGTTTCTTTTGGTATTAACATGGTGGCTCTGCATCAGGGGCAACCAAAGCTGCTGAATCTGAAAGATATTCTTTCCGCGTTTGTCAGCCATCGTCGCGAAGTGGTTACCCGTCGCACCGTTTTTGAATTACGTAAGGCCCGTGATCGTGCCCATATTCTTGAAGCATTGGCGGTGGCGCTGGCGAATATCGATCCGATTATCGAACTGATCCGCCGTGCTCCGGCACCGGCCGAAGCAAAAGCTGCGTTAGTTGCGCAGCCGTGGGAATTAGGCAATGTTGCTTCCATGCTTGAACGTGCCGGTGATGATGCTGCTCGTCCTGAATGGCTGGAACCCCAATATGGCGTGCATGAAGGTAAATATTATCTGACCGAGCAACAGGCACAGGCAATTCTGGATCTGCGTTTGCAGAAACTGACTGGCCTTGAGCATGAAAAATTGTTGGATGAGTACCGTGAATTGCTGACATTAATCGGTGAATTAATGTTCATTCTGGAAAACCCGGAGCGCCTGATGGAGGTGATCCGTGAAGAGCTGTTGGCAGTCAAAGCGCAATATAATGACGCCCGCCGTACTGAAATCACGGAGAACACCGCTGATATCAATATCGAAGATCTGATTAATCAGGAAGATGTTGTTGTTACGTTGTCACATCAGGGGTATGTCAAATATCAGCCACTGTCTGACTATGAAGCGCAACGCCGTGGTGGTAAAGGGAAATCCGCAGCACGTATCAAAGAGGAAGATTTCATTGAAAGGCTGCTGGTGGCGAATACTCACGATACGATCCTTTGCTTCTCCAGCCGTGGCCGCCTGTACTGGATGAAAGTTTATCAATTACCTGAGGCCAGCCGTGGTGCCCGTGGCCGTCCGATTGTTAACCTTTTGCCGCTGGAGCAAAATGAGCGAATTACTGCGATTTTGCCAGTGCGTGAATATGAAGCAGGGCTGTATGTCTTTATGGCTACGGCCAGTGGGACAGTGAAGAAAACGGCATTACAAGATTTCAGCCGTCCGCGCAGTGCCGGTATTCTCGCGGTTAACCTCAATGAGGGTGATGAGCTGATCGGCGTTGACCTGACTAACGGCAGTAACGAAGTCATGTTGTTCTCTGCTGATGGTAAAGTTGTCCGCTTTGAAGAGGGTGCTGTTCGTTCAATGGGGCGTACAGCCACCGGTGTACGTGGTATCAAATTGAGTGGCGAAGACAAAGTTGTTTCCCTGATTATCCCGCGTGGAGAAGGGGAGATTCTGACAGTCACTGAAAACGGTTACGGCAAACGTACCGCTGAAAACGAGTATCCAATCAAATCCCGTGCAACTCAGGGGGTTATCTCAATTAAAGTCAGCGAGCGTAATGGTAACGTGGTCGGCGCAATTCAGGTTGAGCCCACTGATCAGATTATGATAATTACCGATGCTGGCACATTGGTGCGCACCCGAGTGTCTGAAGTTAGCGTTGTTGGCCGGAATACTCAGGGGGTAACACTGATCCGTACCGCTGAGGATGAGAAAGTTGTCGGTTTGCAGCGGGTTGCTGAACCGGAAGATGATGAAGATGGGCTGGCAGAAGAAGGGGAGGCGTTGGAAAACGATAATACCCATTCACCTGATGCTGGCAGCAGCGAGTCAGCTGATCCGGTTTAAGTGAAGACATTTTTTCACTCAATTAAGAAACAGGTACTTCGGTGCCTGTTTTTTTTTTAAAGATTTTGATTAATATCGAAATATGCAACAGGTGATTCTTTGTGATCCTTGAACTCTGGTATATCCTGTCATTTATTACATTGAATGATGTTCGTTGTTATCAGGTAGCCCTTTGAGATATCTTTCTTCTTTTCGTACATCACTGAAAATATCCCGTTATCTTTTCCGGGTGCTTGGCTTTATGCTGTGGGCATTGGGCGCTTTATTAACGGCTTTTTACCTGGTGAATATTTTTAATGAAGTAAAGTCTGATGTCCGGCAAGAATATAATGCTAATTATGATTCCACACTCTCTTATGTGCGTCATACCGCAAATATTCTGCGGGATATTCAATATATGACAGAAAAGCATTTGCTGAATTCTAATGAAAAAATTGCCTTTCTCGATTTTCCACATAATAACCCGGCGTTTTCTTATCATCCTTTGAATCAAAGTGCTGATTGCCATACCTTTCGCAAAAATACCCATAGTTATTTAAATTCGTTGAATAACCTGATCTTTTACTGGAAAGATAATCTTGCCGCTCCTCAGGGTTTGAATCAGGTTTTCCTGGTGGGAACGAAAAGTATGTGTATGGTGAATTTTTCTATTCGTAATACCTCGACTGAACCTGATACGCTAAAAAAAATAGTCTATGAAAACTCACGCAGACTGATTAGCCTGAAAGATCAGGGTAAAGAACGAAAGGTTTATTGGGTTACGCCTGGCGCAAGATCTGATAGTGGCCATCTCTATGTATTGGCACCGGTATATGTCAATGGTCAGATGGTTGCAATGATAGGTATTGAACAGTTCATCAGATTAGATACTTTTATTCAAAGACAAGACCGTCCGATTTCAATAACCTTATTAAATCGCAGTAATCAACCTGTTTTGCACTACCCGGCAAATGATGAGTACCAACTTCATTATGCCGATTATCAGCTGGAAGCACCTTATTTTGGCTATGATGATAATTTTACTGATTTATTGTTAAAACGCCGGCTAATGCCATCTTCATTCAGTATCATTTACGCGCTTCCATTGAAAAACATTTTCGAGGGTTTTAAGCTACAGATTATCAGCAGTATTGTGCTTAATGTACTGTCTGCTTTTGTCATTATTATTTTGGTGTATCTGTTTGAGCGCAAGATGTTTGTTCCGGCTGAGGAAAATGCCATTCGTCTGGAGGAGCATGAACAGTTTAATCATAAAATTGTCGCCTCAGCCCCGGTTGGCATCAGTATATTGCGGGTAAGTGATGGCAGTAATATTCTGAGTAATGAGTTGGCACATAATTATTTGAGAATGCTGACTCATGAAGACCGGGAACGTATTATTCATATTATTTGTGACAGAACCAGCAGTTATGTTGATGTGGTAACCAGTAATCATCATCATTTGCAAATCAGTTTTGTTCATTCCCGCTACAGAAATGAAGAGGTGGCAATTTGTGTATTGGTTGATATCAGTGTTCGTGTACGGATGGAAAAATCATTACAGGAAATGGCATTAGCATCAGAACAGGCTAACTATTCTAAATCGATGTTTTTAGCCACGGTCAGCCACGAATTGAGAACACCCCTTTACGGTATTATTGGCAATCTGGAGTTGTTACAAGCTCATTCATTGCCGGCTGAATCTGTCCGTTTGTTATCAACAATGAGTAACTCTTCAGCTCTGTTGCTGAAAATTATCAGTGATATTCTCGATTTCTCAAAGATTGAATCTAAACAGCTCAAAATTGAATCCAGAGAATTTTCCTGTCAGGAAGTGATTTCTCATGTTATTTCTAACTATCTGCCGTTAGTGGTGAAAAAGCCGTTGACCTTATATTGTTATATCGAACCGGATGTTCCGGATTATATCCGCAATGATCCCGTTAGATTGCAGCAGGTCATATCTAACTTGTTAAATAATGCGATTAAATTCACTGATACCGGATGTGTGATTATTCATGTGACAGTTGATAGCGATTACTTGTACGTCAGAATAAAAGACACGGGAGTCGGTATTTCTGATAAGGCGTTGGTTCAGTTATTTGATCCGTTTTTTCAAATAATGCCCAATACGGAAAGCTCATCTCAGGGAACTGGTCTTGGCCTGGCGATTTGTGAAAAATTGATCAACCTGATGGATGGTGATATTGAGGTGATTTCACAGCCACAGATAGGCAGTATGTTCTCTATCCGTTTACCTTTATACAACGCGCAATACAGGCCGAAAATTCAGTTAATGAATCAGTGTCAGCAAAAGCAAAAAGTTATCCTGGCTATACGTAATCTTTATCTTGAGGATTTTTTACAGCGTTTTCTGATTCATTATGATTTACAGATTGTTTTATATAATGGGCAGAATACAGATGGCCGTGAAATTATTATCAGCGATTTCCCTGATGCCGTGACTTCCCCAGCATATGCTTGTGTTGAGTTATCGACGGACTATATTGGCTCGCCGGAACAAATCAGAAAAAGCTATTGGCTGCATAATACTTACCATTTGCATGATTTGCCTATTCTAATTGAAAGGCTGATTTCACCCGGTAACAACGAGGTGTTGAATACGATATCGCTTGTTTCACCGGCAAACACCCCATTTGATGCGATTACCCAGTTTAATACTATTATGGTTTTGGTGGTGGATGATCATCCTATCAACCGCCATTTATTGACTGACCAGTTGAAATCTATTGGTTTTCAGACAGCAATGGCGAATGATGGATTAGATGCGCTGGAGTATTTGCAGAAAGGGCATGTTGATATCATTCTGACGGATGTCAATATGCCTAATATGGATGGTTACGCGTTGACAACGCATTTACGGAATGCAGGGTGTAAGCTGCCGATTATTGGTATTACGGCAAATGCCCTCGCAGAAGAAAAGCAACGCTGTATTGATGCAGGAATGAATGACTGTTTGTCTAAGCCTGTTTCCCTGATTACGCTTAGACAAATACTGAGCGGAGTCAGGAATATTGGTGCCTGAAATAATGCCCGGTACAAGTAGTCGCCGGGCATCAGAATGGCTTTCATTTTAAAATAACGGACCGTATTTACTGAATATGCTCATCCGTATTGATAGCGACAGAAGCAAGATAATTGAGTAGCGCAATATCGTTATTGACCCCCAGCTTTACCATTGCTGATTTTTTCTGGCTGCTGATTGTTTTGACACTGCGATTGAGTTTTTTGGCAATGTCTGTTACCAGGAGGCCTTGGGCAAACAGGCGTATGACCTCGCTCTCTTTTTGTGATAATGGTTTGTCGCCGTAGGGGGTTTTCGTCACTTTCTTCAATAGTTCGGAAACGCTCTCCGGTATAAATTTTTCCCCTTGTTTCAGGGCGGTCAGTACATCAGGTAAATCTGTTGGTGCCCCTTGTTTTAAGACTATTCCTTCAATATCAAGTTCAAGTACAGCACTTAAAATTGCTGGATTATTGTTCATAGTCAGAACAATGATGGATAACTTGGGATAATGGCGTTTGATGTATTTAATCAAATTGATGCCATCACCATAGGTGTCGCCAGGCATGGATAAATCAGTGATCAGTACGTTTGCTTTAATACAGGACAGATTGCTGATCAATGTAGTGGAGTCTTCGGACTCGGCTACAACGTTGATCCAGTCAAGCCGTTCAAGTGATTTGCGGATGCCAAACAGAACAATTGGATGGTCATCAGCAATAATGACATTAAGGTTATTCATCTTATTTAGTTACCCTGCTGCAATAGCCTTTTGACGATAGCATCAATGTGGCTAATGCTATTTTTAATTTCTATTTTGTTACTGTCTGTTATGCGTTGTTCCAGTGTTTCGCAAGAAAGTTTGAGGAGTTCCAGGTCTAACATAGCAAAGACGCCTTTCAGGCGGTGTGCTGTTTGCGAAAGTGATACCAAATCATATTGTTCTATATCAGTATACAGTTTATTAATATCTATCGGTACTGTCTCGATAAATAATTGTCGGTAATCGCTATTAGCCAACTGTTTTTGATAACTATTTATCACATTGTCAAAATCGTAATCAGGGTTTTTATCGTTAAATACTGACATTTCTGAATCGACATGCAATTCGTTAAAACTGAAGCTTCTCTCAATTAATAGCGAAATGGCATGGATAACAGCTTCGCTTAGATTGTAATTACACCGAATATAGTCAGGTTTTATCTGCTCAAAGCCAGCCAGATTATCAACCAATAATATAGTCGATTTTGCCGAGCTATACGGTTTATCGGTCAATATGATATCGTATTCTCTGCTCATATTTTCTTTCTTTTTATCAAAGTAAGCCGCGCCGTAATGATTTAGGTGATTCTGTGTAATCTGACAGATTTCAGTATTGCTGATATCCAGCAAAGCGGTAATGTCTTCCAGTAGCTGTGGGCATTGGTCTTGGCCGATGACCAAGGGTAGACTGATCGTGTAATGTGTACCAAGGCTGGGTTTGCTGTTTATAGTAAAATGGCCATTTAATTTTCTACACAATTGATTACATAGATAAAAGGTCATTCCTGAATTAGATTGATATTTATCACCGGTTGTTTTGATTAAAAATGGGTAATTCAAATTAGTCAATTCTTTTGAGTTAAGTCTGGAACCTGTATCTATTACTTCGATCTGGATGTGATCTTTGTATTCCGGAGAATAGTTAACTATGAGTGATATTTTTCCATAAGATGTGGTCGTTATTGAATAATTAACCAACATCAAGATGATTTTACGCATGATTAAGCCATCACCAATGAATATAGATTCAGGGTTAATATTACAATGATAATAATAATTCAACCCTTTATTATTCATCTTTGGAAATACTTCTTTAAGAATATCTTCTAATGTGGATGACAATGAAAATGACTCATTTTTTGCTTGCCAGTCACCTGATTCTAATTTATTGAGTAATGAGATATTCTCGACCCAATCGGATATATATGTGGATTTAGCTAATAAATTGTCAACGATACGATCACTATTTTCTTCTATAAGCATTGGTTTCAACTGGTAAGCGATGTGATTTAATTCCTTTATTGATTGTTTTAACTCAGAACGAATGTTAGTCAGCATAAAACGCCGGGCTTGTACGCTTTTATCGTGTTCCAGATGAGCAAGTTGTAAACGTCTGTTAATTAATGCTTCCTGGTCTTTATCTTGCAGTAAAAACAGATAAGTCTCTGGCAACCGGTGGATGCTGTACACTTTAATTTCATAGACTGCATCGTCAATTGATGTCTGAATGACGCCATGATGCTGCTTTGCCATCATTTTGATTTTGTCTAAATCGATATCAGGCAACAGATGATCGGCAATATTATTACTCATTATTGTCTGATTTATTGAGAAATCATAAATCAGTAAACCAATTGGGATATTAGAGATAATTTCGTGACTTAATGCATCCTTGATTTGTAGCTCGTGATTCATCAGTGCATTTGGGGCAATATATTTTCTGCGAATGTAAATAAGGCCACCTAATGACAGGATAATAAAGATTGAATCAGTCAGTAATAACCAGATGTTTCTATATAATAAATCGATCAGTAAATCTTTGAGTGATATCCGATACAGTAGTTTGTATTGTGTACCCTTGAGCGGTTGAGAAAATTCGAGCCAGAAGCCATTTTGTGAGATATTCACTTTATTAGTTTCTTGGAGATTTTGTGTGTCGTCAGATAATAAGCTAAAGCTTTTTGCCGCCATATCCATAGGAAGAAGATGACAAATAGGCAGATCAAAAGCGATAACGGTTGCCAGTTGCCCGGGTGAATTGAATGTTGCCCGGTAAGTATAGAAATAGATATTCTCGCCACTGAGCTTGCGGATTGATGAAATATTTTCCCGTTCATCTAACGCTGTGGATTGCATCAGCATTTCTGAACGTTTCGATTCGGCAGTCAATGTTAGATAACTTTCTTTGAATTTTAATTCTGGTTTAAGAATAGAATAAGTTGTTATCAGAAACAGATTGTTATCTTTACCATTCAGATAGTACATCGAGTTGTATTCATTGCGGGCACCCCACAGAATCTCCATATAATTGGAAAGGCGTTGCGTCAACTCAGCACTTGCAGCGCTATGGTGACCAAAGATAATGGTATCGACAGTTTGATAACGACTCTCAAGCCAGTAAACATCAGGCCGTAGCTTCATTGGCGCAACCGGTTCCTGCGGTTTAAAAGATGAGAGATTGGCTTGTTCAAAGATAGCATTAGCGTGGTAACGATAATCTTCTATCTGTAATACTATTTTGGTTGAAACGCTATTTAGCGCATACTTTTTTCCCATCAGCCAGGCGTTGAAGTAGTTATAGCTGTATAAAAACAGCGAAACAAAAAGCAGAACAATGAACAGGCCATAGTAACGGTTTATCGTTGATGAATTAATAGAAGATTGTTTGTTATACATTCGTTGCGTAAAAGCCTTAATAATTGCTTGGCTGTGCTAGCGAGCTTGTTAAGTTGGTGAATCTGATGATCCGATGTATTTATGTTAATTCTAGCAGGATCAGGGCAGGGAATGATATTGTCGATCGTGGATTGAGCAAACAGTAAAAAAATCACAGAATTTTTGCGATAAAGACTAGACATATTATCATGCTATAGAGCATAATTCTGCGCCATGGAAGGATGGCCGAGCGGTCGAAGGCAGCGGTCTTGAAAACCGCCGATGGGAAACCATCCTAGAGTTCGAATCTCTATCCTTCCGCCAAATATTGACCTCATGCATACCAAGTGTGCATGAGGTTTTTTCATTTTGGGGTGCCATTCAGATAATTATTAATCCATTTTCATGACAGTATTGAACAATGAGTAACTGGATATGAAAGTTTGTAACCTGGTTAATCTGCGACCTATCAAGTCTCAAATATTGAGTCTATGTAGCGGTTTTTGTGTACTGGTTATATCCACGATTTATTGACAAGAATGGTTTGCCAGGACAGATTCTTATGCAATAAAACCGTGGAAATGGTAAGAAATCAAACTTTTTTAATCAGCCTTAATCAGCATCGTTACGGCAGTTCCGAACATAATGACAGCGGCGCCCCTAAATAAAATCCGTTGTGCCCGTTCGCTTGATAATGAATGTCGAATACTGAGAGCGCCGAGGATAAATACGGCTCCTACGCTGAGTAACACCAGAACAGTCAGTGGCACTAACATGAGTCCCCAGTTTTGCAACGAGATAGATTCCATGTTAATGACTAAAGGTAATAGTGCAAGATAGAAGGCAATGGTTTTAGGGTTGCTTAACGTTAGAGTGAGACCAGATAACCATGCCGCTACCAGTTCCTTTTTCTTAATGGGTTGGTCTTCATCAATGGGTTGATGATTTGCAAACCAGAACTGCCATGCCAAATAGCCCAAATATAATGAGGCACCCCATCTTACAGCAACAAATAAGGTGTCAAAGCTGCTCGCAATAATGGATAAGCCAAAGACGGCAAAAGACAAATAAGTGAGATCGCCAATAATCAAGCCAAGCAACACACTAAATCCGACTAATGCACCATTACTAACGCTTCTGGCAACCAGAGCAGTCATTGCTGGCCCTGGTATGGCAGCTGCAACAGTCAGTGCCGCTGTATAGGTTAATATTTGTGACACTTCTAGCATATATTTCCTCTCAACATAACATCTTGAAATAATAAAACACAAAAATGTCACTTGCGTATGCAAGTGACTGGTAAGGATTTTAGTATAGACGACAATGACGTTTTTCTAACATAGATTGCCTTAAATTTGACACATTTTTATGCAAAATAGTTAAGGCGTTTTTATTAATTGTCGAATGACTTCCCGGGAAAAAACCATATCCTGGACAGCCAAACCGACGGATTGGAATATCGTCACACCCTGATCGGACAAATTGGGATTAGATTGAGAAACCGTACCAATTTCTATCCCAATGGTTGACTCGCTGAGAATGCCTTTTTCTCGTGCCTTAATGACAGATTGCGAGGCGGCCAGTACCGATTCGTTGGAATCGGTAAACAGGGTTGTATTGCTATACACATCTTCGTGCAGTTCCTGGAACCCCAGAGCCGAAGCGCCAATGGCGTTGACATGGCATTTAGCCGGTAGCTCTTTTCTATTGAGTATCGGGTCTCGTGATGCTGTGGTTGTGCAAATAATGTCACTATTGAGCACCGCCTCAGCAGGCGAGGCTTTGATCGAAATAGCAAGGTTGAGAGTTTTATCACACCATGTGGCAAACTCACGGCATTTTTCTTCACTGCGACCCCATAGAGTGATTTCCTTAATCGGGCGTACATATAACATGGCTTGCAAATGGGCTCTTGCCTGTAGGCCAGTGCCAAGTATCGCCAACCGGCTGGCATCTTTTGCAGCGAGAAGATGGGTTGCATAAGCAGAAGCGGCTGCGGTACGAATTTCGGTGATAGCGCCGGCATCTACGACAGCCATACCTGAAACACCTGGCTCGTCGTAAACCAGCACGCTACCAACGTGTGAAGGTTTATCACCATTGCTTTGAAATTTCACCACCACCGACTTTAACCCAAATCCTTTATAGGGCCCTTCCTTTATATAAATTGGCATGGTGCCCATTAAGCTGCCGTCTTCGCCTTTCACGATATTGCGTAAAGGCTGCTCTACTTTCCTTTCCGATTGCAATTTAAAGGCTATTTCACTTAGCTTAAGACTAAGTTCCATCGTCAAATAACGTACAACGGCTTCTTTATCGACATAAAGCATATTGATGCCTTTTAATATCAATGATCAGTTAGAGGTCACCCAGCTTGAAATTATCATCAATTTCAGTTCCGGCAATGCTATTGAGAATGGTAGACATATTCTTTTGAGAAACACCTAACACAACATCCAACATATTCTCTTTACTGAAACCACGGCTTAAGAACAAATCAATAGCACTTCTTTTCAATTGTCCCCGGCAATAAATAACCTCTACAGTGAATTCACGCAATGCTAATAATCGTGGGGAAAGATCATCAGTTTTTTCAATTAATGCTTTAACCGTTTTTTTATCCACGCCATTATGAACGGCAATAAAAGCATGTGCCTGAACGGTATAGTCACAACTATTTTCTATTCCCGTTGTAATCCACACTACCGCTTTTTCTTCTTCATTGAGTGAGCTATCAATAAATAAGTCATGTGCTCGTTGATAAGCTGCTAATAGTGAAGGAGATTCTGACATATAACCACTTTGGTTAGGGATCCAGCCAAAATCATCAATGGAACTCTGAAGTAATCTCTTGCTCTTTTCAGGTGTGGTAGTAATTGAGTGTAAAGTAAGTAAAGACATAATAACCTCCGTATATCGAAATTTTAAATAGATCTATATAGTTGCATATTTCAGAGCGATATTGGCTCTTATGCAGATGTAAATACTGACCAAAGCATTTTAATTGGTCGAATATGAGAAATAAATTTTAATTTGTGTAATTTTGCTGCCACTTCTGTTGTTAGTGCGGCATCTACCTCTGAATTGGCAACCGCTTTCGCGGCTGAACTTGTTGAGTCTTTAAAAATGATATCGGCTATTTTCAGGTTATCAGGCAACAATTCTGGGATTAACGCCTTTGGGGCCGGATGAGTTGCAATGATTATATTATCTTTAGTTAATTCGTCACGAATAGCGATACCATAATTCGGTGTGTAATTTAAAAATGCAGCCGATAAATTAAATCTATTGTCCATATAAAACTCACTAATATTGTAATAAGCATTGGCTACCACCAATGCCTGGCAGCTCTTTAAAATAATCTGACTGCTGGCTTCTTCGTAAGTATTACATAGAACAACTTGATAACTTTTGGCTATTTTATTCTCAATTGCAAACTCACCAAAACGGATAGCGGATTGCTCACTACTTGTACCTGACGGCCCTAAAGTCGCTATATTTAAAACATCAAATGTATCTTTGTCGAAACTAAAAAAAACACATTCCATGGTATCTCCTGGAATTACACTAATAAATCGGACTTAACCAATGTGAAAACTCACCGATTCTGCCTCTCACTATTTCTTGATAATCTTTAGCGATAATATTGGCTATGGAATCTTCTTTTTGAATATAGGATATATTGTCTATTTGTGAAACAATTGATATTTCAATGCCGGTACCTGTTAAGAAACAGGCATCTGCTTCATAGAGATCCTTTTGTTGAACTTTTGATTCAATACAGGGAATATTGTGGAATTTACAAATATCGAAAACAGATTGTCTGGTTATACCATTAAGAATGCCAGAGTCAAGCGATGGTGTAATAACACAATTATCTTTAACAATAAAAACGTTTGAGGTACTTGCTTCTGCACACATGCCTTGTTCATTCAGCATAATCGCATCATCAAATCCATGTTCTTTGGCATCTTCGTAAGCCAGTGCAGAATTAACATAGGTGCCAGTAATTTTTGCAGAAGAGGGAATTGCTGCATTCGATACACGCCGCCATTTTGAAATAAGACACTTAAATGCTGTTTTTTTAGCATAAGCGCCCATAGGTAACATATTAATACAGAGGGTTGAGTCTACACCACTTAACTTAACGCCAAATTTCTCACCAGGCATTAATGACTTTTTAAGCGCCAATGGTCTTATATAGATGTCTTGTTTAAATCCGTTTTTAATAATGATATTTTTGGTAATATCGGTCAATTCATGACTGGTATAAGGCAATTCAATTCTCAGTGTTTTTGCCGATTGAATTAACCGCTCATAGTGTTCATGTACTCTAAATAAATTGAGTTGGTTATTATCCTGATCCCAATAAGCCCGTATCCCTTCGAATATACCGGTGCCATAATTTAAAGCTTGGGTACTTGCGAGAAAGGTAGCGCTGCTAAAATTGATATATTCTCCGTCGAGAAATACGATCCAATCTTTATGAACCGGACTAACGATATTGGTTGTCATTTAGCTGCCCTCTTTTTCATGATTTCTAAAGCTGAATTTCGCTCAATATTGTTGCTATCATTTCTCAGGTCATGGATCCGTGCGGCTTTCCAGCTGACCATTGCCGCTGTGCCAATCAGTCCGCCGACATCACCGACATGCACATTGACCTTCATATTGAACTTGGATTCCATTTTTTCCTTTATTTTACTAATGAGTGAAGCATTATTTAATTCATCACTTGGCTCTAACGTTATTTTCAGTTCATCTGTACCAGATGTATTGTTGATTTCGATAAAGTATTCAAAACAATATTCAAGCTCCTCAAATACTGCGTTTTCAATATCAAAAGCGTACACATTGGCATTGTTCAACACTAATACATCTTTTACTCTGCCGATAGGCTCGATTTCCCAGCGATCTAAGCCGATTGCTTTGCATCGAACCATATCCCCGGTTCTGTATCGAATCAGTGGCTTATTCCCTTTATATAAGTGTGTAATCACTAATTCGCCGGCAACGTGGTTATCATCAACATTTAATTTTTGATGAGTAAAAGGACAAATCAGCTCATAGTAATTATTGAATGGAATAGTAATAAGCTTATTAGTATCGTTGCAAGCGGCTAAAATGGAGGTTTCTTGCGATGCATACATGCAGTTGTAAATTTTGGCTCCCCAGTTGCGGGATAAGTTTCTTAATCTGTTTGGCGTAATAAGTTCGCCGAGCACTAAAATGATTTCGATACCTAATTCCTGTGGATTACATCCATTATCCCGGCAATATTTTAGCAACTCAGCCGCGACCGCAGGGGTACAAACTAAAGCCGTTATTTTGAGATCTTGTATCAGCCTTAGCACTCTGTGCATACCGACAACCGGCGAACGAGGCCACATTTTGATGACGGTATGTCCTAAACTGCGAAATACATCTTCAAATGTATCGCCGGTGGAGTGCAATTCTGTTGGCCCCATGACACCAATAATATGCTGTTTACCTTCTTGATTAAAAATAGACTCATATTGCAGTGTCAGAAAACTATTATTCACTAAAGAATCTATTTCATTGCGGGGACAAGGTGTTGAAGGCCCGGTTGTACCTGTTGTTTCATAATATATCCAGGCGTTATTCAAGCTATCAGAAGAGATGGTGTTCCCTGCTTTACTTAAATCTGACTTTGTTGTAAAGGGAAGTTTTTCAATGAGTGAAGATAGGTTATCATCATCATTCGAGTTTATTGCATTCAGACGCTCATTATAGAAAGATGATCCATCTTTTGCATAATTGATGATTTCTTTCAATTTTTTATGTTGTATTTTTTCCAGTGCAGATACATCTATCTCGCCAGACATATATTGCTTTAATTCAGCCAGATATTTCAGCCCTGATTCATGAAGCTCGTTTCTAAAAATAGAATACATAATAGGTTACCTGTAAAGTGGTAAGTTGCCAGTGAGTTTATTGATATCTTTCTTTGGTCCAACTATGCCAATTCCAGATAGCTTCAATTCATCCGAATGTTCAGCAGATAATTTCCCTTCATATTCCTCATATGTTCTGCATGATTGAGCCAAACAAGAAAAAGGGCTCAACTTAAAATTAGCATCAGATTTTAATTTATGATGAATAGCATCCAGGACATCATGACTTGCTTTCAAAATAGGCAGCGGCGTTTTAACCACACCGGGATAACAAATGCTGTCTTTACTAAAAACATCGTGCCCGACGATGCCATTAATCGTCTTACCAATTGAAACACTAATGACACTTAAAGCATTCATTGCCAAACCAAGTGGCAGGCTATCAGCAATAACGACTACGCTTTTATGCAGACTTTCGTCAAACTCCATACTACTTTCCTATTAATTGTGCAAAATTGATTAATTTATTTCTGTCAATAATAATATCCGAAACGGTCCATGTACTGATCTCTTTCCATAGCACCGCGCCTTTTACATGATCCGGATGATTTATATATATATTCAGGTCTTCATAACTTTCAAAGTAACCAACTAAACTAAAATCAACCGATTGTTTTCTATCTACCGTACTGCGACCACAAAACCAACCTTTAATTTCATTTATCTCATTTATATGATTTAAGGTCACTTTCTCTGCTAATATAGCCTTTTCACTATCCCAGCTTATTCCATCCTTGAAGGTAAAAAAAACTTGATGTGCAATTAAGTTATTTTTTCCCAGCATAATCTACCTCATGATTAGTAATTTTGAGTTATAATAACATGTTGAAATGATCTGATTTATACCTAATTCTAGCGCATACCTGATTTGGTTTTTTGATTTGTGTCTAATTTAAATATCATATTGCATTTATAACAGTCAACTATTTCTAGATGGTAATAAATTAAAACTAGGTGGAAGGATTGCGCCATATAATTTGGGGATTTTGAATGTCTTGTCTTCTATTGTTGTCAGATAATAAGGCTATTTTCTAATAGGTGACAATTTGATGCTGCAAATAATCGGATTATCAGTTACATCACAACAAGAAATTAACGTTATGCTGAGGATATGCGACAGTAGCCTGGCATCAGGAAGTGCCTTTCGATGTTGGTAACTTGTTGAATATGCTACTAATGGTAGAGTTTTAGTGGTGTTCTTAAATAATCTATTATTTATGCTTGATTATTTGTATCAGGTTGTAATATACTGCGCTCGCTTTCGGGGGCTGCCCCGGAATACGCCGGCTTAGCTCAGTTGGTAGAGCAACTGACTTGTAATCAGTAGGTCACCAGTTCGACTCCGGTAGCCGGCACCAAATCAAATGAGAAGCCGCCATCTTCTAAAGAAGATGGCGGCTTTTTTCATACCTGTCGCACAGAGCTACTGTTTATATATCCAGGCTATATATCCAAAAAAACCGCCGTTTTCGTTACAATTTCTTGTTAAAACGGGTATTGAATTAAAGGTATAGGTACCTGCATAAAATTAACAGTTCATCAGATTGAAACAAATAAACCAGAAATAAAATAAATACAAACTTTCAGGTGATACGGGTTTATTTATGCTTGTCAAAGTTAACAGAGAAAAATATTAGTGTTTGTGATGTCAGTCTTTCAGTCGTAAGAAAATGTTTGCTATGGCGTGTATTTATCTATTAGTCTGATGAGCGTCGGGAAGAAAAATATGAAGCATGGCAGAAATAGATGAAGGTATTGATATTGTAAAAACGTATTAGATAAACGTAGCTTTAGACTAGAAAAATATTTTCTGCGAATTGTCTATTGAATAGTATGAGTTAAAAAACTCGGTGGTCAAAGACGGATATATTTGACAGCGTTAAAACTTTTCGCATGGATATTTACCCGATAATTGGTAATTTGTCGTTGGCGACATTAGTCCTATTTATGCCTTAAATACTTTGTTTAATCTGGTTAAGATATTTGCAACACTGTTGGTTAAATCCCGTATTTACGCTGGTTTGTCGTTTATTACCATACCAACAGTATGATTTCTGTATCCTTGATTTCGGTATAGAAACCTGCATTTCACGACTGATTTTAAGGTCAAACCAGAATATTTTTTACACTTTAATATCTATAAGATGAAAAATCTGTGCTATTTTTATTTAATGTATTTTTTATCTTATAATAAGCGAGGGTGGCATGTTGTTTGAAAGTTTTCGAGAAGCAATAAAGAAAATTCGTGTTGTTTTAGGTGTCGAGTGTTTTCAAAGAAGATATATTAGAGGCTTAAAAGAAGCCTATAAAGTGAAATAAAAAATATTTAGATGAGGAAGAAAAACACCTTGTGGCTATATGGAACAACAACGATATTATGAGTTTACTTCTAAAGTTAAGCCTGATCGGAATAGGATTTTTTAGTGTTTTCATTTAATAGACTCAGTAAGAAGATGTATTTAAACGATGTAGTTAAGCAACAAAGAAACACAGAAATAGAGAATGAGAAATTTGTTATAATACCGAATGCATGGATGCATGAGACCATTCCGAAAATAATTTTTACTACTATTTGTTACTAAAAGTTAAAAGGTCAAAATGTATGCGCAATATTCAACAAGTTTTAGAGCGTTGGGGCGGTTGGGTTGATGATGACACAGGTATCAATTGGCCACCAATCGCTGCTGGATTTAAAGGGCTAATTACGTCAACTCGTCCATTGCGTCCTTCCTGCTGTGATAACGACGGTTTGATCATTGATGCTTGTATCGCAAAGCTACAAACGGTAGATAAGTCTGAAGAAATTGAAGTTTTATTTATGTACTACGCTTTAGGGCTTTCCAAACGGTCTATAGCGCGTTTACTTGAAGTATCGGATATTGAAGTGCGTTCCCGGTTACAAAAGGGAGAAAGTTTTGTACAGGGATGTCTGGCTATGCTCGATATTAAGTTAGAAATGGATGATGAAATACGAGAGCACAAAAAGCTTACGCGTACGCAAAAAGCTATGGTAGTGTACTAATCAGTTAAAGTTGCGAATAAGCGCTAAAGCTAATAAGCCCCGATATTCTTATCGGGGCTTATTTCATTCGGCTTTTGCCGTATCTGCTGTTACGTACCGATAGAAGTAAAAATTTAAATAATAATTGTGAGGCCGCACTTTGTTGCGGCCTTTTTCGTATTTGCCACCGCGAATCGCTCACGCCTATTTCCTTATTTTTGCGGTCGGTATCCCTGTTAAATCAATCATAACCCGCTACTGGGAACGAAGCCTGTATTGCTTGGTTTACTCAGGCACATGGTGAGTTATTGCTGTTTGATGGAGGTGTTTTTGATGAGCAACGGTAGTGATAAAGCTGGTTGGTTAACGCCTGTCACTTCTGGGCCTGAGTACGATAAGGAACTGGAGCACACACTAAGTTGCTGGGTGAGTGGTGTTTCTGGTTTGCCTGACGATAAAGTGCGTCCCCGATGGACATCCGGACAATCGCCACCGTTACCGACGGATGATGACGGGTGTGACTTTGGTATTACGGGCTTTATTTCGGATGCTACACCTGTTTTTGAGAACCAGACCGAAGAAAGTACGGAATTATGGCGTCATGAAGAAATCGAATGTTTAGTTTCATTTTATGGCCCGAACTGCCAGCGGTTCGGTACCCGTTTTCGTGATGGGCTGGAGGTCAGTCAGAACAATGACGAATTGGGACGTTTCGGTCTTTCAGTAGACAAATCCAGCCAACTGACTTCTTTACCGAAACTCATCAATAACCAGTGGGTGCGTCGTTATGACATGACGATCACCTTGCGGCGAAAAGTAGTGCGTGAATACAGTGTGAAATCACTGGTGGAAGCGCCTGTAAAATTCTTTGGAGATTAAATTATGCAGGGTTTACCTGTTTCAAACATTATCAATGTCACGTTGAATATGGCTCCTCATGCGGCTCAGTCCCGGAACTTTGGTGCGTTACTGATAGTCGGCGCAAGCAATGTGATCAACACTCACGAGCGTTTCCGTTTGTATTCTGACATTGATGGTGTCGGTACTGATTTTGGACTGACTTCACCAGAATATCAGGCCGCAGCGCTTTATTACTCCCAGTCACCTCGCCCGGTTGATTTATATATCGGCCGATGGGCTAAAGACAATGTTATCTCCTCTTTGCAGAGTGCAGTACTGACCAAGCAACAGCAGGTGATCAATAAGTTTACTGCCATCACGGATGGCTCTTTTAAATTGATGATTAACGGCAAAGAGGTGATATGCAGCGACCTTGATTTTAGTAAAGAGACCAATCTTAATGGCGTCGCCCAACGGGTAGAGGACAAATTGAAAGATTGTTCAGTTACATATGACATGGCATCTTCACGTTTCACTATCGCTCAGAATGCATCGGGCATTATGGGTTATATCTTACCGGCGACGATTGGAACTTATATTGGTGACTTGCTAAAACTGGACGAAGGATCGGGTGCTACGGTTATCGAACCGACTAAAGCAGAAACGATTGCTGAGGCGGTAGCGACACTGGGGGCGGTGTCCAGTGGTTGGTACGGGTTGGTTATCGCTGATGATACGCTGACAGATGAAGATGTTTTGTCTGTTGCTAACTACATTGAATCCGCGTCGGTTTCTCGTATCTATGGGCATACAGTACAAAAAACAGATGCATTGACGGCTGATGTTGATACCGATATCGGTTCAAAACTGACAGGGGGAAACTATCAGCGCACGCTCTGGCAATATTCATCCGGTAAACCGTATACCGTTGCTTCTTTGATGGGGCGGATGTTTACGGTGAATTTCAACGGCAATAACACCACCATTACCTTGAAATTCAAGCAGGAGCCCGCTGTAACCGCTGAAAACCTGACTGCCACCCAGGCTAACGCCTTGAAGAAGAAAAACGGCAACGTTTTTGTCAAATACAACAACGACACGGCCATTATTCAGGAAGGGGTGATGGCAAACGGGGATTTTATTGATGAGCGCCACGGCCTGGATTGGTTGCAGAACTACGTTCAGAATAATCTTTATAACTTGCTTTACACCAGTACCAGCAAGATCCCCCAGACTGATGAAGGGGTTACACGCTTAATTACCAATGTTGAGCAGTCACTTGATCAGGCGGTGACTAATGGATTGATCGCTCACGGTGTCTGGGGCGGTGATCCCATTGGAGCACTAAATAGTGGTGCAACGTTGACAAAAGGTTATTACGTTTACGCCCCGCCTATTGCGACACAAGCGCAGGCTGATAGGGAAGCCAGAAAAGCACCGGTTATCCAGTGTGCTATCAAATTAGCCGGGGCTGTTCACTACGCTGATGTCATTATTAATGTAAACAGATAAGGGTTGAAAATGGCTACATATTCTTTTCTTGATGTCTCCGCGTCTATTACCGGAGTGGGTGGTTCTTTTGATCTTGGTAACGGCGCGGCCCTCTCTGATGAGGGCATTACCGTCACGATGTCAGAAAGTAAAAACACCATGACCACCGGTGCAGATGGTGAAGTGATGCATTCATTGCACGCGACCAAATCTGGCACGATCACTGTCAATTTACTCAAAACCAGCCCGGTCAACGCCAAACTGAACGCTATGTTGAGTACCCAATCGCTTTCATCGGCAGCATGGGGCAATAACGTGATTGTGATCCGTAATAAACAGAGTAACGATACGGCAGTTGCCCGTTCTGTCGCATTTCAGAAGCAGCCGGATTTACAGAATGCTAAAGCCGGCAGTACCGTTGCCTGGGTATTTGATTGCGGAAAAATCGACATAATGTTAGGAACATTCTAACCAGCTGATTTCATAGACGTTGAAACTACGCTCAAGCCAACCCGTATTGGACTTATGTACTGGTGGTTTGAGCGATTTTGCGGATAGGTTTTAAGAGGTGATCATGGAATTTGAAATTGACGGCAAAAAATATCGCGGTGGCAAATTGAACGCTTTTCAGCAACAGGATCTGGCGGTGGCTTTGGTGCCAGCTATTCCGGCACTTGGACCACTCATGAAAAAGATTGTTACAGACAGCAATAATGAGGGCGCGGCGGGTTTTGAAGAATTCATTCCTTATTTGATTGAATCAATCAATGCGCTGGGAAAATCCAACCGATATGAAATTAATGATATTTGCTTATCAATAGTTTCCCGTGAACAGAATGGTATCTGGAGCAAAATTTATGAATCTAATGGTCAGGTATTGATGTTCGATGACATTAATGGCTTAGAGCTGCTGAAAATTGTGGGCTTTATTATCAGAGACTCACTGGGAAATTTTTTTCCCGCCCCATTAGAGAGCGCAATGTAATCCCAGGGCAATCCAGCTTAAATTTTGAAACCCTGCCGGAAGGGCGCGATTACCTGTTACGCCCGGTCATTGCGGGTATGTGCCGTTATGAATCTTTGAAAGATGGCGTTCTTGACCTGGCTGATATTGCACTAATGAATGATGCCCTCGACGTTAAATCAGAAAATGAGGCCATGATAGAGAGGTGGCGAAGTGAGTAATAACGCTGAAACAATGAAGGATTTCTTGGGATCACTGAGGTTTGATGTTGACGAGGCCGGACAGCGTAAATTTATGGCTGTTATCACTGAGGTCACGGCTAACATTCTCAAAATGCGGGCGGAAATTGAAAACGTAACATTAGCTGTAGTTAATTTTATCACTCAAATCGCTAACGGCCTGGATAAGCTCGGTGGGCAATTGCAGAAAATAGGCGTCACGACTGAAAAAATTAAACCTATTGATAGTGGTGTCAGCCTGGCTGGCAGAAATATTGAGGAGCTTTTGCCCAACATGGGCATTCAGGCCAGTGATGCAAATAGCAACCATTGTAATACGGCTTCTTTGGTCTCATTGATGAGTGAACAGTTATTAAAAAAACCAATGGATTGTGCTGGTCAATCCACGGGCATACTTGATAATGATGATATATTTAATGCAGTTGAGGAATTAGTCAAATGGCTAGACAAAGGGGAAATCTCAGCGAAAGGTTTATTGGCGACACTGAATGAATTGTGGAAATTCACGGGAAGAAAAATCACTCTGGGTATACTCTTTGATTTTAATAATCGGTTAAATGCATTGCAGGAAGAAGCAAAAAGAAATCACGAAAACGTGGGTGAAACTCTAATGCGGCGGAAAAGAGAGCATGAAGCGAATAAAAAACCATTTATAACGTCTGATCAACTTAATGGCTGGATGTCAACTCATGGGTTCTATATTGCTTCTGACTGGACACCGTTTTTCAGCAAAGATAAGTATGAAAAATACCAGGAACAACTTGATATCAGGAAAACCATAATCAACAAAGGACACCGCCCAATAGTTACTGATGGTATTCCTGGTAAAGTATCAGATCAATCAAGTAAAACGAAAAAGAAACGAAAGAATAAGCCACTAAATAAAAATCATCTTAAGACTGATGTTGCTAAACAGCATGATGCTCATCCTGGTTTAATGGCTACAGCTAACCAGCCGATGAACGTTTTTAACAGTGAGCTTACAGGGGCAAAACTGAAGAAAATAATGTCTTCCAGAAGGGTACGGAATAATAATCCATTAAATATGAACTTTGCACATCAGACAGGGGCAGTACTTGAAAATAGCCCAAAACCCAGATTTGCTAAGTATCCAGATGCATACAGTGGATTAAAAGGTACAGCCCATCAGTTGAGACGTTATTTTCGTGGTCAAACTACCGGAAAAAAACTACAGACTATTGCAAGTATTATCCCAACATGGGCACCATCAAAAGATGGCAATAAGACGGAAACTTATATCGCCAACGTGTCTAAAATGATGGGAGTTTCTAAGAATGCATTCATTGATCTCACCGATCCTGATGTGATGCAAAGGCTGATTGATAGCATGATGGTAGTGGAAAGTGGTGGTAATCCTTATTCACCCGAACTTATCAGGGCGGCAATTACTGGAGTGCCACCGCCAGTGAATAAACCCTCAAAACTGGTTGGGCATCTGAATAATATCGTTCATTCTTTGAAAAATATTTCGATTGATCGCCGAATGATCAGCGGTGCGGTGACAAATATCACCAATATGATCAATCATCAGGGATTTACTCCTCATTTATTACTGCATATGCCAATACCAACGGGTAATAATATGAAGGGGATAGGAGAAGTCAATTATCATATTGAGGTTAACGGCGTTGAATCCCCCAGAGAAGCGGCAAGACTGACTGGGGAAACGGTAGAACGCACTCACAGTATGCTACTGCGAAATATGCAAACACAGGTGAGATAACAATGGATATATTATCAGTCATGTTTTCTCAGCAAACGAGAAAAATAGGTGTCATTGTACCGAGTGTTGTTATTTCAGAAACCCATACAGATACATCTAATATAACAGATCACCCGGTCCAGCAAGGGGCGACAATCAGTGATCATGCTTATGATTCGCCATCAGAAGTGACAATGAGCTTAGGTTTTGCTGGTGGCGGTTCGTTGCTTGATGTTGTGGATACCACAAAAGTATTTGATATTTCTACTGGGTTGAGCCTGGGAACCAACCCGCGTGCGGTATATCAACAGCTGCTTGATCTGAAATCATCATATAAACCTTTTGATGTTGTGACAGGGAAACGTTTATACAACAATATGTTGATTCAAAATATAAGTGTTACGACGGATCAAACCAGTGAAAACGTTCTGTCAGTCACTTTAACTTTGCGTGAAGTTATGATTGTTGAAACATCGTCGAATAAAACCGCGCCGGCGGAAAATATGAAACATTCTGGAGATACTGCACCTGTGGTTAATGTCGGAACCAAAGTCACGGTGAAGCCGTCATTACCACAAAGAATTCTTGACTTTGTTATAGATCGAGGTAAAAAATGGCTGGGATTGTAGAAATTCCTTTATCACCTAAAAATCAGCAATTTGATGTTCAACTAAATGGAATTAACTATAAAATGCGTTTGATGTGGCGTGATATTGCGGGTTGGATCCTGGATATTATGACGCCGGACAGTGAGCCAATAGTCAATGGTTTGCCGCTGGTTTTTGGGGTTAATCTGCTTGAACAATATTGTCATCTTGGTTTTAATGGTTCATTAATCTTTTATGGCGATATAAATCAGCAGAAACCTTATAGGAATAATCTTGGCAAGGAGGATAGATTATACTTTGTAGTAAGTTAATTTGGTAAAAATGAAGGTAAAATATAGTGAAGCAAATTATTCTGTTACTGTTAGTATATCCAAAGATGGAAAGGTTGCTGGAAAACTGACTTCATATCCAGCAAAGAATGAAAATCCAGATGATGATTGTTGTGCTTATAACTACGCCTTATTTTAAAGCAGATAAAACGTGATGATAAAATTGAATTAAAGATAGAGGTTTCAGGAAAAGGGAATACTTCGGTTGAGATACCTTTAAGTGAAGACTGGAATAAGGTGAAAGAATTCCTGAAAAATAACAAGTAATAATTGTCAACATCTGCCCGTTTCGGCGGGTTTTTTGTTTCTGTTAATTAGGTGAATTATGTCAAAACAATGGATAAGAGAATGCCACCTTATCGTTGTAGACGAAAAGGGTGAAAAAGTAGATTTATCAAACTTGAAAATTATATTTAATATCAACAGAGCTGAACACGCCTATCCGGCTACGGGTGTTTTCACGATATATAACCTCAATGACGAAACCAGTAATAAATTACGCCGAAATGAGTTTAAAACAATTAAATTTGTGGCGGGCTACAAGGAGAATTCAGGGCAAATATTTTCAGGCCAAATCCAATACACACATGTGAAAAGAGAAAGTGCAACCGATACCTGTGTTGTTATTCAAGCTGCCGATGGGGATGAGCCACACAATTACGCGACAGTAAATACCACCATTGCGGCTGGGTATTCGCAAGCAGACTTAGACCATTTACTCATGCGTGATATTGCTAAATATGGCATTACCGCAGGTCTGCGCCCGGAATTTCGCAAATCGGCATCACCTAGGGGAAAAGTGCTTTTTGGTATGCACCGTAATGAAGTTTCTAACCTAGCGAAGCAATGTGATGCTAACTGGCGTTACGAAGATAACCAGTTGCATATTGTGCCTAGGAATAAATATCTGACAGAGGCGGTTGTACTCACATTAAAAACGGGTCTGATTGGTATGCCTGAACAGACCATCGATGCCGGTATTAACGTTAAATGCTTAATCAATCCCAATATCGGCCCCGGCACATTAATTAGACTGGATAACCGCTCAATCAAGCCGGTTGAGCCTTCTGGCAATGAAACACCTAAATCTGACAATCATAAAGATGCAAAAGAACAACCATCAGCATTGGATTCTGACGGTGATTACATCGTTTTCAGCGTAAATTATTCCGGCGACATCCGCGGAACTGACTGGTACATGGAGATGATGTGTGTTGCTAAAAGCGATCACACATTGCTGAAAAAATTAATGAGCAATAAAGATAAGGCAAACACCTGATGATAAATACTGATGAACGACTAAATAGACCCGAAGCGGTCTTTTTTTCTATGCAAGAGGTCATTAGCGCCGGATTGTATGTCTCTTTGCCCTGCATTATTCAATCATTTAACCCTGACGCGGTCACAGTAACCGCCCAACCCGCCATCAGATGGAAAATCAGGAAAAAAGACGGCGTACTGGAATCCGTATCCTTGCCGCTGTTAGTCGATGTGCCGGTCATATTTCCAAGGGGCGGAGGTGTGACGTTAACGTTCCCGGTAAAAACGGGTGATGAATGCCTGGTGGTATTTGCTGATCGCTGTATTGATTACTGGTGGCAATCTGGCGGCGTACAAGAACCGGTAGATCCCCGACAACACAACCTGTCCGATGGATTTGCGATTATTGGCCCACAATCCCAGCAACAAAAAATAGCCGACATCAGTACCAGCACTGCGCAACTAAGAAGTGATGATGGCGCGGCTTATATCGAACTCGATCCCGGTAGCCACAATGTCACCGTGATCACACCGGCAAAACTCATTGTTACTGCACATGGCGGTACTGAAATCACTTCACCTGAAATCACCCTAAACGGCAACGTCACCATTAATGGCAACTTATCGCAAGGGATGGGATCGGGTGGTGGAACAGCAACCTTGCAAGGCCCGGTTACGGTGAGCAACGATCTGACCGCAGGTGGCATAAGCCTGATGAACCATACGCACGGTGGTGTACAAACCGGTAGCGGTAGCACGAGGAAACCGCAATGAGATACAGAAGAGAAATTGACAACGACTATGTATTTGGTCGTGGAGAAGCGAGTTTTCTTATCAACTCACCGGAAGCGGTCGCGCAGGCGGTAAAAACCCGCTTGATGCTGTGCAGTGGCGAATGGTTTCTTGATGACCGGGAGGGAACCGATTACGGCAAAGTACTGGGTAAAGGCACATCGGGTTTTTATGACCTGATTATCAGACAGCGAATACTGCAAACCCAGGGCGTATCAGAAATTATCCACTACCGTAGTGAAAGAAACCCCAGCACAAGAAAAATCACCATTACCGCCACGATTGACACGATTTATGGACAGACAGGAGTAACTGCTGATGTATGAAAGTATTATCACCTCAATGTTACCTGCTATTGATAAAAACGGGATCAACGCGCCTGATTATCAAACCATCTTAAATGGCTGGAAGGCGATATTCAGGGATATCTACGGGAGCGATATTTACGTTGAATCTGACAGTAAAGACGGGGTTTTTCTGTCGCTGATAGCGTACGTTGTTCACGGTTGTAACAATGCCACCATTGCCTCCTACAACTCATTTAGCCCGACAACTGCGATAGGTGAAGGACTTTCCCGCAGTGTCAAAATCAATGGCATTACCAGAAAAAGCCCCAGTAACTCGACTGTGGATGTATTGATAACTGGTCGGGCCGGAACCGTTATTCGCAACGCTTCCGTGCGGGATGACGCTGGAAACACCTGGTCACTCCCTGATGAAGTGATTATCGACACACACGGACAGGCAATTGTGACGGCCATATGTCAACAGACTGGCGCGATTGGCGCACTGCCGCACACGGTTAATCAGATTGCGACGCCAACCTTGGGTTGGCAAACAGTGACAAACCCGGTTGCGGCCACCCTTGGCCGTGGAATTGAATCCGATGCAGAACTGCGAATACGTCAGGCGGTTTCAGTCGCGTTGCCTTCACAAACCATTATGGATGGATTAATTGGTGCGATTGCCAATCTGCATGGCGTCTCACGTTATCGGGGATATGACAACGACACAGATCAAACTGATGAAAATGGCATACCCGCACACAGTATAGCCATTGTGATTGATGGTGGAGACTCGAAAGAAATTGCTCAAACCATCTTAAAAAAGAAAACGCCGGGCATACCGACATTTGGCACCACGGCTGAAATTGTCACAGACATTGCCGGCAATGAAAAAACGATAAACTTCTATCGCCCTACGCTGGTGCCAATCTACGTTGAAATTCAGATTAGACCCTTTATCGGATACACCTCGGATATTGGGAATAGCATTCGTAAAGAAATATCTGATTATATCAACTCACTTTACATTGGTGATGGGATATATGTTACCCGCCTGTTTGTTCCGGCAAACTTGTGTAATAAAAACGGTAGCCAGACCTATGAAGTCCTATCTGTGATGGTAGGTAAAACAGCATCAACAACAAACTCGGCGAACATCAACATAGCTTTTAACGAAGCACCGACTTGTTCACCTGGAAATATAAAAATAGTGACGGTGCTCAAATGAACAAATATATGAAACTGATCCCGGCGTATCACATGGAGGGTAAAAAATACGTCAGAATGCTTGAAGCGGTTACCGATATATTGAACCAGAGTGCACTTACAAATGATTTATTGATTAGCAGTTTTGACCTTGATAAAGCGGTGGGTAAACAGCTTGATATTATCGGTGAATGGGTAGGGAGAAACCGAACAATCCAGGCTCCGATTGAATACTATTACTTCTCCTTTGATATCCCTGAATTGGGATTTGATTACGGTACCTGGAAAGATCGGTTTGATAGTGACAAAAGTTATATTGACCTGGATGACAACAATTACCGCATCGTAATTAAAGCTAAAATAGGGGAAAACAACTGGGATGGAACGGGGGAATCACTTAATAACATCCTGAGTTTTATTCATTCAAATCACAACGTATCCATCTCCTTTGAAGATAATTTGGATATGTCATTCACAGTGACTGTAAAAGGTAAATCAATTAGTACTATCACCAAAGAAATTATCCGTCAGGGTTATCTCTCCATTAAACCAATGGGAATAACGGTTAATTACCATGTCGTTGAGGGTTAGAAATGGCTAAAAATGACTTTAAAGCGTTTGCCACTGGTGAAAACGCGAATACATTATCGCAAGAAGAATATGAAAGCTTAGGTTTTATTGAAGAGGGATTTAAATCAGGAATAGCAAGGAGTGAGCAGTTAAATAAAGTTTGGCGGCAATCCTCAATTATCGCTGCGGTGATTGGGAAATATATTGCAGAAAAAACGGGTGAGGACGTTATTGATGATGGAGATCTTGAGAAACTCGTTGCGCAATTAGATTTAGCGTTAAAACAAAAAATTACTGCGGAAATTCCGGATGCTTCGCTTGTGCGCAAAGGGATTTCGCAACTTAACAACGCGACAAATTCTGACAGAGAAGATCAGGCAGCGACGCCGAAAGCGGTGAACGACGTTAGAAAAATGGCTGAGGGTAAATTAAGTAGCGTTGCTGATGCTACGTTAAGCCAGAAGGGGATTGTACAGTTAAGCAGTGCTACTGATAGTGCGAATGAAACCTTAGCTGCGACGCCTAGAGCAGTGAACGATGTTAGAAAAATGGCTGAGGGTAAATTAAGTAGCGTTGCTGATGCTACGTTAAGCCAGAAGGGGATTGTACAGCTAAGCAGTGCTACTGATAGTGCGCATGAAACCTTAGCTGCGACTCCTAGAGCAGTTAAGGGCGCATATGATTTTGCAAATACAGCAAATGTAGCAGCGAAAAATGCTCATGATGAAGCTAATAGGGCTACAGATAATGCTAATAGCCGGTTGGCAAAAAATCAAAATGGGGTAGATATCCCTAATAAAAGTGAGTTTATAAAAAACCTTGGTTTGTCGGAAACGGTGGCATTGGCAAAAAGTGCTTACCCAAAATCAGGCGGTGTTGTAAACGGGAATGTGGATGCCACTGGATATATTTCCGGTAAGGGTGTGTATGAAGCACCCGGTATTCGGGTATATAGTCAACTCAACAAACCTACTGCCGGGGATGTGGGGGCATATCCAAAAACGGGCGGTGTTGTCAATGGAAGTATCAACGCAACTGGGTCAATCTACGGAAACGGAGTGTATGATGCCGGTGTTCGCGTATATAGCGCTACAAATAAGCCGTCACCGGAGGAATTGGGGGCCGCTCCTCTGAGCTGGGTGAACAATAATTTTGCAAGAGGAAATGTCGAGATTGTTGAGACAATTAGTTCTTATCCACGTATCTATTTTAAACCACCCTCCGATAAGAAAAATAGAGGATATTTTGGTATTGAAGCTAGTCTTCATGACGATAATTATCAATCTATTTATTTGTATAAGCGAAAAGCCTCAGGTGAAAATATTTTTGTTACTAGTTTTCCCCAAAAATATGGCACATTAGCCACTATTGATGACATTAACGCAGCAAATAACATCCCTGTTGGCGCACCTATCCCGTGGCCGCAACCAAATCCCCCATCAGGTTATCTTGCGTGCAACGGTCAAGCATTTAATAAATCCACATATCCGAAGTTAGCTGCGGCCTATCCCAGTGGCAAAGTACCTGATCTGCGCGGTGAGTTCATTCGTGGCTGGGATGATGGGCGCGGTGTTGATAGTGGTCGTGGAATTTTGTCTTATCAGGAGGGACAAGCTCCAGTCTCCGCGATCGCAGGTTACTGGGATAATAATTGGAAAAACGGGAAACATCGAGATACAGGATTTTCAGCAGCAACGGGAACAAACAACGGCAGTTATCATGAAATCATACAAGAATATGAAAATCAAAGAGAAACCCGCCCCCGCAATATCGCATTTAACTACATAGTGAGAGCAGCATAATGACAGACCAAAAATACTCTTTAAACCATGAAACCGCTGTATTCGGTAAAGATGGATTAGCTATTCAACCCGGTTGGATAAAGGTTTATCACACCAATCAAATCACACGAGAATTCACCACTGCTGATATCGAATATGTCATGCTCGGTGTCAGTCTGTCAGCTGGTGCCTATTCCGATGCGCCAGAACTTCCAAAATCACATGACATGGCCGTTTGTCGTAGTGAGGATAAAAAGTACTGGGAAATGGTACCAGATTATCGTGGAAAAACCGTTTACGACACGTTAACACGAGCACCGCAAGAAGTTATTGAACTGGGCGAACTGCCGGATACCCTGACCTTCAAGCAACCGGATACTGATTATGACAAGTGGAACGGTAAAGAATGGGTAGTAGATAAAGACCTTCTTAAATCGCATCAGATTGATGAGGCCAAGCAACAGCAAGCAGCACTGTTACAACAGGCAAATGAAACACTGTCTCTATTGCAAGACTCGGTTGACTTAGAAGTTGCGACCGATGCCGATAAAGAAGCTCTGTTGGAGTGGAAGAAGTACCGGGTATTACTAAGTCGGGTAGATACTTCACAAGCGCCTAATGCTGAATGGCCGAAGCAACCGAATTAAAAACAAAGCCGGTTAGTCCGGCTTTACCCCGTTCTCACCACCACTTTTCCTCATTCCCAATTCAATCACTCCATAGGCTTTTCAGGCCAGTTAATATCTGGCACTGATGAAACATCAATCCGATTGAGTAATACGCGGTATTTTTTCTATTCAAGCAACAACCCTTTCTCTTCCTCTGATTCCATTCCAGTATCTGCGCCATATTGCAGCGGTGCAATTTTTGAATAGCCTCATTATCTGTGAAAATTTTGCAAAACCTTTTCCCTTTCTTTCTCCTATTAACCTTCTGTACTTTATGTATTTTTTTCATTTCTTGCTTTCCATTTCGGTCTTACATTGATCTGGCGGGGATCCAAAAATATCCTTTTAAAATATGCTGTTAAACAGCAAGTTATTACAGCTCTGACGCTATGATTGAGCACAAAATTTATTGCAAAATTTTTTAGATCTAAATCGGGTAAGCGGGAACGATGTAGTGCCGTTTTTGCCGCGTGCATGATCCCGTCTGTAGATGCTGTTAATTCACCTATTGGTTAAATTAACCTTTGATTTAAATTCATCTTTGAGTTAATTTTCCCGAAAAGGGGGGATGCATGTTTGAACTGATATTTCACGAAGAAGCTAACAATGAGATTCAAGCACTGGACGAGGTGATGAGAGGTAAAACGGTACTGGCACTTGATAAACTAGAAGCTAGGGGGAACACATTACGGTACCCGGCAACAGAGCCGTTGCGTGACGGGTTATTCCAGTTACGCATTGGCAATAAAGACATTACCCGGACCATTTTTGCTTATGCCGTCAGCCGGCGAATTTACATACTCCGCACATTTATCAAGAAAACACCGAAAACCCCAGCGTCAGAAATAAAACTGGCATTGCAAAGATTAGAGGAGATAACAAATGAAAGTTAAAGGTATTCCCTGGTCAGAAGTCAGGGCACAAGCCCTTTCATCCCCCGGAGCTCAGGCCGCTTATGAAGCAGCCAAGCAGGAAGAGGCACTCTACGAGTTGATACAAAGCATGAAAAAAAGGGCAGGCATTAACAGTTCACAGTTAGCCGAACGACTGGGAATTACCCCACCGGCAGTCGCTAAGGTTGAAAAGAACCCGATGAAAGCCAGTGTTGCGACACTTGAGCGCTATG
>NZ_PUJU01000028.1 GCF_011189505.1 Photorhabdus tasmaniensis
ATCCCCCACCGCGCGTTGGGTGTTTCTGGCCTTTGAAGGGATCAGCACCTTTGAATTTCAAGAACATAAAATGGTGACAGGAATGCAATCTTACCACCATGAGCTTTTGAGTTTATTAGGTGCACAATATAAAGCGGTTTATTCCTGAATTAGGTGCGGAATGAAGGATAAATAGTTATCTGTCAAAATACATATAATAAAACCGGGAGAATATTAATTCTTCCGGCCTTATTCATGATCTATCTTGGCGAATACCCATGATAAGCCAGCGCTGATTGGAGTTTACTAATGACATACTTAATCTAATACGCTTCCTCGTCATTCACCGCACAGGCCTGTATTTCAAACCAACACAGCCGCTTAACCCGTTGGGCCAGTACCAGCACTTCAATGCTGGTCAACTGGAAGTAACAAAAACATGAGATTATATTAAAACATTTAACAGAGTTAACCGCATAGCAAAAAAATAACAGCAGCGTTTATCGGTATTAAAAATGATTAAAGAAATGGACTTTGATTTTAATATCATTAGTATATCCATTACCCCCTTTGGTTCTAAACCAAAAAATCAAATACAGGAAAAACAGGAAAACGCTTGGAATAAGAATGGCTTTACTCGACATCACCCTTTTAACAGTGGTCGGATTTAACTATAAGTGCAGTTCTTTAAAAAGACATTAATCAAATTTAATCGAAATCCATTAACCATTAACAGAAAATTGAAAAAATCAGTGAAAAAAGAAAAGAGGGTGACTTATGAAAACTGTTTAAAATTTCCAGTAAAACAGCATCAGAAAAGATAAAAAGCAAGTATGATTAACGTTGATTAAACGTAAAACATAATATACCTGATGATTAAACTTAATGAAAATCAGGTGTTAAAAATAGTGAAAACAATGGTTAAAACATTATTATACTAATCAAAATCATCGATTAAAAAATGGTTTTTAATCACTATTTAAAACCTACCCATTATAAACCAATCTGTGAAAAATGAAAAAAATCGGCCTGATTAATGCTTATATACCGCGTAAAAAAATAAATAAAAATATGGAATAAGTTAATCAGACAATGTATTTTAAAAAAGGATCCGACTTTAATAACGTTTTCAACCGAGGAATAAATTTTTTCATCAGCCAATTAAATAATCGTTAATGAAAAAATGGAATAATATACAGACTAAATAATTTATTAATTGAATTAATATTAATTCTATAATCTCTATTTTTCATTGAAATAATTAGTGGCGATAATTATGGGAAAATGATAAATATAATCCTTTTTATATATTTTACTAATATCTTAAAATTGAATTATGTTAAATGGATGATCTATTTTTACTACGCGATATTAAATATCACCGAATGTCATATAAATCACATTGTTTTATTATTTAAAAATGATATATAATTTATTTATTTGGTTTTAAATTGTTTATTGATGGTGTTAAATATAGTGGAAATTATATTTTATTATAATCTAATTATTACGAGGCAATATGTCATCAAGTCATTTTTAATTTGTATTTTCCTGTTTATGATATTTGATCTGGCGGTGTTTTTTCTATTTAAAACAATGTGTTATGAATTATTTTAATCTGATGTTATGTTTTACATAATTAAATTTATAGGATTGTATTGTCAATGTTGAATAAGTTGTATTTGGCGTTTCGCATCCGTTAACTCTTGGCAAAAAAGGTCTATTATATAGGCGATTATCAAAGTAATTTTTTGATAATTTAAGATGAATTATTTTGCCTTTAAAAATGCTTAATGTTTTTTTGAATAATTTTAATTTGGTATTAATGTGAGAGGGTGAAATATAACATTAATTTGGTATTTATTTAATAATAAATGCAGTTAACAATTCAATTTTAATTGTTGAGTTCAATATCAGCTAATAAGAGCTGTAGAAAACCAAAGGCGCTTACCTTAAAATAGAAATGAGAAATAATATCTTATTCCGGCTCATAAGATGAATTATTTACTCTATTGTCAAGGAAATTAGTGCCAAAGAATTGCTAATTATATGGCTATTAACCGGGCTATGACATCCCGTATCCAAGTATATTGAATTAATGTTTATTTCTTGAGGGTAAGAAGTAAGAGAACAACATTGATGGTAACTGTCGGCAATGACGGTTTTTCAAATTTCTAACAGATTCGTTGAGGTAAATAGATGAAAGATAACGTTGCTAAAATGGGAAGTGCTTGTAAAGTGGAACTCCTCTCTCAAACGTCAGAAAACATAACCGACGCGCCACAACCGACTCAAAATACAGACAATATCCTCCAGGCGTTCACCCTCAGTGAATCATTTTGGTATGAGCGTCTTGCCGCTTTGCAGCCATTCCAGTTACCTTTCGAAATAACCGGGGATCAGGCAGAACCCAGATGGATCATGAGTGCCTGGCAGTCTCCGTTGCTAAAAAAAGGTGAAGAGAACCCATTACAGGTACTATTACAGGCATTCGTTATCTATCTTGCGCGTTTGACTCAGCAGACCGAATTCCAAATCGGTTGGGGAGTGAATACGTTAAATGAGACACCGGCAGATTTGGCACCTGTGGTGCCTATGGCTGTTGAGGTGGCATTTGATAAGCCGTGGGGGGCGGTTGCTGACTGGATTAATGACGAGCTTGCCCGGCTGGTGCAGCACCGGACATTTAGTCATGATCTCCTTACCCGCTTGCCTTCATTGCAGGCTATCCCGGCGCTGACAACCCACCGGCCGTGGCAGATCACCGTCTCGGCGATACAGGGTGACAGACAGGATGAGCAGGCGATACTCGGTGAATTGTTGACGCTCCAGGTGAATACACAGGGCGGTTTTCGCTGGATATACGATGCAAACCGTCTGAGCGAGGAGGTGGTTCAGCGGATGGGTGAGCATTTACAGGTATTAGTCTCGTCAAAAAGAGGGGATGAAATCCCTGTCTGGCAGCTAAATTTATTGCCAGAGGCTGAACGTACATTATTGCTGGAAACCTGGAACACCACAGAAACTCCGTACCCTGATGCGTTATGTATTCATCAGCTGTTTGAACAACAGGTAGAGCAAGCTCCACAGGCGACGGCATTGGTGTATCAAGAGCAGATCCTCAGCTATGCCGAATTAAATGCTTGCGCCAACCGTCTGGCCCATCAACTGATAGCGCTGGGTGTCACTCCGGATCAGCCGGTGGCAATTTGTGTGGCACGCTCCCCGACAATAGTGGTGGCTTTGCTGGCGGTGTTGAAAGCCGGCGGTGCTTATGTGCCGCTGGATTCAACCTATCCGGCAGAACGGCTGGCGTATATCCTGAATGATACAGCTCCATCCGTGGTGTTGGCTGATGTGACTGGCCGGATGGCGCTGGGCGAGGAAGCGCTGGCCGGGTTGACGGTACTGGATCCGCATACCCTGCCAGACCAGTCGGTCAGTAACCCACAGCTCCCGGCGTTGACCCCCCAGCATCTGGCTTACATCATCTATACCTCCGGTTCAACCGGCCAGCCGAAAGGGGTGATGGTCGAACATCAGGCGATTTATCAACGTTATCTGGGTTTTAATGAGACTTACACCGTCACCGCACAAGACCGGCTGTTGCAGTTTTCCACTTTTGCCTTTGATGTTTCCGTAGAAGATTTCTTCTCGTCATTATGCAACGGGGCCACGTTGGTGATGCGGGATGATAGTTGGTTGGCTTCGGTGCCAACGTTTATTGCTTTAACCCGGCAATATCGCATTACGGTAATGTCACTGCCGACCTTATTCTGGTCTGAACTGGCAGCCAGAGATAATGAATTACCGTTACCAGATTGTCTCCGGCTCATTATTATTGGCGGTGAGGCGGTCAAAAAGAACGCGGTTCAGGACTGGTTTACCCTGGAAGGCCACCAGCCCCGGTTATTGAACGCGTATGGCCCAACGGAAAATACCGTGACGGCGACCTGTAAGGAAATTTTGTCCCTGGAGGATGCCCGTTCCATCGGCTGGCCGCTGAAGAATACCTGTATCTATCTGTTGGACAGAGAGGGTCAACCGGTACCAATAGGTTGTGTTGGCGAAATGTATATTGGTGGCGTCGGGGTGGCACGGGGTTATTTGAACCAGCCGGCGTTGAGTGCGGAACGTTTTATGTTGGATCCCTTTAGTCCGGTAGAGGGTGCACGGATGTATCGCTCCGGGGATTTGGCCCGTTACCTGCCGGACGGCGATCTGGAATTCCTGGGCCGTAACGATGAGCAGGTGAAAATCCGTGGTTTCCGGGTGGAGCTGGGGGAAATTGAAACCCGGTTGATGGAACATCCGGCGGTGCAAGAGGTGGCGGTATTGGCGCTGGATGGCAGGCAAAGCAAACGTTTGGTTGCCTATGTGGCAGCGCAAGTGCATGAGGGATTGGCTGCCGATTTGCGTGCACACTTGAGTGCCATTTTGCCTGACTATATGGTGCCAGCGGCTTTTGTGCATCTGAATACCTTTCCGCAGACCCCAAGTGGCAAGTTGGATCGTCGGGCATTACCGGCACCGGGGGAAAACGATTTTGCCCGTCAGATCTATGAAGCCCCGCAAGGGGAAGCCGAGATAACTCTGGCGGCTCTCTGGCGTGAGTTACTGGGCATTGAGCAGATCAGCCGGCATGACAGCTTCTTTGCGCTAGGCGGGCACTCACTGCTTGGCGTGCAGATGATTGAGCGCTTGCGTCACTTGGGGTTGACCCTGGCGGCGCGTGATCTGTTCCAGTCGCCGGTACTGTCAGATTTGGCCCAAACGTTGGGGCAGCATCAGGCCGTGATAGTACCACCTAATGTTATGACCCCGGCAACCACGGTGCTGACGCCTGAGATGTTGCCGTTGATTGATTTGACTCAGGCTGATATTGACCACATTGTCGAGCAGGTACCGGGCGGGATCACCCATATTCAGGATATCTATGCGCTGTCGCCGTTACAGGACGGTATCCTGTTTCACCACGTGTTGGAACAGGAAGGCGACCCGTATCTGGTGCTCTATCCGGTGGTCTTTGCTAACCGCGCTCTGCTGGATCGTTATTTGGCGGCAGTGCAACAGGCGGTTGATCGCCACGATATTTTGCGTACCGCCTTTATCTGGCAAGGATTGTCTGTGCCGGCGCAGGTAGTCTGGCGTCAAGCAACCTTGCCAGTGACGGAACTGACGTTGGACCCGGTTGATGGCCCGGTCATTGACCAGTTAACCCGGCGTTTTGATCCGGGGCAATATCGTATTGATTTGAGTCAGGCTCCGTTACTGCATTTTGTCGTCGCCCAGGAAACCGATGGCCGCTGGTTTTTACTGGAATTACAGCATCACTTGATCGGCGACCATGAAACGATGGAAGTGATGAAACATGAAGTTCAGGCCTGTTTTTCCGGGCAGGCGGAGAGCCTGCCGGTCCCGGTGCCGTTCCGCAATCTGGTGGCACAGGCCCGGTTGGGAGTGAGTTGGGAAGAACACACCCGTTTCTTTACCGACATGTTGGCCGAAGTGGATGAGCCGACGCTGCCGTTCGGGCTGACGGCGGTGCATCGTGATGGCTCGCGGGTGACGGAATCCTTCAGGCTGCTGACACCGACGTTAAATGATCGCCTTCGCCATCAAGCCCGGCGTTTGGGGGTCAGTCTGGCGGCGTTGTGTCATTTAGCTTGGGCACAGGTCCTGTCGCGTACCTGCGGACAGGAGCAAGTGGTGTTTGGCACCGTACTGTTTGGGCGGATGGCGGCGGGAAATGGCGCGGACAGTGGGATGGGGCTGTTTATCAATACTTTGCCGCTGCGGTTGGATATGGATGAGACCCCGGTCCGAGACTGCGTGCAGGTGGTGCATCTGCGGCTGGCCGGGTTATTGGCGCATGAACATGCTTCACTGGCGCTGGCCCAGCGGTGCAGTGGCGTTGCCAATGGGACGCCCCTTTTTAGTGCCCTATTAAACTACCGGCATAATAAGCAGCCGGATCTACTGGATGAAACGATGGTCGGGATTGAATTCCTGGGCGAACAGGAACGGACTAACTATCCGTTTGGGCTGTCGGTGGAGGATGGCGGTTCTTCTTTGGGGCTGACTGCTTATGTAGTGCAGCCGTTTGATCCGGAAAGAATATGCGGTTATATGCAACAGGCGCTGGAGAGTTTGGTCGCGGCGCTTGAGAAGGCCCCGGAGACCCCGGTACGGGCGCTGAATATCCTGCCGGAAACGGAACGCACGTTGTTGCTAAAAATCGGGAACACGACGGAAACCCCTTATCCTGAGCCGTTATGTATTCATCAGCTGTTTGAGCAACAGGCAGAGCAAACCCCGAATGCCACTGCGTTAGAGTATCAAGATCAGATCCTCAGTTATGCGGAATTAAATGCCCGCGCTAACCGGCTGGCTCATCAACTGATGGCGCTGGGGGTGACACCGGGCCAGCGAGTGGTGATTGGTGTGGCCCGTTCACCGGTGATGGTGGTGGCGCTGCTGGCGGTGCTGAAAGCCGGTGGCGCTTATGTGCCACTGGATCCGGCTTATCCCAGAGAGCGGCTGGTGTATATCCTGAACGATACCGCCCCGTCGGTGGTTCTGGTTGATGAGACTGGCCGGAAAGCGCTGGGTGAAGAGGCGCTGGCCGGGCTGACGGTGCTGGACCCAAATATCTTGCCGGACCAGCCAGATCGCAATCCAACGCTGATTGGATTGACGCCACAACATCTGGCGTATGTGATTTACACCTCCGGTTCAACCGGGCAGCCGAAAGGGGTGATGGTCGAACATCAGGCGGTGTATCAACGTCATCTGGGGGTGAATGAGGCCTATACCATTACGGCACAAGACCGGGTGTTGCAATTTGCCTCTTTTGCCTTTGATGTTTTAGTCGAAGAATGTTTCTCGTCATTGTGTCGTGGTGCCACGCTGGTGATGCGGGATGATAGCTGGCTGGCATCTATGCGGGAATTTATTGACTTATCCCGGCAATACCGTATCACCGTGATGTTTCTGCCAGCGTCGTTTTGGTCCGAACTGATGATCGCAGATGATGCGTTGTCGCTGCCGGATGGGCTCCGTTTGATGGTTTTTGGTGGTCAGTCGGTCAAAAAGAGTGCCATTCAGGCATGGTTTACCCAGGAAACCCACCGGCCCCGACTATTGAACGCGTATGGCCCGACAGAAAATACGGTGACGGCGACCTGTAAGGAAATATTGTCTCTGGAAGATGCGGGTTCTATCGGACGGCCACTTAAGAATACCTGTGTCTATCTGTTGGACAGAGAGGGGCAACCGGTACCATTAGGCGGCATTGGCGAAATGTATATTGGTGGTGTCGGGGTGGCTAGGGGTTATCTTAACCGGCCAGCGTTGAGTGCAGAACGTTTTATGCCGGATCCCTTTAGCCCGGTATCCGGAGCGCGTATGTACCGCACCGGGGATTTGGCCCGTTACTTGCCGGATGGCGACCTGGAATTCCTGGGCCGAAACGACCATCAGGTGAAAATCCGCGGCTTCCGGGTTGAACTGGGGGAAATTGAAACCCGGTTGATGGAATACCCGGCAGTGCAGGAAGCGGTGGTGCTGGCGCTGGATGAAGGACGAGACAGACGGTTGGTCGCCTATGTGGCGGTAGAAGCAAATGACGGGTTAGTTGCCCGTTTGCGCGAACACCTGAGTGCAGTTTTACCTGATTATATGGTACCGGCGGCTTTTGTGCGTCTGGATGCCCTTCCGTTGATGCCAAACGGCAAGTTGGATCACCGGGCGTTACCGGCACCGAGAGAAGAAGATGTTGCCCGTCAGATTTATGCCGCCCCGCAAGGAGAGGCTGAGATGGCCCTGGCCGCCATCTGGGGTGAGTTATTGGGCATTGAGCAGGTCAGCCGGCATGACAGTTTCTTTGCGTTGGGCGGTCATTCACTGCTCGCCGTGCGCATGATTGAACGCTTGCGTCATCTGGGGTTGACCCTGACGGCGCGTGATCTGTTCCAGTCGCCGGTGCTGTCTGAACTGGCGCAAACATTGGGGCGGCATCACGCGGTGAGGGTACCTGCCAATGTTATTACGCCAGCCACCACGGTGTTAACACCGGCGATGTTGCCGCTGATCGATCTGACTCAGCCAGAGATTGACGATATTGTCGGGCAAGTGCCGGGTGGGGTTGCCAATATTCAGGATATCTATGCGTTGTCACCGTTGCAGGACGGTATTTTATTTCACCACTTACTGGCAAGCGAAGGTGATCCGTATTTATTAGCCGGTCAGATGGCTTTTGCTGATCGGTCTCTGCTGGACCGTTATCTGGTCGCGGTGCAACAAGTCGTTGATCGCCACGATATTCTGCGTACCGCCTTTATCTGGCAAGGATTGTCTGTGCCGGCGCAGGTGGTCTGGCGTCAGGCCCCTTTGTCAGTGACTGAATTGACACTGGACCCGGTTGATGGGCCGGTTTGTGATCAACTGGCTCAACGTTTTAATCCCTGTCATTATCGCCTTGATTTGAGCCAGGCCCCTTTGCTGCGTTTTGTGATTGCTCAGGAGACCGATGGCCGCTGGTTTTTACTGGAATTGCAACATCACTTGCTTGGCGACTATACCACAATGAAAGTGATGCACCGTGAAGTGCAGGCGTATCTTGCCGAACGTGAGGACAGTCTGCTTTCCCCGGTTCCGTTCCGTAATCTGGTGGCACAGGCTCGGCTGGGAGTGAGTCAGGAGAAGCATACTCGTTTCTTTACCGACATGCTGGCGGCGGTGGATGAGCCAACGCTGCCGTTCGGGCTGGCGGAGGTGCATCGTGATGGCTCAAGAGTAACGGAAGCCTACCGGATGCTGACGGCTGGGATAAGTGATCGTCTGCGCCGTCAAGCTCGGTGTTTAGGCGTCAGTCTGGCAGCGTTGTGTCATCTGGCCTGGGCACAAGTCCTGTCGCGAACCAGCGGGCAGGAGCAAGTGGTGTTTGGCACTGTGCTGCTTGGGCGGATGGCGGTGGGAGAAGGGGCTGACAGTGGGATGGGGTTGTTTATTAATACTCTGCCGCTGCGGCTGGATATGGATGGAACCCCGGTACGGGACAGCGTGCGGGCGGTGCATCTGCGGCTGGCCGGGTTGCTGGAGCATGAACACGCCTCACTGGCGCTGGCCCAGCGATGCAGCGGGGTTGCCAGCGGTACACCCCTCTTTAGTGCCCTGTTGAACTACCGGCATAATGAGCAGCCGGATCCACTGGATGAAACGATGGCCGGGATTGAATTCCTGAATGAACAGGAGCGCACTAACTACCCCTTTGGCCTGTCGATAGAGGATGATGGCACCACATTGGGGCTGATCGCTCATGTGGTACAGCCGTTTGAACCGGATCGGGTATGCGGTTATATGCAACAGGCGCTGGAGAGTTTGTTGGACGCCCTGGAGCAGGCCCCGGAGACCCCGGTACGGGCGCTGAATATCCTGCCAGCAACGGAACGCACGTTGTTGCTAAAAATCGGGAACACGACGGAAACCCCTTATCCTGAGCCGTTATGTATTCATCAGCTGTTTGAGCAACAGGCAGAGCAAACCCCGAATGCCACGGCGTTAGAATATCAAGATCAGATCCTCAGTTATGCGGAATTAAATGCCCGGGCTAACCGGCTGGCTCATCAACTGATGGCGCTGGGGGTGACACCGGGCCAGCGAGTGGTGATTGGTGTGGCCCGTTCACCGGTGATGGTGGTGGCGCTGCTGGCAGTGTTGAAAGCCGGTGGCGCTTATGTGCCACTGGATCCGGCTTATCCCAGAGAGCGGCTGGTGTATATCCTGAACGATACCGCCCCGTCGGTGGTTCTGGTTAATGCGACTGGCCGGAAAGCACTGGGTGAGGAGGCGTTGGCCGGGCTGACGGTGCTGGACCCCAATATCTTGCCGCACCAGCCAGACCGCAATCCACCGCTGACTGGATTGACGCCTCAACATCTGGCGTATGTGATTTACACCTCCGGGTCAACCGGTCAGCCGAAAGGGGTGATGGTCGAACATCAGGCGGTGTATCAACGTCATCTGGGGGTGAATGAGGCCTATACCATTACGGCACAAGACCGGGTGTTGCAATTTGCCTCTTTTGCCTTTGATGTGTTAGTGGAGGAGTGTTTTTCGTCATTATGTCGTGGTGCCACGCTGGTGATGCGGGATGATAGCTGGCTGGCGTCTATGCGGGAATTTATTGACTTATCCCGGCAATACCGTATCACCGTGATGTTTCTGCCCGCGTCATTTTGGTCCGAACTGATGACCGCAGAGAATGCGTTGTCACTAGCCGATGAGCTCCGGTTAATGGTTTTTGGGGGGCAAGCGGTCAAGAAGAACGCTATTCAGGCGTGGTTTACCCAAGAAACCCACCGCCCCCGGTTATTGAACGCGTATGGCCCGACAGAAAATACCGTGACGGCGACCTGTAAGGAGATCTTGTCTCTGGAGGATGCCCGTTCCATCGGCCGACCGTTGAAGAATACCTGCGTCTACCTGTTGGACAGAGAGAGTCAACCGGTACCATTAGGCGGCATTGGCGAAATGTATATTGGTGGCGTCGGGGTGGCGCGCGGTTATCTTAACCAGCCGGCATTGAGCGCGGAGCGTTTTATGCCGGATCCCTTTAGCTCGGTATCCGGTGCGCGTATGTACCGCACCGGAGATTTGGCCCGTTACCTGCCGGATGGCGACCTGGAATTCCTGGGCCGTAACGATCATCAGGTGAAAATCCGCGGCTTCCGGGTTGAGCTGGGGGAAATCGAAACCCGGTTGATGGAACATCCAGCGGTGCAAGAATCGGCAGTGCTGGCGTTGGATGATGGGCAGAGTAAACGGCTGGTGGCCTATGTAGCTGCGGAAGAGAAAGAGGGGTTGACTGTCCGTTTGCGCGAACACCTGAGTGCAGTTTTACCTGATTATATGGTGCCGGCGGCTTTTGTGCGTCTGGATGCCTTCCCGTTGATGCCGAACGGCAAGTTAGATCACCGGGCGTTACCGGCCCCGGGGGAAGAAGATGTTGCCCGTCAGATTTATGCCGCCCCGCAAGGAGAGGCGGAGATGGCCCTGGCCGCCATCTGGGGTGAGTTATTGGGCATTGAGCAGATCAGCCGGTATGACAGCTTCTTTGCGTTGGGCGGTCATTCATTGCTTGCCGTGCGCATGATTGAATGCTTGCGGCGTATCGGTTTGGGCATATCGGTACAAACGCTATTTCAGCATCCAACACTCTGTGTTCTGGCGCAGTCTCTGGTTCAGCACAATGAAATTCTGGTGCCTGATAACCGTGTTACCCCGGATACGGTGGCGTTGACCCCGGACCTGTTGCCGTTGATTGATCTGACCCAGCCTGAAATTGATCTCATTGTTGGGCTGGTGCCTGGGGGGATCAATAATATTCAGGATATCTATGCGTTGTCGCCGTTGCAGGATGGCATTTTGTTCCACCATTTGCTGGAGAGTGAAGGCGATCCGTATCTGTTGATCAGTCAGATGGCTTTTGCCGATCGGACGTTGCTGGATAATTATTTGACGGCGGTTCAACAGATAATTGATCGGCACGATATTTTACGTACCGCCTTTATCTGGCAAGGATTGTCCGTGCCGGCGCAGGTGGTTTGGCGTCAGGCCCAATTATCCGTCACTGAATTGACGCTGGATCTGGCCGACGGGCCGATCAGTGACCCGTTAATCGGGCATTTTAACCCAGGTCATTATCGTCTTGATTTGGGCCGGGCACCTTTGCTGCATTTTGTGATTGTGCAGGAAGGCGTTGGGGGACGCTGGATCCTGTTTGGATATCAGCATCATCTGATTGGTGACCATACCACGCTGGAAGTGATGCACCGTGAAGTGCAGGCGTATCTTACCGGTCAGGAGGCGAGCCTGCCTGCGCCGGTGCCGTTCCGCAATCTGGTGGCGCAGGCCAGATTCGGTATCAGTCAGGAAGCGCATACCCGTTTCTTTACCGAGATGTTATCGGAGGTCGATGAACCCACCCTGCCGTTCGGGTTGACGGAGGTGCATCATGATGGCTCGCAGGTGACGGAATCCCATCGGATGTTGACGAGCACACTGAATGACCGTTTGCGTCGTCAGGCCCGGTGTTTAGGCGTCAGTCTGGCAGCGCTGTGTCATCTGGCTTGGGCGCAGGTGTTATCGCGTACCTGTGGTCAGCAGAAAGTGGTGTTCGGCACCGTACTGTTTGGGCGTATGCAGGCGGGAGACGGTGCTGACAGCGGGATGGGATTGTTTATCAATACTTTGCCGTTACGGTTGGATGTGGATGAGACCCCGGTACGAGATAGCGTACAGGCAGCCCATAACCGACTGGCTGGATTATTGGCTCATGAACATGCCTCACTGGCGCTGGCCCAGCGTTGCAGTAGTGTGTGCGGTGAGATCCCCTTGTTTAATAGTCTGTTGAACTATCGACATAATGCCTTGCCGGATACGTCGGATGAACTGATCAGCGGTATTGAATTTATTAGCGGACAGGAGCGGACCAACTATCCATTAGCGCTCTCGGTGGAGGATTTTGGTGGATCCTTGGGGCTGACGGCTCAGGTAGTGCAACCATTTGATCCGGACAGGATATGCGGTTATATGCAGCAGGCGCTAGAAAGTCTGATCGAGGCGTTGGAACAAGCTCCGGAGACCCCGGTACGGGCAATGAATATTTTGCCGGAAACGGAACGCACGTTGTTGCTGAAAACCTGGAATACCACGGAAACCGCGTATCCTGAGCAGTTATGCATTCATCAATTGTTTGAACAGCAAGCGAAGGAAAACCCAGAAGCTACGGCTTTGGTGTATGAAAACCAGCCCCTCAGTTATGCCGAACTGAATGCCCGGGCTAACCGGTTGGCTCATCAATTGATGGCGCTGGGTGTAGAGCCGGAACAGCGGGTGGCGATTTGTGTGGCCCGTTCCCCGGCAATGGTGGTGGGATTGCTGGCGGTATTGAAAGCCGGTGGCACTTATGTGCCACTGGATCCGGCCTATCCGGGTGAACGTCTGGCAAATATTCTGATCGATGCCACACCGGTTATCTTGTTGGCGGATAATGCCGGATGTGTCGTACTGGGTGAGAAAGTACCGGCAAGTCTGACGGTACTTGACCCGAATTTACAGCCAGACCAGCCGGACAGTAACCCACAGCTACCGGCATTGACCGCACGACATCTGGCGTATGTGATTTACACCTCCGGTTCGACTGGCACGCCAAAAGGGGTGATGGTTGAGCATCATAGTGTGGTTAATCTGGCTTTGGCACAAATTGCCCGGCTTGACGTGAGTGTAACCAGTCGGATCTTGCAATTTGTTTCCTTTGGTTTCGATGCCAGTGTCGCGGAAATGATGACTGCATTGGGCGCTGGGGCCAGCTTGGTTATTCCTGCCGACACGGTTCGTCAGGATCCGTTACGCCTTTGGCATTATCTGGAAGAACAGCAAGTGACGCACGCTTTCCTGACATCAGCTCTGCTCCAGGAAGGGGGCGATTTACCGGCGATGACGATCAAACCAACATTGATACTGGGAGGTGAAGTACCCAGCACAGCGCTGTTCCAGAAATTGTGTGGTTGGGTGAATCTGTTTAATGATTATGGTCCGACAGAAAGCACGGTGTGCGCCACCGCCTGGCATTGTCCACCAGACTATGCGGATACAGGGGTTCCTATCGGTCGCCCGACAGCCAACACACGGGTTTATCTGTTGGATGCCTTCGGTCAGCCAGTAGCACTGGGAGCGGTGGGGGAATTGTATATTGGCGGCGCGGGTGTGGCGCGGGGTTATCTAAACCGCCCTGACTTGACGGCGGAACGTTTCCTTCTGGATCCGTTTAGCGATAAACCGGGTGCACGGATGTACCGAACTGGGGATTTGGCCCGCTACCTGCCGGACGGTAATCTGGTATTTGTTGGTCGTAATGACCAGCAGGTTAAAATCCGTGGTTTTCGTATTGAGCCGGGAGAAATCGAAGCGCGGCTAACAGAGCACCCGGCAGTACGTGAAGCGCGGGTATTGGCGTTGGATGATGGGCAGGATAAACGGCTGGTTGCTTATGTGGTGGCACCAGAGGAAAACGGGCTGGTTAACAGTTTGCGTTGCCATCTGAGTACAATTTTGCCTGACTATATGGTGCCATCGGCCTTTGTGCGTTTGGATGTCTTCCCATTAACCCCGAACGGCAAGCTGGATCACCGGCTGTTTCCGGCTCCGGGAGAGGGGGCGTTTGCCCGTCAGATTTATGCCGCCCCGCAAGGGAAGATAGAAACAATGCTGGCGGCAGTCTGGTGTGAGTTGCTGGGAGTTGAACAGGTTAGCCGGCATGACAGTTTCTTTGCGTTGGGTGGTCATTCACTCCTTGTTGTACGGATGATTGAACGATTGCGGCGTATCGGTCTGGGCGTATCGGTACAAACGTTATTCCGGCATCCAACACTTCATGTTTTGGCACAGTCTTTGATTCAGCATGATGAAATTCCGGTGCCAGATAACCGTATTACACCGGATACGGTGGCGTTGACCCCGGACCTGTTGCCGTTGATTGATCTGACTCAGCCTGAAATTGATCACATTGTCGGGCTGGTGCCTGGGGGGATCAATAATATTCAGGATATCTATGCGTTGTCGCCGTTGCAGGATGGCATTTTGTTCCACCATTTGCTGGAGAGTGAAGACGATCCGTATCTGTTGATCAGTCAGATGGTTTTTGCTGACCGGACGCTATTGGATAATTATTTGACGGCGGTTCAACAAATAATTGATCGGCACGATATTTTACGTACTGCCTTTATCTGGCAAGGATTGTCTGTGCCAGCGCAGGTGGTTTGGCGTCAGGCCCAATTATCCGTCACTGAATTGACGCTGGATCCGGCCGATAGGCCGATCAGTGACCCGTTAACCAGCCGTTTTAACCCAAGTCATTATCGTCTCGATTTGAGCCGGGCACCTTTGCTGCATTATGTGATTGTGCAGGAAAGCACTGAGGGCCGCTGGATCCTGTTTGAATATCAGCATCATCTGATTGGTGACCATACCACGCTGGAAGTGATGGATCGCGAAGTCCAGGCGTATCTTACCGGTCAGGAAGCGCATTTGCCTGCGCCGGTGCCTTTCCGCAATCTGGTGGCGCAGGCCCGGCTCGGTATCAGTCAGGAAGCGCATACCCGTTTCTTTACCGAGATGTTATCGGAGGTCGATGAACCCACCCTGCCGTTCGGGTTGACGGAGGTGCATCGTGATGGCTCGCAGGTGACGGAATCCCATCGGATGTTGACGAGCACACTGAATGACCGTTTGCGTCATCAGGCCCGGCGTTTGGGGATCAGTCTGGCAGCACTGTGTCATCTGGCCTGGGCGCAGGTGTTATCGCGTACCTGTGGTCAGCAGAAAGTGGTGTTCGGCACCGTGCTGTTTGGGCGTATGCAGGCAGGAGACGGTGCTGACAGCGGGATGGGATTGTTTATCAATACTTTGCCGTTACGGTTGGATGTGGATGAGACCCCGGTACGGGACAGTGTGCAGGCAGCCCATAACCGACTGGCTGGATTATTAGTACATGAACATGCCTCACTGGTACTGGCCCAGCGTTGCAGCGGTGTACGGGGTGAGATCCCTTTGTTTAATAGTCTGTTGAACTATCGGCATAATGCCTTGCGGGACACGTCGGATGAACTGATCAGCGGTATTGAATTTATTAGCGGACAGGAGCGGACCAACTATCCATTGGCGCTATCAGTGGAGGATTTTGGTGGATCCTTGGGGTTGACGGCTCAGGTAGTGCAACCGTTTGATCCGGACAGGATATGCAGTTATATGCAACAGGCGCTGGAGAGTTTGGTCGTGGCGCTTGAGCAGGCCCCGGAGACCCCGGTACAGGCGCTGAATATCCTGCCTGAAACGGAACGCACGTTATTGCTGAAAACCTGGAATGCCACGGAAACCGCGTATCCTGAGCAGTTATGTATTCATCAATTGTTTGAACAGCAAGCGGAGGAAAACCCAGAGGCTACGGCTTTGGTGTATGAAGAGCAGACTTTTAGTTATGCCGAATTAAATGCCGGTGCCAACCGGCTGGCACATCAGTTGATCGCACAGGGTGTCGTACCCGACCAGCGGGTGGCAATTTGTGTGACCCGTTCCCCGGCAATGGTGGTGGGATGGCTGGCAGTATTAAAAGCCGGTGGCGCTTATGTGCCATTGGATCCGGCCTATCCGGGTGAACGTTTGGTGCATATTCTGATGGATGCTGCGCCGGCTATTTTGTTGGCGGATAATATCGGGCGTACAGCGTTGGGTGAGAAGGCACTGACAGAGCAGGTTTTGCTTGACCCGAATAGCCTGTTTGACCAGCCGGACAACAACCCACAGGTACCGGCATTGACTGCACGACATCTGGCGTATGTGATTTACACCTCCGGTTCGACCGGCAAGCCGAAAGGAGTGATGGTCGAGCATCATAGTGTGGTTAATCTGGCTTTGGCACAAATTGCCCGGCTTGACGTGAGTGTAACCAGTCGGGTATTGCAATTTGTTTCCTTCGGTTTCGATGTCAGTGTCGCGGAAATGATGACTGCATTGGGCGCTGGGGCCAGTCTGGTCATTCCAGCCGACACGGTTCGTCAGGATCCGTTACGCCTTTGGCATTATCTGGAAGCACAGCAAGTGACGCACGCTTTCCTGACACCGGCTTTGCTCCAGGAAGGGGGCGATTTACCAGCGATAACGATCAAGCCAACATTGGTATTGGGGGGTGAAGCGCCCAGTACGACGTTGCTCCAGGTGTTGTGTGACCGGGTAAATCTGTTTAATGATTATGGCCCGACAGAAAGCACAGTGTGCGCCACCGCCTGGCATTGTCCACCAGACTATGCGGATACAGGGGTTCCTATCGGGCGTCCGACAGCCAACACGCGGGTTTATCTGTTGGATGCCTTCGGTCAGCCAGTAGCACTGGGAGCGGTGGGGGAATTGTATATTGGCGGCGCGGGTGTGGCGCGGGGTTATCTAAACCGCCCTGACTTGACGGCAGAACGTTTCCTTCTGGATCCGTTTAGCGATAAACCGGGTGCACGGATGTACCGAACCGGGGATTTGGCCCGTTACCTGCCGGACGGCAACCTGGTGTTTGTTGGCCGTAATGACCAGCAGGTTAAAATCCGTGGTTTCCGTATTGAGCCGGGAGAAATTGAAGCGCGACTAACAGAACACCCGGCAGTACGTGAAGCGCGGGTATTGGCGTTGGGTGACGGGGCGGATAAACGGCTGGTCGCCTATGTGGTGGCCCCGGCGGAGGACGGGCAGATTGACAGCCTGCATTCCTGCCTGAGAGCTGCTTTGCCTGACTATATGATACCGGCGGCTTTTGTACGCTTGGAGGCTTTTCCGTTAACTCCTAACGGTAAGCTGGATCGTCGGGCATTGCCGGCTCCGGGGGAAGAAGCCTTTGCCCGTCAGCGCTATGAAGTCCCGCAGGGGGAAGCTGAAATTGCGCTGGCCGCTATTTGGCGTGAGTTGCTGGGGATTGAACAGATTGGCCGGTATGACAATTTCTTTGCGCTGGGTGGCCATTCGCTGCTGGCGGTGCGGATGATGAACCGGGTAGCGGCGTTAGGTATCGAACTGCCACTGAACACGTTATTTGAAGCCCCCACTTTAATCGCCTTTGCTGAGGTAATGCGTGCCCAGTTTGATGAACAGCACAAAGTATTGCCTGTCATCATGCCGATATCCCGTGAGGGGGGGCTACCGCTATCATTTGCCCAACAGCGTCTGTGGTTCCTTGCCCAGTTTGAGGGGGTTAGTGATACCTATCATATTCCGATGGTACTGCGCTTGTGTGGTCAGTTGGATATCGTTGCCTGGCAGCAGGCGCTCGACACGTTGTTTGCCCGCCATGAAGCGTTACGTTCGGTCTTTGTCTCCGTTGACGGTCAGCCACAAGTACAACTGTTGGCGGCGGATCGTGGCTTGCCGTTGTCTCAATATGACCTGCGTGGGACACCGGATGCTGAAACCGTGCTTGAACGCCTGAGTGTCGGGGAAGTCCGCACGTCATTTGACCTCTGTCATGGTCCGCTTATTCGTGCTTCTCTGATCCGACTCACCGATGATGAACACCAGTTCTTGCTCACCCAGCATCACATTGTGTCAGACGGCTGGTCTGTAGGCGTGTTGATGAGTGAGTTAAGTGCTCTCTATACCGCTTTTCTTGCTGGGCAATCTGACCCGCTACCGCCATTGGCGATCCAATACCCTGATTACGCTGCCTGGCAGCGTCAGTGGCTGTCAGCTGAACGGGTTCAAGTCCAATCTGACTATTGGCGTACCATGCTGGCTGACGCGCCGGTGTTGCTGGATTTGCCAACCGATCGACCACGTCCTCCCCGGCAATCATTTGCGGGGAATATGGTGCCCATCGATCTGGATGCGGAATTGACGCAATCCCTTAAGCGCTTGAGCGAACAGCAAGGCGTCACGTTATTCATGACGCTGTTGTCAGCCTGGGCGGCGGTCCTGTCGCGCTTGTCAGGTCAGGAGGATGTGGTTATTGGCACACCGAGTGCAGGCCGCAGTCGCCAAGAGGTGGAATCCCTGATTGGTTTCTTTGTCAATACGCTGGCTTTACGTATTGATTTATCGGGGGCACCAAATGTGATTGAGTTGCTGGCGCGTATGCGGCAAACCGCATTGGCGGCACAAGAGCATCAGGATTTACCGTTTGATCAGGTGGTGGAAATTGTACAACCACCGCGCAGACTGGCACATACCCCGCTGTTCCAGGTGATGTTTGCCTGGCAAAATAATGAGAGCCCGGCATGGGAACTGCCCGAGTTAGCTGTCTCATCGGTTGATCCGGTTCTTGATATAGTCAAGTTTGATCTGGAACTGGAACTGTCTGAGGAGGAAGAGCGGATTGTGGGTACACTGAGTTACGCTACCGCCCTGTTTGATCAATCCACAATCGAGCGCTATGTGGGGTATCTGCACACGGTACTGCGAGTCATGGTGGCTCATCCTCAACGGCCGGTTGGGGAAATCGATATTTTAGCTCCGGCAGAGCGCAGGCTGCTGATGGCAACCTGGAACGCGACTGAAACAGCTTATCCTAACCTGTTGTGCATTCATCAGTTATTTGAACAACAGGCAGAGAAAACGCCAGATGCGACGGCACTGATGCATGAAGACCAGACTCTCAGCTATGCCGAACTGAATGCCCATGCTAACCGGCTGGCACATCAACTGATGGTGTTGGGCGTGGAACCGGATCAGCGGGTAGCGATTTGCGTGTCACGTTCCCCGGCAATGGTGGTGGGATTGTTGGCAGTATTAAAAGCCGGTGGCGCTTATGTTCCATTGGATCCGGCCTATCCGGGTGAACGTTTGGTGCATATTCTGATGGATGCTGAGCCGGCTATTTTGTTGGCGGATAATATCGGGCGTACAGCGTTGGGTGAGGAAGCACTTACAGGATTCACTGTGCTTGACCTGAATGCATTACCAGCCCAGCCGGACAACAACCCACAGGTACCGGCATTAACTGCACAGCATCTGGCCTATGTGATTTACACCTCCGGTTCGACCGGCACGCCGAAAGGGGTGATGGTGGAGCATCATAGTGTGGTTAATCTGGTTTTGGCACAAATTGCCCGGCTTAACGTGAGTGTAACCAGTCGGGTATTGCAATTTGTTTCCTTCGGTTTCGATGTCAGTGTCGCGGAAATGATGACTGCATTGGGCGCTGGGGCCAGTCTGGTCATTCCAGCCGACACGGTTCGTCAGGATCCGTTACGCCTTTGGCATTATCTGGAAGAACGGCAAGTGACGCACGCTTTCCTGACACCGGCTTTGCTCCAGGAAGGGGGCGATTTACCGGCGATAACGATCAAGCCAACATTGGTATTGGGGGGTGAAGCGCCCAGTACGACGTTGCTCCAGGTGTTATGTGACCGGGTAAATCTGTTTAATGATTATGGCCCGACAGAAAGCACGGTGTGTGCCACCTCTTGGCATTGTTCACCAGACTATACGGATACAGGGGTTCCTATTGGTCGCCCAACGGCCAACACGCGGATTTATCTGTTGGATGCCCAGGGTCAACTGGTACCTTTGGGGAGCATCGGTGAGCTGTATATTGGTGGCGCGGGTGTGGCGCGAGGTTATCTAAACCGCCCTGACTTGACGACGGAACGTTTCCTCTTGGATCCATTTAGCGATAAACCGGGCGCACGCATGTACCGAACCGGGGATTTGGCCCGTTACCTGCCGGACGGTAATCTGGTATTTGTTGGTCGTAATGACCAGCAAGTTAAAATCCGTGGCTTCCGTATTGAGCCGGGAGAAATCGAAGCTCGGCTAACAGAGCACCTGTCAGTGCGTGAAGCGCGGGTGTTGGCGTTGGGTGATGGGCGGGACAAACATCTGGTGGCTTATGTGGTGGCGGAGGTGAATGACAGATTAGCAGCCAATTTGCACGCCCATCTGAGTACACAATTGCCTGATTATATGGTGCCAAGTGCTTTTATGCGTCTGGATGCCTTCCCGCTGACCCCGAATGGCAAGCTGGATCGTCAGGCATTACCGGCACCGGACGAAAAAGCTGTTGCCCATCAGGTTTACGTTTCTCCGTATGGGGAAACAGAAACGGCATTGGCGGCGATTTGGTGTGAATTGCTGGGGGTTGAGCAGGTCAGCCGGCACGACAGCTTCTTCGCACTGGGCGGTCACTCACTGCTTGCCGTGCGCATGATAAATCTTGCCGCCAGTCAGGGGATGATTTGTACATTGAATGCCGTGTTCCAATGCCCGGTATTGTCAGAATTGGCGGCGAAGATCACCTCAGATTTGCAGTCTCAGTCACAAAGCAGTGCCATACCGGTGCGAACAGGTGGAACAGAGTTGCCGTTGTTCTTTGTGCCCAGTGGAATGGAAGACTATTCTTATGTCTTCACGCTGGCTCAACATATCCAGTCAGGCTATCCGATTTATACGGTATCCTGGTCGTCCATCAGTGATGAAACGGTGCCAACGATGGAAGAGCAGGCGGCCAGCATGATCAACTTGATGAAAGCGGTTCAATCGGCAGGTCCGTATCGGATATGTGGTTACTCTTCCGGCGGTATATTGGCTTATGCCATTGCCCAGCAGCTTTTGCATACTGGTGAGACGGTGAACTTCCTGGGATTGATTGATACGCCAGCACCTCATTATGTCAGCGAACAGCCTGTGCAGCCTAAACATCAGTTCTTTGCTCAGTTGGCAAAGCAGTCTGGGGAGGAACGCCCAGAAGAGGTTGCGGCGTTGTACCGGCGAATTGATGAACTGAATTTGGTGCAATTTATTGCAGCAGCGCAAGAATTAGCATTATACCCCGCCAATCTGCGCCCTGATTTAGTTGCAAAAAGTTGGCAGCAGATAGAGCGTTATGCGCAAATAGTCGGAAATTATGAGCCGCAAGGACTAGCGGTAACGCTGCATCAGTTTTATGCGACGGAACTTCCCCGTGCGAGTCCTTTTGTTACGGATGAAAAACCGAAACTGTTAACTGTCGATCGATCATTAGGTTGGGGACAATTCATGCCTGATTCTTTACTCCAATTGATTGCTGTTCCGGGTGACCATTTTAGTTTATTGGAGAATAAGGCGCATAGAATTGCTTTAGCTCAAGCGTTGAATAAGGTGTTGGCAATCGGTTGTGATGAGGAGACACTGTAATACGGGTATATTAAGGAATATTGAATAATTTAACGTTGGTGTGATAATCCGGTATACATTGTTTATACCGGATTTTTTCGAGTTAGAACAGAATAGGGAAAGGGATCATTTCCATAAATAATTGTCTTTGGATCGTCTCTTATCTGTTTTTCTACCCAAGTAAATCATTAGGATAAAGCAGAATATGATCAAGTTGTTACAAATAATCCAGCCAGACAGTGATCTGTTATTGCTTGAAATCCAAGAAAGTTCACACATGGCTAATCTTCTTGGCAGGATAGTTAATTTTGTATTAAGTTGTCGTCAGATTGTTCACTTATTTTGATGATAGATTCCCCCGGTTTTTACAAAATTAAATTCCGTCAAATTTTATTTTACATTTGAGTAGATAAATTTCTGGCGTTATTAATGAATAATTATTTATTTATTTTTTTCAGCTATATGTATCAGGTCTAATGTATTCACTATTTATTCATTTATTATTCACTTAATGTGCATAAATTGTGCATAAAAATACTTATTGGAATTTTGAACGAGATCAAAAAGTATTTTTTTTGTTTATAACTTGTATTGACTTTGTTAAGCGTGAGCAACAGTATCTGTCCAATGGTTGAGCAACTATTTTTCGAAAATAGTGATGAGGATTAATAAGAATAATACTAACGAGATCCTGTAATTTTATTATTTTTAAGGTTTTTTAGGTTTCAACTCAGTAAGCCTTTTATCTCGGCATTCATTAATAATTTGTGTAAGTATGAGATGAAAAATGGTGCGGGGCATATTGCTTTCACTCATCCGAATACGCTCTATTTTAAGGGGAAATGATCTATGTCAGAAAATATTCAGAGAAGTTGGTTTGATCACTATATGGTACCTTGTTTTTCTCCTGCCAAGTTCATACCTGTTCGGGCGGAAGGTTCGAGAGTATGGGATCAGGATGGCAAGGAATATATTGATCTTGCTGGTGGAATTGCGGTTAATTCATTAGGTCACGCCCATCCCGAATTAAAGGCTGAGTTAATTTCTCAGATTGAAAAAATATGGCATATAGGAAATGGTTACACTAATGAGCCGGTGCTGAAATTAGCAAAGAAACTCGTGGAAAATACGTTTGCTGATAAAGTGTTTTTCTGCAATTCAGGGGCAGAAGCTAACGAGGCGGCATTAAAATTAGCCAGAAAATATGCCGCTGATAAATATGGAAAAAATAAGAACGAGATTATCTCATTTAAAGATTCTTTTCATGGCAGGACATTATTTACTGTTACGGTAGGAGGACAACCAAAATATTCACAAGATTATGCTCCTCTTCCTCAAGAAATTACGCATCTTCCTTATAACGATGTGTCTGCGATCAGAGAACACATTTCTGAACATACTTGTGCGGTTATTGTCGAGCCGATTATCGGTGAAGGCGGCGTTATTCCCGCCGATCCTGCATTTTTGCAGGAATTACGTACATTATGTGATCGTTTTCAAGCGCTGCTCATTTTTGATGAAATTCAGACTGGCATGGGTCGTACCGGCTATCTTTATGCTTATCAGGAATATGGTGTTGAGCCTGATATTCTTACCAGTGCCAAAGGTCTCGGAGGGGGGTTCCCTATCGGTGCCATGTTGACAAAACAACCTATTGCAGAAGTTTTTCAACCTGGAACACACGGCACGACGTTTGGCGGTAATCCTTTGGCCGCCGCTGTTGCCAATAAGGTGTTTTCTATTATTAACCAGACAGAGCTCCTCACCGGAGTTCAGCAGCGTCATGAATATTTCATGGATAAGTTATCGAAATTGAATCAGCGCTATCAACTATTCAGTTGTTTGCGGGGCAAAGGGTTGCTTTTAGGCGCTGAATTGAATCAAGCCTGGCAGGGTAAGGCGAAACAATTAACCAATATAGCCGCAGAGGAAGGATTAATTGCCTTGATTGCCGGCCCGGATGTATTGCGCTTTGCGCCGGCATTAAACATCGAATTTGCTGATATTGATGAAGGTCTGGTTCGCCTTGAAAGCGCCATCATGCGGTTCGTGGGTTAATGGTAAGTTGAAGGTGACGTTATGATGCTTTTCCGAACTGTCCGGCATAGTGACTTAAATGGTATTCAGTCCTTATCTGAACGCGCTGGTATAGGTCTGACATCTTTACCAAATAACCTGGAGCAATTACGTTCACGTATTTCTCGTAGCGTGGATACTTTCGATGGAAAACTGACCAGGGCCCAGCATGGATTCCTTTTTGTGCTGGAAAATACCCGCGAGAATCGTGTCGTGGGTGTCAGCGCCATAGAAGCGGCAGTAGGGCTGGAGGAACCGTTTTATAACTTTCGTGTACAAAGAACCATTCGTTCGTCACGTGAGTTAGGAATCTATAAAGTTATTGAAGCGTTATCGCTGGAACAAGATCAGACCGGTAACAGCGAATTATGTACCTTGTTCTTGGATCCGGAATATCATAAAGGGAAAAACGGCACGTTTCTTTCTAAAGCGCGTTTCCTGTTTATTGCGGCATTCAGGGATCTATTTTCTAAAATAATATTCGCTGAAATGCGTGGCGTCGCAGATGAGAACGGAAATTCACCTTTTTGGAATGCGCTGGGACAGCACTTTTTTGGTATTCCTTTTTCCCAGGCAGACTATTTAACGGGTATTGGATCGAAAACCTTCATTGCCGAATTGATGCCCCTTCATCCTGTTTATATATCCCTATTACCCGCTGAGGCACAGCGGGTAATAGGGCAGGTTCATGAAAAAACGGTCCCGGCCCGTACGATCCTTGAAAAAGAAGGTCTGGCCTATGAAGGCCATATCGATATTTTTGATGCGGGCGCTTTACTACAAGCCGAGATTGACCGGATACGCGCAGTAAAAGAGAGCCGGCTTGTTCCTGTCAGCCGGGTTAAGTCAATTGCCAGAACCGGTGGGGTACCTTGCATCATTGCTAATCAACGCTTTAGTGACTTTCGGGCGCTATTACTGAATGTTGCGTATGACAGCGATGAGATTTCTTTAACATCAGCGGAAATGGATGCACTCCAAATCAATGACCAAAATCAGGTACGACTCGTCACTCTTTTTCCAAGGGAACACTAAGATATGAATCATAAAGTACATTACATTGGGGGCGAATGGGTTAAGGGACAAGGTGAGTTGATGACTAAATTCGCCCCAATAGATCAGAAAATTCTGTGGCAAGCTAACAGCGCTGATCCTTCTCAAGTTAGAGCAGCTTGCCAGTCTGCCCGTAAAGCGTTTTATTCGTGGTCACATTTGCCGGTTAGCGAGCGAATTAAGATTGTCCAGAAGTTTGCTGCTTTGCTCAATGACGAGACAGAGGCTTTGGCGCGGGTTATCAGTCAGGAAACCAGCAAGCCATTATGGGAAGCGCGTACTGAAATACAATCTATGATAGGTAAGGCGGCGATTTCTATCGAAGCATGGGAACAACGCACCGGAGAGTCAGAAATCATTATGCCGGACGGCCGGGCCTTACTGCGCCATCGCCCTCACGGTGTAATGGCGGTTTTTGGTCCGTATAATTTTCCGGGTCACTTACCGAATGGTCATATTATCCCTGCGCTTATTGCCGGTAATACGCTGGTGTTTAAACCGAGTGAACTGACACCGATGACTGCGGAAGAGACGGTAAAACTGTGGGAAAAAGCCGGTTTGCCCGCCGGTGTGCTTAATCTGGTTCAAGGGGCACGCAATACCGGCACGGCGCTGCTGGAGGACAAACAGATCGATGGGGTACTGTTTACCGGGAGCGCCAATACTGGCTTTCACTTTCACCGCATGTTTGGCGGTCAGCCAGAGAAAATGCTGGCCCTTGAAATGGGGGGGAACAACGCACTGATCGTAGATGCCTGTGATGATATTGATGCTGCTGTTTACACCATTGTGCAGTCAGCATTTATCTCCGCCGGCCAACGTTGCACTTGTGCCCGCAGATTACTGGTAAAAAATGGCGTGCACGGGGATGCGGTGATTAAGCGTCTGGTGGCGGTGACTGAACAGATTGTTCCAGCTCATTGGGATGCACAACCCCAACCTTTTATGGGTGGCGTCATTTCTTTACAGGCGGTTCAGAATCTGTTGGAAGCGCAAGATCAGCTGCAAAAACTCGGTGGGATTTCGCTGGTTTCGTTGGAACAACGCGATCCTCAATCAACGTTGCTGACACCCGGAATTATTGATGTTAGCCAGGTCGCTGATGTGCCTGATGAAGAGTACTTTGGCCCGCTACTCACTCTTATGCGTTATGACACGTTTGATGAAGCACTGGCAATGGCGAATAACACCCGGTTCGGATTGGCTACGGGTTTGATTTCGCCGGATGCTTCGCTGTTCCAACGCCTGTCAGAAGATGCGAGAGCCGGAATTGTCAACTGGAATAAGCCGTTGACGGGGGCTTCCAGTAAAGCGCCTTTTGGTGGCATTGGCGCTTCGGGAAACTTCCGTCCCAGCGCTTATTATGCCGCTGATTACTGTGCTTGGCCTATAGCATCTCTGGTTACTGACAAACTCGCTTTACCTGAAACGCTTGCGCCGGGGATCCATTTCCCTGATTAACTTATACAATCTTTCCAGAGGTATCTATGTCCGGTTTTGAAGCAAACTTTGATGGTTTGGTTGGTCTGACTCATCATTACGCAGGGCTTTCAGTCGGCAATAAAGCGTCTATACATAATCGGGACCGGGTGTCTAACCCACGCAAAGCTGCGCTTCAAGGGCTGATGAAAATGAAAGCGCTGGCTGATGCGGGGTTTGTTCAGGGAGTACTGCCACCACAACAACGTCCCAATATTCCAGCCTTACGTAATTTAGGTTTTACGGGCAGTGATGAACAGATACTTGATAAAGCCGCTCAATATTCTCCAGCGTTATTATCAAAATTGAGTTCTGCTTCATCAATGTGGACAGCTAATGCGGCAACGGTGTCCCCTTCGGCGGATAGTGCTGACCGACGGGTACATTTCACCGTGGCAAATTTAAATAACAAACTGCACCGTTCGCTGGAAGCAGAAACCACGGCAGCCGCGTTAAAAGCCACTTTTGCTAATCAAAATCATTTTGTCCATCATCAGTCGCTTGTGCAGCATGAAAATTTCGGTGATGAAGGGGCGGCAAACCATAATCGCCTCGGGGGTGAATATGATACGCCAGGCGTGCAGGTATTTGTCTATGGCCGTAGCGCGTTTCGTGGCAGTCCGGTGCCCCAGCGCTATCCCGCACGGCAAACACTGGAAGCAAGTGAAGCCATTGCACGGCTGCATCAGCTTAATCCGGCACAAACCGTTTTTGTGCAGCAAAACCCGGTCGCCATTGACAGCGGTGTTTTCCATAATGATGTGATTGCGGTGAGCAACCGAAATGTCCTTTTTCATCATCAGTATGCTTATCTGGATCAGGATCAGGCTTTGGCTGAAATTAAAGAGAAAATGGCGGTATTGGGACATGATTTTGTCGCAATTGAAGTCTCTTCCGAGCAGGTCAGTATCAAAGATGCGGTCGATTCTTATCTCTTTAATAGTCAATTACTGAGTAAAGCTGATGGAAAAATGATGATTGTTGTGCCGGAAGAGTGCCGCCAGAGTGCAGTTGTCTGGGCCTATTTACAGTCACTGACTGCGCAAACGTCATCACCCATTAATGAAGTCTGCGTTTTTGATCTGCGGGAAAGTATGCGTAATGGCGGCGGCCCGGCCTGTTTACGTCTGAGGGTGGTGCTAAATGATGCTGAATTTAACGCGGTCAATCCTGCGACAATAATGAATCCCCGGCTTTATAAGAGCCTGACTCAATGGATAGAACAGCACTATCGTGATGAGTTATCTGCTGGCGATCTGGTTGATCCCCAATTACTGCGTGAAGTTTATACCGCTTTGGATGAGCTTACGCAGATCCTGCATTTGGGGTCGATCTATGAATTTCAACGCTAAATTGGAGCAGATATGGATCTGTTAACCGCATTGCTTGAAAAGAAACTGGCCGACCACTTGACGTTTCCAGAAACAATGAATGCGAGCTGGCTGGCAGAAGGGGTATTGCAACTCATTCCCCATGTTCCCCATGAAGGAAAAAACCGGTCTCTGGTTATTTCCGCAGGTATTCACGGTAATGAAACCGCGCCCATTGAAATACTGATTCAATTACTGGCACAGTTGGCAGATGGCACCTTGCTACTAAAAAATAACCTGCTGATTATCTTTGGTAACTTGCCGGCTATGCGGGTGAATCGACGTTATCTGCATAACGATTTGAATCGTATGTTTGGTGGCCGTTATCTGGATTTTCCTCTGGGAAATGAGCGATCACGCGCGGCTGAACTTGAAAATATTATCAGTCGCTTTTTTGCTGAATCCTCCGTGTCCTCGACAAATATGCGCTGGCATATTGATCTGCATACCGCTATACGTGCTTCTCATCATGAACAATTTGCATTGTTACCGGCTCAAAGCCGTCCATTTTCTGCCGAATTTATGCAATGGTTGAATGACAGCGATATTGATGCGCTGGTTTATCATCGTTCAAAAGGAGGAACTTTCAGCCATTTTCTGCATGAAAAATTTGGGGCGGATAGCTGTACGATGGAAATGGGTAAGGCAATGCCTTTTGGTCGAAATGATTTAAAACGGTTCCAAAAAATGGCGGATTCCCTTTATGGCTTAATCTCTTTATCGCCAATAGCCGCACGAATTAAACCTGAACTGAAACATTACCAGATAATGGATGCCATTATTAAGAGCGATGAAAGTTTCCAGCTTCATATTCCCGCAGACACCATGAATTTCACTGAATTGCCAGAGGGATTTGAAATTGCCAGCCAGCATGATCGCCATTGGCAAATTAAATTTCCGGCGAAATTTATTTTATTTCCTAATGCTGAGGTTGCTAATGGATTGCGGGCGGGATTGTTACTTGCCTTAAATGAAAAAAATAATTAAATAAAACATAACTCCATTTTCTTTCTAAAGCAGTGGCAACGTCTTCTTCAGAAAGATTCAGCGGTCTGTTTCTTCGCTTTAATGACGAACGGGTATTATCATGATAAAAAATAATAAAAATCAACAAAACATTTCGGCAGAAAAATGTTCTGGCTCACAAGAGCTTCATCGGGGATTGAGTGCACGCCATATTCAGTTAATTTCCATTGGTGGTGCTATTGGTACAGGCTTATTTATGGGGTCAGGAAAGACCATTGCCGTATCCGGTACATCGATCATTATTACCTATGCGATTGTGGGTTTTTTTGTCTATATGGTGATGCGGGCAATGGGGGAATTACTTCTCACTAAACTGAATTATCGCTCTTTTGCTGATTTCGTGTCTGATTATTTAGGGACGAAAGCCAGCTTTTTTCTTGGCTGGACTTACTGGATGAGTTGGATTGTATCCTGTATTGCTGATGTTGTTGTTTGTGGTGGATATATTCAATATTGGTTCCCGGGTGTTTCTCTTTGGGTACCTGCGTTTTTGACTCTGGGTTTACTTTGTACTTGCAACCTGCTTTCTGTACGGTTATTTGGCGAAGCTGAATTCTGGTTCGCCATTATTAAGGTGGTTGCGATTTTGGCGTTGATTATTGTGGGTATCGGTATGGTAATGATAGGTTGGCAATCACCTGATGGTATGACGGCATCGGTTAATAACCTGACTGATCCATCAGTATTTCTGCCGAATGGCATTTTTGGTTTTTTTGCCGGTTTCCAGATAGCGATCTTTTCTTTTACGGGTGTTGAGCTGGTGGGTACCATGACAGCGGAAACAAAAGATCCGGAAAAGATATTGCCGAAAGCGATTAATAATATTCCGATAAGGATCATTATCTTTTATATTTTCTCCATGTTAAGCATCATTGCGGTGACTTCTTGGGGGAGGATTTCATCTGAAACCAGTCCTTTTGTGACCTTATTTGCTTTGGCTGGTTTACCTGCCGCAGCCGCTATTGTGAACTTTGTTGCATTAACGTCGGCAATGTCCTCCGCTAACAGTGGGTTATACGCCTGTACGCGTATGCTTTATGGTTTATCAACTGAAAGAAATGCCCATCGGAAATTTAAAATTCTGTCTCGTAATACCGCGATTCCTGTACATAGCCTGATATTTTCTGGCTTCTGTATGATCGTTGGTACGTCACTTTTATTTATCATGCCGAATGTCATGAGATTATTTACTATTGTATCAACCGTTGCCTCTATTATGGTTATTTATAGCTGGTGTATGATATTGATTGCTTATTTAGCTTATCGTAAACATCATCCTGATCTGCATCAGCGCTCAATATTTAAGATGCCTCTGGCGGTACCAATGACCTGGATAACATTGGTTTTTTTCGCCCTGACCATCGTCGTCATGGTTTTTGATCCGGATACACTGGTTGCACTCTGTGGCACCCCTTTATGGTTTATTGCGTTAAGTCTTTTATGGCGTATAAAGAAGAAAAATGAAGCGCGGGAAGAACAACGCTATCAGGTAGCAAAAGAGGGTTTTCGTTTATAGGCAGATGGTGGGATTATTATTTTATTATTTACGTAAGCTATATTGGTGGTAATATATGAACCAAGAATTTGTGCATATATTACCATCTTATATTTAAGATTCACTCCTCGTTTCATGATCACGATAATCTTTATCCGGAGGATTACAGGTTATTTTTGAAGTAAGATTGTAATTTCCATTTTTGGATACTCTGACAAAATCTACGCTTACTTGTAGAGCATAATTTATTGCAGTACCGAGTATAGTAAGTAGACCTGTTAGCTCTTTTGAAGAAGTTGTGGCTCCATCAAGTACGAAATTGTAATAATTATTTTCTTTGTCTACCAATGTGAATGACACAGATACCTCACCATCGCCGATAGTAACAGGAAAAGTATAGTATTTAATGACGCCAGATACTCTTTCATTTATTTTTAAGATATTGGTGTTTTTCATGTATCCTCCATATATTTTCCCACGCAACGGATTTTATTGTACGCAAATCAATTGTATATTTTTAGGTGTAAATCTTTCTTATACTTTATGTATACCCAGCCGGAAATTTTGTATGGGTATATAAAAATAATAGAGTTTTGGATTTAGTATTTAATTCATACGCCTCCGAATTGATTAACAGCGGCATTGTAATGTTTTTTTAACAAACTGGTCTCAGTGTAATTAACTGATCTTGATTGAATATCAATTGTCGTATCCTTTCCTGGATTTTTCTTACCTTTTCCTTTCCAATTTACAATTTGAAGCCTCCAATCGACTACTGCTTCACCAATAGCATCAACGTTATCGCCATCAGGGTTAAGGGCGATTTGGATGGCTGTTGTTTTTTGACCAGAGTCGAAATCTGCTTTGTCATCCGAGCTCAATCCGGCAAGCCAACCACTCATAATAGACTCCATGCTTTTCTTATCAAGTGGAGAAATCAGTGTTGCTGATGTTATATACGCGGCTTTAACAAATGCCTCTTTGATTGCATCCACAGTTGAATAATAAGCCTTGTTATGAGATATCATGGAGACCTGACCAGGGAAATCCTTGTATTGGGTTTTAAGCCAGTTAAAAATTTCTTCATTTTTGGTAATGTAATCTAGCTGTCTCATTTCATGTAGCGCTCCATCAGGCTCCCAAAGCCCCTTGGATATTGCGACGACGGAGTCATGAAGGTGATTAATTCCGAATGCTTGGTACGCTCCATTATATAATTGTGATCTGACATCTGTAATGTATTGCTGAAGTTTATCTAGGGTTGTATCTTCGCAGGTAAGACCAAGGATAGTTAACGTGTTTTTCAAACTTTCGGCAGTGACTTGATCTGGGGTGATGCTGTATAGCTTAAAGGGGAATCCGCCTTCTTTGATAACCATAATTTTCTCCATATAATTTAATGGGATGTTTTTATTAATATATAATTTGATGATAAACCCTATTTTCACTATTCTTTTTAATTAAGCTCAGAGACAACTTCGGTGGTTATTTCCATGATCCTCTTGGAAAAGAGGGATAACGAAATTATATTCTCATTTTAATAATTCAAAATGCATCAAAACCACATCAATACTGAGATTTAATTATTATAAGTATTAGGCTATTAATTATTAATAGCAAACTCAATTTTGTGTTTAAAATCACATTTTATAAAAATAAATAGATTCTCACCCAATTTCATTTTTACTGTAATCGTGAATATAGCTGAGTAAGTTCTCTCTGAATTATTTTCTCACATTGAATGAATCGGGTATTATTTACCAAAGAATGAAACCGTACCGGTAAAGTAAAAAAAAGAATGATGTGATATTTATCAATATATTAATTCTTAAGTGCTTATATATTATTTCCATTGACAGTTATTTTACAAGAGATATAAATAATTATTTTACTTTATTATTAAAATGTTTTTTTATAAAAGTAACTGTAGATATAGTATTTAGATTGTCATGGCATAAAAAACAATGATTATTCTATTGTGTGTATAAGATTTCACGATGACATATAAAAAACACCACCTATCTTGGGAAGGTTATATGGGAGATTTCCTAAAAGGTCATGTTGGGGCTAATCAATTAAAACCCCAGCATGAGTTCTTTGATGATATTGGTCTTGAGAAGCAGTTAAGAGAGAATACAACGTATATTGCACTGCTATCATTGGAAGAAGCGAAAAGTGTTCTGGAAGATATTGATTCTCCAAAACCAAAAAGTCCATTTATGAAGCGTGTGTTCTCGGTTGCAGATCCAATATCGTCATATGCAGGTAATATACGTGATGCTTTTGATTTTACAAATGTAGTAAGGGAATTTAAGAGATTAGGGATTAAAGCGACAGAGTATGTTGGTAAAAATGGGGAGAAATGGATTAAAATATCAGGTTATGCGGGATTCAGGAAAATTATTACTGCTTCACGATACGGCGCTTCTAATATGAAGATGATATCTATGGGGATTGGGCAGCAGGGAATAAATAGTGGCATAGCTAAAGGATTAAAATTCGGTATATTATTTTCCGCAGCTTATAGAACTATTGAACTTATATTTAAAGATAAATACACACTGGCTGATTTTTTAGGTAATATTGCTGTAGATTTGGCTAAGGCAGCAGTAGCAGCCTTTGTTGCTTGGGCTACGGGGGCTTTTCTCTCAGCTTTGTTTGTGACAGGTGCTAGCGTAATTGTTGTGGCTGGTGCTATACTTCTTGTGGGAGTGTTAACGGTATATACACTTGATATTATAGATAAGAAATTTAAAATTAGTGAAACTGTCATTAATTTACTCAAAAAAGAAATGGAGAGAAAGCTAAGAGCACCAGAAGCTAATTTCAATCAATTTCTTTATAACTGGGGTCGCTATGGGAAATAGAAAGAAAGTTATACATATTATCGGTGCTTTTGCTGTTTTTATTTTAGCGCTATCAGGTTTCTTTTTGACCGGAGAAAATTTAATTTCTTTAGTTAAAATGGATGAGAAAATAACATTTTCAAGTGGTGTTTTTATGATATTTTTTTCTTTTCCTTTGCTTTCATACCTTATGATTTTTGTTATTTTTTTTAATGTAACAAGACGTTGCCCAAAACATCATGATAGTTTTATTAATTATTTTGGATTTATTGCTATTGTTTCAATTTTTTTAAGTTTCCCAATATCTTTATACGTGAATTATAAATTAAAAAGTGATAATTATTTGGTATGTGAAAAAATATCCTGGATGTCCCCTAATACTTATGTAAAAGATATTAAGCTATGTGATTAATATTATTTACTTACCTATGATAACCTAGCCTATGTAATTATTAGCCCTAAATTTTTTCGAATAAATATAAATGCGAAGTGCCTCATATATGCGGCACAATTAAATTGTTTTTTGCAGTTCATTGAGCGCAGCCTGAGCCAGAAAACCACTTCTGCTGCCATGTTCAGGATGATCATGAACAATCATGTCAATACGGTATAACAAACGATGTGGAAGAGTAATATTGATACGTTCTGTTCTGCTATCGAATTTATCCACATTGATATAAATTAAGATCGGCGGATTCACATGATAAGTGCTACATCGATACTTTATTTATTTTTTTGATCAGATTGGTAAATGTATCATATTTTTCGGCGTATAAGGTCTGATTGAAAGTGAGACATGATGATGAAAAGCTATTTAAATAGCTTGCATTATTAATAATTCAGGTTATTTTTAAATATTTGATAATATACGGAATCATTATGGATTGGGACATAATAGGAATATTGGCAACTATTGCTTTTCTAGCAGGTTTTTTTGATGCAATAGCTGGTGGAGGAGGATTAATAACATTACCTACTCTATTCCTTGCAGGGATAGAACCAATCAGTGCTATGGCTACTAATAAATTTCAGGCAACTTCGGCAAGTATATCAGCTACTGTAACTTTTGCACGTAAAGGGTTAATCGAGTGGAGGAAATCAATATTTTTAATATTTTTTAGCTTATTAGGGGGAGTTGGTGGGGCTTTGTTGGTAAGTATTATCAGTAAGAGTGTATTAGAAGCTTGCGTGCCAATATTATTAATTGTCGTTGCAGTTTATTTTATTTCCTAACCTAAATTGAGTAATAAAAATAATAAAAAAAGAATATCTATATTGTTATTTTCATTTTTAATCGCTCCTGTACTTGGTTTTTATGATGGTATATTTGGTCCAGGAACGGGTTCTTTTCTCATGATGAGTTTTATGTTCTTCTGTGGCCTGGATATGATGAAAGCAATGAGTTTTACTAAGTTAGCAAATGCTTCATGTAATATTGGTGCATTGTTTATTTTTATCACTAAAGGCGTCATTATATGGCCATTGGCTTTAGCAATGGCTATAGCATCTTTTATTGGAGCACAGCTAGGTGCACGTTGTGCTGTTAAAGTAGGTCCTCGTTTAGTAAGACCGATGCTGATATTGGTATGTTGTGTGTTAGCGATTAAACTTATTAACGCTGAAGACAATCCGTTACGGGTTATGATCCTTAATCTTCTATAATTGCACCAAATTAAAATAAACTATTCGGTAGGTTGAGGATTGGGGTATGTATCTATAGCGCTAGTGTTAATACTGGCGATATTGACTTTATGTATTTTAAGCAAAGCGATTGACTGATCTCGTTGTTTTCTTTCTGCGGATGATTTAATAACATAGGCTGGTACACCGTTTTGTGTGACCAGAATGGGTTCAGATAATTCAAGAGCATCGACGTTCTTTTTTATAAAACTGATCGTTTTAATTCTCATTGTGACCTGCTAATCATTTTTGTAACTAAATAGTATGCTTCCTCAAGTCTGGTGTGTCAGCGCTTGCCACTACCGTTCATGATGTGATTAAGGACTGAATCTTGTGTGGAATTCAGTCCTTAAATGAGTTTGATGTGCCAGAAGTCGTTATTCTTCTTCTTGTGCCGATTGAATCGCCGTCAGTGCAATAGTGTAAACAATATCGTCTACCAAAGCGCCACGGGACAAGTCGTTAACCGGTTTACGCATCCCTTGCAGCATCGGCCCGATTGAAACCAGATCCGCAGAACGTTGTACTGCTTTATAAGTGGTGTTACCAGTGTTCAAATCAGGGAAGATGAACACGGTAGCTTGACCGGCAACCGGTGAGTTTGGCGCTTTGGATTTCGCCACATCTGCCATGATAGCGGCGTCATATTGCAATGGGCCATCAATGATCAGGTCTGGACGTTTTTCCTGTGCCAAACGGGTTGCTTCACGAACTTTTTCAACATCACTACCCGCACCGGAGTTACCGGTAGAGTAGGAGATCATCGCAACGCGAGGCTCAATACCAAATGCTTTAGCTGAATCTGCCGATTGAATGGCGATTTCAGACAGTTGTTCAGCTGTCGGATCCGGGTTGATCGCACAGTCACCGTAAACCAGAACTTGTTCTGGCAGCAGCATAAAGAATACGGATGATACCAGTGAACTACCAGGTGCGGTTTTGATTAACTGCAATGGTGGACGGATCGTGTTTGCGGTGGTGTGTACCGCACCGGAAACCAAGCCGTCAACTTCGCCCTGTTCCAGCATTAGTGTACCCAGAACAACGTTGTCTTCCAGTTGTTCGCGTGCGACGACTTCGGTCATGCCTTTGTTTTTACGCAGTTCAACCAGACGTGGGACATAGCGCTCACGTACAGCAACTGGATCAACAATTTCAATACCGGTACCCAGCTCTACTCCCTGAGCAGCCGCAACACGACGGATCTCTTCTGGATCGCCTAGCAGCACACAGCGCGCAATACCTCGGTCAGCACAAATAGACGCCGCTTTCACGGTACGAGGTTCATCACCTTCAGGTAGAACAATCCGCTTACCTGCTTTGCGTGCCTGCTCAGTGAGTTGATAACGGAATGCCGGTGGCGACAGGCGGTGTGGACGTTCAGAGTTCGCTGTCAGCGAATCGATCCACTCTTTGTTGATGTGGTGTGCAACGTAGTTTTGCAGTTTTTCGATACGTTCATGGTCATCTGCCGGTACTTCCAGGCTGAAACTTTGCAGGCTCAGGGAAGTCTGCCAGGTGTTGGTATCAACCATAAAGACGGGCAGGCCTGTGCCGAAAGCACGTTCACACAGTTGCTTAATAGGTTCATCAATGGCATAGCCGCCGGTTAGCAGAATCGCACCGATTTCAACGCCGTTCATAGCCGCCAGACAAGCTGAAACCAGAACATCTGGACGATCAGCGGAAGTCACCAGCAGGGATCCCGGACGGAAGTGCTCCAGCATATGTGGAATGCTGCGTGCACAGAAGGTCACGGATTTCACACGACGGGTTTTGATGGCACCTTCGTTGATAATGCGGGCGTTCAGGTGTTTTGCCATATCGATTGCACGCGTCGCAATCAGATCAAAATTCCACGGAATGCAGCCAAGGATTGGCAATGGGCTATTTTTAGCCAGTTTGTTTGGATCGATGTTAGCTACGATGGCTTTTGAGGATTCATCAAAGATCTCTGACAGATCAGGACGAGTACGGCCCTGATCATCAACCGGTGCATTCAGTTTGTTAATAATAACACCGGTAATGTTCTGGTTTTTGTTGCCACCAAATTCAGCACGGGCCAGCTCAACGCGTTCTTTCAATTGTTCTTGGGAATCGTTACCCAGCGCCAGTACGAACACAATTTCAGCGTTCAGGGTCTTGGCGATTTCATAGTTCAGCGATTGGGCGAACGGATGTTTACGGGTTGGAACCAGACCTTCAATCAAGATAACTTCTGAGTCTTTGGTGTTTTCGTGGTAAAGAGCCACGATCTTTTCCATCAGGACATCTTTCTGATTCGTGGTCAGTAAAGATTCTACATAGGCCATATCCAGTGGTTCAGCGGTTTTAATGCTGGAGTGAGAACGGATGATTGCCGTGGTTTGATCTTGTGCGCCACAGCAACGGGACTGGGCAATGGGTTTGAAAACACTCAGGCTGACGCCTTTTTGCTCCATTGAGCGGATAACTCCCAAACTAACACTGGTCAGGCCGACGCTGGTGCTGGTAGGGATCAACATAATTGTGCGGGACACGGAAACCTCTTTACGGTTGCTCGTTGGTCAAAATAGTACCGCCAGCAGTTGCTGGCGGTGCGCAAAGTCTTACGCGGTCAGGCGCGCAGCATCTTGAGCAATGACTAATTCTTCATTCGTCGGGATCACCAGAGCAGGACGGCTGTTGTCAGTCGTGATAGTACCGGATTTACCGAAACGGGCAGCCAGGTTACGTTCGTGATCATATTCAAAGCCTAACAGAGCCAGTTTTTTTAGTACCAGCTCACGTACCAGCAAAGAGTTTTCACCGATACCACCGGTAAAGATAATAGCATCCAGGCGGCCTTCCATCAGGGCAGAGTACGAACCAACGTATTTAGCCAGACGATGGCAGTAGACATCCATAGCACGTTTAGCATCGGCTTTGGTTTCGTAGTTATCTTCTATATAACGGCAGTCGCTGGTGACTTCTGTCAGACCCAGCAGGCCAGATTCTTTGGTCAGCAGTTTGTTGATCTGTTCAACGCTCATACCCAGAGCGTCATGCAGGTGGAAAATGATAGCAGGATCGATATCACCGCTGCGGGTACCCATAACCAGACCTTCTAGTGGCGTCAATCCCATAGAAGTATCAACACACTGACCATTAACGATCGCGGAGATAGAACCGCCATTACCCAGATGGCAGACGATAACATTCAGCTCTTCAACCGGTTTGTTCAGCATTTTCGCTGTTTCACGGGAAACGAAGAAGTGGCTGGTTCCGTGTGCGCCATAGCGACGGATACCATGCTCTTTATACAGGTTGTATGGCAGTGCATACAGGTAAGCTTCTTCCGGCATCGTTTGATGGAAAGCGGTGTCGAAAACGGCAACGTTTTTGTCCGCCAGATGTGGGAAGCCTTTTTTCGCTTCTTCAATACCAATCAGGTGAGCAGGGTTGTGCAGTGGTGCGAATGGAACCGCATCTTTAATACCCTGAATAACCTCATCATTGATGGTAACAGAAGAGGTGAACTTTTCACCGCCATGAACAATGCGGTGACCGATGGCGGTGATTTGAGCAGAAAGTTCTGGTTTTTCCGCCAGAATAGTATTAACAATAAAGTTCAATGCTTCACTGTGGGCTGCACCAGCACCTAAAGCGGCTTCATGTTTTGCGCCATCCATTTTCCACTTAATGCGGGCTTCAGGCAGGTTAAAACATTCAGCTAGACCAGAAAGATATTCTTCACCGTTAGTCGGATCGATGATAGCAAATTTCAGAGAAGAGCTACCGCAGTTGAGAACCAGTACCAGCTTACTTGACATGGAAATACCTATATCTTGTTTGTCATTGAGTCTTACAGATAAGACATGTGATTAATAAAACATCAATTACTCATCAGCATAGCGTATAATAGTGATGACGTTAAATGATTAACATCATGCCAGGTGTAAAGAGCATGATGATAAGGTTTACATTTTTTTAAGAACCTTTTTTTTACCCGCCTGATGTTAAATTACAGGGTGATTTGTTAACAAAATGAGCTTAAATGTAGTAAAAAAGGTAAAATATGCTGTTTTACTGCTATGGACAGTATAAAAGTGGGTGTAGGATACCGATAGCCAGCAGTAAAGACAAAATATACTTAATCCTACAAAAAATATTTTATCGTTTACAGACTTTTTTTAAAAATTATGTTTTTAATTGATCGAGGTCATAATGAGCACAATGCCTCCTGCCAGTGGCGGATGGATGAGAAGGATGCAACTGGGACAGCAATATATGAAGACTTGGCCGATTGAGAAACAACTTGCGCCCATGTTTCCTGAAAACCGGATGATTAAAGTAACCCGCTTTGGTATCCGGTTTATGCCGCCGTTGGCTATTTTTACGCTGACGTGGCAAATCGCACTGGGTGGTCAACTGGGTCCGGCGGTTGCGACTGCGCTGTTTGCGTGCAGTTTACCTATGCAAGGGTTATGGTGGTTGGGGAAACGGGCATCAACACCTTTGCCCGCGACGTTGCTGAAATGGTTTCATGAGATCCGTGATAAATTTGCTAAAGCCGGTATCGCAATGGCACCGGTGCAACAAACGCCGACTTATCAATCTCTCGCAGAATTGCTGAAACGGGCGTTTAAACAACTCGATCGGTCGTTTCTTGATGATATTTAGCTGGAAGAGATTGAAAAAGCCGCAGATGACATGACGATTCACGACAACAAACAGATACATTGTTGATCGCAAGCGGGGATTTTCCCTCAATAAAATGGTCTACTAATCACGTTTTCGACACCATATCTTCTTTATTCGTTGATAGAGGCCATTTTGAATAGCGAACTCTTGTGGGTTCTGACCCTGTTATTGATAGCTATCGTTCTTTTCACTACCAATAAACTCCGTATGGATATTGTCGCGTTATTGGTGATTATCGCATTTGTCATGAGTGGAACCTTGACACTGGGTGAAGCAACCAGTGGTTTCAGTGATCCCAACGTTTTGTTGATAGCCGCTCTGTTTGTTATTGGTGAAGGGCTGGTGAGAACCGGTGTCGCTTATCAAATGGGGGACTGGCTGGTAAGGGTTGCCGGCAACAGTGAAACCAAGATGTTGGCGTTACTGATGATAACAGTTGCCGGTCTTGGTGCTTTTATGAGTTCTACGGGGGTGGTGGCGATTTTCATTCCAGTGGTGCTGAGTGTTGCGGCCAGAATGAAAATTTCGCCGGGGCGGTTGATGATGCCCCTGAGTTTTGCCGGGCTTATCAGTGGCATGATGACGTTGGTCGCGACGCCACCCAATATGGTCGTTAACAGTGAATTGATACGGGAAGGGCTGCCCGGTTTCAAATTCTTCTCTATTACCCCTATCGGTATTCTGATTCTGTTTGTTGGTATTGGCTATATGCTGATTGCGCGTCATTGGCTGGCTGGCAACCAGCCTGATAACGGTGATGATAAATGGAATCGCCGTACTTTCCGTGATTTTATCCGCGACTATAAATTATCAGGTCGTGCTCGTCGCCTGGCAATTCGGCCAGGTTCCCCGCTGATTGGCCTCTCTCTTGATGAATCGAATTTGCGTGCCCGCTATGGGGCTAATGTCGTTGGTATTGAGCGCTGGCGGCGTTTCCGACGCGTTATGGTCAGCGCGATCGGTAATACAGAATTGAGAGAGCGGGATGTCTTGCTGATTGATATGTCAGACAGTGAAGTGGATCTGCGTGAATTTTGCAGCGAGCAATGGTTGGAGCCAATGGTGCTGCGCGGGGAATATTTCTCCGAACAATCCCGTAATGTGGGTATGGCCGAAGTCTCTGTGATCCCAGAGTCCAATTTATTGGGTAAATCCCTGCGGGAAATAGGTTTTCGTACCTGCTACGGTTTAAATGTTATCGGCATTCGGCGTGATAGTGAACCGTTGTTGGGTAAACTGGTAGATGAACCACTGCAACTTGGGGATATTTTACTGGTTATTGGTGATTGGAAACTGATCCACGTCCTGCAAACTAAAATGCGCGATTTTATTGTCCTCAATTTACCCGTTGAGATTGAGGAAGTCGCGCCGGCAACGTCTCAGGCTCCGCACGCACTTTTTAGTTTGGCGCTGATGGTTGCCATGATGCTTACCGATGAAGTACCCAATGTGATTGCTGCGTTGATAGCTTGTCTGTTGATGGGGAAATTCCGCTGTATCGATATGGAAAGCGCTTACCGTTCTATTCATTGGCCCAGTATTATCCTGATTGTCGGGATGATGCCGTTTGCACTGGCATTACAGAAAACGGGTGGGGTTGATCTGATTGTCTGCGGCCTGATGGATATTGCGGGTGAGATGGGGCCGAGGGTAATGCTGTTATGTCTGTTTGTACTTTGTGCCGTCATTGGTTTGTTTATTTCCAATACGGCAACGGCGGTATTAATGGCACCAATAGCCATTGCCGCAGCGCGTGAAATGGCAGTGTCACCCATGCCATTCGCCATGATTATTGGTGTGGCTGCTTCTGCCGCATTTATGACCCCGGTTTCATCACCGGTGAATACACTGGTTCTTGGCCCAGGTGGTTATAAGTTCTCTGATTTTGTCCGTTTGGGCGTGCCGTTTACCATTTTAGTGATGGTGATTAGTGTGCTGATTATCCCTTGGTTGTTCCCATTTTAATCTGGGATATCAAGGCTAATTTCATCCAGCGACAGGCTGAATCCCGGCACAAAAACTGCCATAAAGTAATCCATCTCTTGGCTGTGGCGAGCAGCCAGGGTTTTTTCAAGCCGGGTTTTTGCCAGATTGAATTCACTGTTACCGGCTGATAGCTCTTCCAGACATTTGAGATAAGCGCACAGGGCATCGGCCTGTTTAACAATAAAAATTTCTTCTTCTGTATGCTGACTGTCATCCAATATCGGACGAAAATCTTCTTGCAACTCTGCGGGTAGCATCTCCAGTAATTTTTTCTGCGCGATTTTTTCTATCTTTTTATATTCCCGTGCAATATGCGGGTTGTGATATTTGATAGGGGTGGGTAAATCCCCGGTGATAATTTCGCTGGCGTCGTGATACATCGCCAGCAACGCAATGCGTTCAGCATTCACATTGCCGCTAAATTTGCGGTTTTTGATAATGGCTAAAGCATGTGCGACAAAGGCCACTTGCAGGCTGTGTTCAGAAACATTTTCTGTACGCACATTGCGCATAAGAGGCCAGCGGTTAATCAGTTTCAGACGGGAAAGGTGGGCAAAAAAGTGGCTCATATTCATCTCTTACCGTGGAAAATTGTTTTTATTGTGAGCGGTTGGCAGGGGGATGTAAACCTTAACGTCGCCCTTTAATTTTTATCCCTTAGTTGCAGCAGAAAAACTCTGTTTCTCTGACACATTAACAATATTTGCCAACGGCAGCCCAAGGCGTATAACGTCAGTAATATGACCGACTAATTTACATTTACTATTAACTGGCAATGTTATAATCGTAATAGGTATATTTTTTTAAAGAAATCTATTTTTCCACTCCATTTTATATACAAAACGCATACAAAAATTTCATATAATTTACAATAGCTCATTATTCATTCAATCGATCTCCTTTATCAAGTTTAATAAATGCGATGTTTAATTCTTTTCTATCCCGCCAATGCCTTATATAATCGCCATAAATTCTCCGGTGAAAATAAAAAAAACGAGTCTATGTTACCGGTAAAAATGAAAATTGACTGACCTTAACTTTGTAAAGTGTCGTCATTTGATATCAATAAAGTAAAGTAATGGAAATGGTTACCAGAGATTTCTGGCTGACTGGTGATGTGTTCACTAGTGAAGACAAATCGGTCAGATTCATTTATCAGTGTAATCGGTGTAGAAAAAAGTCGGTTTTCTTCTGCACCGATAGAACTCATGGTATAAATAATGTCTGTTATCAGTAGCATCCGCTTATCGAATGGTTCTTCTTATTTTTACTGATGATATTTGCCAATAAATCGGGCGAATTTCTGAATGGCCATTTCCAATTCATCAAGCCTTGGCAGTGTTACGATGCGGAAGTGATCGGGTTCCGGCCAGTTAAATGCCGTTCCCTGCACGAGCAGGACTTTCTCCTGTAATAAGAGATCAAGCACCATCTTCTGGTCATCATGAACGTTAAAACGCTTCGCATCAATTTTCGGGAACATATATAAGGCCCCCTTAGGTTTTACGCAGGAAACGCCAGGGATTTGATTGATTAATTCCCACGCGCGGTTACGTTGTTCATACAAACGACCACCAGGTAAAATGAATTCACTGATACTCTGGTAACCGCCTAACGCGGTTTGAATAGCGTGTTGCATTGGCACATTGGCGCATAAACGCATTGATGCCAGCATCTCTAAACCTTCAATATAGCTCTTGGCGTGCTTCTTCGGACCGTTTAATACCATCCAGCCCTGACGAAAACCGGCAACCCGATATGTTTTAGATAATCCGTTAAATGTTACCGTTAACAGGTCAGGGGCAAGTGCGGCAATTGAATGATGCACTGCATCGTCATATAAGATTTTGTCGTAAATCTCATCAGCAAAAATAATCAAATTATGCTGACGGGCTATTTCAACAATTTCCAGTAACAGCGCCTTGCTATATACAGCACCCGTTGGATTATTGGGGTTAATAATCACAATCCCGCGTGTGCGAGGGGTAATTTTGTTACGGATATCATCTAAGTCAGGAAACCAATCTGACCCTTCATCACACATATAATGTACAGCTTTTCCGCTGGAAAGTGAAACCGCCGCAGTCCAGAGAGGATAATCGGGGGCAGGAACCAGCATTTCATCACCGGTATTCAGTAATGCCTGCATTGCCTGAACGATTAATTCAGAAACACCATTACCGATATAAATATCTTCAACACTCACATCCAGCATATTCCGGGCTTGATAATGTTGCATGATCGCTTTACGAGCAGAATATAGACCTTTTGAATCTGAATAACCCTGTGCTGTTGGTAAGTTGCGGATAACATCTACCAAGATTTCATCGGGTGCTTCAAAACCAAAAGGGGCTGGATTACCGATATTTAATTTGAGGACTTTGTTACCTTCTTCTTCAAGGCGTTTAGCTTCCTTGAGTACGGGGCCGCGGATGTCGTAACAAACATTATCCAATTTGCTGGATTTTTTAACTGCTAGCATAGAGAGTCTTACCTTAATTTTGGTAAAAAGGGGTGCCTGGCATAGAGCGTCTGACATTTAATGTACTCTTCCCTCCAGGTGTTTTGAAGATGCATTGATATATTTGGTTAAAATGGTTGTTTTAGTAGGGGTGTTGTTATTCTAGTATCTTTTTATGTAAATTATGTCAGTGTTAAACTCTTAAATTTATCGTGATATTGAATTTATAATCTGAATTGTTCTTGTTTTTTAGTGTAGATATGAAGCATTTTTAACATCACAGCGGCGGGGTTGTGGGGTTATGGGGGGGAAAATGAGCACAACTCAATTTGCCAATAAAAATGATTGTATTTGTATAATTTATTCTTATGTATAAGATTTGTCTTGAATTAGCAATTTAGAACTATATATTTTAGAAAGATCGAACAATATTTTTGAGCATTTCTGGAAACTAATTGTAAATTTATCTGAATAGGATTATCAAACATTAGTAATATTGTAGATTTTTACTTTATATTTAGTTTTTCTGATATAACTTATGTTATTCTTTGAAGTGAGTCAGAAAACAAAATAACCAAACTAGAAATCACATATAGGGTGTTGTAAATAGGGATTGTCCTCAATTTATTTAGGAATCCGAGTAACTTTGACTAAGAGAGAGGAGAAAATAAAACCCACTATGGGTTCAATAGGTAAAAAAACAGCAGTAAATCTTTGCCCTATTTAATAGAGTAGAGTACTGTCTAATTGATGTTATTTAATTTGATAGTGCTTACGTAAAAACACCAGGTTAGTTAGTAATTAAAATCAAAAAAAAGTGATGAATAAACAATGATAAATGCAAATCGTCCGATAATGAATCTCGATCTCGATCTGCTAAGAACTTTTGTTGCTGTTGCTGATTTAAATACGTTTGCAGCAGCAGCAGCAGCAGTCTGCAGAACGCAATCGGCTGTAAGTCAGCAAATGCAACGTTTGGAGCAGTTGGTGGGCAGAGAGTTATTTGCCCGCCACGGCCGTAATAAGCTTCTTACAGAGCATGGTCTTCAACTTCTTGGCTATGCGAGACAAATCCTGCGCGCTAATGATGATGCCAGTGCATCATTAACCTATAGCGATGCAGAAGGTGAGTTAAGAATCGGTGCATCCGATGATACTGTGGATACACTGCTCCCTTTTTTGTTAAATCGCGTCGCTTCGGTTTATCCGCGGATGGCAATAGATGTTCGTATAAAGCGAACTCAATTTATTGAAAGTATGCTGGATAGCCATGAGATCGATTTGGCGTTAACCACGGCAAAGATCAGTCATCATCCAAGGACTGTTCTGCGCTCAACACCGGTATTATGGCATTGTGCTCCTGATTTTCAGCTACAGCCAAACGAGCCTGTGCCGCTGGTTGTGATGGATGAAACAAATCCATTCCGCCAGCTGGCGCTGGATACGCTGGATGAAGTCGGGGTATCGTGGCGTATTGCTTATGAAGCTGCTTCTCTGTCGGCTGTTCGCACGGCAGTGAATGCAGAAGTCGGTATTACTGCCCGTCCTTTGGAAATGCAAAATGCTGATCTGCGTATTTTAGGTGAGAGTGAAGGGCTTCCTCGTTTGCCTGAAACTCAGTTCTCTCTATATAGACATAGCAATGAACAGAATGAATCTGTTCTGACTGTTTTTAGTGCGATAGAGAATAAGAAAACCCCGTACACTATATCGGGTGTTTCTGAAGAACCGCTTTCTGATGATAGCGGCATTATTGAAGAGTAATATCTAAAGCACTTAATCTTTTGCTAATACCTCCATTATGGATGAAAGGAGGTATTAGCCTTCCAGATATATTTATAAGTAATCATCAACTAAATTCACCTTATTTTGCCGTTATCATGATCATTGAATATACGGTGGCTTTTTTCCTACCCCCGCCCTGCTTTGGTTAACAAATTGTTATATTGTTAACAAAGTAATAATTTGCAGAATTGATAAAATAAGCGTTTCTGTAGTTAACCGTGATTTTTTTCTTATCTCACGGATGAAAAATATAATTTCCTCAGATTTGAATGAATTATCATCAGCACCAACATTTTTTTCTGCCAAACTGTGTACTTGATCAAAGAAATACCCCCTATGAAACAGTGGAAAGGCCGGTTTTTCCTGAGATAATGATGTAGTAAAAGCGAGTTATCGGTTAAACTGGATCCCGATGCTGTTTGCATGTCAAGTGACTGACACGTTTTAGCAGTGTGGTAGCACGATCCGTTAAGATTAAGTTTGTTGTTTGTAAATAAATGTTAGATTAATTTTGTCATAACAGACAAAATATTGTTGAGAGGAGTAAAAACCAAGAAGATTCACTCCATCAATCATTGATTAGCAGTGTTTCAGATTTGGTTGTTACCCCTTCCCTTGAATCGATGTGGTGCAACACTGCCAGACAAAAGAGCAGACATTTTTGACACCACTTTTGATGAGTAAGCAATGAGTATGTCAACATCCACTGAACTCTTTGCCCATCACTGGGCATTCGCGGTATTTCTTTTAGGTGCTTTCGGTCTGTGTGCTTTGATGCTGTTAGGGGCGTTTTTTCTGGGCGGGAGAGCAAAAGCCCGGGCAAAACATATCCCTTATGAATCTGGTATTGATTCTGTCGGCAGTGCTCGTCTTCGTATGTCGGCCAAGTTCTATCTGGTCGCCATGTTCTTTGTCATCTTCGATGTTGAAGCCCTGTTTTTATATGCATGGTCAGTCTCTATCAAAGAGAGTGGCTGGTTAGGCTTTATCGAAGCAAGTATTTTCATTTTGGTGTTATTGGCAGGCTTGTTTTACCTGGTGCGTATTGGTGCGCTGAATTGGACGCCATCCCGATCAAGTCGCCAGGTCAGTAAACCAAGCGTTGTGATTAACATTAACAATAGTCATCCGCAGTAATAGCGAGGCATAAAGATGGATTATACACTCACCCGCATAGATCCGAACGGTGAGAATGACCGTTATCCCCTGCAAAAACAGGAAATTGTCGCTGACCCACTGGAGCAAAATGTCCATCGCAGTGTTTACATGGGCAAACTGGAACACGCTCTGCATGATTTGGTGAACTGGGGACGTAAAAACTCCCTGTGGCCTTATAACTTCGGTCTTTCCTGTTGTTATGTGGAAATGGCGACATCATTTACTGCCGTTCATGACGTCGCCCGTTTTGGCGCTGAAGTTTTGCGTGCGTCACCTCGTCAGGCGGATTTTATGGTGGTCGCTGGCACCTGTTTTACCAAAATGGCACCGGTAATTCAGCGCCTTTATGACCAGATGCTTGAGCCGAAATGGGTTATCTCGATGGGAGCCTGTGCCAACTCTGGTGGTATGTACGATATCTACTCTGTGGTTCAGGGGGTTGATAAGTTTATCCCCGTTGATGTTTATATCCCTGGTTGTCCTCCTCGTCCTGAAGCTTATATGCAGGCTCTGATGTTGTTGCAGGAGTCGATCGGCAAAGAGCGTCGCCCATTGTCTTGGGTCGTGGGCGATCAAGGGGTTTACCGTGCCAATATGCAGTCAGAAAGAGAACGTAAGCACGGGGAACGTATCGCAGTGAAAAATCTGCGTACACCAGACGAAGTTTAGGGCTTTTAGCCGTACAGCGTAACCAGAGCAATGTGTTGCGATAACAATACCTGATCAAAACAAACACTGATCAAAGCGTTGTGGTGAAGAATGATGATAGATCAGATCGCGCAAGAAAGCGCCCGGCCTGCGTGGCAAACTCATGACCATCTTGATGATCCGGTCGTGAGTGAACTGCGTAACCATTTTGGCCCGGATGCCTTTACTGTTCAGCCAACCCGCACTGGTATACCGGTGGTCTGGGTGAAGCGTGAACAATTACTGGAAGTAATCACTTTTCTGAAAAAACTGCCTAAGCCTTATGTCATGCTATTTGATTTGCATGGCATGGATGAACGCCAACGTACTCACCGCCAAGGGCTACCTGACGCGGATTTTTCTGTGTTTTATCATTTGCTTTCTATTGAACGTAACCGCGACATTATGTTGAAGGTTGCCCTCAGTGAGAAAGATTTGCATCTCCCGACGGCAACGCCTTTATTCCCAAATGCCAACTGGTATGAACGCGAAACATGGGAAATGTTCGGGATTGTCTTTAACGGCCATCCGAACCTGCGCCGCATCATGTTGCCGCCAACCTGGGAAGGGCATCCGCTGCGTAAGGACTATCCCGCCCGTGCGACAGAATTCGATCCTTTCGAGCTAACCCGGCAGAAAGAAGATCTGGAAATGGAAGCGTTGACTTTCAAGCCAGAAGAGTGGGGAATGAAACGGGGTACCGATAATGAGGACTTTATGTTCCTCAACCTGGGTCCTAACCATCCTTCTTCACATGGCGCATTCCGTATCATTCTTCAACTGGATGGCGAAGAGATTGTCGATTGTGTACCGGATGTCGGCTATCACCATCGCGGTGCGGAAAAAATGGGTGAGCGCCAGTCTTGGCACAGCTATATTCCCTATACCGACCGTATTGAATACCTCGGTGGTTGCGTCAACGAAATGCCTTATGTGCTGGCGGTGGAAAAGCTGGCGGGTATTGAGGTGCCTGACCGGGTGAAAACCATTCGTGTCATGTTGTCGGAATTGTTCCGGATTAATAGCCACTTGTTGTATATCTCGACCTTTATTCAGGACGTCGGTGGGATGACACCGGTGTTCTTCGCCTTTACTGACCGCCAAAAAATTTATGATCTGGTGGAAGCGATTACCGGTTTCCGTATGCATCCGGCCTGGTTCCGTATTGGCGGTGTGGCGCATGATCTGCCGCGTGGTTGGGATAAATTGCTGAGTGATTTCCTGGACTGGATGCCGAAGCGCCTTGATTCCTATGTGAAAGCAGCGCTGAAAAACAGCATCCTGAAAGGCCGTTCGATTGGCGTCGCTGCCTATAATACCAAACAAGCTCTCGATTGGGGCACGACCGGGGCCGGTTTGCGGGCGACGGGTCTCGCATTTGATGTGCGTAAATGGCGCCCATACTCTGGTTATGAAAATTTTGAGTTCGACGTACCGATTGGCAATAACGGTGACTGTTATGACCGTGTGATGCTGAAAGTGGAAGAAGTGCGTCAAAGTATGCGGATCTTGAAACAGTGTCTGAAAAATATGCCGGAAGGCCCATTTAAGGCTGATCACCCACTGACAACACCGCCGCCGAAAGAACGCACTTTGCAGCATATTGAAACCATGATTAACCACTTCCTGCAAGTGTCATGGGGGCCGGTCATGCCAGCAAATGAGTCTTTCCAGATGATTGAAGCAACTAAAGGCATCAACAGTTACTATCTGACCAGTGACGGCAGTACCATGAGTTATCGTACCCGTGTCCGTACACCGAGTTTTCCTCATTTACAGCAGATCCCTTCGGTGATCCGCGGTGGCTTGGTTTCTGACCTGATCGTGTATCTGGGCAGTATTGATTTTGTTATGTCTGATGTGGATCGCTAACTATGCAAAGTGAAATTAACGCGAATGCTCAACAGGCGCGCCTTGATGTGGTTTACGTGACAGAGTCTCAGGCAAAAGCAGATTTTGTACTGAGTACCGCAGAGCACGATGCGATTGAGCAGGAAAAACACCACTACGAAGATCCGCGCGCCGCTTCTATCGAAGCATTGAAAATTGTACAGAAGCATCGTGGTTGGGTACCGGATGGTGCCATTTACGCGATTGCAGATGTGCTTGGTATTCCCGCCAGTGATGTGGAAGGTGTGGCGACGTTCTACAGCCAAATTTACCGCCAGCCAGTGGGCCGCCATATTATCCGTTACTGTGACAGCGTGGTTTGCCACATTACCGGTTATCAGGATGTCCAGGCCGCTATTGAAAGGCATTTGAAAATCTGTCCGGGCCAGACGACGCAAGACGGGCGTTTTACGCTGCTGCCAACCTGTTGTCTGGGTAACTGTGATAAAGGTCCGACCATGATGATCGATGACGATACTCACAGTTCGGTCAAACCTGAAGAGATTGAGAAGTTACTGGAGCAGTATCCATGACAACACATTCAGGAATAAAAGAAATTATCTGTACTGAGGAAACCCATCCTCTTACCTGGCGCTTGCGTGATGACAAACAGCCGGTATGGCTGGATGAGTACCGCAGCAAAAGTGGTTATCGCGGCGCTGAAAAAGCGCTGAAAGGCATGGCTCCGACGGAAGTGGTTTCTCTGGTAAAAGACGCTGGGCTGAAAGGCCGTGGAGGCGCCGGTTTCTCCACCGGTCTGAAATGGAGTCTGATGCCAAAAGACGAAAGCATGAATATCCGTTATCTGCTGTGTAACGCAGATGAAATGGAGCCGGGTACTTACAAAGATCGTCTGTTAATGGAGCAACTTCCCCACCTGCTGGTGGAAGGGATGCTGATCAGTGCGTTTGCCCTGAAAGCTTATCGTGGCTATATCTTCCTGCGTGGTGAATATGTAGAAGCGGCAGTGCATCTGCGTAAAGCCATTGAAGAAGCGAAAGCGGCGGGCTTGCTGGGTAAAAACATTATGGGCAGCGGCTTTGATTTTGAGCTGTTTGTTCATACTGGCGCAGGGCGTTATATCTGTGGTGAAGAGACCGCGCTGATTAATTCCCTGGAAGGCCGCCGGGCTAACCCTCGCTCAAAACCGCCATTTCCAGCCACTTCCGGTGCCTGGGGCAAACCCACTTGTGTCAATAACGTTGAAACCTTATGCAACGTTCCCTCAATTCTTGAATTCGGTAAAGAGTGGTATATCGGTTTGAGTGCAGGCAAGAGTAAAGATGCCGGTACTAAACTGATGGGATTCTCCGGTCGGGTGAAAAATCCGGGGTTGTGGGAATTGCCATTCGGGGTGACAGCCCGTGAAATTCTTGAAGATTATGCTGGCGGCATGCGTGACGGCCTGAAATTCAAAGCGTGGCAACCGGGTGGTGCAGGAACAGACTTCCTGACCGCTGACCATCTGGATCTGCCAATGGATTTCGAAAATATCGCGAAAGCGGGTAGCCGTCTGGGCACTGCATTGGCAATGGCTGTTGACCACGAAATCAACATGGTTTCTCTGACCCGTAACCTTGAAGAGTTCTTTTCCCGTGAATCCTGCGGCTGGTGCACGCCATGCCGTGACGGACTGCCGTGGAGCGTGAAAATTCTGCGGGCATTAGAACGTGGCGAAGGGCAACCGGGGGATATCGAAACGCTGGAGCAGCTCTGCCGTTTCCTTGGGCCGGGTAATACATTCTGTGCTCACGCCCCCGGGGCGGTGGAACCCTTACAGAGTGCCATCAAATATTTCCGTGATGAATTCGAAGCTGGAATTGTGACCAAAAACTATGGGAATTCCCACCTGATTGCGGGTATCCAACCAAACCTGCTAAAGCAGCGTTGGTAATGGGTTCTTCACGAAATTAGCAGAATTTTTGATTAACACTTGCTGAAAAGCAGGTCACTTGGAAGCATGCTGACTATGGCTACGATACATGTAGACGGCAAAAAATATGATGTAAACGGGGCTGATAACCTGTTACAAGCTTGCCTCTCTTTGGGGCTGGATATTCCTTATTTTTGCTGGCATCCAGCGCTGGGAAGCGTTGGCGCTTGCCGCCAATGTGCGGTAAAGCAATACCAAAATGCGGATGATACGCGCGGTCGTCTAATTATGTCCTGTATGACTCCGGCAATGGATGGCACCTTTATCTCTATTGATGATGAAGAGGCTAAACAGTTCCGTGAGAGTGTGGTTGAGTGGTTAATGACTAACCACCCGCATGATTGCCCGGTGTGTGAAGAAGGGGGCAACTGCCACTTGCAGGATATGACGGTGATGACGGGTCATACATTCCGTAAATATCGTTTTACCAAGCGTACTCATAACAATCAGGAATTGGGGCCATTTATTTCTCATGAAATGAACCGCTGCATTGCCTGTTATCGTTGTGTGCGCTACTACAACGACTATGCTGACGGTACGGATTTTGGTGTCTATGGCGCTCACGATAATATCTATTTCGGTCGTACTGAAAGCGGCACTTTGGAAAGTGAATTCTCCGGTAACCTGGTCGAGATCTGCCCAACCGGGGTATTCACGGACAAAACCCATTCTGAACGTTATAACCGTAAATGGGACATGCAGTTTGCGCCAAGCATCTGCCAGCAGTGCAGTATTGGCTGTAACACCAGCCCGGGGGAGCGTTATGGCGAATTACGCCGTATTGAGAACCGTTATAACGGCACAGTAAACCGCTACTTTATGTGTGATCGCGGTCGTTTTGGTTACGGTTATGTCAACCGTCAAGATCGGCCCCGCCAACCACAACAACTGCGTGGTGATCACTGGATCTCGCTTAACGCAGAACAGGCTATGCAGGGTGGCGCGGATATTTTGCGTCAGGCCAAAAATGCCATTGGTATTGGTTCACCCCGTGCCAGCCTGGAAAGCAACTTTGCCTTGCGTGAATTAGTGGGCGCGGAAAACTTCTATAGCGGGATTGCCGCTGCTGAACAGCAACGCCTTGATATGATGCTGGAAATTCTCCAGCAGGGTGGTGTTTATACACCGTCGCTGCGTGAAATTGAAAGCTATGATGCGGTGCTGATCTTAGGTGAAGACCTGACTCAGACTGGTGCCCGTATGGCACTATCCGTTCGTCAGGCGGTGAAAGGCAAAGCCCGCGAAATGGCGGCGGCTCAGAAAGTTGCTGACTGGCAGATTGCCGCAGTGATGAATATCGGCCAGCGTGCTAAATATCCCCTGTTTGTGACCAACGTGGATGATACCCGTCTGGATGATATCGCGGCGTGGAATTACCGTGCGCCGGTTGATGATCAAGCTCGTTTTGGTTTTGCTGTCGCTCATGCATTGGATAACACGGCACCGGCGGTTGAAAATTTACCTGACGAACTGAAAGCCAAAGTGGAAATGGTTGCACAGGCACTGATTGGCGCGAAGAAACCACTGATTATCAGCGGCAGTAACGTGGGCAGTGATGCGATTATTCAGGCGGCAGCTAATGTTGCCTGGGCGCTGAAGGATAAAGGCTCAGATGTCGGTCTGTCGTTTGTCGCGATCTATGCGAACAGCATTGGATTGGGGATGATGGAGGCTCAACCACTGGATGTGGCTTTGCAACGTATCAGCAGTGGTCAATCAGATACAGTTATCGTGATGGAAAATGATCTCTATCGACATGCGGCAGCTGATAAGGTCGATGACGCACTGAACAAGCTGAAAAACCTGATTGTGGTTGACCACCAGCGCACGGCTATCATGGATAAAGCCCATCTGATCCTTCCAGCTGCCAGCTTTGCAGAAAGTGACGGCACGCTGGTGAATCAGGAAGGCCGGGCGCAGCGTTATTTCCAAGTTTTCGAACCCTCTTTCTATGACAAATCCGTGGTGATGCTGGAGAGCTGGCGTTGGCTGCACTCCCTGCACGTGACTCATACCGAACGTCATTTGGATTGGACTCAGCTTGACCACGTTATTAATGCCTGTGTTGACGTGATGCCACAGCTTAAGGGCATTGTTGATGCCGCGCCTGATTCCACATTCCGCATCCGTGGTCAGAAACTGGCGCGTTCACCGCACCGTTACAGTGGCCGTACTGCGATGCTGGCGAATCTCAGTGTTCATGAGCAGCGTCAACCTCAAGATATTGACTCCCCATTTGCTTTCTCAATGGAAGGCAACAATAGCCCTGATGCCTATCGTCAGCAGGTTCCGTTTGCCTGGGCACCGGGCTGGAACTCACCGCAAGCGTGGAATAAATTCCAAGCGGAGGTGGGGGGCCATTTGCGCTTTGGTGATCCGGGGGTACGCCTGATTGAAACAACTGACGGGGGTCTGAACTACTTTGATCAGATTCCGGCTGAATTTTCTGTACAGGATAACCAATGGGTCGTCGCGCCTTACCATCACCTGTTTGGCAGTGAAGAATTAACCCAGCGTTCCGATGTGATTCAGGAACGTATGCCGGAGCCTTATGTGATGCTCAATAACAAAGATGCGGATCAACTGGGTGTAAAAACAGGTTCTGTTCTGGAGTTTGATTGTTTTGGTCAGCAACTGCGTTTGGCGGTCCGTCTGAGTAAAAAGCTCGCTCAGGGTCAGATTGGTTTGCCAATGGGAATGCCGGGTATTCCTCCGGTACTGGCGGGTGTTTCAGTGAATAATCTGCGGGAGGCGGCACAATGAGTTGGTTAACCTCCGACGTTATTGATGTACTGATCGCTATTCTGAAATCGGTGGTGATCTTGGTGGTGGTGGTTGCCTGTGGGGCATTGATGAGCTTTGGTGAACGACGTTTGCTGGCGCTGTTCCAGAACCGTTATGGGCCAAACCGCGTCGGTTGGGGAGGATCATTACAGATCGTGGCCGACATGCTCAAAATGTTCTTTAAAGAGGACTGGGTACCACGTTTTGCTGACCGGTTGATCTTCACCTTAGCGCCTGTTATTGGTTTCTGTTCTCTGTTGCTTGCTTTTGCCATTGTGCCGATCACTCCTAACTGGATGGCTGCGGATCTCAACATCGGCATTTTATTCTTCATGATGATGGCGGGTCTGGCTGTCTACGCGGTCCTGTTTGCCGGATGGGCAAGTAACAACAAATACTCCCTGCTGGGGGCAATGCGTGCTTCTGCACAGACACTGAGTTATGAAGTGTTTCTTGGCCTCTCTTTTATGGGTGTTGTTGCTCAAGCCGATTCTTTCAATATGGTCGATATCGTCAACGCACAGGAACACATGTGGAATATCATTCCGCAATTCTTTGGCTTCCTGACTTTTGCTATCGCGGGTGTGGCCGTGTGTCACCGTCACCCATTTGATCAGCCGGAAGCAGAACAGGAACTGGCTGATGGTTACCACATTGAATACTCCGGGATGAAATTTGGTCTGTTCTTCGTTGGTGAATATATCGGTATTGTCACGGTTTCTGCCCTGATTGTGACAATGTTCTTTGGTGGTTGGCATGGTCCATTCTTGCCGCCGTTTGTCTGGTTTGCGCTGAAAACGGCGTTCTTCATGGTGATGTTTATCCTGATACGTGCATCTTTACCGCGCCCGCGTTATGACCAGGTAATGGCATTTGGCTGGAAAATTTGTTTGCCGCTGACCTTACTAAACCTGCTGGTGACTGCGGCAGTGATTTTGTACAACGCTCAATAAAGGGGGAATGAACCATGACATTGAAAGAGTTAGCGGTTGGTTTCGCCACCCAGGTACGCAGTATTTGGATGATTGGCCTGCACGCCTTTCATAAACGCGAAACCCAAATGTATCCTGAAGAACCGGTTTATTTGCCACCCCGTTACCGTGGCCGTATTGTGTTGACACGCGATCCGGACGGCGAAGAGCGTTGTGTTGCTTGTAACCTGTGTGCGGCAGTTTGCCCGGTTGGTTGTATCTCATTGCAAAAGGCCGAACATAAAGATGGCCGCTGGTATCCAGAATTTTTCCGCATTAACTTCTCACGCTGCATTTTCTGCGGTCTGTGCGAAGAGGCTTGCCCGACCACCGCAATCCAGTTAACACCGGATTTCGAAATGGGAGAGTTTAAGCGCCAGGATCTGGTGTATGAAAAAGATGACCTGACGATTTCAGGGCCAGGTAAATATCCTGATTATAACTTTTACCGTAAGACAGGTATGGCGATTGACGGCAAATCAAAAGGTGAAGCCGACGACGAAGCAAAACCTATCGACGTTAAAAGCCTGTTGCCGTAAGGAGCGATATTCATGGAATTTACGTTTTATACCGCCGGGCTGGTTGCGATATTGGCAACCATCAGGGTGATTACACACACCAATCCGATACACGCGCTTTTGTATTTGATTGTTTCTCTGCTGGCGCTTTCAGCGGTATTTTTTTCGCTGGGGGCTTATTTTGCTGCGGCGCTGGAGATCATCGTTTACGCCGGGGCCATTATGGTGCTGTTCGTTTTCGTGGTAATGATGCTTAACCTTGGTAAATCTGTGGTTGAACAGGAGCGTATTTGGCTGAAACCGCGAACCTGGGTTGGTCCGGGTCTGCTGTCAGCCGTGTTGCTTATCGTGCTGGTGTATACCATTATCAACGTTTCTCATGGTGATATTGCTGACAATATCACCGGTGAAGTTGTCAGCGCCAAAGAAGTGGGCATCAGCCTGTTTGGTCCCTATGTGCTGGCCGTTGAACTGGCCTCTCTGTTGTTACTGGCCGGTATGGTGGTGGCTTATCACATTGGCCGTGAACACAAACAGGGTGAAGTGCTCAGTAACCGAAATGCGGAGGAACAACCATGATACCTCTTCAACATGGACTGATTTTGGCGGCAATCCTATTTGTTCTGGGCCTGACCGGGCTCATTATCCGTCGTAATCTGTTGTTTATGTTAATTGGGCTTGAAGTGATGATTAATGCAGCGGCCCTGGCTTTTGTCGTGGTAGGCAGCTATTGGGGGCAGCCAGATGGTCAGGTGATGTTCATTCTGGCGATTAGTTTGGCGGCAGCCGAGGCGAGTATTGGCCTGGCGCTGTTATTGCAGCTTTATCGTCGTCGCCAGAGTTTGAATATTGATACAGTCAGTGAGATGCGCGGATGAACTTACTCTATTTAACAATTCTGCTGCCACTGCTGGGATTTTTGCTGTTGGCATTTTCCCGTGGCCGCTGGTCTGAAAACACCTCAGCCACCGTTGGGATGGGTTCTGTTGGTCTGGCTGCGCTGGTGACTTTGTGGGTTGCTATTGATTTCAACAGCCAGAATGTGGCGGGTGATCTGGTTTACAGTCAAAACTTGTGGAACTGGATGGAGGTCGGGGATTTCAGTATTCCTTTCACTCTGGTTCTTGATGGTTTGTCTCTGACCATGCTGAGTGTGGTCACTGGTGTCGGTTTCCTGATCCACATGTATGCCTCATGGTATATGCGCGGAGAAGAGGGTTATTCCCGTTTCTTCGCTTATACCAACCTGTTTATCGCCAGCATGGTGATACTGGTTCTGGCAGATAACATGATGCTGATGTACCTTGGCTGGGAAGGGGTGGGGCTGTGCAGTTATCTGCTGATTGGCTTCTACTATACCAACCCGGCAAATGGTGCTGCGGCCATGAAAGCCTTTGTCGTTACCCGTGTGGGTGATGTCTTCCTGGCTATCGGCATGTTTATTCTGTATGACAACCTGGGAACCCTGAACTTCCGCGAGTTGGCGGTTTTGGCTCCGCAACATCTGGAAGCCGGTTCTTCGGTGATTACCTGGGCGACCCTGATGATATTAGGGGGAGCAGTCGGTAAATCCGCTCAATTGCCGTTACAAACTTGGTTGGCTGATGCGATGGCTGGCCCGACGCCGGTTTCTGCGCTGATTCACGCCGCAACGATGGTGACCGCAGGGGTTTATCTGGTTGCCCGCAGTCACGGCCTGTTCTTGATGGCCCCGGAAATCTTGCAATTGGTTGGGACTATTGGCGCTATCACGCTGGTGTTGGCCGGTTTTGCTGCGTTGGTGCAAACCGATATTAAACGTGTACTGGCTTACTCAACGATGAGTCAGATTGGCTACATGTTTCTGGCGTTGGGGGTTCAGGCGTGGGATGCGGCAATCTTCCATCTGATGACGCACGCATTCTTTAAGGCATTGTTATTCCTGGCATCGGGCTCCGTCATTCTGGCCTGTCACCACGAGCAGAATATTTTCAAAATGGGTGGATTACGTAAATCCATTCCGTTGGTTTATGCCTGCTTCCTGGTCGGTGGTGCGGCGTTATCGGCATTGCCGATCATCACTGCCGGTTTCTACAGTAAAGATGAAATCCTGTGGGGAGCAATGTCACATGGTCATCTCAACCTCATGTTGGCTGGGCTGGCAGGCGCGTTTATGACCTCTTTGTATACCTTCCGTATGATTTTTATCGTGTTCCACGGTGAGGCGAAAACCAAAGCGCACCCGGTTAAAGGGATTACCCATCACCTGCCATTACTGGTATTGCTGGTGCTTTCCACCTTTGTGGGCGCACTGATTGTGCCACCACTGGCGGGGGTATTGCCGGAAGATCATGCAACCAGTGATACAGGTAAAATGATGCTGGAAGTGGTTTCTGGTGTGGTGGCGGTAGCGGGTATTTTGCTGGCAATGGCACTGTATTTGGGTAAACGTCAGTTGGTGAATAGCGTGGCACAAAGTGCTCCGGGACGCTTCTTTTCCGTATGGTGGTTTAATGCTTGGGGTTTTGATGTTCTGTATGACTGGATATTTGTTAAGCCATTCAAGAACATTACCCGTGTGTTACAAAACGATCCGCTAAATTCACTGATGAATATTCCGGCGGTGTTATCACGCTGGAGTAACAAAGGTCTTAGCCTGAGTGAAAACGGACAAGTCCGTTGGTACGTTGCCTCTATGGGGTTGGGTGCAGTGCTGGTTTTAGCTCTGCTGCTACTGGTTTAATTTAAGGGACACATTGCGCCATGCTATTACCTTGGCTAATTCTTTTGCCCTTCATCGGAGGTTTGCTGAGTTGGCAGACTGAACGCTTTGGTACTCGTGTACCGCGTTGGATTGCGTTAATTTCGATGGGGTTGACTCTGGTGCTTTCACTGCAATTGTGGTTGCAGGGGGGCTATACCTTGGCTAATCCGCAAGGGATACCTCAATGGCAAGAAGAATTTCTTATGCCGTGGATCCCACGTTTTGGTATCAGTATTCACCTTGCACTGGATGGCTTATCCCTGCTGATGATCGTGTTAACTGCCCTGTTGGGGCTGATGGCGATTCTCTGCTCATGGACGGAAAATCAACCGTATCAGGGCTTCTTCCACTTGAACCTGCTGTGGATCTTGGGTGGGGTGATGGGGGTGTTCCTCGCTATCGACATGTTCCTGTTCTTCTTCTTCTGGGAAATGATGTTGGTACCGATGTACTTCCTGATTGCATTGTGGGGACACAGGGGATCAGGCGGTAAGACCCGTATCACTGCGGCGACCAAATTCTTCATTTATACCCAGGCGAGTGGTCTGGTGATGCTGATTGCGATTATGGCGCTGGTACTGGTGCACTATAACGCGACGGGCGAATGGACATTCAGCTATGAGAAATTGCTGAATACGCCAATGTCACATACCGTTCAATACCTGCTGATGTTGGGTTTCTTCATTGCCTTTGCGGTAAAAATGCCGGTTGTGCCGTTGCATGGGTGGTTACCGGATGCTCACAGTCAGGCACCAACTGCGGGTTCTGTTGACTTGGCGGGGATCTTGCTGAAAACGGCGGGTTATGGTCTGTTGCGTTTTGGCTTGCCACTGTTCCCGGAAGCGTCTCATGAATTCACCCCAATCGCCATGTGGCTGGGTGTGCTTGGGATCTTCTATGGCGCATGGATGGCATTCAGCCAGACAGATATCAAACGCCTGATTGCTTATACCAGTATCTCGCATATGGGATTTGTGTTGATAGCGATTTACTCTGGCAGCCAGCTTGCTTACCAGGGGGCGATTATCCAGATGATTGCTCATGGTTTATCAGCCGCGGGCCTGTTTATTCTCTGTGGTCAGCTTTATGAGCGCTTGCATACCCGTGACATGACTCTAATGGGGGGGTTGTGGCGACGAGTGCAGTTTTTGCCTGCGCTATCGCTGTGCTTTGCGGTTGCGACCTTGGGGATGCCGGGAACCGGTAACTTTGTCGGTGAGTTTATGATTCTGTTTGGCAGTTTTAGTGAATACACGTTAATTATAACGATTTCTGTGTTCGGCCTGGTTTTCGCTTCTGTATATGCCCTGTATATGATGCAGCGTGCTTATTACGGCGCGCCAAAATCAGATGAACCATTAAGACGGATGGATATGCGGGAAATATCTATTGTCATGTTGCTGTTGATATTACTGGTGGTGATGGGCTTCTACCCACAACCTATCCTTGATACTTCAGCGGCAGCGATGGATAACATCCAGACCTGGTATTCAGCTTCAATTTCAACTACAAGGCCGTAATTCGCCATGACAATAACTCCTCAACAACTGATCGCGCTGTTACCGCTGTTGATCGTCGGATTGACGGTAGTGGTTGTGATGCTGTCCATTGCGTGGCGACGCGATCACTTTATCAATACCACGCTGACCGTAGTAGGTTTGAATCTGGCTCTGCTGTCCCTCTACTTTGTTGGGCAGCAGGACGCGATGGATGTCACCCCACTGGTTCATGTGGACGGCTACGCTATGCTCTATATCGGTCTGGTACTGGTTGCAAGCTTGGCAACTTCTACTTTTGCCTATTCCTGGCTGGAAAACTATCCGGATAACAAAGAAGAGTTCTACCTACTGGTGCTGATTGCGACCGTAGGCGGTATTCTTCTGGTTTGTGCAAACCATCTGGCATCACTGTTTATCGGTATTGAACTGCTTACTTTGCCGCTATTTGGTTTGATTGGTTATGCATATCGTCAGAGACGCTCTCTGGAAGCGGCGATTAAGTACATGCTGCTGTCTGCGGCGGCATCATCTTTCATGCTGTTTGGTATCGCGTTGCTCTATGCGGAATCTGGCGATCTCTCTTTTGCTGCACTGGGGCATCGTTTGTCTGACAGCTATATCTATCAGCCTTTAATCCTGGCAGGTTTGGGGATGATGGTTGTGGGTCTTGGCTTCAAATTGTCGCTGGTCCCTTTCCATCTTTGGACACCTGATGTCTATCAGGGAGCACCTGCACCTGTTTCTACCTTCCTGGCAACTGCCAGTAAGATCGCGATTTTCGCTGTGGTGATGCGTCTGTTCGTTGAAGCGCCGATGGCGGACAGTGAAGCGCTGCGTACGGTATTAACCGTTATTGCGATTGCCTCTATGTTGTTCGGTAACTTGATGGCGCTGACCCAAACGAATATCAAGCGCCTGCTTGGTTACTCTTCTATTGCTCACTTAGGTTATCTGTTAGTGGCGCTGGTCGCGGTACAAAACAACCAGCTTGCAGAAGAAACGGTGGGTATCTATCTGGCGGGTTATCTGTTTAGCAGCATCGGTGCGTTTGGTGTCGTTAGCCTGATGTCCAGCCCATATAAAGGACCAGATGCGGATTCCCTCTACTCATACCGTGGCCTATTTTGGCATAAGCCAATTTTGTCTGCGGTAATGACCGTGATGATGTTGTCACTGGCGGGGATCCCAATGACATTGGGCTTTATTGGTAAGTTCTATGTGATTGTCGTGGGTGTACAGGCTGAACGGTGGTGGCTGACTGCGGCGGTGGTTCTTGGCAGTGCTATCGGCCTTTATTACTATCTGAGAGTGATGGTGAGTCTGTACTTACATGCGCCGAAAACCCTTAACCGTGATACACCGAGGAATTGGGCCTTAACTGCCGGCGGGATGGTGGTGCTGATTTCTGCATTACTGGTACTGGCGCTGGGTATCTGGCCTCAGCCACTGATTGATGTGGTACAGCAAGCGAAAATCATTCTCTAACAGTTAGTTGTTATGAATTATTTGAAATAATTAAAACCCGGTAAGGTTGTCCTTACCGGGACGCATTCAGGCAAGATGAGATACACCTTATCTGAATGCGATAAAACAGCGGTTAAGAAAAGTCGTTTTTCGTCTGTCAATGTGGTTTTAAAATCTGGGATAAAAGAACAAGCGTATTATGAAAAAAACAGGTAAAAATTTTAATCATTAACGGTAAAAAGCCGTGATTAAAGATTTTTAAAAGTGGGTAAAAGATTCGATGTTCTGCTGACATTGGAGGAGAAAACATCAGAGAAAACGGGTTTTAAATTGATTAATAAGGTGGCAAAACGACAGCATTAATCCAATAATAAAAACATTTAACCGGATTAGTTACCCTCTCTGATAACTTAATAAATACACTTGTTAAAAGGAGAATGTATTGCATTCAATCTAAGTCGATTAACCATTAATTAAAGAGTTGAAAAGAAATCAGCATGCAAAAAATATTATCTGAATAGATGGCTATTTAAGCGCTTTCTTGTTGTTATTTTACAAAGTAAGCCATAAAGAGATAGCGCATTTAAAACGTGATTTGATTATTCAAAGTATAACTCTAGATAAAAGGCTTTTAACTTTTTTAAAAGGGATTTATTTTGCATTTGGGATATTTTTTTATGGTTTTTGTCTTGTTTTCATTAAAATAGTTATTTTAGCGTAATAAATGGCATGGGCGTTTAGTCAATATCATTTTGAAAAGATAGGGATTGTTAAAATAAAATCGTTTATTTATTAAAATAGTCTCATCATATGATTTTAGATTTTCACTTAAATCCACTCAACGTTATCTATTTAAATGATGCTTAAATAAATCGGTAAATTCATTTAATAACGCTTTATTATATTAACAATAGTAAAATTGATTTACCAGAGGGGTTATAATGATGAAATGGGGATTTAAGCGTTAACAGAGCATGAAAATATCTTGGAGAAAATAACGATATGAATTGGCGGATCCACATAATAAGTGCAATATAATTACTCTGTGAGTAAACAAGTTTGTATTCGATTAAATCATTTATTTGCGAATTTTGTTACTCCTATTTTTCACGAATAATTATTTAACTGGCTGATAAAGAATTCACTATCCGATTGAAAGCGTTATTAAAGTCGGTTCTTTTTTTAAATATATTGCCTGAATAACCTATTATATATTCTTATGTATCTTTTTACAGGGTATATAAGCATTAATAAAGCCAATGCTTTTTCTCATTTTCACTGATAGATTTATGGTGGGTAGGTTTTTAATCTCTGGTTTTAATTGGTATAATAAAGTTTTAACCGTTGCTTTTACTGCTTTTAACATTTTGTTTTTATTAATTTTAATCATCATGGTATATTGTTTTTTACGTTTAACCAATGTTAATCACATTCGCTTTTTATCTTTACTAGTGTTGTTTTACTGGCAATTATGAATAGTTTTTATAAGTCTTTTATCTTCATAAATCAATCCGTAAATAACTTGGTGATATAAAGATACCCCGTTATGTTTTTTCGGATAATATTCTTTTTCTCGCTGATTTTTTCAATTTTCTGTTAATAGTTAATGGATTTCGATTAAACTTGATTAACATCTTTTTAAAGAACGACATTTATAGTTAAATCCGCTCACTGTTAAAAGGGTGATATCGAGTAAAGCTATTCTCATTCCAAGAATTTTCTTGTTTTTCCTTTTTCCTGTATTTAATATCTTCAGAAAATCTTGATGCCGCAAAATAACGCCCAACAGATGGAGGATTTTTCCTTCCACCATTTTGTTCAGAAAGCCATTCAATTTTAACCAGATACATTATTTAGCACCTTTTAGCTTGAACTCTTTTACTCCATGATATTTTAACTGTTCCAACTGAGCGTATCTCGCTGGGCCAATTCCATCTAAATGCGGATCTATATGCATATTTTTAGCTATATCATCTAGTACATTTATTTGCACAACTTGGAATGAATTTCCTCCATGTCCCATTTTATTACCCAATTTACGGCATCTTCATAGGAGTATGCAAACCATTTACCTTCTATAGTGCCGTGACCCACAGCTCATTTCCCGGTTTCCATTAATTGATTATATTTAGGAAGATTCATTCTTCTGTATAACATCATTAACCCAAGTGGATCGATCCATGTCAGGGGGTTTGGCGCATAAGTGTATAAGTTAAGGCCCCCACTCAGCCCGATCGGATCTTAGGGACTATCCCGACGCCATCATACCGTTGAGCGGACTTTTCCCCTTGATTTAGCAGCCTTTTTCTCCGCCGCGTTTTCCCACCCTGTTAAAGAACCTATCAACTCGTCCCGACGGGCACTTT
>NZ_PUJU01000029.1 GCF_011189505.1 Photorhabdus tasmaniensis
ACAAAGCGCGTAATCTGACCGAGGTGACAGACCAGTTAACCCTGATGGCGGATGGGCGTCAGTCCCCGCTGATAGCGTTAATGAACACCGTGGCGTATCAGGGGCAGACCGGCCAGCAAGGCCCGGCATCATTGGTGAAATCCGCTAAGGCGTTGCTGAATAAAACGGCGGTGCCGGTGATTAACCCGCAAGCCCATGAACTGAACGGGCCGATGGACAGCACCTTCGGCCCGTTACTGGCGTTGATGGGGAAAAATAATCCGCACAGTGTGATGACGGCGGATAACACCCTCAACTTGCAAACCTTCCTGACCCGAGTCACGCAGGTGCGTCTGAAACTGCAACAAATGAACACCAGTGACGACCCCCCGGAGATGGCGGAGAGGCTGGCGCAGACGGTGTTTCAGGGCAAAAGCGCTGACCTGACGGAGACGCAGGGCTATGGCAATCTGATGGCGGCCAGCTTGGGTGACCAATGGCGCGGTTTTGGTCAGACGATGTTCGTGCGGCCATTAAACCAGGCGTGGCAGGGGATACTGAAACCTGCGGCGGCCAGCCTGAACGCACAGTGGCAGACGGCAATTGTCGCCAACTGGAATACTGACTTTGCTGGTCGTTACCCGTTTGCTGGTGGGGAGAGTGACATTTCGTTGCCGATGTTGGGGCAGTTTATCCGTCCGGACACCGGGCGCATTGAGCAGTTTTTGACGCGTCAGTTAGGCGGGGTGCTGCACAAAGCGGGCAACCGCTGGGTACCGGACCGGGTGAACGGTCAGGGATTGCGTTTTAACCCGCGTTTCCTGAAAGCGGTGGATCAGCTCAGTCAGTTATCGGATGTGCTGTTTGCGGACGGCAGTCAGGGGCTGCGGTTTGAACTGCGTGCGCGAGCGGCGCGGGATGTGGTGGAAACCAACCTGACGATAGACGGTCAGAAACTGCGTTACTTCAACCAGATGGAAAGCTGGCAGCGTTTTCGCTGGCCGGGAGAGACCTATAAACCGGGCGTGATGTTGACCTGGACCAGTGTCAATGCGGGCGCGAGGCTGTTTGGTGATTATTCGGGAAGCTGGGGGTTGATCCGCTGGCTGGAACAGGCGAAAGCAGAAAAGCTGGATGAAAGCCGTTACCGGCTGACATTTACTATGCCGGACGGTTTGCCGATAACCTGGATATTACGCACGGAAATGGGCCGTGGGCCGCTGGCGTTGCTGAAACTGCGGGGATTTACGCTGCCGAAAGAGATTTTTATGGTAACGCCGGATGATGACACGCCTATGCCAGCGACTGATGATGGTGATTGGGAGGATGAGTAATGTTGCCTTGGTGGTTTGGTGTTACATCAGATTAGCAGGGAAAATCAACTATCTAATGTCCTGAAACACCGCCGTTTTTGCGGTGTTTCAGAAATAAAGCGACATATCAAATTAAAGGACGTGAACAGACGATGTGTTAGTTGTGCCGCTTGGCACCAGAGCACCAGATACCATAACCACGATTTCGCCTTTCTTCGCCAGCCCACTGGCCAGTGCTGCTTCTTTACCGATGCGATAGAAATCGTCGGTAGATGCGATTTCTTTAACGATTTGAGTAGCAACACCTTTAACTAATAGCAATTGGCGTGCGGTCAATTCATTGGTGGTTAATGCCAGAATAGGTGCACCAGGGAAGTACTTACGGATAGATTTAGCAGACTTACCGCCATAGGTTGCGACTACAATTAGGGGGGCTTCCAGCTTTTCGGCTGTCTCAACGGCACCACGGCATACCGCTTCAGTTACGCGCAGTCTACGGCAATTGACTGCTTCAATGCGGCTTGGCATGACACGATCTGTGCGCTCACAAATCGTTGCCATGATAGTCACGGCTTCTACCGGATATTTGCCTTTTGCACTTTCACCGGAAAGCATAACTGCATCAGTACCATCCAAAATGGCGTTAGCTACGTCACCGGCTTCAGCGCGGGTAGGGCGTGGGTTTTTGATCATGGAATCGAGCATTTGGGTTGCAGTGATAACAACTTTGCGAGCCATGTTACATTTTTGGATCATCATCTTCTGGGCGAAGATAACTTCTTCTACCGGGATTTCAACACCGAGGTCACCGCGGGCAACCATGATCCCGTCAGAAGCTTCCAGGATCTCATCAAAGTTGTTCAGACCTTCCTGATTTTCAATCTTAGAGATAATTTGAATATTTTCACCACCGTGCGCTTGCAAATGTTTGCGGATTTCCAGAACGTCAGAGCGTTTACGGATGAAAGAAGCGGCGATGAAATCAACACCTTGTTGGCAACCAAAGACCAAATCTTGTTTATCTTTTTCTGCCAGTGCTGGCAGGCTGATAGATATACCTGGCAGGTTAACACCTTTATTTTCACCTAAATCACCGTTGTTCAAAACCTGACAAATGACTTCTGACTGAGTGACTTCTTTAACTCTCATACCGATCAAGCCGTCATCAACCAGAACGGTGTTACCTGGAGCCAGATCCGCAGGGAAACCACTGTAAGTTACAGCAACGCGGTCTTTATTACCGATAACGGTTGTGTCGGTGGTAAAAGTGAAAGTCTGACCAGCCGTCAGGGAAACATCATTGCCACCTTCCAGCTTCATGGTTCGAATTTCAGGGCCTTTCGTATCCAGCAGAATAGCTGCCTGTTTACCTGTCTTAGTCATAACTGAACGGATATTTTGAATACGCTGGCCGTGCTCTTCATAGTCTCCGTGCGAAAAGTTGAGGCGCATAACATTCATGCCTGCATCCAACAGTTCGGTCAGTTTTTCTTCGGATTCTGTTTTTGGTCCGATAGTACAAACAATTTTGGTTTTTTTCATGACAACTTATCTACAGGTTTTAATGGATAAAATAGTGAACCACCAACTTTATGGTTTGCGCAGATACCATAGGGTGCTGAATGTTGCGCAACATCATTAAGGACAGGTGACGGGGAAGACATGCAGTGTTTTTTGTGTGAAATCAGGCATATGTAATTATATAAGTTTATGCATACTACCAATCTGTCATTTTTCAGCATCCAGCAAATTAATGAGCTGAAACCATTCAACTATGAATTGGGTCGTATTATAGAGATTTATTTCTGTGAAATGAATCAAAAAATGATTATATGAATTAATTATAACGTTAGGACGAAGAAATAATGCAAATAACAGCAGGGATGATAACTTACTGCTCAATTTTTTTATGGAAAATCAACTGATTATTTCAGGACGGAGGAATGATTTCAGAGATTTGGTGCGTCCGAGTGGACTCGAACCACCGACCCCCACCATGTCAAGGTGGTGCTCTAACCAACTGAGCTACGGACGCACTAAAAAGAGAGTGCTATCAATCAAGCAATTTGGTGCGTCCGAGTGGACTCGAACCACCGACCCCCACCATGTCAAGGTGGTGCTCTAACCAACTGAGCTACGGACGCAATCTAAATTGCATTGGTGACAACGGGGACGAATATTAGCGGCGAGTGAGCCTTCTGGCAAGGGGAATAATACAAATTGTTGTTCAACTGTTCGTATTTGCATCGGCTACAGTGAATTTGTCGTTTATTTCACCAGTTAAATATTCGTCCCCGGTTTTAGGGAAGGTAAATCAGTGGGTTGAGCGCAGCAGAACGACCTCGTCTGATTGTTTTTGTGTCCATAAAATACGGGAGGATATCATCACTGCTGATGCGGTCAGTCCAATAATAAAGCCAATCCAAAATCCTTGTGGCCCCATAGCGGGTACAACATGATCGGTTAATCCCAGAATGTAACCACTTGGCAGCCCGAGAATCCAGTAGGCGATGAACGTGATATAGAAGATAGAGCGCGTATCTTTATAGCCACGTAAGACACCGGAGCCCACAACCTGTATGGCATCAGACAGTTGGTAAAAAGCGGCAAACAGCATCAGATTTGATGCCATGATGATAACTTCAGGGTTATCGTTATACATCAAGGCAATCGGTTCGCGCAGAATGATAGTAAAGACCGCAGTTAAGCAGGAAAACATCAAACCGACGGCAATACCGGTATATGCTGATATCCGGGCATTTTCGATAGATTCTTGCCCCAGGTTGTAGCCAATGCGGATAGTGGTTGCTGCGGCTAAGGATATTGGAAACATAAACATCAATGAACTGAAATTCAGAGCTATCTGGTGCCCAGCAACTGCGGTAATGCCCAAAGGGGTGATCAATAATGCCACTATTGCAAATAGCGTAATTTCAAAAAATATCGCCATAGCAATAGGCAAGCCGAGGGCTGAAATACGTTTCAAGGTATGCCATTCTGGTGCCACCAAACGATGTTTAGGGCGGATATCCTTTTGTGATGATGAATGTTTCACATACCAGCGCAGTGACAGGAACATGGCCCAGTAAACACTGGCGGTAGCGACACCACAACCAATACCACCCAGAGCGGGAGCACCGAATTTACCGTAAATGAGTACGTAGTTAATCGGAATGTTAATTAATAATCCTAAAAAACCAATGATCATTCCCGGTTTGGTTTTCGATAAACCTTCACATTGATTACGGAGTACCTGATAAAACAGATAGCCCGGTGCACCCCACATTATTGCGTGGATAAATCCAACCGCTTTTTCTGCCAAAAGCGGGTCTATATTGTGTTGCCTGTCAATAAGAAATTTGCTGTGGTATAAAATAACAATAATGATGATTGAGAGGAAAGTCGCTAACCAAAATCCTTGCTGAGTTTGATTGGCAATCAGGTTTCTGCGACCAGAGCCGTTCATTTGCGCAATAATGGGTGTCAATGCTAATAGTAAGCCGTAACCAAATAAAATCACTGGCAGCCAGATAGAGGTACCAACAGCCACTGCGGACATTTCTGTTGCACTGACGCTACCCGCCATAACGGTATCCACAACCCCCATTGCAGTTTGAGAGAATTGGGCAATAATGACGGGGATCCCTAAAGCGAGCAGACTACGCGCTTCTTTTAAATACTTCTGCACGTATTACACCTTTTTTAAAAGTAAAAGAATATTAAGAAAAACTCCTGCATATAAGAAACGATTTTTGAAAAATCAACCGTTTACTAACTGGGGTATTGTATCTGTTTAATTCTATATTAGCCAACAATAATGCTGAATTTATATTCAAATGCTCAGGTGGTATTTATACGTGACAACTTGATATAAACTCACTAGTAATTTTATATGGCCATCAAGAGGTTCTTTTATGTTCACGGGTATCGTTCAGGGAAAAGCGCCATTAGTTGCTATTGATGAGAAAAATAATTTTCGGACTCATGTCGTTAAATTCCCGGCTGAATTATTGCGAGGTATTGAAACAGGCGCATCGGTTGCTAATAACGGTTGTTGTCTGACGGTAACCAAAATAGAAGGCGATGAGGTCAGTTTCGATTTAATGAAAGAGACGCTGCGCTTGACCAATCTTGGCGATTTACAGGTAGGGGATGATGTGAACCTGGAGCGGGCCGCTAAATTTGGTGATGAAATTGGTGGGCATTTGATGTCCGGTCATATCATCACTGTTGCCGAGATCGCTAAAATTTTCACTTCAGAAAATAATCATCAAATCTGGTTCAGGATCCACGATAAGCAATTGATGAAATATATCCTGCATAAAGGATTTATCGGCATCGATGGGATTAGCCTGACGATTGGTGATGTCGTGAATAATCGTTTTTGTGTCCACCTTATCCCTGAAACACTGGAGCGTACAACATTAGGTAAAAAACGTCTTGGTCATAAAGTGAACATTGAGATTGACTCACAGACTCAGGCGCTTGTCGATACAGTGGAACGCGTTCTTGCTCAGAAAGAACGGGAACGCGTTATCTCTCAGCAACCAGCCACTGTTATTGGCGAATAATCAATAAATTAACAAGCGACAGGAAGACTTGGCTTGTCGCTTCCGAACAAAATTAGCCTGTATTCCAACAAGGCTCGTTGAGCCTATTCGTGATCCTTTTGTGATTTGCATCTCAGTATTCTGTGTATTATGTTACTTAATATAGTTTGTGTTGTTATTATTGTGTTAATGCACTTTATCGTAAAGTGCAGGGTAACCTTACAAATATATTCTTAGAGACGATTTTAATGGAAAACGCGATTGAATTAGATGAATGGCTTGAAGAACCTACACATGATGATGCTATTGAAATGATGAATGCACAAGCTATTGTACCTTTCGGTACAGCACTTTGGCCTTAATGGTTCCTATAATAAAGCCTTTAGCGGTTCTCTATAATTGAAGTAAGGGGGCTTCCCCTTACTTAAAAATAAATAGGATTGCCCTCATGGATAAAAGTTTTGAAAATATGTATCGCTGTTTATCATATCACCCTGCAATTTCGGATAAAGTAAAAAAGGGTGAATGTATAAAGATATTGATTGGATCTGATACTGAGCATCGCGAAATTGCACAAAAGATGCATGGGTATAAAAAGAATTTTAATGTAAAATCTGATTTCGCTTCTTTAGAAGAAACATCAGTAGACGATATAAAACAAAAAATATCCGATTGTGACTTATTTATCTTTCTTTATGCATCATCAACATTAAAGAATGCATCTCCACAAGGGCCAGAATATTTAATCAAAATAAGAAAGTTTATTACTGAATCGTGGAAGAAATCAGTACTGTTTAAAGATTATGGCCCTCATTTTATTGAGGCATTCAGTGAACCACAAACATCAATAACAGAAAGGAACAAAAAGCTGATTGAACTATCAAGTCAGTCACAGAAGATTCAATATACAGATAATCAAGGAAACTCAATTATAGGTTATTTGGAGAAAGACCATAAGTGGACGTCCATTGATGGTAATGGAAATCTTGATGTTATTCCTGGGGAAATTGCGAGCCATATAAAGAATCTTAACGGAAGTGTTAGTTTTAGTGGCACTTTTTTGAGTACTGCGCCATTTGCCATAAAATATGGGGTTGTCAATGATATAATGACGATAAATATAAAAGAGGGTGAAATCATTGGGTTTGATTGTGATAATGCAGAATTTAATAGAGATTTTAATTTATATCTAAACCATAATCACGGAAATCGAGTTGTTGAAGAGTTTGGTATTGGCACCAACACGGGAGTGAAAGCGCTTTACGGCAGAAATGCGGGTTTTGAAGAACGCCATCCCGGTTTACATCTTGGCTTGGGAGGCGGTGTAAAGGGAAGCCATCATTTAGATTTGATATTTTCTGGTGGAAAAATAGCATTTGATCAAACGACCTTTTTTGATAATGGCTATGTTGGCTATTTTCGTTAGTGAAAAATACATCTATAAGCCACAGTGGGTTCCCACTGTAGCTTTGGGTTAATTATCGGGCTACCCGTAACCCGCCTTCAATACCTTTTGGGCTGAACATGATCTGCCATAATTGAATATCGCGCGCACGAAATGCACCTGCACAGGCATTCAGGTAATAACTAAACATACGTTTAAATGTTGGACTATAGCTATTTTGTATCTCCGGCCAACAGGCAATAAATCTTTCATGCCAAGCCATCAGTGTGCGATCATAATCTGCACCAAAATTATGCCAATCTTCCATAACGAAACGTTTTTTGCTGGTGTGTGCTATTTGCTCAATAGAAGGTACGCAGCCATTGGGAAAAATATATTTGCTGATCCACGGGTCAGCGCTGACTTTACTTTTGTTGGAGCCAATGGTGTGCAGCAGGAATAAACCATCAGATTTTAGGTTTCTTTGAACAACGTTGAAGTAAGTTGAATAATTCTTCGGGCCGACGTGTTCAAACATACCAACAGAAACAATCCTATCAAATTGCTTATGTAAATCCCGATAATCTTTCAGAATAATGTTTACGTCCAGATTTTCACATTGTTGCTGTGCATATTTCTGTTGTTCAGCTGAAACGGTTACACCGGTTACGGAAACACCATAGTTTTTCGCAGCATAAAGTGATAACCCTCCCCAACCACACCCAATATCCAACAAGGTCATACCAGGAGAGAGTTCTAATTTCTCGCAGATGAGCTTCAATTTATCAAGTTGAGCCTGTTCCAATGTTTCAGCTTGTTTCCAGTATCCGCAGGAATATTGCATATGAGGGTCAAGCATACGGGTAAAAAGATCATTGCCTAAATCATAATGTTTATGACCGACAATCCATGACCGTTTTGGTGTTTGTAAATTACGTAAGCGGGTTATTGCGATTTCCAGTGTATCTTTGAAACTACTGGGAATTTTATTTTCTAATCCAGCATGTAAAACGCGATAAAAGAAAATATCTAACCGCTCACAATCCCACCAGCCATCCATATAACTTTCACCTAATCCCATTGAACCCTGTTGCAAAACTCGTTTATAGAAATCAGGGTTTTTTACCTGAATATCATAGGGATTGTGACCATTAATTTGAACCCCTGCTTCTTGTAGCATTTCATTGGCAATTCGCTGCCAGGAATTAGTGACGGTTTTTTGGTTTTCAATGTGCGATGAACTCATATACTCTCCAATGTTAGGGCGATGGAATATTGAGGATCTCGTTTTAGCTAATAAAGTCGAGTGCAAAATGCAAAAGCGAGAAATCCTAAAAATCACTAATCCATAAGTTTAATATGGAAATTATTGCTCCTAAAAACCTCAAATTCAGATTATTTAGAATAAGGAACTTGTATGAGTATAAAAGCGGAAAATTGTTTCATCAATTAATAAATAAAGACTGTAATTAATTGATAATTAACAGTCTTTATTGAAGTAACGATTTGATTAATATCAGGAATGTTTTTCAACAGCTTGAATACAGCGATCAGCTTTTTTTTTCCACTGTATAAAATATCCTAGTGCCATCAGAATAACAGTAGAAGCCATGACCGTGGTTGTCGATATAAGCGGATTGTCAATAAATGCTGAAACAACTAGGCTGGCAATAAAACAGAGCCCTAATTGGAGCGTGTTTTGCAATGCAGCTGCTTTTCCACTGTCTTGTGGGTAAGTGGATAAAGCATTAGCGACTGCAATGGGATATGAAGCACCATTCATCGCGGCCATAAAGCAGAAAGGGACTAGGATCGTCAACATGGTCGGTTCGCTGAATTTTGCAATTAAATACAGCACAATCATGCTGACAGCATAGCCAACCAACAGATAAGGGAAAACAATTTGACTTCTTATTTTGGTCAAAATACTGCGGCATCCATAACCACCGGCCATAAAGGCTAATGTTTGTGGTACATAACTCAAACCGATATCGTTTGGGCTATAGCCCATATTAGCGAGAATAAAAGGTGAACCTGTTAGCCAGGCGAAAAAACCAGCGCTACATGATGCAAATATCAGAACGTTGCCACTAAACATCGGCGATTTTAGTATCGTAAGGAAAGATATATGGCTTTTCTGCGTTTCAGTTTCACTGTTTTTTTTGCGGTTTTCTTGCAGGAACAGAGTAGGCAGCAGCAGTAATAATGTAATTGCCAGTAATACCAGGAAAATGATACGCCAACCGCCATGTTGTAACAGCCAGGCACCCATCAAAGGTGCCAGGGCAGGGGAAAGTGCGACCAGGGGCATGATCGTGGCAAAAACGCGTTTGGTCTGGTTGGCGTCATAACGATCAATAACTAATGCTTGCCATGAAACTGCGGCTGAACAAACACCTATGGCTTGGATAAACCGCAAAACTAAAAGTTGTGTGGCATCTGTTATCCAAAGCATACCCAGACAGCCAACAGAAAACATTGATAACCCAGCGATGATAATAGGCTTTCTGCCAAAGCGATCTGAAAGAGGTCCCCACAAAAGTTGAGCAAAGGCAAAACCTGCAAGAAAGATACTTAGACTGGCACTAATTGCTCCCGCCGATGTGCCCAATTCTTGTTGCATAGAACCGAATGCTGGCAGATACATATCAATAGCCAGATAACCCAGCATACTCAAGCCTGCAAGGTAGAACATGAACTGACTTGAGTTTTTCATTTGATTATTCTCTTTGGATGTCATGATTGAAACAACTTGCTGTGTAGGTAGATAAGAAAATTTGTGTATATTCTATATGTCGTGATTTTTACTTGTGAAACGGTAATATTTGGATAATGCTGTGAAAAAAACTGAAAGGTAAAATTATGTGGTCAGAATATTCACTTGAAGTTGTGGATGCTGTTGTCAGAACGGGAAGTTTTAGTGCCGCTGCATCGGAGCTTCACCGTGTCCCCTCGGCAATCAGTTATACCGTAAGACAATTGGAGGAGTGGCTTGCCGTCCCGTTGTTTGAACGTCGTCATCGGGATGTGGAATTGACGGAGTCAGGCACTATTTTTATCAAAGAGGCTCGCATTGTTATCAAAAAAATGAATGACACTCGTCATCAGTGCCAGCAGGTTGCAAATGGCTGGAGAGGACAATTCAGCATTGCTATTGACCGGGTTGTTAAACCAGAACGCAGTCGTCAACTTATTCTTGATTTTTATCATCATTTTCCTGACATAGAACTGTTTATTCATCAGGAAGTCTTTAATGGTGTATGGGACGCGCTGGTGGATGGTCGGGTTGATGTTGCAATTGGTGCTACCCGTGTCGCGCCGGTAGGGGAAAGGTTCAATTTTCGGGATATGGGATTTATGTCTTGGCTGTGTGTCGTCAGCACCGGTCATGCTCTGACTCAGCTGGCCGGTCCACTGTCTGATGATCAAATGCGACCTTATTCAAGCTTGTGTCTTGAAGATACATCCCGCAATTTACCGAAGCGTGACACTTGGACTTTGGATAATCAGCGCAGGTTGGTGGTCCCTGATTGGGAATCTGGTCTGGCTTGTCTGAATGAGGGGTTATGTGTGGGGATGGTGCCTAAGCATAGGGCAATGCCGCTGATCCGGCAGAAGAAACTGGAAGCATTGGCATTAGAGCAGCCTTTGCCTGATAGCCCATGTTGTTTGACATGGGTGCAAAATAGCCATTCTCCGGCATTAAGTTGGCTTCTTGGCTATCTCGGCGATAGTGAAACTCTTAATGCTGAATGGCTTCAGGATGAATAGGGAGGATTAACGGCGATAGTCGATAAATGGGCCATCGGTGACAGAACGCCGTTCAACCAAACGTGGATGTACTTCAATAGTTTGTGCATCTTCACGTTTACTGACTATTCTGTCTAGCAACATAGAAAACGCCATTTGTCCCAGACGTTCTTTTGGCTGATGGATAGTTGTCAATGCCGGAGAGAAATAACGGGCATTGCGTATATTATCGTAACCGATCACAGAAATATCCTGTGGGACGCGTAATCCTAATTCATCAGCAGCACAAATAGCCCCCATTGCCATAACATCACCACCACAGAAGACTGCGGTCGGACGCTGTTTTTGATTTAGAATTTGATGCATGGCTTTGTAGCCCGATTCTGGTTCAAAATCCCCCTGAACAATCCACTCTTCTCTGATTGGAATGCTGGCTTCTTTTAATGCTTTCAAGAACCCCTGATGACGGCCACCACCGGTGTTGCGTGCCAGGGGACCAGGGATCGCACCAATATCACGATGACCACGCTCAATAAGATAGCGACCAGCCAGATAACCGCCGTGGAATGCGTTATCAATAATAGTATCAATGAAATCACCTCTGGCTTGTCCCCAATCCATGACGACCATGGGAATATTGCGATAATCTTCCAACATTCCTAATAACTGTTCCGGGTATTCTGAACACATCACCAGCAATCCATCCACCCGTTTTTGTGCCAACATGGCCAGATAGGCTTTCTGTTTATCAATGTTATTGTGTGAGTTACACAAAATTAGCGTATAGCCTTTGCTATAACAGCTGTTTTCAACGGATTCAATAACTTCAGCAAAATAGGGAGCTTCGCTGGACGTGGCCAGTAATCCGATCGATTTTGTATGGTTAACTTTCAGACTGCGGGCAACGGCACTGGGTGAATAACTCAGTTCTTTGATAGCAGCCCAAACGGCAGCCTTGGTATCTTCGGCGACGAAACGGGTTTTATTAATAACATGGGATACAGTAGTGGTTGAAACGCCAGCGTTCTTAGCCACATCTTTGATCGTTGCCATGAGATGAAAGACTCCTGACCTTTTGGTCTAAATTTAAAACTCTTTGTTAATCGTTTGCCAGTATCTTTATACATTAGGGTGTCTGCTGGCAATAAATTAGCGATAAATCCTGAATTTTGTCTGATCTGGCTCAAAAGTGAAAGCAATAATCAATGGTATAAAATGCAGGGTAGTCACTATTTTATGTTTTTTCCTTAATGTAAGGATAATTAACCATGTTAATTGAATGGTATTTGTGGTTATAGACTTCTATTCTGAGGGGGAGCGATGGATACCGATTTGAAGCTTGGCTTATTTACTGCGGTGAGTACGTTGGTGATGATTGCCATTTTTGCCGCTGTTTGCTTGATTTTTGCCTGATGTTTTGAATTGATTAGGTGATGTAAAAATTGGGTTTTTATATTGAAAGGTCAGCGGGCAGACAGCTTCAATGGCTTATCTGCCCTTTGAATGTTAGTTCGGATAGTCATCAGGTAAACTGATTCTAATGCATCTTTCGTGTGGCTATTTTTGCTAATTATCTTAATAACTTCTACGAAAAATAACAGTCAAAAAGAAACCATCCGTTCCAGGATAAAAAAATATCAGGATGCATATTGGTGAAAGAAAATGGTATTCTCCGCTAAGATTGTGACGATGTTGGTTATCAACATACTGTTGGTTTAAAGGAAATAAAAATGACGACTATTGATAAGATTGAACGCCAAATTAAAGAGAACCCGATTCTGCTGTATATGAAAGGCTCCCCTAAATTACCAAATTGTGGCTTTTCTGCACAGGCTGTTCAGGCTTTATCTGCATGTGGTGAACGTTTTGCTTATGTAGATATTTTGCAAAATCCAGATATTCGTGCAGAATTGCCAAAATATGCTAATTGGCCAACTTTTCCTCAGCTTTGGGTTGAGGGTGAGTTGGTAGGTGGATGCGATATTATCATTGAGATGTATCAACGTGGTGAGTTACAAACATTAATTAAAGAAGCCGCTGATAAATATCGCGCTCAGGACGAAAACGCGACAGAGTAATTTTTAAATTAGCGACAGGCTATTATGCTATCTCCCCATATGTTGATATATGGGGGTTTTTGTTATTGCTTAAATTTCAATTTGATTGTATTAAACTTATAGTTAGCTATAAATTTATCCGGTTTTTTCTTCTTCTGTTGTTGCTAAAGGCCAGCCACCAAGTTGTTTCCAGCGGTTAACCATTTTACAGAATAATTCAGCGGTACGCTCAGTATCATATAAGGCGCTGTGAGCCTGATTATTATCGAATGGGATCCCGGCTGTGGCGCAGGCTTTTGCTAAAATCGTTTGCCCTAATACCAGGCCACCTAAAGCCGCCGTATCAAAAGTTGCAAAGGGATGAAATGGATTCCGTTTCAGTCTGGCGCGTTCTGCGGCAGCCATAACAAAGCTATGATCAAAGTTAGCATTGTGCGCAACGATAATGGCCCGACTGCAATGACTATTTTTTATCCCTTTACGAACCATTTTAAAAATAGCGTGCAGCGCTTCATACTCGCTTACTGCTCCACGTAGCGGGTTTGATGGATCGATGCCGGTAAACGCCAGGGCCGCTGGTTCAAGATTTGCGCCCTCAAATGGCTCAATATGGAAATGAAGTGATTCGCTGGGTGCCAGCCAACCTTGATCATCCATCTCCAGTGTGATGGCGGCAATTTCAAGTAACGCGTCTGTTTTGGCATTAAAGCCGCCAGTTTCAACATCAATAACGACAGGGTAATAACCTCGAAAACGCCCACTAAGGACGTTTGGCTCTTTTTTGTCAGACATCAGATTGAGTTACCCAGGGCGTTGCGGGCATTTTTGTTTTCAATAAGCTCAATTTTGTAACCATCTGGATCTTCAACGAAAGCAATAATGGTTGTTCCACCTTTTACCGGGCCGGCTTCACGGGTAATGTTACCACCTGCTTTGCGAATAGATTCGCAAGTGGATGCGACATCATCGACACCCAATGCAATATGACCAAAGGCATCTCCCATTGCATAATGGTCAACTCCCCAGTTATAAGTTAACTCGATTGCCGCCCCTTTGCTTTCATCTGTGTAGCCAACGAAGGCGAGTGAGTACTTATATTCTGTATTCTCACTGACGCGCAGTAGGCGCATTCCTAATACTTTAGTATAAAAATCAACGGAGCGTTGCAGATCACTAACGCGGATCATGGTATGGAGTAAGCGCATAATTACCTCTCATTTAATGGTTTTACCAGTATTTTTGTGCGGAAGGTCGCACAAAAACCACTAACTATAACGTGTCTTACGGTTACAGTTCAATTTATCCATAATTATAATTTATTCTCATCTGGGTTTATAATTAAATATAGTATATGAATTGTATAGGGAACGGGATGTGATGGTCGAGCAACTGGAGTTCTTTGCTATTCCTAGTCCTTGTCGAGGAATTTGTCAGGCTAATGAGCGGGGTTTTTGTTTGGGATGTTATCGCAGCCGGGAAGAAAGATTTAATTGGATGAAAATGTCAGATGGGCAAAAGCGTGAAGTATTGAGATTGTGCCGGCAAAGATATTTACGTTCAGTGAGAGCACAAAATCAGACAGATGAAGAACTACCTGAGCAGTCATCACTATTTTAATTAGAAAATTTTGAGGCTATTAGAGTTAATAATTCAATGATTTACTTATATAGGGTTATATTTTTGGCGGAGTTATAAATGTTCTACTATAATTTACGGTGTTTTGTTTGTTATTTTTTTATTTATTGCTTAACAGGATGGCTAACGGTTTTTATTTTAAGTATTTCTGTAACTTTATGTTTTAAATGGAATTTTTAGTTTGATTGTGTGACAAATGTAAAATAAAAACAACGTTAATGTAAAAATAGATAGCTTAGCATTTAGATGACAGCTATCCTTATAGTACTTGGAATAAAGTATTGAATGATATTTATTGGTTTCTGTTTGTTTGTATTCATATTTCTGATAGTTTTTGTGGTAAAAATATTGTATGTTAATTGTTTTGTTCTAAATTTAATTTAAGTTTAGTTGTTCTTGGTTATAGTTACCTGAATTAGTTAGTTACTAAGAGTTTACTGTGATTACACAGAAGTTATATCTATTTTTTTAAGGCTAATTAGCCTGGTTTAGAAAAATTTGGCTGTTATGTTTAGTAGGCTAGTTATTTAAGGAGGGACAATTGGAATCTACATTGGGATCAGATCTGGCACGGTTAGTCCGTATTTGGCGTGCTTTAATTGATTATCGTTTAAAGCCGTTGGAATTAACTCAGACTCATTGGGTAACGTTATACAATATTAGCCGGTTACCCCAGGAGCAATCTCAGATACAGTTGGCGAAAGCTATCGGTATTGAACAACCATCTTTAGTCAGAACATTAGATCAGCTTGAGGAAAAAAGACTTATCACCCGGCATACTTGTGCCAATGATCGTCGTGCCAAAAGAATCAAGCTGACTGAAGACTCTGCATCGGTTATTAGGGAGTTAGATGGTGTTATTGCATCGACAAGAAATGAGATTCTGGATGGTATTTCACGCGAGGAACTTGCTTTTCTTTCCACTTTAGTGCAGAAACTAGAGCAAAATATTATCCAATTACAGAGTAGATAGTAATTACGATATCCATGAAATGCTAACCAGATGAAAGAAGACCGCGACTTACAAAGATCAAGTCACGGTTTTCTTATCTATATTATTTTATTGTCGAGGTGAAACCGTCAGATTATTGCCTTGGCCTGCGATTCGGACACGTTGGCCTTTACTGAAGACTGTTTTGCCTTGTTTTTGAACAACAATGATGCTTTCACCGCTGTCACGACGAATTTCCAGTTCTACACCTTTAGTTGTGTTGAGTGCCCCCTGAATGTTTTGGCCTGCAACACCACCAGCAACTGCACCCGCAGCCGTCGCCAATGTGTTGCCACTGCCACCACCAATAGTATTACCAACCAGGCCACCCAGAACTGCGCCACCGATAGCACCTAATACATTCTCATTGCTGCCTGCTTGAATATTGACAGGACGAACGGAAACAATCGTACCGTAAGAGACTGTCTGGACTTGTTTAGCTTGTCCGGCAGTATAGGTATCACCAGAAAGGGAATCGGTGTTGACACAGCCTGATAATGATGCGACTGCAACCGCGCTAACTAAAAAATGCTTAAACATAGTAACTCCTGATTTTGATGCCTGACTGCGGAAATCTGATAGCTTATGGGCAACCAGGCTACAACCGGCATTGGCAACAAGTAATAAAAAATTTATTCGGATAGAATAATCGGTACATTAGCAATCTAGTGCTAAACATATATTAAACGTCAATAGAGATTTTTAAAAGAAATAGCTATTAATGAAAAATTCCACATTTTTGTGAAGTTGTTTCCAAAACTTAGGTTTTATTCCTTTGTTTTCCTATTAACCATATACAGCTAAAACCACCGCGCTTTATAGTTATTGGCGTAATTTCTGATTTTATCAAGACAGATTCTAAGCGGGAAGGCAAATTAATGGTTATGAAGTCAGGTCGTTATATTGGTGTTATGTCGGGTACAAGTCTGGATGGGGTTGATGTGGTGCTTGCAGCAATCAGCGATAAAGTTGTTGCTCAACAAGCCAGTTATTCACATCCATTTCCATATGAACTCAAGCAAAAAATTCTTGCAGTTTGTCAGGGGCAACAAACGACATTATCTGCGATAGGCCGGTTAGATTATGAACTAGGTTCTTTATTCGCTGAGGCGGTACAAGGTTTACTCACTAAAACTGGGTTAACGACAAGCGATATCATTGCAGTGGGATGTCATGGGCAGACCGTTTGGCATGAGCCGGACAGTCATACGCCTTTCACTATGCAGCTTGGCGATAATAACCGTATCGCGGCGTTAACCGGGATGACCACTGTTGGTGATTTTCGCCGGCGAGATATGGCATATGGTGGGCAGGGTGCGCCATTAGTTCCGGCTTTTCATTTCGCTGTGTTAGGTCATCCAACAGAACGCAGGATAATTCTCAATATCGGTGGTATTGCCAACATAACGACGTTGTTACCTGGATCGTTAGTTAAAGGGTATGACACAGGCCCGGGTAACATGCTGATGGATAGCTGGGTATGGTGCCATCAGAAAAAACCGTATGATAAAGATGGTCAATGGGCCCGAGAAGGTGTCGTTAATAACAGCTTGCTCAGACAAATGCTTTCTGATCACTATTTTTCACGGCCCGCCCCTAAAAGTACTGGCCGGGAGTATTTCAATATGAGTTGGTTGGAAGCTCAATTGGTTAATTTTCCTGATATATTGCCTGTTGATGTTCAGGCCACACTGGCCGAGCTGACAGCGGTATCTGTGTCACAGCAAATCATGTTGAGTGGTGGGTGTGAACGTCTGCTGGTTTGTGGTGGTGGTGCGCGTAATCCGCAAATAATGAGCCGACTTTCTGCATTATTGCCGGGGACGGAGGTATGTCCGACAGATAAATATGGTCTTAGTGGTGATGATATGGAAGCACTGGCATTTGCCTGGTTAGCATTCCGTACGATGTCAGGAGTTTCAGGGAATTTACCTTCTGTTACCGGTGCCAGCACTGAAACTATTTTAGGTGCAATTTATCCTGTTACTAATGAATAACAATGGTAAGCTGTCTGGTATTTAATAAGTCATAAGCAGAGCTACATAATGTCAGAACGTAATGAATTTGATGTTGCAGAGTTACGCCGCGAATATGTTCGTGGCGGGTTAAGACGTAAAGATTTGACCAAAGAACCCATCGAACTTTTTGAGCGTTGGCTCAAGCAGGCATGTGAAGCCAAATTGTATGATCCAACGGCAATGTGTATCGCAACGGTTGATGAGAATGGTCAACCATATCAACGTATTGTGTTATTGAAGCATTTTGATGCCAATAGTTTGGTTTTTTATACAAATTTAGGCAGCCGAAAAGCAAAACATTTGGCGCAGAATAACAAAATCAGCCTTCATTTCCCTTGGCATCCATTGGAAAGGCAAGTTTCTTTTCTGGGTAAAGCTGAACGTCTCTCTCCTGTTGAAGTGGTGAAATATTTCCATAGCCGCCCCAAAGATAGTCAGATTGCTGCATGGGTGTCGCAACAATCTTCTCGTATTTCCACGCGTAGTGTTTTGGAAGGGAAATTCCTTGAGCTAAAACAGAAATTCCTAAATGGTGAGGTTCCTTTACCCAGCTTTTGGGGGGGATTTAAAGTGACCTTTGATTCTGTTGAGTTTTGGCAAGGTGGTGCAAATCGGCTCCATGACCGGTTTATTTATCAACGGGAAGGCGATAACTGGCATATTGATAGGCTTGCACCATAAATTGTGGATTACTATTTTTAGTACTGGCACTTATAGTATTGGCGCTTTATGCTATGCCGCACTCTTTTTGAATCGCGATTTATACAACAGACGAAATAAACAAACTGATGGAGTCATTAATGTCTAGCAATAACCTGATAAAACAACTGCAAGAGCGGGGCCTCATTGCCCAGGTTACGGATGAAAATGCGTTAGTAGAGAGACTGGCGCAAGGCCCTGTTTCCCTCTATTGTGGTTTCGATCCGACCGCTGACAGCTTGCATTTGGGGCATCTGGTTCCCTTGCTGTGTTTAAAACGATTCCAACTGGCTGGGCATAAGCCTGTGGCGTTGGTTGGTGGGGCTACGGGTTTGATTGGCGATCCAAGTTTCAAAGCCACTGAACGTAAATTAAATACCGAAGATACCGTTAAAGAGTGGGTAGAAAAAATCCGCCGGCAGGTTTCACCTTTTCTGGATTTTGATTGTGGTGAGAGCAGCGCTAAAACAGCCAATAATTACGATTGGTTTGGCAACATGGATGTTTTGACTTTCCTGCGTGATATTGGCAAGCATTTCTCAGTTAATCAGATGATTAATAAAGAGGCGGTTAAACAGCGTTTGAACCGTGATGATGTGGGTATTTCTTTCACTGAGTTTTCTTATAACTTGCTGCAATCGTATGACTTTGCCCGCCTGAATGAAGTGCATGGTGTTGAGTTGCAGATTGGTGGTTCTGACCAGTGGGGGAATATTACTTCTGGTATTGATTTAACCCGTCGTATCAACCAGAAACAAGTATTTGGTATGACTGTTCCGCTGATTACTAAATCTGATGGCACTAAATTTGGTAAGACAGAAGGTGGGGCCGTTTGGTTGGATCCGAAGAAAACCAGCCCATACAAATTCTATCAATTCTGGATTAACACTGCCGATGCCGATGTCTATCGCTTCTTGAAATTCTTTACCTTTATGAGTCTTGAAGATATTGATGCTTTGGAAGAAGAAGACAGAAACAGTGGCAAAGCGCCTCGTGCCCAGTACGTATTGGCGGAACAAGTCACTGGCATGGTGCATGGTGCAGAAGGGTTGGCAGCCGCTAAACGTATTACCGAAAGTTTGTTCTCCGGTGCGGTCGCTGATTTGACCGAAGAGGATTTCGCTCAACTGGCACAGGATGGTATGCCGGTAATCGAGTTGGAAAAAGGCGTAGATTTGCAACAGGCTCTGGTTAATGCCGGGTTAGTTCCTTCTCGTGGTCAAGCTCGAACTATGATTAGTTCCAACGCTGTTGCGGTGAATGGTGAAAAACAGCCTGAGCCTGAGTATGTGTTTACTGACAGTAATCGCCTGTTTGGTCGTTATACATTGTTGCGTCGTGGTAAAAAACACGATTGTTTGATTTGCTGGAAATAACCAATATTGCGTATATACCCAATAGATTTCAAGTTGCCGCGCGGCGGCAAGTGAACGCCTCCCCAGGCGCATAGATAACTATGTGACTGGGGTAAGTGAAAGCAGCCAACAAAGCAGCAACTTGAAAGATGAAGGGTATCAATGGGCAACGGTAATGTTGTCCATTTTCTTACTATGACGTTATCTTACAAACAGAAGCCAGAATAAAAATATAGGCCACGATTGTGAAAAATATCCTTTCGATTCAATCTCATGTTGTCTTTGGGCACGCTGGTAACAGCGCTGCGGAATTCCCTATACGACGGATGGGGGTAAATGTTTGGCCGTTGAACACCGTCCAGTTTTCAAATCACACCCAATATGCTCAATGGAAAGGGTGTGTTATGCCAGCTGACCATCTCACCGAAATCGTTCAGGGCATTGAAGAAATTGAACAGCTTAAATCTTGTAGTGCCGTTCTGAGTGGATATATCGGCTCACCAGAGCAGGGTAATCATATTATCGATATTGTGAAACGGGTAAAGGCGGCGAATCCTGATGCTTGGTATTTCTGTGATCCCGTGATGGGTCATCCAGAAAAAGGTTGCATTGTTGCGCCGGGGGTTGCTGAATTTTTGTGTGAAAAAGCGCTTCCTGTGAGTGATATCATTGCTCCAAATTTGCTGGAGCTTGAAACGCTCAGTATGCAGAAAGTGACCAATGTCGAACAGGCGGTTACGGCTGCCCGATCTCTGTGCGAAAGAGGGCCGGACATTGTACTGGTTAAACACCTTAGTCGTGCTGGTTATCGGGCGGATCGTTTTGAAATGCTATTAGTGACTCAAGAGCATAGTTGGCATGTTAGTCGGCTTTTGGTGGATTTTGGCGAACGTCAGCCGGTTGGTGTTGGTGATTTAACCAGCGGTTTGCTATTAGTTAATCTATTAAAAGGAGAGTCTTTACAAGCGGCTCTTGAACATGTCGCTGCTGCGGTTTATGAAGTGATGATAACAACCAAAGATATGGACGAATATGAGTTACAGATTGTCGCTGCTCAAGACAGAATGGTGATACCTGACCATGAATTCCGTGCGACACAATTAGATTAATACGTAATTAGATTAATAATGTATTTAACCGTTCCACTGATATTGTGTGGAACGGTTTGTTTATCTGTAGATCAAATTAACCCCTCAGCTTTCAATGCATCACGAACGTTTGGACGTTCTGCAATTTTTTCCTGATAGGCTTTAAGATGTATCAGGCCGGATAAATCTAACTGAATCAAAGGTGCCCAGTTGCTGACTGTAAATAAATAGGCATCAGCAACAGTAAAGTTATCTCCGGTAATGTAGGGCTGTTTTGCCAATACTTCATCTATATAATTGAATTTTTTAAGTAGATAATTAATAGCAACAGGACGATAATTGTCTGGTGTTCCTGGTAAAAACAGTGGTGAATATCCTTTATGAATTTCACTGGAAATATAACTAAGACATTCAAGCTGGTGATATCGCTCCATTGTCCCGGCGGGTGCAATTAATTTTCTCTCCGGTTTCTGGTCTGCAATATATTGAACAATAACAGATCCTTCGGTAAGGATCTCATTGTTATCTAACAGGAGAGTTGGCACCTGGCCTTTTGGGTTAACGGCGAGAAAGTCGTCGCCGTTCTCCGTTTTTTTCGTTTTTAGATCTACTTTAATAACGCTGAAATCAAGCCCTACTTCACGGAGGATGATGTGAGGAGATAGGGAACATGCTCCAGGCTGGTAATAAAGTTTCATGTATCGCTCCTTAAAAATTTCCGGTAGTAAATACAATGGGATAAAGGAACTCAGTAAGGCGTTTATCATAGCCTCAATATATATTACCACGAAATATGGAAATATGTTATGTAAAATTGATAATTAAGCAGATATAAGGTGGTGTGATTGTATCGTGATGCGGTTTTTCTTTCATCTCTTTGCTTATATAGTGGGTATTCTGTTTTTCATAATGTTTTCTGATAGATTGATCGCTAATATCGAAATTTAGGGTCAGTTATGGATGTAATTATTTATCCAGAACTGACCTGCATTTTGTGTTATATAGCATATTTACATCTAATTATATTATACGAAATAAATAATAGAGATTGTTGATAATTTCAGAAATTCATTTTGTATTAGTTATAAAATAATTAATATATTATTCTTATTAAATGATTTGTAATCATAAGAAAATAAATTTAATTTGTTTGTTAGGTCACTTAAATAAACCATGCATTGCCTATAGTTTCTTGTAAAAATATTTTTTTTATTTTCTTTATTAAAATGTTCAATTAACTTATTGTAAGTGTTGTTAATTGTTTTTATTTGTCCATTAAGCCTATTGACTGAGTTGTTTATAGTTTCCAGGCTAAATGAAACATCTGGTATGTTTAAAATAATTTCTTCTATCAATAAATAAATTTTATATATCTGGTTTTTATTTTCTCCGTCGGGAATGATTTTTAATAATTTTTGGATTTTTATATGTGTTTTCCCGGCGAAATTTTTCTTACACTCAAAATTAACTTTAGCTATTTCAAATGGTTGTGTTATTTTTGCAATAAAATCATTTACCTTACTAAAATCTGATTCAATTTCTTTCAATGTATGACTGATTCTGGCAATATAACCATGACCTAAATATCCACAGCCAAGTGATCCTAAATAAGTTGTTGCTTTTTTTATATTTTCAATAATGGAATCAATATCTTGTTCATCGAATTTATATGCATATTCATAATTTTCCAATGCTGATGGCCAGCCATATAATGATCTACTAAATTCATTCCAAAAAGATTTAATTTCTTGTGATGGATCATAATTTTTCAGACATTCTGGTAGTGTTATATTCGTAATGGATTTAAACATATTAGATATAATTAAAAAGTCATTTTTCATTTTATGCACCTTACTAAAATAATAAACATTATTAAACTCTATAAAAGTATGAAATATAATATTTGAACTAAAAGGTTAAAATAATAATAAAATATTGTATTGATAATCGATTTTATGAAAGTTAACTTGTTGATTATATTAAAGGATAGATTACTGATTAGTGCAAGGAAATGAGATGATATTTTTTATTTTATTAAAATACTTATAAGATGATATCATTTAACTACTTAATTACAAAGGCTTTAATCGATTTTCAAAAATGTTTTTTTATATTTTAATTTAAAATTAATCTTTATCTATTAGTGATAATTTAACTAAGAAATTGATGTGTTATTTTTATCAATAATAAAAGGCCTGAAAAAACTCATTTTCCCGGCCTTTTACGTTAATCATCAAGGATGATTAATCGGATTATCTCAATTCCAGCTCATTCATTGCTGCAATGCTAAAACCACCGTCAACATGCAGGATTTCACCGGTAATACCGCCGGACAGATCCGAACACAAAAATGCCGCAGCGTTACCGACATCTTCAGTTGTCACAGTACGGCGAATTGGGTTAATAGACTCACAGTGAGCCAGCATTTTACGGAAATCTTTGATGCCGGAAGCGGCTAAAGTGCGGATAGGGCCGGCAGAGATACCATTAACACGAATACCTTCCGCACCCATAGTATTAGCCATATAACGCACGTTAGCTTCCAGAGACGCTTTTGCTAAACCCATCACGTTATAATTAGGGATTGCACGCTCTGCCCCCAAATAGGTGAGGGTCAGCAAAGCGGAATTTGGATTTAGCATTTCACGGCAAGTTTTTGCCATCGCGACAAAGCTATAAGAACTGATGTCGTGTGCGATTTTAAAGCCTTCGCGGGTCACGGCATTCACGTAGTCACCATCTAATTGATCAGCGGGTGCAAAACCAATGGAGTGAACAAAGCCATCAAATTTTGACCATACTTTGCCCAATTCAGTGAACAGGGTTTCAATACTTTTATCTTCAGCAACATCGCAAGGCAGAACGATAGCTGAGTTCAGGGAAGCCGCAAATTCTTCAACACGAGGTTTCAACTTGTCATTCTGATAAGTGAAAGCCAGTTCGGCGCCCTGATCATGCATTGCTTTTGCAACACCATAAGCGATGGAGAGTTTACTGGCGACGCCAGTGATCAGAATGCGCTTGCCGGTCATAAAGCCCATAACAGTATCCTTGTGTGATAAAGCCAATAATGATATTAATGGATTAAAATTGCTAACAGAGACAATATCAATATGGCATTTTATTGTTAATAAACCCAGTGATTCTATCATGCTGGAGAGAAATGTGCTGTATTTTGCGTTCTGCTCCGAGCAGTGATTATTGTTTTATATGCGTAAAGGAATATCCTGTCGCCAAGCATCAGAGGTGAGTGGCTCACCGAAATGGCTGGCGATCAGACGGCGGGTCATATCATGCAGCGGAGAAGCCAATACTTCAGCGGTATTTCCTCGTTCGACAACTTCGCCTTGATGCATGACCAGAACCTGATCGCTGATATGCTTCATCATGCCAAGGTGCTGGGTAACATAGAGGTAAGAAATACCCTGTTTTTCCTGTAATTCCAACATCAGATTAATTATTTGAGAGCGCATAGACATATCCAGTGATGCTAATGCTTCATCGGCAATAATAATCTGTGGCTGTAATATTAATGCCCGCGCCAGTGCTACCCGTTGCTTTTGGCCTGAGGCTAACATATGAGGATAATAATTGGCATGGTCAGGTAACAGGCCAACTTGCCGCAATGTTTGATTGATCCGTTTTTCCCGCTCGGTTGTATTGAGTTCGGTATTGAGCAGAAGAGGAACATCAAGAATTTGCCCAATCCGTTGGCGAGGATTCAGTGAGGTGCTTGGATCCTGAAATATCATGCGAATGCGTTGACTGCGATAGTTATAGTCACCATAAGTGAGTTTATGCCCTTCAATCATGATTTCGCCGGAAGTGGGTTCCATGACACCTGAAAGCATTTTTGCCAGGGTTGATTTTCCAGAACCATTTTCACCAATAATTGCCAGGGTCTGTTTTGCTTTTAAGGTGAAGCTGACAGGCTTTACCGCGTCAAGATGCTGACGATGAAAAAACCCCGTACGATAACGGAAAGTTTTAGCTAAATTCCTGACTTCCAGCAAAGTATTAACCAATTACTGTTCCTCCAGATTCAATGGAAAATGGCAGGCAAAAGCATGGTTTCTAATTACCCGCAACCGTGGTGTTTCAATACAGGTTTTTTGTGCGTAAGGGCAGCGTGGACCTAAACGGCAGCCGATGGGCAGATGCTCAAGGGATGGAATGGCACCTGGCAATGTATTTAACCTGCTTTTATGAAGCAGAGAGCTACCGAAATCAGGAATAGCGCGGCTTAACGCTTGTGTATAGGGGTGGTGTGGTGTGATTAATAATTCATTGGGCGCGGCGCTTTCGACAGTTTGACCACAATACAGAACATTAATGCGATCCACCAGTTTGCTCATGATTTGCAAATCATGGCTTATCAGTAAAATGGTGGTGTTATTGTTCTGATTCAATCGAGCTAACAGCCGGAAAATCTGAGCTTGAGTGGTTGGTTCCATTGCATTAGTGGGTTCATCTGCAATCAGCAAACGCGGTTGGTTAGCCAATGCAATAGCAATCATCACTTTCTGGCATTCCCCCTCAGTTAATTCGTAAGGGAAACTACTCATAATATCTTTATGATCTTTAATTCCTACACGGTGGAGTAACTCGATAGCCCGGCGTTTTCGCCATTTGAAGCGTTGCCACCAACGGCCTTTATAAGTCCAGCCGGGGATAGCCTGAATAAGTTGCTGACCAATATTTTCAGAAGGATCAAGACAAGATTGTGGCTCCTGAAAAATCATTGAGATATTGTGGCCGATCACTTTTCGGCGCTGGCGGGGAGTCAGGCGCAGCAGATCAATATCATCGAAACGAAAACGGTCAGCGGTCACTTTGAGATTATCTTTAGTGACCCCGCTTATTGCTTTGGCAATCAGGCTTTTACCAGAGCCTGATTCACCAACCAGACCGCGTATTTCACCTTCTGTCAGTGAGATACTGACGCGATCAACGGCTTTAACTGGCCCTTTGGCAGTCATAAATTCAATAGTGAGATTGCGAATATCAAGTAATGGCATTATTCCACCCCAGAATTAATTGCACGGTGTAATCCATTACCCAGTAAATTGATCAACAAGACACTCACCATTATCGCCGCGCCTGGCAGCATAACGGTCCAGGGCGCAACATAGATTAGCTCCAGTGAATCGCCCAACATCGCTCCCCATTCAGGCGAGGGAAGCTGGGCACCAAGATCAAGAAAACCAAGAGAAACGATATCAAGTATGGCAATAGAAAGGGCGCGGGTCAGCTCGCTGACCAATACGGCGGTAATGTTTGGTAATACGGCATACCATAGAATATGGTAATTAGAGGCACCATCCAGGCGTGCGGCAATAACATACTCTTTATCCAGCTCATCATGAACCGCACTGTAAACCGTGCGAACGATACGTGGCAATAGCGCCAGCCAAATAGCGATTATGGCATGGGATAAACTGGCACCGACAAAAGCGACGACAATAATTGCCAGCAATAATGAAGGGATAGAAAGTAATGAATCAAGAATATGATTGAGCACGGCGGATTTCAGCCCTCGTGTCATGCCTGCCAGACAGCCGATGATCAGACCGCATAAAGTGGCTGCCAATGTGACCAGCAGTGCTGAACCGAATGTGGATGCCGTACCTATCAATAATCGGCTGAGAATGTCGCGCCCAAGATCATCGGTACCCAAAAAAAAGGCGATATTACCGTGATGTGACCACGAAGGTGGCAGCAGCTGATACCCAAGAAATTGTTGATCGAGTTGATAGGGTGCCAAATACCCCCCAAACAGACTTAGGGCAACCAGAATAAATACCCCATAAAATCCCGTCATTGCCAGCATATCAGAAGAGAAAAAACGCCAGATCACCTTTATCGGTGACGGCATTTTCTTTTCACGATAAAAATTATCTAAGGGCATACCATTCCTTATGCTTTAGAGGGGTAGTCATTGTGCCAATGATATCAGACAGAATATTGACCAAAATAACCAGCGTGCCAATAACCATCACACCCGCAGAAATGGTGGAGTAATCTTGCTGGCGGATTGCACTGACTAACCAGTGGCCAAGCCCCGGCCAGTTAAATACCAGTTCCGTCATCATCGCCAGTGTCAGCATGGTGGAAAATTGTAATCCCAGCTTCGGAATGATGGGAGGCAGCGCATTATGCAGAACATGACGACGGATAATTGTCAGCCTTGATAAACCTCGGGTTGAGGCGGCTTTAATGTAGTTTTCACCAAAAACGTCTTCTGTGCTGTTTCTCATCAGCCGGATAACTTCGGTTGTTGGTGCAACCGCGAGTGTAATCACTGGCAGGATCAAGTGGCGCATGGCACTGATAATCATTTCATTACGATAGGGTGATTTTGATAACCAGGCATCAATGAGTGAAAAACCGGTTACAGGCTCAATCTGGTATAGCAGATCAAAACGACCGGAGACCGGTAGCCAGCCAAGATAAAGGGAAAAAAATAGGGTCAATAATAACGCCAACCAAAAAATTGGAATAGAAAACCCGACTAAAGCAATAGAAGTGATAACGGTATCCGCTGCTTTGTTACGCCACACTCCCGCGATAATACCCAGAGGGATACCGGCCAGTAAGGCAGCAGAGAAAGCCAAAATACAGAGCTCCATTGTGGCAGGGAACACTTCCCATAGTTGTTCGCTGATGAGTTCACCATTGATACTGGACACACCAAAATCCCATAGTAATAAACTATGGAAATAGAATGTATAAGCGTCGAACAGGGATGCGCCGCCAAGTGGAGCATTGGGGGTAAAGTAACTGAGGCTGAAACTGATCAGCGACAGGAAAAATAGGGTGATAATCAGCAGTAGCAGACGACGGAGAATGTAAATAATCATTTTTCACCCTTCTGAGTCATTTGGTTAGTCTCTTTTTCCCGGTAAACACCGGCAAAAGAGGTATTTCCAAATGGGCTGAGTACCAGCCCTTTAATATCATAACGATAAGCTTGCAAGCGCAAGGAATAGGCTAAGGGTAATACCGGTAATTGCTGTTCAAGAATTTGTTGAGCAGCATGATAATACTTAATTCGGGATAATAATTGCTGGTTAATCAAAGCTTGTTGCAAGATTTTGTCAAATGTTGGATTACACCAATGGCTGAAATTTGTCTGTGAGGCGATCGCCGCGCAACTTAGCAATGGCCGGAAAAAACTGTCTGGATCATTACTGTCAGTGGACCAGCCTGATAGCGTCATATCATGGGATTTATCCATCAGTTTGGTTTCCTGAAAGCGGCCTTCAACAGGTTTGATATGCATGGTAATCCCCACTTGTGCTAAATCAGCCTGGATCAGTTCTGCCATTTTTAGTGGACTTGGATTATAAGACTGAGAAGCGGAAGGGACCCATAAGCTCAACTGCATTCCATTCAATCCAAGGTCATTCAGCATTTTGCGGGATTTTCCCGGGTTGTATTCTGTAATCTCAGTTTGATTATCATAAGCCCATGACGCCCGCGGTAAAATTGATGCGGCGGTTTCCGCAGTACCATAATAGATGGATTGCATCAGCCGTTGGTTATTAATTGCGTAGGCAATAGCTTGTCGAACTTGTAATTTATTAAGTGGTGGCTTGCTGGTATTGAAAGCCAGATAGGCGATATTCATTCCTGGGCGTAAAGTGAGACGCAGGCGGGGATCGTCCCGCAGAACTTTAAGCTGACTGGCTGCGGGATAAGCTAATACATCACACTCGCCAGTTAAAAGTTTGGACATTCTCCCTGTGCCGCCAGCACCGACGTCAATCACAATTTGTTGCATCTGTGGCTTGCCTTTCCAGTATTTATCATGGCGAACCAGACGGATAAATTGCCTGGTTCGATGATTTTCCAGCATAAATGGGCCTGTGCCGACAGGTTTCCAGTCAATTTGCTCATGGCGGTTCATTTCATGCAATTGCTGCCCATATTCTTGTGAGAGTATTGGGGCATAATGCGTTGCCAAATGCCAAAGAAAAGAAGCATCGGGTTCGTTCAGACGAAATTCCACCGTATATTGATCAATTTTACGGATACTTTGAATAGAATCGGCTAACTGGAGACTGTCAAAATAGGGATAATGCCCGCCATTGACGTAATGATAATAGTGTTGCTTATCAAACAAACGTTTAAAGCTAAAAATGACATCATCGGCATTCATGTTACGGGTCGGAGTAAACCAGCCTGTTGATTGAAATGAGACATTACGGCGTAAATAAAAACGGTATGTTGCGCCATTATCCAGCACCTCCCAGCGGGAGGCTAATTCAGGCAGCAGGCGGTAAGTATAAGGGTCAACATCTAGCAGACGTTCATAGAGTTGGGCTGCCAGAGTATCGACCGTTAAACCGCTGGTAGTCAGTTGCGGGTTAAAGGTATTCAGGTTGCCATTAACACAATAAACAAATCCTTGCTGCCGGATATCAGCCGGAACATGGGACTTTTTTTCAGGCGTAGCCATTGTCTCTGCAATAGCCGGAGCTGAGAGGGATAATATGATCCAATAAATCAAACTACGCATATAAGGCATCTGTTATTAATTAGAATTGACACATTGTATCTCAATTAGCGCTTGAGCCCAAAAAAACGGAACGATGAACGATAATGAGAAAAATTCTCAATAAAGTGCTTTACAAATCGTATTGAGAAACATTATCATCTGTATCGCACTTCCGGGGAACAGTTTTTGTTATCCTAGGAAAGGCACGACATTGCTCACATTGCTTCCAGTGTTTTTTAGCCAGCTCGGGTGCTGGCTTTTTTTTATCTGTCATTCGGATCACTTATCGCCTGTACTGATATTATGTTTCTTTATTAAGCCGCGCAATTGATGATAGGTCAGCCCTAGTTTTTCTGCCGCTTTTCTCTGATTAAATCTATTGGCTTTTAATGATAATTCTATTAATTGTCGTTCGCTGTCGTGTTGCCATTGTTTCAGATTAATCGGCAGGGAAGGCAGAGGCGGTAAAGATGAATCGTTATTGTTATCAACATCGACGATAGAATGTGGCGCAGAAACGAATGGATTAATAATAATATTATCAAGTTGATCGACATTTTCGCCGTGACGATAAACCGAGCGTTCCACTACATTTTTCAGTTCACGGATATTACCGGGCCAGTTGTAATGCTGTAACTGTTGTTTTGCCTGTGCAGTGAAACCGGGAAATAATGGCAAATCCAGTTCACGGCACATCTGAATAGCAAAATGTTGTGCCAGTAACATGATGTCCTGCTGCCTTTGGCGCAATGGTGGGATTTGCACTACATCAAACGCGAGTCTATCGAGTAAATCCGCGCGGAATTTACCTTCGGTTGCCATTGCTGGCAGATTATCATTGGTCGCGCATATCAGTCGAACATCGACCTGCAATGGCTGGCTGCCGCCAACCCGTTCAAGATGCCCATATTCAATGACGCGCAACAACTTTTCCTGAACCTGCATAGGGGCGGTTGCCAGCTCATCAAGAAACAGCGTTCCGCCATCAGCACGCTCAAATCTTCCCTGATGCTTTTTTTGTGCACCGGTAAATGCGCCAGCCTCATGACCAAATAGTTCTGAATCCAGTAAGTTTTCGTTCAGCGCAGCGCAGTTTAGCGAGATAAATGGTCCTTGCCAACGGGGAGACAGGTAATGCAGACGGCGGGCAATCAACTCTTTGCCTGTTCCTCGTTCACCAATAACCAGCACCGGTTTATTTAATTTTGCCAGAGCAGATACCTGCTCCAGAATTTCAATAAAGCTGTTTGCTTCACCTAGTAGGTTTTCTGTAACGTCATTCATGGTTATTTTCGCCAACAGTTGGTTATTATGACCACTCTATTTCGTTATGATAAAAAGTCAAATAAAAAAATTTATTTATATTTCATGTGGATAAAGAGAATGAAAAAGTTGGCACGACTCTTGATAGTATGTCATTAGCAGTACAACAAATCTGAAAATCTTAGCCAAAGAGGATAATTTACTATGGGTATTTTCTCTCGTTTTGCCGATATCGTGAACGCCAACATCTCTTCATTACTGGATAAAGCGGAAGATCCGCACAAAATGATCCGCCTGATGATTCAGGAAATGGAAGATACTTTGGTTGAAATTCGCTCAACTTCTGCGCGTACACTGGCAGAAAAAAAACAGTTATCTCGCCGCATTATGACCGGCGAACAGCAAATACATGACTGGCAGGAAAAAGCAGAATTGGCGTTGAATAAAGATAGAGAAGATTTGGCGCGGTCGGCACTGATTGAAAAACAGAAAGTTGCTGCTTTAGTGGAGACACTGAAACATGAGTTAACCATACTGGAAGAAACCCTTGAACGCATGAAAGGGGAAGTGACTGAGCTTGAAAACAAACTCGGCGAAACCCGGTCAAGACAGCAAGCGTTAGCCTTGCGTCATCAGGCTGCCGCTTCTTCCCGACAGGTTCGTCGCCAGCTAGACAGCGGTAAAATTGATGAGGCAATGGCTCGCTTCGAGCAATTTGAGCGCCGTATTGATCATATGGAGGCTGAAGCGGAAACTGTGGGCATGGGGAAACAAAAATCCCTGGATCAACAGTTTGCTGAATTAAAAGCAGACGATGAAATTAGTGCGCAGTTAGCGGCAATGAAAGCTAAAATAAATGCTAATAAAGAACAACATTAAATGTTGGTGCACTCAACTCACCATTGAGGAAAAATGATGAGCTCTATATTTATTGGCATTCCACTGATCATCTTTGTACTTTTTGTTTTACCCATCTGGTTGTGGTTGCATTATAACAGCCGGAATTCAAACCAAAGTCAGTTGGATCAGAATGAAGTTCAGCGCCTGGCAGAGCGCGTACAGCATATGCAGGCACGCATCAAAACACTGGAAGATATTCTGGATGCGGAGCATCCTGACTGGAGGCAATCATAATGTCGAATTATAATCGTCGGAAACTGTACCGAATACCTGAAAAAGGCAAGATTAAAGGTGTTTGTGCTGGGTTGGCTTACTATTTTGACGTACCGGTAAATTTAATTCGCGCAATGACTATATTGTCGCTGTTCTTTGGCCTGTTTGGTTTAGTTGTTATTGCTTATATTGTACTGGTTTTCGTCTTGGAGCCGGCCCCGGCCAATTATACCGAAGACGCTGGTTTTTCGGTGCAGAAATTACTGAATGAAGCCGATTATCAATTGAAAGCGGGTGAGCTTCGTCTGCGCCAAATGGAGCGTTATGTCACCTCGGAAACATTCAGTGTTCGCAGCCGTTTCAGACAGCTTTGAGAGTAAGAATGGTATATTGCCGGGCATAATAAAATTGTCGTAAGACTTACCATAGGACAGACATGAAACGGCTACAAAACGAATTAACGGCGCTTGTTAATCGCGGGATGGATCGTCATTTACGGTTAGCTGTTACAGGATTAAGCCGTAGTGGTAAAACAGCGTTTATCACATCTTTGGTTAATCAGCTACTTCATCTCCATAGCGGTGCCCGGTTGCCGCTATTTTCCGCTGTGCGTGATGGTCGCCTGCTGGGGGTGAAACGGGTTCCTCAACGGGATTTGGGTGTTCCTCGTTTTGCTTATGATGAAGGATTGACCGCGCTTTACGCTACTCCTCCCAGCTGGCCGACACCGACTCGTGGTGTCAGTGAAATCCGCCTGGCACTTCGTTACCGTTCAGAGAATTCTCTGCTGCGCCATTTTAAAGAGACTGCCACATTATATCTGGAAATTGTCGATTATCCCGGCGAATGGCTGTTGGATTTGCCGATGTTGGCACAAAATTATTTAGCATGGTCACGCCAGATGAATGGCTTATTACAGGGACAGAGAGCTGAATGGGCAAAACCCTGGCTGGAACTGTGTCAACAGTGCGATCCATTGGCACTGGCAGATGAGGACCTACTGGCTGCTATTGCACAGGCATATACGCAATACCTGATTAAATGCAAAGAACAAGGATTACATTTTATTCAACCGGGGAGATTTGTTCTGCCAGGTGAAATGATGGGGGCTCCGGCTTTACAGTTTTTTCCGTGGCCGGATATCGGTCATATCACTGAGTCACAATTTACTCAGGCAGATCAACATACGAATATCGGTATGTTGCGTAAGCGTTTTGAATATTACTGTCAGTCGGTTGTGAAGGGGTTCTATAAAGAACATTTTCTGCGTTTTGATCGGCAAATTGTGTTGGTAGATTGTTTACAGCCATTAAACAGCGGGCCACCGGTGTTTAATGATATGCGCCTAGCGCTGACACAATTAATGCAGAGTTTTCATTATGGTAAACGAACACTCTTCCGCCGCCTGTTTTCCCCTTGCATTGACAAGTTAATGTTTGCGGCCAGTAAGGCTGATCATGTTACCGCAGATCAACATGCCAATCTGGTTGCTTTACTGCAACAGTTGGTGCAGGAAGCCAGACAAAATGCGGCTTTTGAAGGTATCAGCATGGATTGTGTGGGTTTGGCATCGGTACGGGCGACAGAAAGTGGAATGATTGAACATCATGGCGAAAACGTTCCGGCGCTGAAAGGATGTCGCCTGACAGACGGTAAATTACTGACCTTTTTCCCTGGTGAAGTGCCACGGTGTTTACCTGAGGATAATTTCTGGCAAAAGCAGGGTTTTGGTTTCGAAGAATTCAGCCCCCGTCAGGTAAACATTGATACACCATTGCCGCATATCCGGTTGGATACCGTGCTGGAGTTTTTACTGGGAGATAAAGTGAAATGACAGATTCCCTAAAGCCAAGAATTGACTTCGAAGAACCCTTATTGGAGCCGCAAGAAGCGGTTTTAAAACCCGCTCAGATCTTTGATGGAAAAGACACGGCGAATTTCTATCCTGCCTCACCAGAGCTTGAGGATGAGGAGGGCGAAGGCCAGGTAGAGGGAATAGTGAATGCGGCATTGAAGCCCCGGCGCAGTTATTGGCGTAAAATGGTCTATAGCGCGCTGATTTTACTGGGAATGAGTGTTGTGGCTCAGTCGGTGCAGTGGATTTATCGATCATGGCAGCAACAGGATTGGATTGCGTTAGGCGTGGCTGCGGCGGGGGGCATGATAGTCTTTGCCGGTATGGGTTCTATGGTCAGTGAATGGCGTCGTCTTTACCGGTTAAGAATGCGTGCGGAAGAACGTGATACCGCGAGAGAACTACTGCAACATCATGGTGTGGGTAAAGGCCGGGCATTTTGCGAGAAGCTGGCAAGTCAGGCGGGTATTGAGCCGCATCATCCGGCGTTACAGCGTTGGCAGGCGGCTTTGCATGATACACATAACGATCGTGAAGTGGTGGCGTTGTACGGTAAATTGGTTCAGCCTGTTTTGGATTCGCAAGCAAGCGCTGAGATCAGCCGCTATGCTGCGGAATCAGCATTAATGATAGCCGTCAGCCCGTTGGCAATAGTCGATATGGCATTTATTGCCTGGCGTAATATCCGGCTGATTAACCGTATTGCTGCGCTGTATGGTATTGAACTGGGATATTTCAGTCGTATTCAGCTTTTTCGTCTTGTTTTGCTGAATATTGTTTTTTCGGGTGTTTCAGAGGTGGTGCGGGAGGTTGGGATGGATTGGTTATCTCAGGATATCGCGGCGCGTCTTTCTGCCAGAGCTGCTCAAGGGATCGGTGTGGGTTTACTGACAGCCCGGCTTGGCATTAAAGCGATGGAGTTATGCAGGCCATTGCCTTGGATAGAAGGTGATAAACCTAAATTAGGAGATTTCCGTCGTCAGTTAATCACTCAACTTAAGCATATCCTGCCAAATAAATCTAAGAATGTGGTTGATTAAATGATATATACTTTAATTCTATACTAACGCACAAAATATCCAGATAACGGCAGCATTTTACGTTATTTTATTAAACCGTTTTATAGTTAATCTTGGAATCTGTTTATTTTAGTGAAAGTTTCAAATGCTGTGTTATTTACGCCACTAAAAAACCGGAGTCTTGTCAATTTTTACTGACAGAATGCTTCATATGAATAATAGTAGAGAGTAGTATTTAGAAAAATTATATGTATTTAGTGTAAATAAGGTCAAAACAGATGCGCTTAGAAGTTATTTGCCGTGATCGAATCGGGTTGACCCGGGAATTGCTTGATCTACTGGTATTACAGGATATTGATTTGAAAGGGGTGGAAATATCCCAAACTGGCCGGATTTATCTTAATTTTTCACCCGTTGATTTCAATATATTCCGTAGATTAATGGCAGAAATTCGCCGTATTAATGGTGTTATTGATGTTCGTACGGTCTCTTTTCTACCTTCGGAAAGAGAACACAAAGCGATGTGCGCACTGTTGGAATCTTTGCCTGAGCCTGTTTTTTCGGTTGATCTAAAAGGAAATATTGAGCTTGTTAACTCTGCTGTGTACAAGCTATTTGGCGTTAGTGAGGAAGAGATCTATCAGAAACCTATCGGGCAGTTTATCAGCGGTTATAACTTCACTCGCTGGTTTGAAAATAAAAATACCCAGCAACGTGTGGAGAGGATAACGCTCAAAGGCTTGGACTACCTGATGGATATTATGCCGCTTCATTTGGCTGATGAAAAGCAGCAAATGCAGTGTATCGGCACGGTGATTATGCTCAAATCCGCTGCCCGGATAGGTCATCAACTGAAAAAACTGACTGTCAATGATGGTGGTGAGTTTAGGCAAATTATCTCTGTCAGCCCAAAAATGACTCAAGTTATTGAGCAGGCCCGCAAAATGGCGATATTGGATGCGCCACTGCTTCTGATTGGTGAAACAGGAACCGGTAAAGATATTTTGGCAAAAGCGTGTCATTTACACAGTTTGCGCGGAAAACAACCTTTTCTGGGATTAAACTGTGCATCGATGCCGGATGATGTGGTAGAAAGCGAACTGTTTGGCTATGCTGCCGGTGCTTATCCTAATGCTATTGAAGGGAAAAAAGGTTTCTTCGAGCAGGCCAATGGCGGCACTGTTTTACTGGATGAAATTGGCGAAATGTCGCCACAGATGCAGATTAAGCTGCTGCGTTTTCTTAATGATGGGACTTTCCGCAGAGTAGGGGAAGAAAACGAAGTCAAAGTGAATGTCAGAGTCATCTGCGCTACACAGAAAAACCTGGTTGAATTAGTACAGCGGGGGGAATTCCGTGAAGATCTCTATTATCGCCTTAATGTACTGACTGTTATGCTTCCGCCCCTGCGTGATCGTAAAGCGGATATTATGCCGCTGGTGGAATACTTTATTGAGCGCTTTGCTGAAGAACAAGGGGTACCGAAACCTAAACTATCCCCTGAACTTTCTCACTTTCTGGCTAGTTACAGTTGGCCAGGTAACGTAAGGCAGTTACAAAATGCCGTCTATCGGGCATTGACTCAGCTTGAAAACATGGAACTGGCTCCGCGGGATATACAATTGCCGGAATTTGAAACAGAGATCTCTTTCAATGAAGATGTATTCAATGGTTCTTTGGATGAAATCAGTAAACGTTTTGAACGCTCGGTGTTAACGCGTCTTTACCGGCACTACCCAAGTACGCGTAAACTGGCTAAACGCCTTGGGGTATCGCATACGGCGATCGCCAATAAATTGAGAGAATATGGTCTGAGTAGCCGGAAGCATGCTACTGGGCATGAATTGGATGATGATGAGTGAAATAATGCCCACTTTAAGTGGGCATTATAAAATCAATGGGATTATTTCAGTGCCGCCAGTGCACTGTCATAATCTGGCTCATTAGTGATTTCATCAACTAACTGGCTGTAAATCACGTTATCGTTTTCATCAAGCACAACAACTGCTCGGGCTGTGAGACCACTCAGAGGGCTGTTGCTGATAGCAACGCCATAATCTTCAGTGAAAGTACCGCCACGCAGAGTAGAAAGAGTCACCACATTTGACAACCCTTCCGCGCCGCAGAAACGTGACTGTGCAAAAGGCAGATCGGCGGAAATGCACAGTACAACGGTGTTTTCCAGGTCATTCGCGACCTGATTAAATTTACGGACCGATGCTGCACAAACACCGGTATCAATGCTTGGGAAAATATTCAGCACCTTACGTTTTCCGGCATAGTGGCTGAGAGAGACATCGGAGAGATCTTTGGCTGTCAGAGTAAAATCTTTTGCTTTTTCCCCTGATTTTGGGAAATGGCCGCTTACGGAAATATCATTGCCTTGAAATTTTACTGTTTGTGTCATAGTTTTCTTCCTCTGATAGATGAACCACAGCCTCCCAGTGTAGAAGAATAGTCGGCTCTTGCCCATCAAAATAGCGTCTATGAAGTAAAATTGTCTGATTGTGCCACTTTGACAATGGTTTATAATTCGATTCTGGAATAATTATTTTACATACAGGGCAGATTACCTTAATGCGCTATTTCAGCTTGACTTCATGTGCACTACTTATCAGTGGCTCCTTTCTTATTGCTTCGGCCTTCGCTGCGGAAGTGCCTCCCGGTACTCAGCTTAATGACAAACAAGAATTGGTGCGTCACCTAAAAGATGAACCGGCATCCTTAGACCCGATTAATGCGGTGGGCTTGACGGAAGCTCAGGTTCAGCGTGATCTGTTTGAAGGGCTGGTCAATCAGGATGCGCATGGCAATGCAATCCCCGGCGTCGCGACAGCGTGGAAAACGGCAGACAACAAAACCTGGTTTTTTACCTTGCGTTCTGATGCCCGATGGTCAAATGGGGAACCGGTTACTGCGGTGGATTTTGTGTATAGCTGGCAGCGATTAGTCACTCCAGTTAATACCTCTCCTTTTGCTTGGTTTGCCGCCTTGGCGGGTATTGAAAATGCGCAGGAAATTATTGACGGAAAACTGGTTCCTGCAAAACTGGGTGTTAAAGCCATTGATAAGCACATATTACAGGTGACGCTAAACCGGCCTGTACCTTATTTTCCTAATTTGACTGCGAATTTCAGTCTTTATCCGGTAAATAAGAAAATAGTAGAAAAATATGGGAAAGAGTGGATAAAGGTTGGTCATTTGGTGGGGAACGGTGCTTTCAAATTACATGATCGGGTTGTGAATGAGAAAATTGTTCTGACACCAAATATTTATTACTGGGATCATAAAAAAACAGTTCTGACCGAAGTCACATTTGTCCCCATTAATCAGGAATCACACGCGACTAAACGCTATCTGGCGGATGATCTGGATATCACCGAATCCTTCCCGAAAAATAGGTACAAAAAGTTGCGCCATGAATTACCTGGGCAGGTTTATACGCCGGATCAATTGGGCACCTATTATTATGCCTTTAACACACAGCGTGCACCCACCAATGATGCCAGAGTGCGTAAAGCGCTTTCTATGGCGATAGACCGTAAAGTTATTGCGGAAAAAGTATTGGGGACAGGAGAGAAACCCGCCTGGCATTTCACGCCGGATGTGACTGCCGGTTTCCATCCTGTGACCAGTGATATGGAACAACACACACAAGCAGAGCTGGACCAACAGGCCAAGACATTGTTACAGGCGGCGGGTTATGGTCCGAACAACCCCCTGACACTTTCTCTGCTCTATAATAGTTCCGAAAACCATCAGAAAATTGCTATTGCCGTCGCCTCTATGTGGAAGAAAAAACTGGGGGTGCAGGTGAACCTAGTGAATCAGGAATGGAAAACGTATATTGATAGCCGTAACACCGGCAATTTTGATGTGATTCGGGCGTCTTGGGTGGGGGATTATAACGAGCCATCCACGTTTCTAAGCCTGTTAACTTCAACGCATAGTGGCAATATTGCCAAATTCCATCAGGCAAATTATGACCAATTGTTACAATCTGCCAGCTTGCAAACGGATGATGCCCGGAGAAACGATGACTATAACAGAGCGGAACAGATGATTGCTGAACAGGCACCTATTGCCCCGATTTATCAGTATACGAACGGCAGGTTGATAAAACCCTGGTTAAAAGGATACCCGATCACCAATCCTGAAGATGTGGCTTATAGCCATACTATGTACATTATCAAACACTAATAGTAAGGAGCTGGATGTGGAAACAATTTATGGTTCATCATTTAAAGATGCCGATGCAGTCTATGCCTGTCAGTTTGATGGTCAAGGCGGTATGACATCGATAGATATGGATGCATCAGCCACACCAGCTCAACCTTTCTGGCAACATCTGGATTACCGTAATCCCAAGAGTTATCGCTGGATAATAGAGACGGATTTATTACCAGAATCAGTCAAAATGGGGCTGGCTGGAGAAAGTTTGAGGCCGAAAATAATCCGTACCGGCGATGGTACGATGATCACGCTGCGAACAATGAATAGCAATGAAAGTGAACGCCCCGATCAGCTGGTGGTGTTCCGTATTTATATTAATGCTAACATTGTTATTTCCAGCCGCCATCGTAAAGTTCATTCACTTGAACAGGTTTTGAGTGATTTGCAAAATGGTATTGGCGCGCAAACTACCGGGCACTGGCTGGTTGACATGGTTGATGCAATCACTGATGAAGTCGGTAATTTTATTGAAGATCTTCATGACAATCTTATAGAGCTTGAGAATATGATCCTAGAGCAGCGAATACCGGGGCGGGGTGGATTGGCCTTGCTGCGTAAACAATTGATTGTCTTGCGTCGTTATATGGCACCTCAAAGAGATGTATTTGCCCGTCTTGCCAGTGAAAGATTACCTTGGATGAGTGATGAAGATCGTCGTCGGATGCAGGAGATGTCCGAGCGTCTGGGAAGGGAATTGGATGATTTGGATGGTTGCATTGCCCGTACCGCCATTATTTCAGATGAAATTACATCAATGATGGCGGATGCGATGAATCGTCGTACTTATGTAATGTCATTATTTGCGATGGTTTTTTTGCCAACAACATTCCTGACCGGATTATTTGGCGTCAATCTTGGTGGTATTCCTGGCAATGAATATTATTGGGGCTTTAGTATTTTTTGCTTGTTATTACTGGGATTGATTATATTTGTTGCGTGGTGGTTAAAGCGCAGTAGATGGTTATGAAAATTAAATAATTGCTCAGAGCAGTGAAACACAGCTACCGGGAAATATGGCTAAAACTGACCCTGAATTTGAGATATATCAATACTCACCCGGCGTCATTGAGGCATTATGTTCCCGCAGGTGAAAACAACGTTAAGCGATGAACGTTGTTCTCCGTAATTGTAGTTTTTCTCACATGAGTCTTTATACAGAATAATTGCCCATTCTTGTGCCGATATTATTTTTAATATCGGCATTTTTTATTTTTCATGACCACTGTCAGTAGAATGGGGAAATAGTCAATAAAAATGGCAGTAAGAAAATAACAGAAAATTACCGCTCTGAAATATATTCAGAGCGATATTATTAAGGAACACTATTTTACTTCGATAATATCCAGTCGTTCTGATGGATAATCGGGTTGATCTTCTATATTAACGGCGGGGGGTTGTATTGGTAATTCTTCGCGGTCAAAAGCGAGATCACCGCCATCAATAACATCACTGCCATGAGTGATATTCTTAAAATCGAACAGATTAAAATCACTGAGATGAGAAGGCACGACATTTTGTACCGCACGGAACATCGTTTCAATTCTTCCCGGATAGCGTTTATCCCATTCCCGTAACATATCTTTGATAACCTGACGTTGCAAATTGGGTTGTGAGCCACAGAGATTACACGGAATAATTGGAAATGCTTTAGCGGCAGCATAGCGTTCAATATCTTTTTCACGGCAATAGGCGAGGGGGCGAATCACAATATGTTTACCGTCATCACTCATTAATTTGGGTGGCATACCTTTTAATTTGCCGCCGTAAAACATATTGAGAAACAGGGTTTGCAAGATATCATCGCGGTGATGGCCTAATGCAATCTTGGTTGCGCCCAGCTCTGTTGCTGTGCGATATAAAATACCCCGGCGCAGACGGGAACAGAGTGAACAGGTTGTTTTACCTTCAGGAATCTTCTCTTTCACAATGCCGTAAGTGTTTTCTTCGACAATTTTATATTCGACACCCAGTTCATTTAGATAAGCGGGAAGGATATGCTCAGGAAATCCTGGTTGTTTCTGATCCAGATTAACGGCAACAAGTGAGAAATGAATTGGGGCACTTTTTTGCAGATTTTGCAGGATGGACAACAAGGTATAGCTGTCTTTACCACCGGAAAGGCAGACCATAATACGGTCGCCTTCCTCAATCATATTGAAATCAGCGATGGCCTGACCGACATCACGGCGTAAACGTTTCTGTAATTTGTTTTGGTTATATTGTGCTTTCTGATCCACCACGGACGCTCTGTAAATAATGTTTAAATGGGATTTAGGGGAGAGAGTATACCATTTTTATCATCCTGTACCTTAACGAGTTTGTGATCAATTCTGCTCGTTTTTACCTGTCAATGCTGATGAATTGATAGTTTTTTCTGTTATAGAAGATGAGGATCGCGTATTCAGATTGACGGTGGGTGTTATATGTTTACATTTATATAAGATATTTAACCATTTTTTACAATTTTATCATTGAAACCAAATAAAAGGGGTTAACAATGGCGGTTTAAATTAAACCATGGGGTAAATATGATTTATCTAACGATAAAAGGTGAAACGCAAGGGCTTATATAAAATTGATGATATCTGACATGAGATTATTTATCGATAGAAAAAAATTTGTTTATCATCACTATTGCATTCATATTTTTCTCTTGATTTCGTTGAATAATCAGGGGTGTTTTCTGTATTTTCAGGCATTCTATTTGATATTGCGACAGATAAAAATCATGTAATTAATTAAGTCTTTTATGTTTTTTTAATGCTAAAATGCTAAAATGCTAAAATGCTAAAATGCTAAAATGCTAAAATGCTAAAATGCTAAAATGCTAAAATGCTAAAATGCTAAAATGCTAAAATGCTAAAATGCTAAAATGCTAAAATGCTAAAATGCTAAAAAATATTTATTGATATAATTAAAAAGAAGAAGGAAAAAATAACGGGAACAATTGTTACTAAGTCTGATATGCTAATAATAAATGCTCTATAAGTAAATTCGCAAAAAAAACATAGCCTTCTAAAGTCCATAGTTACCTATATAATCCTATCCAGCTTAATAATTGGTCTAAAAAATGCCTAATTGAAAAATTGCCAGGCATATTTATCATATGTAAGAAATACTATTCCAATAGCGAAAGACAATAAGCTAATAGTGATAGTTGTCATGTAAATTTTTAACCAATTTGTTGTTCTTTTTGGTAACTTCTGAATAAAATCATAGGATTTTTGATACATATATTTACTATCAGGCTCATTGATTCTTATTTTTCTTCCGGTTAATAGCATATAGAAAAATATAGCGACATAAAATTGACCATCAATGCCTAAAAAATGGCCCATTCTTGCTCCCGCTGACATATAAAGCCCAGCTTCTGTATATAATTCAATGATTTTATTGATATTATGCTGATTTATCTTGTAAATAGCTACTGATATAATGAAAAAGCCAATAAAGGAAATGTAAGAGATAACAACGATAAGAGGAATTATTCTGTGCATATTAATATCCTATTGAGTTTTCAACATATTTCAGTTGAGTTTAGTTGTTAGTTTAAAAGATAAGAGTATTTGAGACATAATCCCGTTACTGTTGATATAAAGAAGCATGTGCCACCTATATTAATGGTGATGAAATATATTTTTATCCAATGAGTTAAATGCGAAGGTAAACTTTGAATAAAGTCGTAATATTCTTGGTACATATATTTACTATCAGGTCTATTTATTATCATTCTTTTTCCTGTTAATAGCCTATAGAAAAATATGGCAGGATAAATATGACCTTGAATACCCATGTGATGGCTTGTATATACTCCTGATGGCAAATAAAATCCTTTTTCTATATATAATTCAATAATTTTATCCATTTTTTTCTGATTTATTTTGTAAATAGTTATTGATATAGCCATAAAAAGAAAAAAAGAAATGCAAGAAATAAGTAAAATGATAAAAGTGATTCTATTCATATTAACCTTTTGTTAAATATTCAACATAGATAAGCATATTTTTTTAATAAAAATATTATCATTATTATAAGGAAAAACAAACAACTGATATTAATGGTAATAAAATATATTTTTATCCAATGAGTTAAATTAGAGGGTAAATTTTGAATGAAATCATAAGATTTCTGGTACATGTATTTGCTATCTTTTTCATTTATTCTCATTCTCTTACCGGTTAGTAATTTATAGAAAAATACAGCAACCTGAAATTGGCCATGAACGCCTAAGAATCGGCCTAATTTTACGCCTGCTGACAAATAAAGCCCTTCGCTAATATATGATTCAATAATTTCATCCATTTTTTTCTGATTTATTTTGTAAATGATTATTGATACAATAAGCGAAGCAAGAAATAAAATGTGAAGGATAAGCATGATAGTATAAATTATTCCATTCATATTAATATCTCATTGAATTTTCAACATATTTTAGTTGGATTTGGTTGTTAGTTTAAAAGATAAGAGTATTTGTGACATAAACTCGTTATTAATGATATAAAGAAGCATGTTCCACTTATATTAATTGTAATGAAATATATTTTTATCCAGTGAGTTAAACTAGAAGGTAAACTTTGAATGAAATCATAAGATTCTTGTGGCATATATTTACTATCAGGTCTATTTATTCTTATTCTTTTTCCTGTTAATAACCTATAGAAAAATACGGCAGGATAAAACTGACCTTGAATACCCATAAGATGACCCATATATGCGCCTGATGACAAACAAAGTCCTTCTTTCATATATAATTCAATAATTTTATCCATTTTTTTTTGATTTATTTTGTAAATAATTATTGATATAGCAAGAAAAAGAAAAAAGGAAGTGCAAAAAATAAGCAAAATGATAAAAGTGATTCTATTCATATTAATGCTCGATTGAATGTTTAGTTATAGTTAAGCGTATTTTTCAAATAGGTATATTGCCATTGTTAGGCGGATTCACATGATAAGAGGAATTATTCTGTGCATATTAATATCCTATTGATTTTTCAATATATTTCAGTTGAGTTTAGTTGTTAGTTTAAAAGATAAGAGTATTTGAGACATAAACCCGTTATTATTGATATAAAGAAGCAGGCTCCACTTATATTAATGGTAATGAAGTATATTTTTATCCAATGAGTTAAACTGGAAGGTAAACTTTGAATAAAGTCGTAAGATTCTTGGTACATGTATTTACTATCAGGTTTATTTATTCGCATTCTTTTTCCAGTTAATAACATGTAGAAAAATGTAGCAACCTGAAACTGACCATGAACACCTAGAAAGCGGCCAATATTTACGCCTATTGACAAACAAAGCCCTTTTCCTATATATAATTCAATAATTTCATCCATTTTTTTCTGATTTATTTTGTAAATGACTATAGATATAACCAGGAGAAGAAGGGCGGAAATATAAGAAATAAGTAAGATGATAAAAGCGACTCTATTCATATTAGTATCCTATTGATAGTTCAACAATAAATTCGGCTAACCAGTCGCCACCTTTACTACCGGCATAACCACCTGCAAGGCCACCACCAGCCATACAAAGTCCCATCGTCAAGCCATCAGTTGCAGCTCCAAGAGCGAAACATGCCGCACCTGCTGCTATACTGCCATAATACCCTCCAGCCATTCCCAGTCCCGTTCTACCAGCAAATTTACTATATTCCTTAACTGCCACTTTTTCACATTTTCCTGATTGTCCGTAATTACAGGCATCAATAACCTGCCCGGTGGTATCAACAAAATCCAATCCGATCGCAATACGGCCACCGTATTTCATCCATTTAACCATTTTTGCACTTTGGATAATTGTTTGACTATATCCTTTTATTGCCCCAATCCCTGCTTTATCCCATTGATGAGCAATGGCTTTGGTTGATAACTTGAGTGCATGTTTTAAGTTAGGGTGTTCTTCGATTTTTAAAGAAAGTCGCCCAACCTTATTCAATAGTCTCTTTAGGTTACCCATAATCTTCTGTCTTGCTAGATAAAACTCGGGGCTGACATACTTTCGATTTAGCCCATTTAACCGATATTCTTTCTCATAAAGAGACTGTAACCTTGACAGGTTTTTATTAATTTCAGAAAAATAGTTTCCACTCAGCGATGAAGCCGTACCGATCAGCGTTCCTCCCTGATCCAGTAAAAAGTGAAACAGACCAAAATGACGATGCAAAAATGCGGCATACTCATTAGGTAAGGTCGAAACAGATTGATTTATTTCATACTGGGATTGCTGTAATAGCTGCATGATATGCGGAGGATTATAAGAATCCGGATCAGCAACAAGTAGAATCTGTCCTGGTTTCAGGAACTGGTAATTCGAATTCAACGCCATAAAATACTGGGCCGCTTTGCTATTCGAATGACTGAACAGCAAGCTTGCCTGAAAACTTAATCCTCCAGGTTGCGGTACTACGCAGAAACCCGGTTGAATGTTCCTCTCCATACTATTTCCCCCCTCAAAGCGCTTTTAAATAAGGTTTCTTGATTTCAGACAATATAAGTTTCTTATAGTTCCATGACTATGGCTTAATCAGATAATAGGACGATTTCTAATTTATGGATATACCGGTTCTTAATCCCTCGACGCTGTATTCTTTCAGGTGATAGTAAAGGTTATCGTGTTGAATAGCAAAACTGGAACCTATCATCAGCATTTGCTCTTATTCCTTGTCGAATCTTTCTAACAAGCTTGCGATAGATTCCGCCTATTCTTACCTGAATTGACAGCTTTTTCTGTTATAAAGAAGAGGGGGATTATCCATTCAGTTTGGCTGTGAAGGTTCTATATTTACATTTATATAATATATTTGACATTTTTTTACAATTTTACTATTGAAATCAAATGAAAGGGATTCACAATGAAAGTTTAAACTAAAACACAGGGTAAATAATATGGCGAATATGATTTATGTAACGATAAAGGGTGAAACTCAAGGGCTTATTTCTCAAGGCTGTTCAACTCTGGATTCTATTGGTAACCGGTATCAGAATGGACATGAAAATCGAATTATGGTACTGCAATTCAATCATGGCTTGACTGTCGCGCAGAATGTCAATTATCAGCCGGTAAACTTCATTAAACCATTAGATAAATCTTCGCCATTATTAATGATAGCGGCGGCTAATCGTGAAAAAATGGAATTGACATTTGATGTTTATCGGACCTCGCAAATAGGCTCACAGGAACTTTTCTATTCCATCTTGCTCACTGGGGCAAAAATTTGCGGTTTAAATGTTAATTATCCGCATGTTGTTAATGATAATAAAGGACAACCGGAGGAAGTTGTTTCAGTTCAGTATGTTAACATTACTTGTCGGCATTATATGGCAGGAACATCAGGATATTGCATCTGGGATGAGATGGTTTATTGATAACTATAATTTATACGCTTAGTTTTTAGTTAATCACTAAGCGTGTTTTTGCAATAAATATGTTAATATAAAGAAGTTGTGGTTATCGTAATCCTAATTATAGAATATAATTGATATGTTTAAGTTTTTGATTTATTTTGTAAATAATTATTGATATAACAAGAAAAAGAATAAAAGAATAAAAGAATAAAAGAAATACAAGAAATAAATAAAATGACAAAGGTGATTCTGTTCATATTAATGCTCGATTGAATGTTTAGTTATAGTTAAGCGTGTTTTTCAAATAGGTATATTGTCATTGTTATAAGGATAAATATCCCACTTATATTAATGGTGATGAAATATGTTTTTATCCAATGGGTTAAATTGGAGGGTAAACTTTGAATGAAATCATAAGATTCTTGGGGCATATATTTACTATCAGGTCTATTTATTCTTATTCTTTTTCCTGTTAATAGCCTATAGAAAAATACGGCAGGATAAAACTGACCTTGAATACCCATAAGGTGACCCATATATGCTCCTGATGACAAACAGAATCCTTTTTTTATATATAATTCAATAATTTTATCCATTTTTTTCTGATTTATTTTATAAATGATTATTGATGTAATCAAAAAGAAAAAAAATGAAAAAAAACATATGGTCATTATCAAATTCAATATGCTCATAGTTAATTTCCTATAAACAAATCTACAATAAATTCAGCAGCTCTTTCGCCACCTTTATTGCCGATATAACCACCAGCCAAGCCTCCTCCCGCCATACAAAGTCCAATGGCTAATCCATCAGTTGCAATTCCAAAAGCAATACATGCCGCACCTGCTGCTATACCGCCATAATACCCTACAGCCATTCCCACTCCCGTTCTACCAGCAAATTTACTATATTCCTTAACTGCCACTTTTTCACATTTTCCTGATTGTCCGTAATTACAGGCATCAATAATCTGCCCGGTGGTATCAACAAAATCCAGACCGATCGCAATACGGCCACCGTACTTCATCCATTTAACCATTTTTTCACCTTGGATAATTGTTTGACTATATCCTTTTATTGCACCAATCCCTGCTTTATCCCATTGATGAGCAATGGCTTTAGTTGACAACTTTAGCGCATGTTTTAAGTTAGGATGTTCTTCGATTTTTAAAGAAAGTCGCCCAACTTTATTCAATAGTCTCTTTAGGTTACCCATAATCTTCTGTCTTTCCAGATAAAAATCAGGGCTGGCATACTTTCGATTTAGCCCATTTAACCGATATTCTTTCTCATAAAGAGACTGTAACCTTGACAGGTTTTTATTAATTTCAGAAAAATAGCTTCCACTCAGCGATGAAGCCGTACCGATAAGCGTTCCTCCCTGATCCAGTAAATAATGAAACAGACCAAAATGGTGATGCAAAAATGCGGCATATTCATTGGGCAAGCTCGAAACGGATTGGTTTATTTCATACTGGGATTGCTTTAATAGCTGCATGATATGCGGCGGATTATAAGAATCGGGATCGGCAACAAGTAGAATCTGTCCTGGTTTCAGGTACCGGTTATCGGCATTCAACGCCATAAAATACCGGGCTGCTTTGCTATTCGAATGACTGAACAGCAAGCTTGCCTGAAAACTTAATCCTCCAGGTTGCGGTACTATGCAGAAACCGGGTTGAATGTTCCTCTCCATACTATTTTGCCCCTCAAAACGTGTTGAAATAAGATTACTCGAATTCAGGCAGTATAAGTTTCTTTTAGTTCCACAATGATTGCCTAATCAGATAATAGGATTATTTTTAATTTATGGATATACCGGTTCTTAATCCTTCGACGTTGTATTCTTTCAGGTGAGGGTAAAGGCTATCATATTGAATGGTTTTGGTCTAAATGGCAAAACTGGAACCTATCATCAGCAGTTGCTCCTATTCCTTGTAGAATCTTTCTAACAAGTTTGCGATAGATCCCGCTCATTCTTACCTGAATTGACAGCTTTTTCTGTTATAAAGAAGAGGGAGGTGTCCATCCAGTTTGACTGCGAGGATTATATATTTACATTTATATAATATATTTGACAGTTTTTTACAATTTTACCATTGAAATCAAATAAAAGGGATTCACAATGAAAGTTTAAACTAAAACACAGGGTAAAATAATATGGCGAACATGATTTATGTAACGATAAAAGGTGAAACCCAAGGGCTTATTTCTCAAGGCTGTTCAACTCTGGATTCTATTGGTAACCGATATCAGAATGGACATGAAAATCGAATTATGGTACTGCAATTCAATCATGGCTTGACTGTCGCGCAGAATGTCAATTATCAGCCGGTAAATTTCATTAAACCATTAGATAAATCTTCGCCATTATTAATGATAGCGGCGGCTAATTGTGAAAAAATGGAATTGACATTTGATGTTTATCGGACCTCTCAAATAGGCTCACAAGAACTTTTTTATTCCATCTTGCTCACTGGGGCAAAAATTTGCGGTTTAAATGTTAATTATCCGCATGTTGTTAATGATAATAAAGGACAACCGGAGGAAGTTGTTTCAGTTCAGTATGTTAATATTACTTGTCGGCATCATATGGCGGGAACATCAGGATATTGCATCTGGGATGAGATGGTTTATTGATAACTATAATTTATACGCTTAGTTTTTAGTTAATCACTAAGCGTGTTTTTGGAATAAATATGTTAATATAAAGAAGTTGTGGTTATCATGTGCATCCGCCTATTCATATTATTTACTTGTAATAACATTGTAAATAAATTCATCTCCTAAATCCCTAATGTTGTGATGATTATTTTAGGTGTTGAGCAGAAATTTGTACATTGGAAATAACAATGCGGTTAGTAAAAATAATATCATCATAAATATAGAAATATAGTAGTATCTTATTATAAATGATGATAATCTTTTTGGGATTTTTTTTGCGAATATAAACGCTTCATTTGGTATGTGGTTCTCTATGAAAGAATATGATAGTGGTAATTTCCTCTTAGTTATCAACTGATAGAAAAAACAAGAAACAATAATACTGCCAAAGATCCCTGAGAATGAAGACATATAGATGATTTGAGGTATAGAATAACCTTCACGGATATAAAGATCCGTTAGTTCTCTGAATTTTGAACTATTTAACATGTAAAAAATAATAAACACCAAAATTAAAAAAAAGGTAGAACAGGATATAAAGAATGTAACGTATTTTAAAATGCTCATATTATTCACTTATAGTCTCTCAGAAGTATTTAAAATATAAGGTAAATATCATTTCAATAGAGAAGGATAATAGAGATGGCTAAAATATAGGATTTCAACCAATTTGTCATGTTTTTCGGTAATTTTTGAATGAAATCATAAGATTCTTGGGACATATATTTACTATCAGGTCTATTTATTCTTATTCTTATTCTTATTCTTATTCTTATTCTTATTCTTATTCTTATTCTTATTCTTTTTCCTGTTATTAGCTTATAGAAAAATACGGCAGGATAAAACTGACCTTGAATACCCATAAGGTGACCCATATATGCTCCTGATGACAAACAGAATCCTTCTTTCATATATAATTCAATAATTTCATCCATTTTTTTCTGATTTATTTCGTAAATGGCTATTGATATAATTAAAAAGAGAAAAAAATAGAAAAAGCAAATGGTCATTATCAAATCTAATATTCTCATAATTAATCTCCTATAAACAGATCCGTAAAGATTATTAATTAAAAAATTGCCAGATATATTTATCATATGTAAGAAATACTATTCCAATAGCGAAAGACATTAAGCTAATAGTGATAGTTGTCATGTAAATTTTTAACCAATTTGTTGTTCTTTTTGGTAATTTCTGAATAAAATCATAGGATATTTGATACATATATTTACTATCAGGTTCATTTATCCTAATTTTTTTTCCGGTTAATAGCCTATAGAAAAATACAGCGACATAAAATTGACCATAAATGCCTAAAAAATGGCCCATTCTTGCTCCCGCTGACATATAAAGCCCAGCTTCCATATATAATTCAATAATTTTATTTATATTATGCTGATTTATCTTGTAAATAGCTACTGATATAATGAAAAATCCAATAAAGGAAATATAAGAGACAACAACGATAAGAGGAATTATTTTGTGCATATTAATCTCCGATAAAATATTCAGCAGCAGATTTACCAATCCATTCTCCACCTTTACTTCCAACATAGCCTCCCGCCAAACCACCACCGGCTATGCAAATTCCAGCAACTAATCCTCCAGTTACGGCTCCAAGAGCAACACATGCTGTACCGGCAGCAATTCCACTAACATATCCCATGCCTATTCCTCCAATTGTTCTACCAGCAAATTTACTATATTCCTTAACTGCCACTTTTTCACATTGCCCTGATTGCCCATAATTACAGGCATCAATAACTTGTCCAGTGGTATCAACAAAATCCAGACCGATCGCAATACGGCCACCGTACTTCATCCATTTAACCATTTTTTCACCTTGGATAATTGTTTGACTATATCCTTTTATTGCACCAATCCCTGCTTTATCCCATTGATGGGCAATGGCTTTAGTTGACAACTTTAGCGCATGTTTTAAGTTAGGATGTTCTTCGATTTTTAAAGAAAGTCGCCCAACCTTATTCAATAGTCTCTTTAGATTACCCATAATCTTTTGTCTTTTTAGATAAAAATCGGGGCTGGCATACTTTCGATTTAGCCCATTTAACCGATATTCTTTCTCATAAAGAGACTGTAAATTTGACAGGTTTTTATTAATTTCAGAAAAATAGCTTCCACCCAGTGATGAAGCAGTACCGATAAGCGTTCCTCCCTGATCCAGTAAATAATGAAACAGACCAAAATGACGATGCAAAAATGAGGCATATTCATTAGGTAAGCTCGAAACGGATTGGTTTATTTCATACTGGGATTGCTTTAATAGCTGCATTATATGCGGCGGATTATAAGAATCGGGATCGGCAACAAGTAGAATCTGTCCTGGTTTCAGGTACCGGTTATCGGCATTCAACGCCATAAAATACCGGGCCGCTTTGCTATTTGAATGACTGAACAGCAAGCTTGCCTGAAAACTTAATCCTCCAGGTTGTTGTACTACACAGAAACCGGGTTGAATGTTCCTCTCCATACTATTTTGCCCTCAAAACGTGTTGAAATAAGATTACTCGAATTCAGACAGTATAAGTTTCTTTTAGTTCCACAATTATTGTTTAATCAGATAATAGGATTGTTTTTAATTTATAAATATATTGGTGTTTAATCCCTCGACGCTATATTTCCCCAAGTGATGGTAAAGGTTCCCGTGCTGAATGATTTTGGTCTGAATCGCAAAACTGGAAGCTATCATTAGCACTTTTCCATATTCCTTGTAGAATCTTTCCAACGATCTTCCTGCCGTCAGGATACTTCTGCGGACACGCTGTAAATAATGTTTAAATTGGATTTAGGGAACGAAATATATCATTTTTGTTACGTTACTCTTACCAGAATTTGTGATAGATTCAGCTCGTTTTTGTCTATTAGTGTAGTTCAATTTATGTTTTTCTGTTATAGCGAGTAAGGTTATGAATGGATTTGTATATTTGGCAATGGCAATTGTTGCTGAGGTTGTGGCAACCGCTTCATTAAAAGCTTCCGATGGGTTTAGTAAATTATTTCCTTCTATACTGGTCATTGTTGGATATGGCATTGCTTTCTGGGCATTATCTCATGTAGTTAAAGTAGTGCCATTGGGAGTTGCTTACGCGATATGGTCTGGTCTTGGTATTGTGCTGGTTTCGGTTGCGGCGATATTTTTATATCAGCAGAAGTTGGATTGGGCGGCTATGTTAGGTATGGCGCTTATCATTGCGGGCGTTATGGTAATAAATTTGCTTTCTGACAGCAGTGCACATTAATTAATGATGCTGCATGGTTTTCCCTGAATTGTTTTTCGGAGAAGAGATATGTTAAATATCGACGATAAGAAAGGATCCAATAAGGTTTTAATAGGAGCCCTACTCTTTAATTTTACTTTATTGGCTGGCTGTAGTAGTCAAACAGGGAAAACATTTGCCCAATATCAAGCGATGCAATATTCTCAGCCAGAAATTGGTCTTGGAATTGATGCCAGAGCAACTTGTATTTATGCAGGTGGTACACCTGCATTAGCCATACAATTAAATGGTACACAAACACCGGTGTGTCAGTTGGTAAATGGCAAACGTTGTGATGAAAGGGCGTTATTGCAAGGTTCTTGCACGCCCATTTAAAGTAGAAATCAGGCAACTGCCTGTTATGAGCAGGAACATGCCGTTGAGGTCACGATGGTAGATACCTTTAGGCATGATTCTGCGAGTATATTTGATCTACGAGCTAACCGTTTTAACGCCTGAATTGGCAATTATTGACGATCAAAAAATTGGCTGATCAACACCAATACAGCAATAACCAGATAAGCGGCAAAAATACCAACTAACCATTGTGGCATCTCTAATGACAAAAATTGCCATTGTCTTGTTGAACAGTCACCGGAGGCTTCAAACACCGAAGGGAGCCATTTATCTAATGCTAACCATGAAGGAAAGTTTACAAAAAAATCACAAGTATTAAACGGGGAAGGATATAACTGGATCATAGTATGTTCCCATGACAATTGCAGGCCACGCCAGGCACTGTAGATCCACAAAATAATAGCCAACCAACGTAATGGCGTTTTTGGTGCGATTGCGCCCAGTAACCCAGCACCTAACACACCAAACAGAGCAACCCGCTCATAAATACACATCACACAGGGCTGTAATTTCATCATGTGCTGAAAATATAAGGCTGAACCTTCCAATGTTAAGGCAGCCAAAGCCATTAGCAGCCATGCGCTTCGTCCTTGGGAATAGTGGTTTAAAAATCGCATCATGTCCTTTTTTCCATGCAGATAAGGTAAATGAACGCCTATTTTGCCGCCTAAAATGCAACAAAAAAAGTCAATTAAAGTAAATCTGTTTTTTCGGGTAAAAGATAAAGCCGGATTGAGCACAAGCAGTGTTCAATCCGGCATGGGTAATAACGTTATGAAGTAAACTTGTTGCCAGTTATGGCTACGTGATTAAACCCCACTGGACCATGATGTCAGTCATCGGAATTAACAGAAACTCCACACATAACAAACCCACCAGAGTCATCACAATGGTGTAGGGTAATGCCATAATGACCATTCGACCATAAGACAAACGGATTAAGGGTGATAATGCCGAGGTTAACAAGAACAGGAATGCAGCTTGCCCGTTAGGTGTTGCAACGGAAGGCAGGTTAGTGCCGGTATTAATGGCAATCGCCAGATATTCAAATTGTTTATGTGAAATCAATCCTTCTTGCAGAGCAGCCTTGGCTTCATTGATATAAACCGTACCAACAAACACGTTATCTGATACCGCTGAGAGCAGGCCATTAAACAGATAGAATAGGGAAAGCTGAGAAGTTTCTGACGCCTGTAAAACGAACTGAATAAATGGTGTAAACAGTTGTTGGTCAACTATCACTGCAACAATCGAAAAGAATACCGTTAATAATGCCGTGAAGGGCAATGCCTCTTCAAATGCTTTGCCCAGTGCATGTTCTTCCGTGATACCGCAAAAAGAGGTGGTCAGAATGATCACTGACAGACCGATCAGACCAACCTCTGCCAAATGAAATGCCAGAGCGACAATTAACCATAGGCCAATCAGTGCCTGAGTAATAAGCTGTGCTTTTTCCTGGCGGGTTCGTTTTTCGCTGGTTTTTTTATCATAATTTTCCAGTACTTGCCGGACACGTTCCGGCAATTCTGCACCGTAACCGAATAATTTAAAGTGTTCGACCAGAAAACAGACCAGCAGTCCACAGATAAAAACAGGCAAGGTAACCGGAGCCATGCGAATAAAAAAAGTGACGAAATCCCAGCCAACACTTTTGGCGATAATCAGATTTTGGGGTTCTCCCACCATCGTCATCACACCACCGAGCGCAGTCCCTAAACCTGCATGCATCATCAGGCTACGTAAAAAAGCGCGAAACTGTGTGAACGTTTGCTTCCTTTTCTCTGCATCAATGTGATGATCATTATTCGGCTTCAATGCATCATGCTGCTTAGAGATAAAATTGTTATAGATAGAATAGAAGCCAAGGGAAACACTAATAACCACCGCGATCACCGTCAGGGCATCAAGGAATGCTGAGAGGAATGCACTGGCTAAACAGAATGCCAGCGCAAGCATCCGTTTGGATTTTATGGAAAGAAGCAATTTAGTGAACGCAAATAACAATAACTGCTTCATAAAGTAAATCCCTGCGACCATGAATATCAGTAGCAGAATCACTTCCAGGTTATTAGCAATTTCATGGCCAATTTGTTGCGGTGAGGTCATACCGATGATGACGGCTTCAATTGCCAATAAACCACCGGGTTGTAACGGATAACATTTAAGTGCCATTGCCAAAGTAAAGATAAATTCGACAACCAGCAGCCAACCGGCAACAAATGGGTTGATGAAGAAGAATACAAGTGGGTTGATGATGAGAAAAGCGATGATAGCTAACTTATACCAATTCGGCGAGTTGCCGAGAAAGTTTTTTATCGCCGCTTTCCGGGTATTGGTTTCCATGGTAATTAAAATTCCTCTCAATTCAGAAGGTCGTGTTCTCTAAACAATAGTACGCTTTAATATAAAATATTTTAAGGGATGATGAGGTACAGTTAAACAATTCGTGTGCTTTTTTCGTGACCGTTTTTGTGGTTTCTAGACTAGACAGCTATATTGGAGGGGCGCATTCTGATATAATTTCATCTATTATTAGTTGAAAAATTCACGTTGGAATAACAAAAATATGGTCATTAAGGCTCAAAGTCCCGCAGGTTTTGCGGAAGAATATATTATTGAGAGTATATGGAACGGCCGTTTTCCTCCTGGTTCTATTCTTCCGGCAGAACGTGAATTATCTGAGTTGATTGGTGTAACAAGGACTACCCTGCGTGAGGTATTGCAGCGTTTGGCGCGTGATGGTTGGTTGACTATTCAGCATGGCAAGCCAACAAAAGTGAATAACTTTTGGGAAACATCAGGTCTTAATATTTTAGAAACACTGGCTCGTCTTGATCACGATCGTGTTCCTGAGTTAATTGATAATCTACTGGCAGTGAGAACGAATATTGCCGCAATATTTATTCGCACAGCTTTTAGGCATAATCCAAGTCAGTCATTGGAAGTGTTGGCAAAAAAAGAGAATGTGGAAGATAACTCAGAGTCTTTCAGCGCTCTGGATTATGATATTTTCCGTGGTTTGGCTTTTGCTTCGGACAATCCAATTTACGGCCTTATTATCAATGGGTTGAGAGGGCTATATACTCGTGTAGGGCGTTATTACTTCTCTAATCCTGAGGCACGCAAATTGGCGTTGAACTTTTATCAGCAATTGGCGGTGTTATGCCGTGATAAATCCTACGATAAAGTTATGGAATGTGTACGTAACTATGGTAAAGAGAGCGGTATCATTTGGCACAGTATGCAAAGTACGATGCCAAGTGATTTAACTGAAGTTTGTCGTTGATATGATATCTCGTTAGTATTTTTACTTAATGCCAGGTCTTAATCCAATTCATTAGTTTCAAATCAAAACTATTTTGAACTGACCCGGGACAGCATGTTCTGCCCCGGGAATTTTGTTGATTTTTTCTTCTCATTTCAAGTCAATCATCAAGGTGTTAATTTCAGAATATTATTTTGAGTTTGTGGGTTTTGTTTGCTTTTTTGTTTCGATTAATTGATAGTTATTGGTATCTTGTGGTTGTTTAATTGATTCATCGTTTTCGCTGAAAAAATAAGAATAATGACTGTATATTCAATAATTAGCCTGCGATATAAATCTTGATTTTTATTTTAATTTCATCATCTTAGTATCAGGTTTTGTAAATTTCCTGTGTATAAGCAACAAATGTTCTTGTTGCATAAATGTAATGTTATTGTGACCTAAATCATAAATATAGATTATTGACGTTACCGAGGATTGTCCTATATTGGTTTTTTTTAGGCAGCATATTATGCTTGGCTAAATTTTTAATCATCAGGGGACCATGATGAAAATCCTTGTTATAGGTAGTGGCGTTATTGGTGTAACCAGTGCCTGGTATTTGGTACAGCAAGGTCATGAAGTAACCGTTATTGATCGTCAGGGAAGTGCTGCACAGGAAACCAGCGCGGCGAATGCCGGTCAGATCTCGCCGGGATATGCGACGCCGTGGGGAGCGCCAGGTATTCCACTGAAAGCCATTAAATGGATGTTTCAACGTCATGCTCCGCTGTCTATCCGCCCTGATGGTTCGTTGTTTCAGTTACGCTGGATGTGGCAGATGTTGCGCAATTGTGATGCAAGTCACTATGCAATCAATAAAAGCCGGATGGTACGGCTGGCAGAGTACAGTCGTGACTGTATCAAACAGTTAAGGGCAGATACTGGCATTCAATACGAAGGTCGCCAGCGGGGTACTCTTCAATTATTCCGCACCAATAAGCAGTTTGATAATGCGATGAATGACATCGCGGTTCTTGAACAAGAAGGTGTGCCTTACAACCTGTTAACGGCAGATAAGTTGGCGACAGTTGAACCGGCATTGGCCCATGTCGCTCATAAATTGACGGGAGGCTTACAATTACCGAACGATGAAACGGGTGATTGTCAGCTTTTTACCAAAGAATTGGCAAAAATGGCAGAAACGGCTGGTGTCACGTTTTTGTTTAATAAACAGGTCAAACAATTGCAGGTAGAAGGGCATCGTATTACGGGTATCCAGTGCGAAGATGGCGTCATGACGGCAGACAGCTATGTTGTTGCGATGGGAGCCTATTCCACTGAACTGTTGAATGGTCTTGTCAAAATCCCGGTCTATCCGCTGAAAGGTTATTCATTAACTATGCCTATCGTAGATACGGAACGGGCTCCGATCTCGACTGCGTTGGATGAAACATACAAAATTGCGATTACTCGGTTTGACAATCGTATTCGTGTTGGCGGTATGGCAGAAGTTGTGGGCTTTAATTTGAATGTGCTTAAAGCACGTTGTGAAACACTGAAAATGGTGGTGCAGGATCTCTATCCGGGAGGGGGCGATATTGCTCAGGCTAATTTCTGGACAGGCTTACGGCCAATGACACCAGACGGTACTCCAATTGTTGGTCCGACTGACTATAACAATCTCTACCTCAATACAGGGCACGGCACGTTAGGATGGACAATGGCATGTGGTTCCAGTCAGTTACTGGCGGATCTTATTTCAGGTAGGAAGCCTTCCATTGCTTCTGATGATTTGTCAGTATTCCGTTATATTAATGGTTTTAATACGAAATTTGGGCCATTGCGCCATCAATTGCACACTGAACTGAGGGGCTGATATGCCACGTCCGATTTCAGCAACGATCCATCTTGATGCGTTGAAAAATAACCTAGCGATTATTCGTAATAGGGTCGGTAATAGCAAAATTTGGGCTGTAGTTAAAGCAAATGCTTATGGGCATGGCCTGCGTTGTTTATGGCGGTATCTTGATCAGACAGATGGATTTGCCTTACTTGATTTTAATGAAGCGATTTTATTGCGGGAACAAGGTTGGCAGCGGCCTATCTTGCTGTTGGAGGGGTTTTTCAAACCAGAAGATTTGTCGGTAATTGATCAGTATCAGTTGACAACGGTGGTACATAGTCATTGGCAACTTAAAGCAATCGAGATGGCCAATTTGAGCAGGCCAATCGATATTTATCTAAAATTAAACAGCGGTATGAATCGATTGGGTTTCCCTGCGGGTCAATATAAAGAGGTTTTATCGCGGGCAAGGGGTATCCGGCAAATTGGGCAAATCACGTTGATGTCGCATTTTGCGAATGCAGATAATAAGGAGATTGGCGTTACTGAACAACTTAACATTATTAATTCAGTCAGTCAGGGCTTGGATATTGCTCAATGTTTGGCTAATTCAGCCGCTTCTCTATGGTATCCGCAAACTCATCGGGATTGGGTACGTCCCGGTATTGCGCTTTATGGTGCTTCTCCTAGTGGAAAGTGGAACGATATTGCGGATATTGGGTTGAAAGCTGTGATGAGTCTGCACAGTGAGATTATTGCCATTCAGCATCTTAACGCTGGGGAAAAAGTGGGTTATGGCGGTAAATATACAGCATCAGGTCCTATTAGAGTAGGTACCGTTGCCTGTGGTTATGCTGATGGCTACCCTCGTAGAGCAATGACGGGAGCACCGGTTATTGTCGATGGCGTCAGAACTCAGGTGTTAGGTGCAATATCAATGGACATGTTGTCAGTAGATTTGACACCTTGCCCGCAGGCCCAAATTGGCAGTCCTGTTGAATTGTGGGGGCAAAACCTGCCGGTGGATGATGTGGCAGAGATCCCTGGAACGATTGGTTATGAATTGTTGTGTGCATTGACGGATCGGGTCCCGGTATTTATATGTCGTTAAATACCGGGCAGGACGGTTTTGCTCTGATTGAGGGAATGATAAATAATAATTTATTTCTGGTATTATTCAGAAAGTAAGTTATCGATTTCTCTAAATTAATATATCTGTTTTTCACATATAATCTGTATGTTTTTGTTAAGAAAATGAAGTCTAATTTAGACATATCGTGCTTTTTGGACAAAAATACTATGTTATTCTTGGAAATAAGGGAGATGATCTTTTACACTTACACTTGATAATAGCCAATCGCATAATTGTTTTATAGGAAATAGTTAATAATGATCAACAAAGCAAAAGTTCTAGCGACAGCCATCACTTTTTGTTTTTCTTCATCGGTAGCTTATGCAGGGCAGTGGTCAGTTGGCGCATCTGTTCTGGCTCAGTCACCACCTTATAAGGGAGTAAAGAGTGAAGATAAAGTGTTACCTGTTCCAATGGTTAATTATGAAACTGACAATTTCTATTTTCATACTTTAGCTGCTGGGTATTATTTGTGGAACGAACCGAAAGATAAATTATCTTTGGATGTGTATTATTATCCTCAAAGTTTCAGTCCAAAAGACAATGAAGATAAGCAGTTGAAAAAGCTGGATAAACGTCGGGATACCATGATGGGCGGTTTTAGTTATCGCCATAGTGAAGATTGGGGAATATTACGCAGTTCTTTTGCGGCGGATACTTTAAGTAACAGTAAAGGGATCAGGGTTGACCTGGCTTATTTATATGACTTTGACATGGGTAGTTGGTCATTACAACCAGGATTAGGTGTGGTCTGGAATAGTAAAAAACAAAATCGCTACGAATATGGTATTAAAGAGCGTGAATCACATCGTAGCGGGTTGGAAAAATATACTCCAAGTGATAGCTGGACTCCTTACTTGGAATTATCTGCCAATTATGAATTTAACCAGACATGGTCTGTATTTATGATGGGGCGTGTTGAATGGCTACCGGATGAAGTTAAAGATAGCCCAATGGTTAATAAATCATATTCAAGTATTGTCTGGACAGGTATTACATATAGTTTTTAATTACCCGAAACGATAATACCGGATAGAGACTGAATTCACCGGATTGTATTCAGTCTTCTTTGTGGTTTTTTTGAGATATTTAACCTGAACTTTGCTTAAGAAGGAAATTAAAGTCTCTGAGATGCGATCAACGTTTTTGCCAAAGAAAATTCAAAACATCACAGTCCGCTCGATTTGTTGCTTAATATTCCTTCAATAAAAAGAAAATATGCTACCATTCACCGATGAAGAGAAAACACACACCAACGCCACATGACGCTGTTTTTAAGGTGCGACGCGAAAGCTGTCCCCATGATTGTCTCACCCAAGTTAGGACAGAGAGACCTGCTGTTTCCTCAGCAGTAGCCTACCGAAGCATGCGTTGCGGGTAACGGCAAGGTATGAAGCCTTCGGAACAATGTAATCCCTTAACGAGAAAGGTTCACCGTGAGGTAACCCAACTGCTGGAAGCATCATCCGGCAGGGATGCTAGGCTGGATAGGAAGGTTAACACAGGTGAATCACGGTTTAGTCCTCGTTACAGCGAACAAGCCAAAGATGCTGACAGGCTTGGACCAAAAGGTGCGTGATGGGATGTCTCGGTCTTTGAATCCGAACACAGGAACACAAACATCACCGGGGAACACGTGGAACCTAATCTATTCGTGTCATGGGTACGGAACGCGGTAAGCCCGTATGGTTGCTGATGAAAGCAAAGCGAGTCGCAAGATGAGCCGATAGCTATGCGGGTAAAGGATAGCCGAAAAAGCGAATGCTACCTTGTAATGAGGCAGATAGGGATTGAGTGAGTTAGCAATATCATCCTACGTGAAAACGGGCAGACTTCGGCTGGGTTTTTCTTAACGAGATAATTTGATCAACCTTTTATACAAGGAAAGCAGATGACGACGCAAATAAACGGTGTCGGTGCACCCTTGGACAGTTCGGAACTCTGGCACCATATACCTTGGGAAAGCTGCCACCGGGAAGTCAAAAGGCTCCAGATACGTATCGTTAAGGCGACAAAGGAAGGCAGGTGGAACAAAGTGAAAGCTTTGCAAAGACTGCTAACCCACTCATTTAGCGGCAAAGCGCTTGCCGTCAAACGAGTGACCGAAAATCGGGGAAAGAGAACGGCGGGTGTTGATCGAGTGACTTGGACAACGCCAAAGTCAAAATACCACGCGATCACGACACTGAAGTCTCGTGGCTACCGTCCAAAGCCACTACGGCGGATATACATCCCTAAAAGTCATGGCAAGAAAAGACCTTTAAGTATCCCTTGTATGGTTGACAGAGCAATGCAAGCTCTCTATCTACTCGCATTGGAACCGGTCTCAGAAACCATGGCGGACCCCCATTCTTACGGGTTCAGGTTAGGAAGATCCACAGCAGATGCCATCGAGCATTGCTTTAGCATCTTCTCGAAGGTAAATGCGGCCAGATGGGTTCTTGAGGGTGATATTAAAGGCTGTTTTGATAACCTATCACACAGCTGGTTACTTGAGCACGTTCCGTTATCACGGAATATTTTGAATAAATGGCTCAAAGCCGGTTACCTTGAAAACCAACAACGCTTCCAAACCCGGGAGGGTACGCCACAGGGGGGGATATTATCCCCCGCCCTGGCTAACTTGGCGCTAGATGGGTTGCAGGAACAACTCGCTCAGACGTGTGGAAAGCGCAGCTATAAAAAAGGCGATAAAACCAGACCGAAAGTGAACTTTGTACGCTATGCAGATGACTTCATAATATCCGGAGCCTCAAAGGAGGCTTTGGAAAATGAGGTACTGCCTGTTGTCAGAGCATTCCTGAAGGATCGTGGTTTAACCCTTTCTGAGGAAAAAACCCGCATTACCTATATTGATCAGGGTTTTGATTTTCTTGGGCAGAACGTTCGAAGGTATGGTGGGAAGATCCTTATCAAGCCATCGAGGAAAAGTGTCCAATCTTTGTTGAAAAAAGTGGGGTCCATTATTCGTCGCAACTTAGCAGCGGATCAGCGATTGCTGATTGGTCTACTGAACCCGGTGATAAAAGGATGGGTCAACTACCATCAACATGTTGTGTCCTCGAAAATCTTCTCCCGTATTGATCACGAGATTTGGTGCAAATTGTGGCGATGGTGTTGCAGACGTCATCCTGAAAAAGGGCAAAAATGGATTAAAAACCGATATTTTCGGCGGCTACGAGGTAAAAACTGGGTATTTGCAACTCCAGATGAGAAGCCAAATAGTTCAGATAAGCCACAACAGGCGATTCTGCGAAGTGCGGCAGAAACGTCAATCCGCAGACACACGAAAATAAAATCGGCGGCGAATCCATTCGATCCCGACTGGGAAAGTTATTTCCAACAAAGGGCAGGCAATAAGATGCTAAATACGCTGTCTGGCCGTAAAAAATTGCAGAACATCTGGCGCAGCCAACAAGGTTTGTGTCCTGTATGTCAGCAATTAATCACGCAAGAATCACGATGGCATCTCCATCATCTTGTTGATTTAACTAAAGGTGGAAGTAATACGCTCGACAACCTGGTGATGTTGCATACCCATTGTCATGAAAACGCCTGTTCGGACCGATTGAAAGTTGTGAAGCCGGCTCCCTCCAGGGGGCTTTGAAAAGCCTGAGCGCAGTGCGGTGAAAGTCGCACGCTGCGTTCTTTGGGGGCGGGGCCATAGTGATATGGTCCTGCTACCCGACCAGTTTTTAGGTCATATTGATACCGCCAGAGACTTTCTGGAGATACATTTGCCCGCGACATTACGGGCCGTTTGTGATCTGGATACACTGCGGTTGGAATCCGGGTCGTTTATTGAAGACAATCTGCGGGCGCATTATTCCGACATTTTGTATTCATTGAAAACGGTGCAGGGTGAAGGTTACGTGTATTGCGTGATCGAACACCAGAGTTCCCCGGATAAGATGATGGCATTCCGGTTGATGCGTTACAGTATTTCAGCCATGCAACGGCATCTGGAGCAGGGGCATGAAAAATTACCGCTGGTCATTCCGATGTTGTTCTATC
>NZ_PUJU01000030.1 GCF_011189505.1 Photorhabdus tasmaniensis
CAAAGAAACTGACTGTTATTTCGTCATGAATTAACTGTTGTTCACTCTTCAAGACTTTAGTGTATTTTTTTGTGATACGGTCTTGTGAGTGCCCACACAGATTGTCTGATTAATTGTTAAAGAGCAGGCTGAAACAAAAATTGATATTCTCGTTCAGCCGGGCTGCGTATACTACGCTTTTCGCCCGCAGAGTCAAGCGCTTAATTCACTTTTCTCTGCCTGGCCTCACACGCTTTGTCAGCGTTGTGTCGGTCAGTGGTGGCGCATTATAGGGCGTTCTTCGGCGCTGGCAAGTATTTATTTGAAAAAAACTGTTGTTCGCCGATTTTTCCAACGAAATGCGTATTTTTGGAGTTTTTTTACACAAAAATAGATATCATCGACAGTAATTATTCCCAAACTAAAGTAGTATAAATAGATAAATACGGGAAAAGGTTCAAATCTACTATGCAATTTAAAGAACAAAGAAAAGCTTCCCAGAAAAACCTTTCTTATCTTTTAGCTGAAAAAATCGGACAACAGATTTTGTCTGGCGAATATAAAACTGAAGCCATCCTTCCTGGTGAAATAGAACTCGCTGAACAGTTTGACGTCAGCAGGACTTCTGTTCGTGAAGCGATAAAAATACTTGCAGCCAAAGGTATGCTATTACCTCGCCCACGTATTGGTACCCGCATCATGCCAACTATTCACTGGAATTTCCTTGATCAGGATTTATTAAAATGGTGGATGAATCGTGATAATCTTAGCCAAGTGATTGAACACTTCCATATAGTGAGATTAGCAATAGAACCACAAACCTGCTTCCTTGCTGCAAAAAATGCCACACAAGAACAAAAGAAACAGCTTTTACATCTAATAGATGAAATGTATCTGCTGAAAGAAAATTTTAACCGGGAAAAATGGATAGATATTGATTACCAGTTCCACCACACCATTTATAAATCCTGTGGAAACCCATTTTTAGGTTCTTTTGCCAACTTATTTCGCCCAGTTTATCAGAACTATTTCGAAGCTATTATTTCTGATAAAGTTGTACAACTGGAAGCCCATAAAACAATTGTCGATTCAATCATCAAAGGTGACAGTCGTAGCGCACTTCTCGCTTGTCACAAGTTATTAACAGAGCATGAATGATCTTATATAGTAATGTATTAGATTAATATCTAATCAAACATGGTTTAGATAAACACCGTAGGATTATTAATGGTAAAAACCGCTCGTAATATGGCGGGGCTACCCTGGATTGCTGCAATAGCTTTTTTTATGCAAGCTTTAGACGCAACAATTCTCAACACAGCATTGCCCGCTATTGCTGAAAGCCTCGAACACTCACCTCTGGCAATGCAATCTGCTGTTGTCAGCTATACTCTGACTGTTGCTTTACTCATTCCAGTTAGTGGCTGGCTAGCAGATCGTTTTGGTACCCGCCGGGTATTTATTTTTGCTGTATCCTTATTTTCTTTAGGCTCCCTAGCCTGTGCTTTGTCAGGTAATTTGGCTTTTCTGGTTATTTCCCGTGTAATTCAGGGAATTGGTGGTGCAATGATGATGCCGGTTGCCCGCCTTGCTTTATTACGCGCATACCCACGCAGTGAACTTTTAGCCGTTATGAATTTTGTCACCATGCCAGGGTTAGTAGGACCAATTCTGGGTCCTATGCTCGGTGGATTATTAGTCACTTATGCTACCTGGCATTGGATATTTATTATCAATATCCCAATTGGTTTATTGGGGATTATTTATGCTAAAAAGCATATGCCTAATTTCACAATGCCAAAACGTTCATTCGACTTTTTCGGCTTCATACTTTTTGGGCTGAGTTTAGTCATGGTTTCCGTTAGTTTAGATTTACTGGGAGAGAGTTCGTTACCAGGCTATATACCTCTCACAGTTATGATCGGCGGTTTTATGATATTATTTGGCTACCTGATGCATGCCAGAAAACACCCTCAACCACTTATCAGTCTGAAGTTATTCCGTACTCGCACATTTTCTATCGGTATTATCGGTAATCTTGCTACTCGCCTGGGAACTGGGTGCATTCCTTTTCTGATGCCTCTGATGCTACAAGTTGGTTTTGGTTATTCAGCAATCCTTGCCGGGATGGCGATGGCACCAACAGCTATCGGTTCTATTATAGCTAAATCTTTTGTTACTAATGTATTAACACGTTTCGGTTATCGTAAAACTCTGGTTAGTATAACCCTCATCATCGGATTAATGATTTCTCAATTTTCACTGCAATCACCAGAAATGTCCGTTGTTTTTTTAGTCATCCCACTATTTTTACTTGGTATGGCAGTGTCCACTCAATTTACTTCGATGAATACCATTACTCTGGCTGATCTGACCGATAATAATGCCAGCTCAGGAAATAGTTTATTAGCGGTAACTCAGCAGTTGTCTATTAGTTTCGGTGTTGCAGTAAGTGCTGCTATCCTCCGTTTCTATGAGTCCATACCTTATGGAACAACCGTCGATAACTTCCACAACACTTTTATGACAGTGGGAATAATCACTTTACTCTCGTCTTCCACCTTCCTGTTATTACATAAGGAAGATGGAGAAAATATGATCGAGAATAAGAGACAGAATACTTAAGAACGAGAAACTGAGTTACGCTCAATCAATGTTGGAGTTAATACTAATAACTTAAGATCACTCTCCGGGTTATCCATCCGATAAAGCAAAGTATCAACAGCCAGTTTTCCCAATTCATCTTTTGGCTGATGAATGGTTGTTAAAGGTGGGATCATATAAGGAGCCAGGTCGATATCATCATAACCAATGATAGAAATATCATCCGGCACGGAAAACCCTGCTTGATAAAGAGCCTGATAAGCACCAACAGCCATTGCATCATTGCCAGCAAAAACAGCTTCAGGTAGTTCTGGATGTTGCAGCAATTTTTGCATTGATGCAAAACCACCAGAAAATTCAAAATCACTATAAATTTCATATCCTTCAGGAATAACAAGGCCAGCGTCTGCCATTGCTTTTTTATATCCTTCCAACCGATAGCTAGCAGGCGTTTTATCTTGCGGACCCGCAATACAGGCTATTTTCTTAAAACCACAGCTGATGAGGTAATTGGTGGCCATCTCCCCTCCCAATAAGGAGTTGTCCTGAATAACATCGCTAACAATATCAAATGGAGACCAATCCATCATGACCATCGGTACAGGGGGATAACGGCGTAAAACATTACAAGAATTGTGCTGGTTCTCAGTACACATGATCAACAGCCCATCTACTCGCTTTTGCAGCAACGTTTCCATGCTGTAATCCATCCGTTTGGCATCACCCTCTGTATTACACAAGATAAGGCTGTAACCACGTTCATAACAGTTTCTTTCAACCCCTCTTACAATTTCAGCATAAAAGGGGTTATTACTGGTTGTTACCAACATCCCAATGGTTTTGGTCTGCTTGATTTTCAGACTTCGTGCAAGCGCTGACGGAGCATAATTTAGTTGCTCAATAGCATCATTAACTTTCTTTTTTACACCATCACTGACATAACGGTTATTGTTAATAACATGAGACACAGTTGATGTGGAGACGCCTGCAAAACGGGCAACATCTTTCATTGTAGCCACAGTCAGTCCTGTTCAGTTAAAAATGCATCAATTTCATTTCGCCATGGGACAGAAGGCTGAGCTCCCTGACGGGTTACCGCTATTGCAGCAGCAGAGTGGGCAAACCGTACCGCAGATAACATTGCTTTTCCTTCCAGCAAAGCTGTCGCGAACGCGCCATTGAAAGTATCTCCCGCCGCAATAGTATCTACGACTTTAACTTTAAATCCCGGAACAATTTCTCCTTTCTGACCTTTTTCACTCAACCATACACCACGGCTACCCAACGTGATAATGACTATTGCAATACCTTTATCATGCAATATCTGAGCCGCTTTTTCCGCACCTGAATCATCTTTTACTGTAATTCCAGTCAGGTATTCAGCTTCAATTTCATTCGGAGTAATGATATCCACCAGCGAGAGCAATTGATCAGATAATTTTTGTGCCGGCGCCGGATTAAGTATTACTTTAGTATCATTTTGTTTAGCTATCTCTGCGGCAAGTTGTACAGTTTCCAATGGAGACTCAAGTTGCATTAATAATGCATCCGCTTCCTCAATAATATTTTGGTAGCGATAGAAATATTCTGGTGTCAGTGCAGCATTAGCCCCCGTATTGATACCAATAAAATTTTCACCTTGCTGATTAACGAAAATCAGCGCTACACCGGTTTTTTCCCCTTCAATAACTTCAATGCCAGAAGTTTTAATATTATCCATGGCTAACTGCTGGCAGATACGGGAACCAATATCGTCCTCACCGACACAAGCAATAAATTCAATATCAGCACCACTGCGACCTGCTGCTACCGCCTGATTAGCACCTTTACCACCAAAAGCAATCTGGTATTGTTTCCCGATCACCGTTTCACCCGGACGAGGGAACGACTCAAGATTCAAAATATGGTCAGCATTAATGCTGCCAAGCACTGCAAGTTTTGCGGTACTCATTAAATCTATTCCTTATTCCATATATGCCGTTACCATCAATTAGCAACAGCACAGTAATACCGATTTATTTTTTAATAACCAACTCCAGTTCTACAGGAATAACAGCATCAACTTTTTCACTTTTCAGCACTTTGTCTGCTGTCTGAATGCCAACGATACCAATTTGATCAGGACGTTGAGCGATTGTCGCACCTAATTTCCCACCCTGAACAGCTTTGATACCCTCTTGCGTGCCATCAAAGCCAACAACTAATACATCTCTTTTACCTGCTGTCTGTAAAGCACGCAGAGCCCCCAACGCCATCTCATCATTCTGAGCAAATACAGCTTGTATAGCCGGATGAGCTATCAGTAAGTTCTGCATAACATTCAAACCTTTGGTACGGTCAAAATCAGCAGGCTGACTAGCCAGCACATTAAACTTATGTTCTCGTGCTGCTTTATTAAATCCTTCACCACGTTCACGGGCAGCAGAAGTACCAGTAATACCTTCTAACTGAATAATGTTGGCTTCATTCCCTAATTTTTCAGCAATAAAATCACCCGCTATTTTACCACCCAGGCGGTTATCAGAAGCAATATGGCTGACAACCGTACCTTTATTCGCTATCCGATCGAGAGTAATTACCGGAATTTTCGCATTGTTAGCGATGATAATAGCATTACCTACAGCATCAGAATCAGTTGGGTTAATCAGCATTAGTTTAGTACCACGTACCGTCAAATCCTGAACATTAGCTAATTCCTTCGCTGGGTTATCCTGAGAATCCAGCACAATTAGGTTATAACCCAATTTATCCGCCTCTTTTTGAGCGCTCTCTTTCATGGCGACAAAAAATGGATTATTTAGTGTAGAAATGACTAACGCGATAGTATCTTTCGCTAACGCATTTACACTTATAGTCGCGCCTAGTGTAACAGCAGATAAAATTGTGACTAATTTCTTCATTCTCATTGTCTTATTTCCTATAGGATGAGGTTATTTACCACTTTTGTTATCAACCAGAACGGCCAACAATATTACACTTGCTTTAACAATCATCTGGTAGTTAGAAGAAATACCTAATAAGTTTAGGCCATTATTTAAAAAACCGAGGATTAGCGCACCAATCAAAGTCCCCGTAATTAATCCCTTACCACCAGCCAGACGAGTTCCGCCCAAAACGACAGCAGCAATAGCATCCAATTCATAACCACTCCCTGCCATTGGTTGAGCAGAAGAAAGACGAGCCACTTCAATGATACTTGCTAATGCCGTCAGTAAGCCGCATAAGGCGTAAACGATAATCTTGATTTTATCGACACTGATACCAGACAAACGGGTAGCCGATTCATTACCCCCCAGAGCATAAATATAACGACCTAAACGAGTGTGATGCAGGAGATACCATGCAATAACAAAAACTATCAACATTAGCCATATTGGAGTAGGAATTCCCAATGGACGACCAATACCAAACCAGCCAAACAGATCTGCATTATTACTGAATCCTGTATTTATTGGGCTACCATCAGTGTAGACGCGGGTTATTCCACGAAGTAGTAACATCATGACCAAAGTGGCAATAAAAGCCTGTACTTTACCTTTAGCAATAACTATTCCTGTACAAGCACCAATCGCAGTACCTAAAGCCAAAGCACCCACTACAGCCACCAGCGCATTAACTTCCATACCAACCAATGAAGCTGCTACTGCGCCTGTCAATGCAAGCAATGAACCAACAGACAGATCAATACCCGATGTTAAAATAACCAATGTCATCCCAACTGCCATAATGGCATTGACTGATGTCTGTTGCAGAATATTAAATAAATTATTTAACGTGAAAAAATTTGGGCTAAGAGAAGAAACTACGGCTATCAATACTAACAACGCAATCAATGACTTTTGCTTCAGTAGCCATTCTTTAGTAAACCAACGCTTAGATGTCGGTGATATGTTCGAATTCATACTGAATTACTCCCGAATCGCTCCATATTGTTTGCCAACAGCCGCCGCCATCAAAATTTCTTGAGTTGCCTGTTCAGCAAAAAATTCTCCGCTGATGTGACCTTCATACATGACCAAAATACGATCACTCATTCCTATCACTTCTGGCATTTCAGAAGAAACAAGGATGATACTCAAACCCTCTTGTTTAAACTGATTAATGAGTTGATAAATTTCTTTTTTTGCACCGACATCGACTCCCCGAGTCGGTTCATCCAAGATAAGAATTTTTGGTCTGGTCATTAATCCACGAGCAATTGCCACTTTTTGCTGATTACCTCCAGAAAGCAGGCCAATCGTCTGCTCCATTGAAGGTGTTTTGATATTAAATAACTTGATAAAGTCATTGACTGCCTGCTGCTCTTTTTTATGATTCAGGCCACCTGATTTATTACTAAAATAACGTAAAGCAGTAAGAGACATATTCTCTTTAACTGACATATCCAAAACTAATCCATCACACTTTCGATCTTCTGAAATATAAACAATCCCACAAGCTAATCCGTCCTGAGGATTACGGGTTACAACAGGCGTCCCATCCAGAGTGATTTGTCCTTGAGTTTTTGGCAACGCACCATAAATCATTTTCATTAATTCAGTGCGGCCAGCCCCCATCAACCCCGATATACCCAAAATTTCTCCGCTATAAAGGGAAAAGCTAACATTTGTCATACCGGGACCCGAAATTTGCTTAACTTCAAGCCGCTTCTTGCCACGAGGCAAATTTAAGCGAGGATATTGCTCTTCCAGTTTTCTCCCAACCATCATTTCAATCAGAGTCTCTTCTTTTAACTGCTTTACCGGCTTTTCACCAATAAATTGCCCATCACGGAATACCGTAACATCATCGCAAATTTCAAAGATTTCTTTCAGACGATGAGAGATATAAACAATACCGCACCCCTGCGATGTCAGTTCACGTATTACGTTAAACAATGATTCAGTTTCTGTATCAGTCAGTGCATCAGTTGGTTCATCCATGATGATAACTTTGGATTCAAAACTCAGCACCTTAGCTATCTCAATCATTTGCTGATCACCGATAGAAAGTTCAGCTACCCGCCAGTGACTGCTGTAACTCAAATTCAACTTTTTCAAAAGGCGATCGGCTTCCTGATACATTTTTTTCCAGTCAATGGCACCAAATTTATTAACGAATTCACGCCCCAGGAAAATATTTTCAGCAATAGTCAGTTGGGGAATAAGATTTAATTCTTGATGGATAATCCCAATACCCGCGTCCTGAGAGGATTTAGGACCAGAAAAAATCACTTCTTTTCCTAAATAATGAATTGTGCCTGTATCTTTGGTATATATTCCGGTCAATACTTTCATCATCGTGGATTTACCTGCACCATTCTCCCCTACCAATGCCATGACTTTACCCGGATAAACACATAGTGCCGCACCGGATAATGCTTTAACACCAGGAAAAGATTTGCTAATTCCTTTTAGTTCCAGTGCAGGTCGCATAACCACCTCAGAAAGTCACACCAGCACAAAGGATGATATTGGCATAAGGAGAATTCTCTCCAGTACGAATCATCGCTCGGCTATATTCCGTTTTCTCTTTCAATATATTATGACTGATATATTCCACAATAATTGAACTCCCTTGTTGTTCCTCCAGCTCCTTAATCTGAGATAATATTAATTTATGTATCAAAGGATTATAGATAATGATCTCCTCAGCTAAAAATGCAGCTTCAACCTGCATTTCCTGTGTCACGACATTAAGAACGGATATAAAACTAGGGATCCCCTGGGTTAGCGCTAAATCAATCCGCTGGGCTGAAGAAGGAATTGATAACCCAATGTCACCAATTGTAATCTGGTCAGTATGCCCCAGCCGAGAAATTACGGCTGAAATTTCAGAATTAAGTAATACACCTTTTTTCATTTTTTTATTCCATTAGCGAAACGTTTCGCTATTAAAGTAATATAGAAAGTAACATTTAAAATGCAACATTAATAATACAAAAGTGTGATCGTTATCGATAACGTTTCGACAATAAAAAAACCAAAAATAAACGTTAACTCATTGAATATTTGACGCTGAATCGTTTTTTAAGGTAAATATAGTCTTCATAAATAAATGATGATTAAAATCTATGAAGAGAAGAAGAGTGATTAGATTTTATTTATCCCAACAGATAATATTGGTACGAATTATGCAAATAACGGAAAAAATAGCTTGTTTAAGTAACTATCTGGAGAGTGGTCTGTATGAAAGACAACAGACGATTCGTTTATGCCTGCTAGCTGCACTGTGCGGGGAAAGCGTTTTCCTGCTTGGTCCCCCAGGGATCGCAAAAAGTCTGATAGCCCGCCGATTAAAATTTGCGTTTCATGGTGCCAGAGCATTTGAGTATCTGATGACCCGTTTCTCCACTCCCGAAGAAATTTTCGGTCCTCTTTCTATTCAAGCATTGAAAGAAGAAGGACGTTATCAGCGACTGACCACCGGCTATTTACCTGAAACTGAAATTGTCTTTCTCGATGAAATATGGAAAGCCGGCCCAGCAATTCTCAATACCTTGCTGACTGCAATTAACGAAAGAAAATTCAGGAATGGGGATACAGAAGAGAAAATTCCGATGCGATTACTGATAACAGCATCTAATGAATTACCTGAAGCAGATAGCAGCCTTGAGGCTCTTTATGACCGAATGCTAATCCGTATTTGGTTGGATAAAATTCAAGAAAAACAGAACTTCCGGGCATTACTTACTAACAAAAAAAATGAAAATGATAACCCTGTCCCAGAAAATATTCAGATAACAAGTGAAGAGTTTCATCAATGGCAAAAAGAGATTAATAAAATAGTTCTACCAGAGAATTGTTTTGATATTATCTATCATCTACGTCAGCAACTTGATTCGACGGAACATTCACCTTATGTTTCAGACCGACGCTGGAAGAAAGCAATTCATTTATTACAAGCTAGCGCTTTCTTCAATGGTAGAAGAGAAATATCGCCACTTGATTTAATATTGTTAAAAGATTGTCTGTGGTATGATCTTCACTCTTTCAAATTATTACCTCAATATCTGAATACTCTCATGATCGAACAAGCATATCAGCAAAGAGTATCATCTCAGCAAATTGATTCACTTTATCACCAATGGATTCAAGCCCGTCAGGATAAAAACAATCAACAGGCGTTGTACCTGGAAAAACAAACAGGTTTGTTCGGACGCAAAATACAATATTCGCTACCCGATCACATTAATGAAGAAAAATTGACTTTGTTCCTGCATACACCTCTTCATATCCATGATATTCAAGTCAATTTTATTGAAACAGAAAAAAAGACGCTAAATACCTGGATAAATAAAGGTGGAAGTTTACCAGCCCGCCTGAATGGTATCGGTTTTCCACAAGATATAGCAGCCGAAATTAATTCAGTACACCAACCAGAGATTTTTGATATTAGCCGTCGTTCCTCTACTTTATATTTACCGGATGGTCAACATCAACAAAACGAAAAAAACAGCGAGTGGTTGGAAAAACTAGAGAAAATTAATCAAGAAATTTACCATCAACGCCAATTATTTAGTCAACATCAGCCATGTTTATTCATTGAAAACCATTGGTTTGCGGCAATAGAGCAAAGTTTTATCCAACTAGCAGATAGAATCAATCAGTTGAAAATAAAGATGGGCAACTAACTAAATGATAAGCCTAACAACCCTTGATCTTTTACTATCAGTAAACGAAGGTGAACTGATAGAAGAGCTTATATTAACTCTTCTGGCTTCGCCTCAATTAGCCATTTTTTTTGAAAAATATCCCCGACTGAAACGTGCCCTATTAAAAGACATTCCCGGTTGGAAACAAGATTTACAACAAAGAATTAAAGAAGCGCTGATTCCTGCAACCTTGGCAGAAGAATTTCAGTTATACCAACAATTGCAGTCTACCAACACCGATAATTTTTATCTTAAACTTCCCGATATTTTGGAAATATTGAACCGAATTAAATCCCCTTTTATTGAAGAAGCACAGAAATTGGCAACTGGCACCACTGATCATTCAAATACATTACAAATCCTATTTATCCAACGATGGCGGCTCAGTCTGATCTTGCAAACCACAACTTTCCACAAGAAATTACTGGAACAAGAAAAAGAGCAATTACTGGCAGAATTGCAACAACGGCTAACACTAAGCGGTAATCTTGATCCTATTTTCAGTGAAAATGATAGGGCGGCGGGACGATTATGGGATATGAGTAAAAATCAATTAGATCATTCCCGAAATGATCAACAGCTATTGATTCGCTACAGTGAATTTCTTCGCCAACAACCGGAACTGGAAAAACTGGCCCAATTACTGGGTCGTAGCCAATCTGCAAAATCAAAGCCACAGGAAAGCTATCTTCTCGAACCCTGTACTACCATTGAACGGACACCCGATACCGTTCCTGAACAGGTAAATGGCATAGGGCAAAGTGATGATATTTTACGCCTGTTACCAACAGAACTGGCAATATTGGGAATTGAAGATCTGGAATATGAATTTTATCGCAGATTGGTGGAAAAACGCTTATTGACCTATCGCTTACAAGGAGATAGTTGGCAACAGAAAACAACATTACGACCAGTCACTCATTATAATCAGGAAGAAAAGCCAAGAGGACCATTTATTGTCTGTGTGGATACTTCCGGCTCTATGGGAGGATTCAATGAAAAATGCGCCAAAGCTTTTTGTCTGGCACTGTTACGCATTGCATTAGCAGATGATCGTAACTGTCACATCATGTTATTTACTACAGAAATTGTGCACTATGAACTATCTTCACCAGATGGCCTGGAGCAAGCTATTCGTTTTCTCGGCCAGACTTTTAGAGGCGGCACAGATTTAACTTTTTGTCTGGCAAGCACAATAGAAAAAATGAAAGAGCAATGTTGGAAAGATGCTGATGCTGTTGTTATTTCAGATTTCATTGCCCAGCGTTTACCGGATCCACTAATCCATCAGATAAAAAATCTGCAACAGCATCAGCAACACCGCTTCCATGCGGTCTCCATGTCCCAATATGGTAAGCCCGGTATTATGCGGATATTCGATCATATCTGGCGTTTTGATACCGGACTTAAAAACCGTTTACTGCGAAAATGGCGTCACTGAATTGAATCAGAGCATGCCTTCTACCGTTTCGCGTACTTCAGGTGACCATATGCTGCATTGAACCTGACCGATATGTTTCATTTGCAGCAGTAACATCACCAAACGGGATTGACCAATACCTCCGCCAATCGACTGTGGCATATCGCCTTTGAGTAACGCCTGATGCCAATCATATTGCAAGCGCTGTTCATCACCTGTCAGCGTCAATTGGCGCTCCAGTGCTTCTGCGTCAACACGGATACCCATAGAAGAGATCTCAAAAGCATCCTCTAAAACAGGGTTCCAAACAATGATGTCGCCATTCAGACCAGCAAAACCATCACTGTTTTGTGTCGTCCAGTCGTCATAATCCGGTGCACGAACATCATGTGATTGGCCATCAGATAATTTCGCACCAATACCAATGAGGAAAACAGCTCCCAACTCTTTAGCAATCGCACGTTCGCGACCTTTTGCATCCAGATCAGGATAACGGCTCAGAAGCGTTTCACTGTGAACAAAGTGAATTTGATCTGGCAGGAACGGTGCCAGACCAAACTCTTTGCTGACCGCTTTTTCTGTTTCTTTTATTGCTTCGTAAATTTTACCTACTGTCTGTTTTAGATAAGCAAGTGAGCGTTGCCCATCTCCCATCACTTTTTCCCAATCCCATTGATCAACATAAACAGAGTGAATTGGTGTTAAGCGATCCTCGTCCGGACGCAATGCTTTCATGTGAGTGTAAAGCCCTTGCTCCGGCTGAAAATCAAAACGGCCCAGTGTCTTACGTTTCCATTTAGCCAATGAATGCACTACTTCGAAAGTTGAATCAGGTAAAGTTTTCACCTTTACCTGAACCGCCTTTTCATGGCCGGATAAGTTATCCTGAATACCATCACCTAAACAGCTTAGAATTGGCCCTTGTACTTCAATCAGACCCAGCTTGTTTTCCAGCAAACGGGAAAAGAAGGATTTCACGAAACTGATTTGTTGCTGCTTCTCAATAAATGACTTTTTCATAATATTATTCTCAAATTTTTAGGTCGCCCTGATGTCCTGTTGCAAACATTAAGCAATAGAACAAGGTATAAATTCAATATACTTTAATAAAAATAGTCTTTATTCTTTATAAAATTCATTTTTAATATAGAAAAAATGAAAATTCGATAAAAAATGGAGCTGGAAATGGCAGAAATTTATCAGATCGATAATCTGGACCGTGACATACTTCACGCTTTAATGGACAACGCACGTACACCTTATGCCGAACTGGCAAAGAAATTTGCCGTCAGCCCAGGAACCATTCACGTTCGTGTAGAAAAAATGAAGCAAGCAGGGATCATCACCGGTACCAGAGTTGATATCAGTACGAAACAACTTGGTTATGATGTTTGTTGCTTTATTGGCATTATTCTTAAAAGCGCTAAAGATTACCCATCAGCTCTAAAGAAATTAAGTAACCTGAATGAAGTCGTTGAGGTCTACTACACAACAGGTCACTACAGCATCTTTACTAAAGTTATGTGCCGCTCAATTGAATCTCTTCAAGATGTACTTATCAACAAAATACAGACTATCGATGAGATCCAATCAACAGAAACCCTGATCTCCTTGCAAAACCCGATTATGCGAACAATCAAGCCATAAGATAAAATTTGTTATAACCATATTATCCACAGGTAGATCCCAACAGATTCACAGCGTACAATAGCCGCTCTTGAAATCTGTAGGGATCACTATGGCCACTATTACCTTAATCAGCGGCAGTACTATGGGCAGTGCTGAATACGTAGCTGAACATATGGCTGAAATTCTGGAAGATACTGGTTTTTCCACCGAAATGCTGCACGGCCCCTCTCTTGATGAACTTCCTCAAGAAGGGATCTGGTTGGTAGTCACGTCCACGCATGGAGCAGGGGAATTGCCAGAAAATATACAACCACTGGCAGAAGAAATTTCTGAACAAAAACCGGATCTCAGCAAAGTAACATTTGGTGCTGTTGGCATTGGCAGTTCTGAATACGATACTTTCTGTGGGGCGATAAGATCTCTTGATCAACTATTAGTGGAAAATGGGGCCAAACGCCTCGGCGATCGTCTGGAAATTGATATCCAACAACATGAGATCCCCGAAGATCCCGCAGAAGAATGGGTTAAAAATTGGGCAAACAAACTCTGATTTGAACAAAAAAACAGCGAACGATTGTGGATAACTCATATAAAAAGCCGGGGTTAACCCGTAGTTATCCATAGTATAACTATCAGTCCATGATCGCACTGTGAATAACTTGCTGTTTAGATCCCAGTTTATACCGACTAGGATCACGGATCATTCACAGTAAATGATCCTTTACAATGTTATGATCTTTCTAAGTAAAAATGACTTATCCACAAAAGATCACGATCCTAATAAAAGATCTAATAAAGAGATCTTTAAATAAAAAAGATCTTCTTTTAATTACCGGCGATCTTACCCACTTGGTCTATCGCCTAAACTTGAGTAGAATTCTCTTCCCTTAATGCAGCACTAAGCATTCTTATAATTGAAGGTTCATCACCATGTTTTATCCAGAGCAATTTGACGTCATCATTATCGGTGGTGGTCATGCCGGTACTGAAGCTGCTATGGCAGCTGCTCGTATGGGCTGTCGAACCTTATTACTGACTCACAATATTGATACTTTGGGCCAAATGTCATGTAACCCAGCCATCGGTGGGATCGGTAAAGGGCATCTGGTTAAAGAAATTGACGCACTTGGTGGCTTAATGGCTAAAGCCACCGATCAGGCTGGTATTCAGTTTAGAACCTTAAATGCCAGTAAAGGACCGGCTGTCCGAGCAACACGTGCTCAAGCCGACAGAGTTCTTTACCGTCAAGCGATACGCAGAGCATTAGAAAATCAACCTAACCTAATGATTTTTCAACAATCTGTAGAAGATCTCATTGTCGAAAACGAGACTGTCACTGGTGCAATCACCCGTATGGGACTTAAATTCAGGGCCAAAGCCGTTGTTCTGACAGTAGGTACATTCCTTGATGGTAAAATCCATATTGGTCTGGAAAATTACAGTGGAGGAAGAGCTGGTGATCCTCCCGCGATTTCATTAGCGCAGCGTTTACGTGAGTTACCTTTACGTGTCAATAGATTAAAAACAGGTACGCCACCACGTATTGATGCCAGAACCATTGATTTTAGCCAGTTAACACAACAGTTAGGTGATAATCCAATTCCAGTATTCTCTTTTCTCGGAAATATTGGGCAGCATCCACAACAGATGCCATGTTATATCACCCATACCAATGAAAAAACGCACGATGTGATCCGCAATAATTTAGATCGCAGCCCAATGTATGCAGGGATCATTGAAGGGATCGGCCCACGTTACTGTCCTTCGATCGAAGATAAAGTCATGCGTTTTGCGGATCGCAATGCGCATCAGATCTTTCTTGAGCCAGAAGGGCTGACCAGTAATGAAATTTACCCAAATGGCATTTCTACCAGCTTGCCGTTTGATGTACAGATGCAAATTGTTCATTCCATGAAAGGGATGGAAAATGCCCGCATTGTTCGCCCAGGCTATGCAATAGAATATGACTTCTTTGATCCAAGAGATCTGAAACAGACACTGGAAAGTAAATTTATCCATGGCTTATTCTTCGCTGGGCAAATTAATGGTACGACTGGCTATGAAGAAGCAGCCGCTCAGGGGCTCTTAGCAGGGCTTAATGCAGCCCGTTACGCTTCAGAAGAAGAGGGATGGTTCCCTCGTCGTGATCAAGCTTATATTGGTGTTCTGGTTGATGATTTATGTACTCTGGGCACGAAAGAACCATACCGTATGTTTACTTCCCGGGCTGAATATCGCCTGATGTTGCGTGAAGATAATGCAGATCTCCGTCTAACAGAAAAAGGCCACGAATTAGGATTGGTGGATGATTCCCGCTGGGAACATTATTGCCGTAAGGTGGAGATGATTGAACAGGAACATCAGCGTTTGCGTAATATTTGGATCCACCCTCACTCAAATAATCTTGGTGACATCAACAACATATTAAAAATGCCATTATCGAAAGAAGCTAATGGTGAAGATCTACTGCGTCGCCCTGAAATGAATTATGAAATCCTAACTTCATTGCCACTGTTTTCACCTGGCCTTAAAGAACCACAGGCAGCTGATCAGGTTGAAATTCAGGTCAAATATGAAGGGTATATTGCCCGTCAACAGGAAGAAATTGAAAAACAATTGCGTAATGAAAACACGTCATTACCGATTGATCTCGATTACCGTCAAATTAGTGGTCTTTCTAATGAAGTTATCGCTAAACTCAATGATCATAAGCCAAACTCAATTGGTCAGGCTTCACGCATTTCAGGGGTAACTCCGGCTGCAATTTCAATTTTACTTGTATGGCTGAAAAAACAGGGCTTACTGCGTCGTAGTGCCTGAGAGGATTTTTATTGTGCTTAATAAACTGGAGTTTTTGCTGACTAAAGCAGGAATAGCGCTTTCACAACAGCAAAAACAGTTGCTCATGGCTTATGTTGATATGCTCAACAAATGGAATAAAGCCTATAATCTCACGTCTGTCCGTGAACCAGAGCAAATGCTGGTGCGTCATATTATGGATAGCATTGTTGTCAGTCCTTATCTGCAAGGTCATCGTTTTATCGATGTAGGCACAGGTCCGGGGTTGCCGGGGATCCCATTAGCTATTGTTCGTCCAAATTCTCATTTCACATTGTTGGATAGTTTAGGTAAAAGAGTCAGATTTTTGCGCCAGGTTCAGCATGAACTTGGTTTGGCGAATATTGAACCAGTGCAAAGCCGGGTTGAAATGTATTCCTCTGAGCCGCTTTTTGATGGAGTCATAAGCCGTGCTTTTGCCTCATTGCAGGATATGGTCTCTTGGTGTTGCCATTTGCCTGAATCTGTTCATGGACGATTCTATGCACTTAAAGGAGTGCTCCCTGAGGAAGAATTTACCACGTTACCTTCCGGAATTGTTGTTGATTCAGTTATTCAGTTAGATGTTCCTGAACTGGAAGGGCAACGCCATCTGGTTATCCTTAAATCAAACTAAGTTTGTTATTTGTCAATAAAGTTATAAATAATTAGTGATGTTGAGCACAATATACTGTGGTCAACATCGTCAATTATGATTTGTCTCGTTTCAGCTTTAATTTACCGCGTTATTACATAAAAATAACGTTATCTTGATATTAAGATAGTTGGGACTTTAAAAATCAGATAAAGCGTTTTTTCATCAGATTCGCTTTTTTAAAGCAGCTAAAAATTAGCTTGGTAATTTAAGTCAATAATATAATAACCTTTTTCTATTAATTTAAATTAACTTATTGATTTTATTGTTAATGTTTTCTATTTGTATTCCCAGTGAATGTTAAATATAACTAACAAATGAAAATTTTATGTGATTCAAATCACATTTAAGTTTGAGAGGATGAAATTATTAGAGATAGGAAATCAGCACAATAATTAGCTTACAATCGGGTGCCAGAGTAAAAAATTTAAATAATTGTTCACCTTTTCGCTACTTATGGATTGAATTCATTTTGGCTGCCCGTATAATTTGCACGTTTTTGTCACTTGACACACTTAAGCAAAGGCAGTTTTATACAACATTTAGCAAAACCTGATATGCAAGGCGTGCAAGGGGAGAAAATAAAAGTCATGTCTGTATCCCTTTACAGCGGTAGAATTGCACTGAAACTGCTTTTTTTGCAGTTAATGACTTTTGTTGTTCTCAGTGTGGCTTTTTGTACCAAAAGTATAGAATGGGGCGCTTCTGCTTTTGCTGGTGGATTAGCATGTTGGTTACCTAATGCCATTTTTATGCTGTTTGCCAGTTTTCAGAAAGTAAAAGAAGAGGGTGTTCCTGTACGTGTTGCATGGTCTTTCGCTGCTGGCGAAGGGTTGAAGGTTATTATTGCAATAGCTGTGCTGATTGTTGCTTTAGGCGTGTTTAAAGCGGCGTTTGCACCACTGGGTTTGGCTTATTTAGCGGTGCTGGTTGTGCAGATCATCGCACCAGCTGTGATAAACGGTTAGGTTTTCAACAACAAAAGGGTAAGAGGCATCATGTCTGCATCAGGAGAAGTTTCAACTGCAAGGGACTACATAGGCCACCACCTGAATAACCTTCAGTTGGACCTACGTACCTTTGAGTTGGTCGATCCCAACTCTGGTGGTTCTGCAACGTTCTGGACGTTGAACATTGACTCGCTTTTTTTCTCAGTCGTATTAGGGATTTTATTTCTGTATGTATTCAGAAAGGTTGCGGTTAATGCCACCAGTGGCGTACCTGGCAAACTTCAGACTGCTATAGAATTAATCATGGGTTTTGTTGATAACAGTGTCCGTGATATGTATCACGGCAAGAGCAAAGTTATTGCCCCTTTGGCACTGACCGTGTTCGTCTGGGTGTTATTAATGAACGTGATGGACTTACTGCCAATCGATTTTCTCCCTTATATCGGTGAACATGTCTTCGGCTTACCTGCTCTGCGTGTTGTACCAACAGCAGATGTCAGTATTACCTTGTCGATGGCTATTGGTGTCTTTGTCCTCATCCTCTACTACAGCATTAAGATGAAAGGAGTTGGTGGTTTTACAAAAGAGCTGACTTTACAGCCTTTTAATCATCCATTGTTTATTCCAGTTAACTTAATTCTGGAAGGGGTTAGCCTGCTTTCAAAACCGGTATCACTCGGTCTGCGACTGTTTGGTAACATGTATGCAGGTGAATTGATCTTTATTCTTATAGCTGGTCTGTTACCGTGGTGGTCGCAGTGGATGCTCAGCCTGCCTTGGGCTATCTTCCACATACTGATTATTACGTTACAAGCCTTTATTTTCATGGTTCTGACGATTGTTTATCTGTCGATGGCATCTGAAGAACATTAATTTTTACCACAATAACTGTGTTTTAACTGAAACAAACTGGAGATTGTCATGGAAAACCTGAATATGGATCTGCTGTACATGGCTGCCGCTGTAATGATGGGTCTGGCGGCAATCGGTGCTGCGATCGGTATCGGCATCCTCGGAGGTAAATTTTTGGAAGGCGCTGCTCGTCAGCCGGATTTAATCCCTCTGCTGCGTACACAGTTCTTTATCGTTATGGGTCTGGTTGACGCCATCCCGATGATTGCTGTGGGCCTTGGCTTGTACGTAATGTTTGCTGTCGCGTAGTTTGCAGAAAAAATCTGAAACTACGTCAACTCATTAATTTAAAAAGAGGTATTGTGCTGTGAATCTTAATGCAACAATCCTCGGCCAGGCCATTGCGTTTGTCCTGTTTGTTATGTTCTGTATGAAGTTTGTATGGCCACCAATCATGGCGGCCATTGAAAAGCGTCAAAAAGAAATTGCTGACGGTTTATCTTCTGCGGAACGCGCCAAAAAGGACTTGGACTTAGCGCAAGCCAATGCGACCGACCAAATGAAGAAAGCGAAAGCGGAAGCTCAGGTCATCATCGAACAGGCTAATAAACAAAAAGCCCAGATCCTTGATGATGCAAAAGCGGAAGCTGAGCAGGAACGTAACAGAATCGTAGCGCAAGCTCAGGCAGAAATTGATGCCGAACGTAAGCGTGCTCGGGAAGAGTTGCGTAAGCAGGTCGCTATGTTGGCTATCATAGGTGCCGAGAAAATCATCGAACGTTCCGTGGATGAAGCTGCTAACAGCGACATCGTTGATAAACTGGTCGCTGAACTGTAAGGAGGGAGGGGCATGTCTGAATTCGCTACTGTAGCTCGCCCCTACGCCAAAGCAGCTTTTGACTTTGCTGTGGAAAAACAATCGCTAGAACAATGGCAGAATATGCTGGTGTTCACAGCTGAAGTGACTCGTAATGAGCAAGTTGGTGAGCTGCTTTCCGGTTCATTGGCATCGGAAACATTAGCCAATGCCTTTATCGCAATTTGCGGTGAACAGGTTGATGAACATGCTCAGAACTTTATTCGTGTTATGGCAGAAAACGGTCGCTTATTGGCGTTACCTGAAGTTTTGCAGCAATTTATTCAATTGCGTGCGTCACTTGAATCAACCGTTGATGTTGAAGTGATTTCTGCAACCGAACTGAGTGAGCAACAGCTAGCTAAAATTTCTGCAGCGATGGAAAAACGTCTGTCACGCAAAGTTAAGCTGAATTGCAAAATTGATAAGTCTGTTATTGCTGGTGTGGTAGTCCGCGCAGGTGATTTGGTGATCGATGGCAGTATTCGTGGCCGTTTAAATCGCTTAACAGACGTCTTGCAGTCTTAAGGGGACTGGAGCATATGCAACTGAATTCCACCGAAATCAGCGAACTGATCAAGCAGCGCATTGCTCAGTTCAATGTAGTGAGTGAAGCTCACAATGAAGGTACGATTGTATCCGTTAACGACGGTATCATTCGTATTCACGGTTTAGCCGAAGTTATGCAGGGTGAGATGATCGCACTGCCTGGCAATCGTTATGCAATCGCATTGAACCTGGAGCGCGACTCTGTAGGTGCGGTTGTGATGGGCCCGTATGCTGATTTAGCAGAAGGCATGAAGGTCAAATGCACTGGCCGTATTCTTGAAGTGCCTGTTGGTCGTGGTCTGCTTGGTCGTGTGGTAAACACGCTGGGTGAGGCAATTGATGGCAAAGGTCCTGTTGAGCATGATGGTTTCTCTGCTGTTGAAATGATTGCTCCGGGCGTTATCGACCGTCAATCCGTTGATCAGCCGGTACAGACTGGTTATAAATCTGTTGACGCCATGATCCCTATCGGTCGTGGTCAACGTGAACTGATTATCGGTGACCGTCAGACGGGTAAAACAGCACTGGCTATTGACGCAATCATTAACCAGCGTGACTCAGGCATTAAATGTGTCTATGTCGCAGTTGGTCAGAAAGCTTCTACTATTGCGAACGTTGTTCGTAAATTAGAAGAGCATGGTGCTCTTGCCAATACTATCGTAGTTGTTGCGACTGCTTCAGAATCTGCTGCATTACAATACCTGGCGCCATATTCTGGTTGTGCAATGGGTGAATATTTCCGCGATCGCGGTGAAGACGCGCTGATTGTTTACGATGATTTGTCTAAGCAGGCTGTTGCTTATCGTCAAATTTCCCTGTTGCTGCGTCGTCCGCCAGGGCGTGAAGCCTTCCCTGGTGACGTTTTCTATCTGCATTCCCGTTTGCTGGAGCGTGCTGCGCGTGTTAACGCTGAATATGTAGAAAAATTCACTCATGGTGAAGTGAAAGGTAAAACGGGTTCTCTAACCGCTCTGCCTATCATTGAAACTCAGGCAGGTGACGTATCAGCATTCGTACCGACAAACGTTATTTCAATTACTGATGGTCAGATCTTCTTGGAATCCAGTCTGTTCAACGCGGGTATTCGTCCGGCAGTTAACCCAGGGATCTCTGTATCCCGTGTTGGTGGCGCAGCTCAGACTAAGATCGTGAAGAAGTTGTCTGGTGGTATTCGTACTGCTTTGGCTCAGTACCGCGAACTGGCAGCGTTTTCTCAGTTTGCTTCTGACCTTGATGATGCAACCCGTAAGCAGTTGGATCATGGTCAAAAAGTCACTGAGTTGCTGAAACAGAAGCAGTATGCGCCAATGTCTGTTGCCCAGCAGTCACTGTCTCTGTTTTCTGCGGAGCGTGGTTATCTGGAAGATATCGAAATTGCTAAAGTTATTGATTTCGAGTCTGCGCTGCTTGCGTATGCCAGCCGTGAACATGCTGATCTTCTGAAAGAGATTGACCAGTCTGGTGGTTACAATGATGAGATCGAAGCAAAGCTGAATGCTCTGCTTAATTCCTTCAAAGCAACTCAGTCCTGGTAACACTATTCGGCCCGGTTTAATTAAACATGGGCCGTCTGGTTAATGAGGAGAATCAGGAATGGCCGGCGCAAAAGAGATACGTACCAAGATCGCCAGCGTGCAAAACACGCAAAAAATCACTAAAGCGATGGAGATGGTTGCTGCGTCCAAAATGCGTAAAACGCAGGATCGCATGGCGGCCAGCCGTCCTTATGCAGAAACCATACGCAGCGTGATTGGTCACCTTGCGTTAGGTAATCTGGAATATAAACATCCATACCTTGAAGAACGTGAAACCAAACGTGTCGGGTATCTGGTTGTTTCTACCGATCGTGGCTTGTGTGGTGGTTTGAACACGAATCTGTTCAAAAAACTGTTGTTAGACATGAAAGACTGGTCTGATAAAGGTGTCCAGTGTGATCTGGCGCTTATCGGCTCTAAGGCGACCTCTTTCTTTGCTTCTGTTGGGGGCAACGTTGTTGCTCAGGTAACAGGCATGGGAGATAACCCTTCACTGTCCGAATTAATCGGGCCGGTTAATATCATGTTGCGGGCATACGATGAAGGACGTCTGGATAAATTGTATGTGGTGACAAATAAGTTCATCAATACAATGTCTCAGGAACCGACTATTACTCAGTTGTTGCCTCTGCCTGCTGGAGATGATGAGACACTGAAGAAGAAATCCTGGGACTATTTATACGAACCTGATCCTAAGGCGTTGCTGGATATACTGCTGCGTCGTTATGTCGAATCGCAGGTTTATCAGGGCGTCGTTGAAAACCTGGCTAGTGAACAGGCCGCACGAATGGTGGCGATGAAAGCCGCGACTGATAATGGTGGCAGCCTGATCAAAGAGCTGCAGTTGGTTTATAACAAAGCTCGTCAGGCCAGCATAACTCAGGAGCTGACCGAGATTGTCTCGGGCGCTTCCGCGGTTTAACAGCTAGGTTTACGAATTACGTAGAGGATTCAAGATGGCTACTGGAAAGATTATCCAGGTAATCGGCGCCGTGGTGGACGTCGAATTCCCTCAAGATGCCGTACCAAAAGTATACGATGCACTTGAGGTTCAAAACGGCGAAGCTAAATTGGTGCTGGAAGTACAGCAGCAGTTGGGCGGCGGCGTTGTTCGTTGTATTGCAATGGGTACTTCTGATGGCTTAAGCCGTGGTTTAAGCGTTACTGATTTAGGTCACCCAATTGAAGTTCCAGTTGGTAAAGCGACACTTGGCCGTATCATGAACGTGTTGGGTGAACCCATCGACATGAAAGGTGATATCGGCGAAGAAGAGCGTTGGGCGATTCACCGCTCGGCTCCAAGCTATGAAGAGTTATCTAACTCTCAAGAGCTGCTGGAAACCGGTATCAAAGTAATGGACCTGATTTGCCCATTCGCCAAGGGGGGTAAAGTGGGTCTGTTCGGTGGTGCGGGTGTAGGTAAAACCGTAAACATGATGGAGCTGATCCGTAACATCGCGATTGAGCACTCAGGTTACTCCGTATTTGCCGGTGTAGGTGAACGTACCCGTGAAGGTAACGACTTCTACCACGAAATGACCGACTCTAACGTACTGGATAAAGTATCTCTGGTATATGGTCAGATGAATGAGCCACCAGGAAACCGTCTGCGTGTTGCGCTGACTGGTCTGACAATGGCTGAGAAGTTCCGTGATGAAGGCCGTGACGTTCTGCTGTTCGTTGATAACATTTATCGTTATACCCTGGCAGGGACCGAAGTGTCTGCACTGTTGGGTCGTATGCCATCGGCGGTAGGTTATCAGCCAACTCTGGCGGAAGAAATGGGTGTTCTGCAAGAACGTATTACTTCCACTAAAACTGGTTCTATCACTTCTGTACAGGCTGTTTACGTACCTGCGGATGACTTGACTGACCCATCTCCAGCTACAACTTTCGCCCACTTGGACGCAACTGTAGTACTGAGCCGTCAGATTGCCTCTCTGGGTATTTACCCTGCGGTGGATCCGCTGGATTCCACCAGCCGTCAGCTCGATCCATTGGTTGTTGGTCAGGAGCACTATAATGTTGCCCGTGGCGTTCAATCTATCCTGCAACGTTATCAGGAACTGAAAGACATCATCGCTATCCTGGGTATGGATGAACTGTCAGAAGACGATAAGCTGGTGGTTGCGCGTGCTCGTAAGATCCAGCGCTTCTTGTCTCAGCCGTTCTTCGTTGCAGAAGTGTTTACGGGTTCACCAGGTAAGTTCGTTTCCTTGAAAGATACGATCCGTGGCTTTAAAGGTATCTTGGAAGGAGACTATGACCACTTGCCAGAACAAGCGTTCTACATGGTGGGAACTATCGAAGAAGCTGTGGAAAAAGCGAAGAAACTTTAATACGGCTGACCGGAGGTTGACATGGCTGCAATGACTTACCATCTGAATGTTGTCAGTGCTGAGAACCGGATGTTTGAAGGCTTGGTACAGAAAATTCAGGTGACAGGTAGTGAAGGTGAGTTGGGTATTTACCCTGGACATGCTCCACTACTTACTGCCATAAAACCTGGCATGGTACGTATTGTTAAGCAGTTCGGTGAAGAAGAGGTGATTTACCTTTCTGGTGGTATCCTTGAGGTACAACCGAGCTGCGTTATCGTACTGGCTGACACTGCGATCCGTGGTAAAGATTTGGATGAAGCTAAGGCGCTGGAATCTAAGCGTAAAGCTGAAGAACACATCCGTAATTCTCACGGTGATGTTGATTATGCTCAGGCATCAGCTGAATTGTCTAAAGCGATTGCAAAACTTCGTGTAATCGAGTTGACAAAAAAGGCGATGTAATACAGGCAGTTAAAGAAAAAAGCCAGTTGGTGAAAGCTAACTGGCTTTTTTGTATTGCGAAATATGTAGTAATTTATCTCGCAAACAGGTTTACTTTTTTCTCTCAAATTGGAGTTATCAGGTTTCTTATGTCTAACAGTGCAAAAAGTGTTGTGATCCTTGCCGCGGGTAAAGGAACCCGCATGTATTCTGATCTCCCTAAAGTGCTGCATTTGCTGGCCGGTAAACCTATGGTTCAGCATGTGATTGATACTGCAATGGCGTTGGATGCTAAAAATGTTCATCTGGTTTATGGACATGGTGGTGATCTGATGAAACATACCTTATCTGATCAAAAATTGAATTGGGTATTGCAGTCAGAGCAGTTAGGGACTGGGCATGCAATGCAACAGGCTGCACCCTATTTTACTGATGATGAAGATATTCTGATACTGTATGGCGATGTGCCTCTGATTGGAGAAGATACTCTTGAACGTCTGCTGGTGGTTAAACCGGAAGGTGGTATTGGTTTACTGACAGCAATTCTGGATAATCCAACGGGTTATGGCCGCATTGTTCGTGAAAACGGAGAAGTAACCGGAATCATTGAACAAAAAGACGCGACTGAAGAGCAACGAAAAGTCAATGAAATCAACACAGGTATTCTGGTCGCTAATGGTGGTGATTTAAAACGTTGGTTATCCCAATTAAATAACAACAATGCTCAAGGTGAATATTACCTTACTGATGTGATTGCTCTGGCTTATAAAGAAGGCCGGAAAATTGAAACAGTACATCCAAGCCGCTTGAGTGAAATGGAAGGTGTGAATAATCGCCTCCAGCTTTCCGCTCTTGAGCGTATTTATCAATCTGAACAAGCAGCAAAATTATTGCTGGCGGGCGTTATGCTGTTGGATCCCGTTCGTTTTGATTTACGCGGTACACTGACTCATGGCCGTGATGTGGTTATTGATACCAATGTCATTATAGAAGGTCATGTAACTCTTGGTAATAACGTGCAAATTGGCACAGGTTGCATATTGAAGAATTGTATTATTGGCGATGATTCTATTCTTAATCCATATACAATTGTTGAAGATTCTGAGATGGAAGTTGGCTGTACTGTTGGTCCTTTTGCCCGTTTACGTCCTGGTTCTAAACTCGCTGAAAAAGCCCATGTCGGGAATTTCGTTGAGATAAAGAAATCTTATCTGGGTAAGGGCTCTAAAGCGGGACATCTGGCTTATCTTGGCGATGCTGAGATTGGACGTAATGTAAATATTGGTGCAGGTACTATTACCTGTAACTACGATGGAGCGAATAAATTCAAAACCGTTATTGGCGACGATGTTTTTGTTGGTTCTGATACTCAGCTTGTTGCGCCGGTGATTATTGCCAAAGGCGCTACAATTGGAGCAGGAACAACGGTGACAAAAAATATCGCTGAAAATGAATTGGTAGTAAGCAGAATTAAGCAAACCCATATTCAGGGTTGGAAACGCCCTGTAAAGAAAAAATAAAATAATAATCCCCATTCTACAGGCTCGGGGACCGGCAAAGCCGGAAAACAATCAGGCTCGTGACATATAAAGGGCTTTCATCAGCCCTGTTTTTAGGAATAAAACTGATGTGTGGAATTGTTGGTGCAGTAGCACAACGAGATATTGCTGAAATCCTGATTGAAGGGCTTCGTCGTTTGGAATACCGTGGTTACGACTCTGCTGGGTTGGCGGTTGTTGATAACGAAAATAATATGCTTCGCCTGCGTGAGGTCGGTAAGGTACAAATGCTGGCTGATGAGGTTGATAAGCAACCAGTCCTTGGTGGGACAGGTATTGCGCACACCCGTTGGGCTACACACGGTGAACCAAACGAGAAAAATGCTCACCCGCATATATCCGATTATATTGCTGTTGTTCACAACGGCATTATTGAAAATTATGAAGAATTGCGGGCTCAGTTAATTGAGTTCGGTTATCAGTTTACATCAGATACTGATACAGAAGTTATTGCCCACCTTGTTCATTGGGAGCAAAAACAGAGTGGTACCTTGCTGGAGGCTGTCCAGCGTGTTATTCCTCAGCTTCGTGGTGCGTATGGTGCAGTTATCATAGATAGCCGTGATCCTGGAACAATAATCGCTGCAAGATCGGGTAGTCCTTTGGTTATTGGTTTAGGCGTCGGGGAAAACTTTCTTGCGTCTGATCAACTGGCTTTGTTGCCTGTTACCCGTCGTTTTATTTTCCTTGAAGAAGGCGATATTGCGGAAATAACTCGTCGTACTGTGCATATTTTTAATACTCAGGGCAAGCCAGTTGAACGGGAGCAGATCGAATCCAATATTCAGTATGATGCGGGTGACAAAGGTGTTTATCGTCACTATATGCAAAAAGAGATCTATGAGCAGCCAATGGCAATCAAAAGCACTCTGGAAGGACGCTTAAATCATGGGCAGGTAGATTTGTCTGAACTTGGTCCTAATGCAGTTGAATTATTATCCAAAGTTGAACATATTCAGATTGTTGCCTGTGGTACATCCTATAACGCCGGTATGGTTTCTCGTTACTGGTTTGAAGCATTGGCGGGTATTCCATGTGATGTGGAAATTGCTTCTGAATTCCGTTACCGCAAATCGGCACGTCGTCCGGGAAGCTTATTAATTACATTGTCTCAATCAGGTGAAACAGCAGATACATTGGCAGCCCTGCGTTTATCCAAAGAGCTTGGATACCTCACATCGTTGACAGTCTGTAACGTAGCTGGCTCTTCTCTGGTACGTGAATCTGATTTTGCTTTGATGACTAAGGCTGGTGCAGAAATTGGTGTTGCTTCAACTAAAGCGTTCACAACCCAACTGACAGTATTGCTAATGTTGGTGGCTTATCTGGGGCGTTTGAAAGGGATTAATGCCGAACAGGAGAAAGAAATTGTTCATGCATTACATGCATTGCCAAACCGCATCGAAAGCATGTTATCGAAAGATAAAATTATTGCGGCGTTGGCAGAAGACTTTTCTGATAAGCACCATGCTCTATTCCTTGGCCGTGGTGATCAATATCCGATTGCGGTTGAAGGGGCGTTGAAATTAAAAGAAATTTCTTACATCCATGCTGAGGCTTATGCCGCCGGCGAATTAAAACATGGCCCATTGGCACTAATTGATGCAGATATGCCTGTTATCATCGTGGCTCCGAACAATGAGTTGTTGGAAAAATTGAAATCCAATATTGAAGAAGTACGTGCCCGTGGTGGACTGCTGTATGTATTTGCTGATCAAGATGCTGGTTTTACAAACAGTGAAGGAATGAAAATCATTCCATTACCGCATGTTGAAGAACTAATTGCCCCCATATTTTATACCGTGCCACTGCAACTGCTCTCCTATCACGTTGCTCTTATCAAAGGAACTGATGTTGATCAGCCTCGTAACTTGGCTAAGTCTGTGACTGTAGAATAATTTATTTAATAACAATAAATTAAATAAGCTCCTGTGCATTAAAAACACAGGGGCTTTTTTGTACTTAATTGAAAAAATTTCTCATTATTTTCTTGCTGATAAAAATAAATCACGCTATTGTAATGTTATATTATTACATTATTGGTGAGATTATGAAACCAGATATCCATCCAAACTACCGGGTAGTCGTATTTCACGATACTAATGCTAATGCCTACTTTACAGTTGGCTCTACCATTCGCACAGAACGGACAATTATCTTGAATGGGGAACAGTATCCGTATGTCATTGTTGATGTGTCATCGGAATCACATCCTTTCTATACAGGTAAGCAGAAAACTTTGTTTCAAGAAGGCAGTACAGCACGATTCCAGAAAAAGTTTGGGCGTTTTATTGGTAATAAGTAAATTGAGGATCGTAAAAATGCAGGTGTTAAGTTCACTTAAAACGGCAAAAGCCCGTCACCCAGATTGCAAAATTGTACGCCGTCGTGGACGGTTGTATGTTATTTGTAAATCCAACCCACGTTTTAAGGCAGTTCAGGGAAAGAAAAAGAAACGTTGATACTAATGGTAGAACTCGCAGCTATAAGCTGCGAGTTCTACCATTAGTTGTATTTATGATTACGTTGAAAATAACTGACCTAAACTTTGTTTGGAAATGGAGTTAACTCAATTAAATAAAATTTATATTTTATGCAAAATGAAACCTCATCAACACTTTTTTTCATAAACCACAGTTCTGGTTATTTATTGGCACCTAAATATAGCCAATCTTCGCTATATGTAACCCTGTTTAATACTAATACGAGGCTATTCTTTCGGAAATTTCACAGATAAGTGGGTTTTGAAAAAATCATAAAGTTAGCAAAAAATACGGTGTCGAATACTGCTACTGTCAACAGTAAAAAGTTGATTGATAATCCTGTTATTACTTCTCTGGATATCCTTGATGAGCAGGCAATTTATTTAGTCGATAAAGCCAACTTGGACAATTACAAAATACCTAATATTTATTACCAAGATTACAATGCTCATGCTGAAAATGGTGTTAATTACCTGGAATTACTTGCAGGCTTGCTTATTGTGCTAAAAACTGCTGGGATCATTCAACGTTATTTTGTTTATAACAGCAGCTGAATATATACTCGCAGCCAATGTGGGAGTATATATCAAAGCGGAATCTGATAGTCGGTATTATTAGTTTTTCCTGTAGAGAAATGATGGCTTGTGGTCTGCCTGTTATCGTCAGTGATTTTGGTGGACTACCTGAAAACATTGATCATGGTGTTAATGGTTGGATCACAAGAGCAGGAAATGAAGTATCAATACATAACATTTTGAAATAAATTGCTAGTTTGCCATTTCAAGAGTTAAAAGAGTTTTCTAAAAAAGCCAGAGAAAAAGCTGTTAATGAGTTTGATGTGGAGAAAATGGTTTCAGAAACGATAGATACCTACAAATCAGTTTATAAGTTTTAAATATACGGCCTGAAAAACAGGCCGTTAATATTTTATTCTGGTTGTTCCGGCCATTCAATATTCTGTACTGTGGTATCCATCCTATTTAATGTGACACGATATTTTTTCCATTCTGTCAGCATTGTTATTTCGTTATCGGTAGCGATACCTAAATCAATGGAATCTTGTAAAAGTACGATAGAATTGCTGGCAAGGGCTGCCAATTCCTCTTTACGTCTTTCTGCTTGAGAAACTAATTCGGCCTTTGTGCACTCACGCGGAACAATAGCACCATTTATATATTGCCATTTACCAGAAATATCACAAGAATCAGGTAAAATACTCACCTCAGCTACATTCATTCCATCTGGATTAAAAGCTGATACATCTCCTGATATGGACCGAATTACATTATTATAATCATACATTATTTTGATTGTATCAAAATTAAAACTTTTCTGGCACTCATACCAATCTTGTCCGTCTTCTGACTTCAAGTAAATTATATTAAAATCTTCAATAAATTTTCTGGCTTGTTTTGAGTCAGGTATATATTGGGAAAAATTTTTAATGTTTTGCATATATTCACTACCTTACTAAATATTGGATATATTCATCCATGTGCTGTTAATCTTCTTTTGTATTGGCCTACGGTTTACTATATCAACTAACTCATCTTTATTTCCATTTATTACAGCAATAATGGCATATCCACTTTCGTCTATATATTCAGAATTTTTCTGTATTTGAGTACTCTCTCTAGCACCCAGGCGAATATCTTGAATATAACGCGTGTCTAACTCTGATTTAGTGTAAGTACCAATAGATGTTGCTGTTGGCTTATATCCTTCATGATAGACCCTATATCCTCTAACTCGAAGATTGTCAGATTTAAGGCTCATCCATTCGGTGGTTGTCCCTCCAGAGGGGGTATGCTCCCATTTGAAATATTCGTTGCCATTATCTCCTGTTCTAAACCACATATAGGAGTCTATATCATTATCTGCGATGTTTTTAAAACCGATAGAGGCAAAGTCGGTGTTTCTGCTCCAACTCAGCATAGAGTCAGTAGTAATCGTTATGTTACCTGTTATATTGCCACCATTACGTTGCAACGCGTCTGCAGCTTTGGTGACGGTTTCCATCAAACCAAGGTTTTTCAAAACTCCCTAATCCATGATAATTTCTATAAGAATAGTCTCCTATTGGTATTAAACAGGGTTACACATGGCGAAGATTGGCTATATCCGGGTGTCAACAAATGACCAGAACAGTGATTTACAGCGAAATGCATTGATAAGTATAAATTGTGAGCGAATTTTTGAGGATAAAATCAGTGGAAAAACAGCCAATAGACCTGGTTTAAAACGAGCTTTAAAACAACTTAAAAAAGATGACACTTTAGTCGTCTGGAAACTGGATCGACTAGGACGTAGCGTGAAAAATATGGTTACTTTGATTTCTGATTTAAGTGAACGAGGTATTCATTTCCAAAGCCTGACTGACAGTATTGACACTAGCACTTCTATGGGAAGATTCTTCTTTCATGTGATGAGTGCTTTGGCTGAAATGGAGCGGGAATTGATAGTTGAAAGAACAAATGCAGGATTGGTAGCTGCCCGTGCTCAAGGGAGAATTGGTGGCAGACCAGTATCATTTTCATCTGTTGAACAACAACAAGCTGCAAGATTATTGGCGAAAGGCCACTCGCGGAAACAATTATCATTGATCTACAATACATCGTTATCTACGATATATAAATATTTTCCGGTAAATAAAACGGATTATTGATCAGCTTAATATTTTATGGTGTGGCTAATTAACGGTTTAATTTTATGCTATATAATATCTAAGGCCAGTTGGTATATTAATGTATGCAAAATATATCGCTTTTCTATAGGGATGATTTTTCCGCCACATTATGAAAAAATAGATTAAGAAAAAACTATTTTATGTGAAATCCATTGCTTTTGGATATTCTCAAGCAACGGATTACCATCAAGCATGGATTTACACATCTAAAAAATGAATTTATCAACCATGAAAAAGGTTGTTAGTACTTGGAAATCGTCAGATAAACTCGACCAATAAAGTTAATTTCATCAATTGCACAGTCAAAGGTCACATTATTATCACAGACCCGGATTTTATAGACTGGGATTTTTGTGATCTTTTTAATGCTATGCATCCCTTGAATATCAATTAACCATAAACCATCCTGAACATCAGGCCATTCTGTATCTAGCAAATACCAAGAGTTGTTGTCATCTACAACGAGAGGTTTTTTTATTTCTTTGGCAATAAATTCATTATCTAAAATCACAGGGTTGGCAGTGTTTAACTTTCCACCGACTAATTTAACACACTGTATTGTCGGAGCAATAACGTTTTCTTTTCCTCTTTCTCCTTTAGGGAACATTTCGCCTTGCCCTGTACTTAACCATAGCAATGACGCATTAGTTTCAAGGTTGCATTGAATAACCCAGTCTGCTGGAAAGCTGTCCCTTAAATAGCGGTTTGCCATTGTGCTTTTGGATACACCTAAATGATCACTAAGTGCCTGACGTGATTTGAATCCATATGCGCTAACAAGGCGTTCGATAGCTTGTTTTCCTCCACTATCTGCACCCATTTTTATCTCAGTTATGTTTTTTTTCATTGAAAGTACAGTTTAGTGAGTTTGCTGTCTTCACAAAGTTCTCTAATCAAGAGCAGAGTGATCCCAAATGAATTTATTAGATTCAATAAGAGATATTGCATCATAGGCATTGAAATTTCAATCTGTATACTTTGTGAAACTATATTCATCTGAATAAAGAGAAATAAATTCTCTAGTTATAAAATAAGAAAAATTTATTAATTACAGTAAATTGTAATCAGAAAGAAACATTTTTAATCATTAATTATTTCAATAAAAACAATAATTAATATATTAACACTATCAAATATAGTTCTAAAAAATGATAAAAAACCACTTTAATTTTTTCTAATCAACGTGTACTGTTCTTATATACAGTTATGTTATACGGGGGTAAGTTTGTCAGTGGACTTTCTTATGGAATCAGTAACAGCTCAACGTATTAATTTTATTGCCAGAATGGCAACAAGCTGTGAATGTAATCATGCTGAAGATAAAGAATTGGCTTTGGCTTGGATTGCTGAGTTGTCAACACCACTTGCAAAACAACTTATTAACCATCACGAAGCACTTGAAGAATAAATGTGATAAGTAAATGATATACAAGTGGAAACTCTATGTGATAAACAATCTAAAGTTTCTCAGCCAAGTTCCAATTGCATTGGAAAATGAATTGAAAAACAGATTTTTCCTATGGTTCAGTCTATTTGAGAAGATGGATGAGTTGTCGAATTAGCCACTGAAAAGTGGCTTCTTGCTTCCATTTGTACTATTCCCTTAACAATCTTGCCTCATTGTTTCCCTTCTCTTGTTAGCACACCATGACATTTTAACTTAACAATACTTCCTATATAGAGGGCTTTTAATGAAAATAATTGCACAGCAAAATGATACAGTTGATGCCTTATGCTGGCGTCATTATGGCCGAACTCAGGGCATGACAGAACGAGTGTTGGAGGCTAACCCAGGCTTGGTTGAATTGGTATTTAAGAAGTTTCCTAACTTGTCTGAATATAGCGTAATCCTGCCACATGGCACTGAAGTTGAAATGCCGGAGATTATGTCAGCGACAACAAAACCTATCCTGCAACTTTGGGATTAAAGATAACGAATGGATAAATACAGTTATGCCATTTATGATATTACCAGTTTGATGGCTTTTTTCATGGAATTATCATGCTATGAATAGAGTTTTCTTAATTGGCGCTTTTGCCAGCGTTGTTTTGGGGGGCATGACTTATTTATCAACTCGCCAAGAGCAGATAAAGCGTACATGAATCTTGCAGGATATTTTGGAAAACCTAAAAGTTAAGTTTACGTTTGAATCTAAGCTTGCCTGTCAGGGACTGGATAAGTGAGCAATCGAAGCAACTGTGGATGCATTGTTTGTAACATTCGAGTTTGAATCATCAGTGATCAAATCAAGTCACCTGCAATATTATATCTAGTATGTGGTTAGACAGTGCAAGATCGAAATTTTTTGAATTATTACGTTAAACTCTGATAAAAAAACTACCTACAATTACAGTTTATATAAAAGCCTTTCTCAATTATGGGAAAGGCTTTCTAATTCATATTATTATCGTTTTTCCTTTCCAAGAAACTTGTCTGATCTTTCCTACAATTCGCTTTTGATGTCGATAGCTATCTTTGATGGCACTCTTTCAGACATAAACCCACAACTACTTAGATGGCATTCTTCCGATATATATGGACACACAACTGACTGAACTTCTGCGCTTACTGCGTAACCTGATTCGAACTGGTGTTGTCACCGAGGTTGATACTCAACGAGGTGTGTGTCGAATTGCGACAGGCAATCTCGAAACTGACTGGCGGCCTTGGTTGACAATGCGAGCAGGTAATTCCCGGACTTGGTGGGCTCCCAGCCGTGGTGAGCAGGTTTTACTATTATCTGTTGGTGGTGAGTTGACCACATCTTTTGTATTACCGGCTGTTTATTCTGATCAATTTCCAGAACCATCAACTCTTCTTACAGAAGCTGACTATATTGATTTTCCTGATAGTGGATTACCGGTCATTTATTCTGATCAATCTGTGGCACCACCGGGTCGTTCTGAACAAGCTGTTCATATTGTTTTCCCTGATGGTGCAGTAATGGAGTATGAGCCGAAATTCGGTGCTTTAACGGTAAAAGGTATTAGGACTGCTAGCGTGCAAGCTTCATATTCCATAACACTTGAGGCAACGAATATAACATTAAAAGCACATGATAAAATCTCAATGTCGGCAAATAACAAAATTGAATTGTCATCGCACAACGAAATTTCAATATCGGCAGATAACAAAATTGGATTAACCTCGCACAACGAAATCTCATTGTCGGCAGACAACAAAATTGGACTAGGAGCCAAAAAAGAATTGTCACTGAGCGCACATGAAGTCAAGTGTGAAGCAAAAAAAGGAATGGAACTGAAAGCATCAGAACTGACGTTGAAAGGAAAAACTAAACTGGAAGGTGATGTTGAAAATACCGGAGGAAAACTCAGTTCTAATGGTGTGACCTTACATTCTCATCAACACTCTGGCGTCATGTCAGGCGGTGCAACAACAGGAGGTCCAGTATAATGATGTACCTTGGAATGAACCGGCAAACCGGTCGTAGCCTGACAGATTTGGAACATGTACGCCAGTCTGTCAGTGACATTTTATCAACACCTGTAGGCAGTCGTGTTGAACGGCGCACTTACGGCTCTCTGCTACCTGAATTAATTGACTGGCCGCAGAACGCAGCTGTACGCCTACAAGTTATGGCAGCCAGTTATACCGCTATCAGCCGCTGGGAGCCGCGAATTAATCTGACAGCTATCACCATAAATTCCCAACAAGACGGCAAAATGACGGTGGATATAGCCGGTCATTATCAGCAGTCCGCTGGGGAGTTTTCTCTATCCATCCCTGTGAGGTAAAACAATGTCGACCATTGACCTTGACTTAAGCCAACTGCCACCACCTGATGTCGTCGAGCCACTGGATTATGAAAGCCTATTGGCTGAACGTAAAGCCAAACTGATATCTTTTTATTCAAAAAAAGAAGAACGAGATGCTATTACTCGAACATTGGAATTGGAGTCCGAACCTCTGGTTAAGTTACTTCAGGAAAATGCTTACCGAGAATTGATACTGCGTCAGAGGGTAAATGAAGCTGCTCGTGCAGTGATGCTTGCCTATGCAACCAATAGCGATTTAGACCAATTAGGGGCGAACTATAACGTTATTCGGGCAGCCCTGGAACCTGATAATACCTTCCGTGATCGTATCCAAAGAGCCTTTGAAGGGTTAAGTGTTGCAGGGCCAATAGGTGCGTATGAATATCATTCCCTTAAAGTCAATGAAAGTATTGGTGTTAATAAAGATGAATACAAAGGTGAATATCAAACTGTTGCGGATGTTTCTGTCGTCAGTCCATCACCAGCTAACGTTACCGTAACTATTTTGTCGCGAAAATGGGAATGGGAAAAAGATAAGGATGTTAAAGAAGATAAAGAACATAAGGGTGTAGCTTCACAAAATTTACTGGATAAAGTGGTTGCAGCACTCAATGACAAAGATGTCAGGCCGGTTGCTGATCGGGTAAAAGTACAACCAGCCAAAATAGTGGAATATCAGATTGATGCTGTGCTCTATTTTAATCCGACACCTAAGTCTGAGTCTGTTCGTGAATTGGCTGAAAAAAGTATAGATAAGTACGTAAAAGATCAACATAAGTTGGGACAAGATATCCGGTTATCCGCCATTTATGCCGCACTGCATGTAACTGAGATAGAACAGGTGGAATTGAGGGTTCCGACGGAGGATATAATTCTGTGTAAAGATCAGGCCTCTTATTGCACTAGTGTAAAATTAGAACTGCGTAAAACTCAAGTTCCTGATTGTTCCAGGCCAAATTCAGATCTAATCGAGGGAGGTTATGATGAATGACCGCCTGTTGCCGACAGGTTCTACCGTTTTAGAGTTGGCTGCTGCTAAAGCATGTTCGCAACTGCAAAACATTCCAATACCGCTTCGCAAACTCTGGAATCCTGACACCTGCCCTCCAGAGCTTTTACCCTATCTGGCATGGGCATGGTCGGTTGATCGCTGGGATGAAAACTGGTCGGTGAGTACTAAGCGGGAAGTTATAAAAAACTCACTGTTTCTGCACAAACATAAGGGAACCATTGGTGCCGTTCGTCGCGTGGTAGAACCGCTAGGCTATCTTATTCAAATAAAGGAATGGTGGGAAAACGACGAAACACCGGGCACATTCCGGCTGGCGATAGGAATACAGGAAAATGGGATCACCGAAGAAACTTTTTTAGAGTTGGAGAGGTTAATTTCTGATGCTAAGCCTGTAAGTCGTCATCTGATAGGTTTGTCAATCAATCTGGATGTTAAGGGCGAATTTTATTGTGCTGCGGCAAGTTATAGCGGAGATGAACTCACTGTTTACCAGTATATCCCTGAAGTAATCACTATTAGCAACAATGCGCCTTTAGGGGCTGCAATTCATTTGATTGATACAGATACATTGAGGGTTTCACCATGAAATACTTTGCAATTTTAACCAAGTTGGGAGCAGCAAAGCTGGCAAACGCTGCTGCTTTGGGAACAAAAGTCGATATTACTCACATGGCCGTTGGTGACGGAGGTGGTAAATTACCTGATCCTGACATCAACCAGACAAAATTAATTAATGAAAAGCGCCGTGCTGCGATTAATACGTTGAGTGTCGATCCGGTAAATACCAACCAAATTATTGCTGAGCAAATCATCCCAGAAGGTGAAGGTGGTTGGTGGATGCGTGAGATTGGTCTGTTTGACAGTGAAGGTAACATGATTGCGGTGGCAAATTGCCCGGAAACCTACAAACCACAATTGCAGGAAGGCTCAGGCAGAACACAAACCGTCAGGATGATCTTGATTGTCAGCAGTACTGAATCAGTGACATTAAAAATTGATCCCTCCATAGTTTTGGCAACTCGTGATTACGTAGATAGCTCTATTCAGAAACATGAAAAAAGCCGCAATCACCCAGACGCTACGTTGACAGAAAAAGGTTTTACGAAACTCAATAGTGCTACTAACAGTAATGATGAAACCACAGCGGCAACACCTAAAGCGGTAAAAACAGCTTATGACTTAGCAGCTAAAACAAGTGATAACGCCTTAGCAAAAAATCAGAATGGTGCGGATATCCCAGATAAAAATGCTTTTGTGAAAAACCTTGGTTTATTGGAAAGGTTAATTCCGGTTGGTGTACCGCTGCCTTGGCCAGTAGCGATGCCGCCAGAGGGGTGGATAAAATGTAATGGTGCGGCCTTTGATAAGTCGAAATTTCCGGAGTTAGCAAAGCTTTATCCGGGTGGTAATGTACCCGATTTACGTGGTGAATTTATCCGCGGCTGGGATGATGAACGTGGAATCGATCCATCACGTTCATTGCTGGTGTGGCAGGAGGGATCTTATTTAGTACAGGAAGTTGGTCAAGTTGATAATGTTGTTAACTTCTCACAGAACGATCGTGTGGCGTTACAGTGGGATACTCCCCAAAATAAAGCTATTTCAGTAAGAGCCAGGAGTGTTGGTTCAGCAACAACTTGGAATCCTAGTACAGCTTATATAGGGGTATCAAGGCCACGCAACGTCGCATTTAACTATATTGTAAGAGCAGCATAAATGAGCATGCCTATATTCGAAGTGATCCCTGTAGGAATACCGCTTCCTTGGCCGACTGACATCCCCCCAAACGGATGGGTTAAATGTAATGGTGCTATCTTTGATAAATCACTCTATCCGAAATTAGCGGAAGCCTATCCTAACGGTAAATTACCCGATTTAAGAGGTGAGTTTATCCGAGGGTGGGATGATGCGCGTGGCATTGACAGTGATCGCCAATTACTGAGCATTCAAGTTGATGCGTTCAAAAGACATAATCACAGCATTTATACCACTAGCAGTGATAAAACTAGTCTCGAGGATACAGATCCCGTGCGTGGCGGTATGACTGGCAGTCGTAACTACCGGGGCAGTTTAGGGGAAAACAAATCTATTGGGATGAATGGTGAAAATGAAACACGCCCGAGAAATGTGGCATTTAATTACATTGTGAGGATTGTCTGATGAATAAGGCTATACTGGATAAAAATAATATTGCCATTAATAGCGGAAATATTATTGTGTTTAATTACAATGCAAGCACGCGAGAATATTTAAGCAGTACTGATGAATATATTTCTGTCGGTGTCGGTCTTCCTGCCAATTCATGTACAGATGCACCACCTGAAGTTAAAGAGGGATATGTCACCTGCCGTTCATCTGATTTAACTCATTGGCTGATTGTACCCGACTATCGCGGAAAAACAGCTCACAACACGCAAACCCATGAACAGCAGAAAATCATTAAACCCGGTGAATTACCGGAAGCACTAACATTTAAACAACCAGGCACCGATTTTGATAAATGGGATGGAGAAAAATGGGTAACGGATATTGAAGCCCAAAAAGCCAGTCAGATTGAACAGGCAGAACACCAACGTGCCACTCTTCGTCAACAGGCAGATGAAGCCATGACGTTATTACAATATGCTGTTGAAACTGAAATGGCATCAGAAGCAGAAAAAGCGTCATTGTTTGCTTGGAAAAAGTATGTGGTATTACTGAGTCGGGTTGATGTTTCACAGGTTCCTGATATTGAGTGGCCACAAATACCCGAATAAATAAAATGGTTAAGACCGGGTACCTGTCTATCCCCGGTCTTTCTTTCAGTTATGATAATGGTGGAGTTGGCCAGTCAATTTTTCAGTGCTTTTGAAGTATCAATCCAGCTAGCTATTCCATTCTTCGTTACTCAGAATGGTTGCATTAGAGAACCAACTTTCCGCAGAAAGATAACTGCCTTTTAATTTTTCTAGGTAAAAGATCCGAGTTGTTGCTGAAAAATAGATCATCTCCTTTTATCCTTAGTATCCGATAGCAATAATAAGTGGATAGCATAGACTCTGCTTTCCTGTACCAAACCATTGTGGGAATACTTTTACCGATGAATTTGTCCAAGAAGATACCTGAAATACTTGGTCAGATAATTTGGTGTCATTACCTTTTGTCGAAGTTAGGGCTATTAAACACATAGTCGGAAAAGTGAGCGGAAACTGCAATATCGGGTAGGTTACATCCTCAGTATTACAAATTGGACCAGTCATCCACTGAAATATCCAGTTCTTTTGCACACCATTAGCCATCAAAGGAATATTTATGTAACCGTTAGAGTTTAATAAACCCTCAGTCTTAGCCAAATTCACCATTTCCACCAAACCAAGATTTTTCAAAACTCACTATTCTGTGAAATTTCTGAAAGTATAGTCTCTCATTGGTACTCAGCAGGGTTACATATGGAAAAGATTGGCTATATTCGGGTGTCAACAAATGACCAGAACGGTAATTTACAGAGAAATGTGTTGATATGTATAAATTACAATCTATTTTTGCAGGAAAAATCTGTAAAAAAACAATTGATAAGCAGAGGTAAAAATTCCCAACAATAAGAAATATGCATTGATTTATAGAAGCTCCATTTCTTGTTTATCTATAAAGCACTTACAGTTAAATTTTTATAAAAAACAATAAATTAACCAACCTAATTTGTATCATCTGCCATACATCTCTAATCGAATGATTTAATAACTTTGATACCTCAACATAGCGGGACACCTTAATAGGAGAACCGCTAATATGGCACAAGATTATCATCATGGCGTCCGTGTACAGGAAATTAACGAAGGTACACGCACCATCACCACAATTAGCACCGCTATTGTTGGTATGGTCTGTACTGGCCCTAAAGCAGACGCAGACGCTTTTCCATTAAACACCCCGGTTTTGATTACTGATGTTTCGATGGCAATTGGCAAAGCGGGTGATGCCGGTACATTGCCTCAGGCACTCAAAGCTATCGCAGACCAGGCTAAACCCGTTACTGTTGTTGTCCGTGTAGAACAAGGTGAAACGGAAGGTGATACCACCACTAACATCATTGGCACTACGACGAGTGAAGGTAAGAAAACCGGCATGCAGGCACTGTTGGCAGCACAAGGCCAATTAGGTGTGAAGCCACGTATTCTGGGGGTTCCTGGGCTGGATACAAAAGCTGTTGCTGTTGAACTGGCGAGTATTGCACAAAAACTAAGAGCAATGGCTTATATCAGTGCTTATGGTTGTAAGAATAAAGAAGAAGTTGCTGAATATCGTAAAAACTTCGGTCAGCGAGAAGTGATGCTGATTTGGCCTGATTTCTTGAGTTGGGACACTGTTTCCAAAAAAGAAGCTACCGCCTATGCTACTGCCCGTGCACTGGGCCTGCGGGCAAAAATTGATGAAGAAACCGGTTGGCATAAAACGCTGTCAAACATCGGTGTCAATGGTGTGACTGGTATTTCAGCAGACGTATTTTGGGATCTGCAAGATCCAGCAACTGATGCTGGTTATCTAAATGAAAAGGGTATCACGACACTTATCCGCAAGAACGGATTCCGTTTCTGGGGTTCCCGTACCTGCGCTGATGATCCATTGTTCCAGTTCGAAAGTTACACCCGTACTGCTCAAGTACTGGCTGATACCATGGCGGAAGCACATATGTGGGCAATCGATAAGCCACTGACTGCTTCACTGGTACGAGACATTATCGAAGGTGTTAACGCCAAGTTCCGTGAATTGAGGTCCGGGGGGTACATCATTGATGGTAAATGCTGGTACGACGAAAATGCCAATGATAAAGACACTCTGAAAGCGGGTAAATTGACCCTCGATTACGACTACACACCTGTACCACCACTGGAAAATATGATGTTACGCCAGCGTATTACAGATCGTTACCTGATGGATTTCGCGAAAAGCATAAACGGCTAAGGGGACACAGATGGCATTACCTCGCAAACTTAAATACCTGAACTTGTTTAATGACGGCAATAGTTATCAGGGAATAGTGGAAGAACTTATTCTGCCTAAGCTGAGTCGTAAACTAGAAACCTATCGTGGCGGTGGTATGAACGGTAGCGCGACAGTGGACTTGGGCCTAGATGAAGGTGCATTGGATGTTGAATTTACTCTGGGAGGTATGGAAGCTCAGCATTATCGGCAGTGGGGAATAACTAAAGCCGACGGCGTAATGTTGCGTTTTGCGGGTTCCTACCAGCGCGATGATACCAATGATGTGATTGCTGTTGAAATCGTGATGCGTGGCCGCTTCCATGAGTTTGACCATGGTACTTATAAGCAAGGGGATAACACCCAGACCAAAATCAGTGCTAAAAACACCTATTTCAAACTGACGTGGGATGGTGAAGTTCTGATCGAAGTGGATACCGTTAACATGGTTGAAATTGTTAATGGTGAAGATCGTCTGGCAGATCATCGCCGCGCTATGGGTCTTTAATCTAATCGGATAAACAAGGTTGAACCATGACAGAAACACTCATTACTCAAAACGACGAGCAGCGCACAATCGTATTAGAAGAACCACTTGCACGTGGTAATAGCAACATCACTGAAGTGGTGGTGCGCAAACCTAACAGTGGAGCGCTGCGTGGTGCTCGGCTACAGGCTTTGCTGGAGATGGATGTGGACTCAATGATGCTAGTTTTGCCACGTGTTACCACTCCCGCTCTCACTAAAAGCGACCTGTTGGCAATGACACCGGGCGATCTGATTAATTTCAGTGTTGAGGTGGTCAATTTTTTGTTACCGAAGTCGGCGAAGTCCGGTTTCCAGACCGACTAACCGTAGATGACTTGGTGGCAGATATTGCCACCGTTTTCCACTGGTCTCCGGCAGTGACAAGTGAAATGTCATTGACGGAATTACTGGACTGGCGACATCGGGCCATCTTACGAAGTGGTGCAGAAAATGAGTAATACACAGTCACAGCTTAAATGGGTAATACAGTCCGTTAATAAGCTGACCAGCGTTTTGAAATCCGCACAGCAAAATAATAAAAGGTTGGCGGATTCCATCCGGCAAAACCGTGGTGAACTCAAGCAGTTAAATCAGACTTGGGAAGCAATTAAACCTTATTCTGTTTCTGAATATGCGCAGGAAACTGCGCATGACAGTAGTAAAAAGGAAGAGAGTCGCTATAGCAAAACTAAAGATCTTCGTGATCGTATTAGCCAGCATGGTGCTAATGCAAAATCGGCAGGTGTTAAGATACTGACAACCAGCAAAAACTTTTTAATGCCAGGTTACGATCTTAATGCTCAAATGGCCAAAATTCGGGTACAAACTAATATTGAAAAAAATTCTCCTGAATATGCCATGTTGCTCAATCAAAGTCGTGAGTTGAGCAAAAGTACCGGAATTGATGCTAGCAAAATTGCGCAAGGGCAGAGTCTTTATGCCTCTGCTGGTTATTCCCCTGCTCAGATAAAGAATATGATGCCCGGTACGATATCAATGTCACAGGCTAGTGGTGCAGATTTCGCCGCTACCATTGATATTGGCACTAATGTGCTGGAAGGGTTCAAATTACAATCTGAAGAGATGAGCCGTGTGAGTGATGTTTTAACGGCAACGTTGACTGGTTCAAAAACGACGTTGGCGGCATTGGGTGACACCATGAAATTTGTTGCGCCGACCGCTTCTTCTTTGGGGATTGATATTGAAACAGTTGCTGCTGCTACCAGAAAGCTGAGTGATGTCAATATCAAAGGAAGTGAAGCTGGAGAGGCTCTGAGCCGTGTACTAGGACGATTGGCTGAACCACCTAAAGTTGCCGCCGCCGCATTGAAACAACTCGATATTAAAACCCGTGATGCTAAAGGTAATTTACGGCAATTACCGGACATCCTTGCTGAACTGGATAGTAAAACCCGGTCAATGAATAGCGAGCAACGTACGAGTTATTTCACGGCAATTGGTGGTGAAAATGCATCTCCAGCTTTGGATGTGCTGGTGAATCAAGCAGGACAGGGAGGATTACAGGCTTTTATCGCCGAACTAAAAAGTGCTCAAGGTGAATCTCAAAAAGTGGCATCTGTAATGACTAATAACCTCACCGGTGATATCCAAAAGCTTAATGCCGCCTGGAGTGATCTGGGGGTACAGATGTTTTCCGGCGTAGAAGGTCCTTTAAGGGGAGTGACTCAGCAAGCAACAAATGTGGTTAATAAAGTCGGTGAGTGGATGAAGGCCAACCCACGTTTGGCTGCAATGCTTGCGACTATCACGATGGTAGTCGGAGGGATGTTAACTGTTTTCGGCGCATTGGCACAGGCGATCGCTTCAATATTACTTCCATTAGCGGTAGCGAAATATAGCCTTACCCTCTTTGGTGGTACTGGTGTGAGAGCGCTGGGGTTTGTCGGCAATGCGCTGAAAATGTTGGGAAGTACCATGATGATTGTTGGTCGCCTGATGATGGCTAACCCAATCCTCGCCATTATTGGTTTGATTTCTATGGCGGCTGTTTATATTTGGCAAAACTGGGAAACATTGGGGCCGAAATTTTCTCAGCTTTGGGAAAATATTAAAACCAACCTAAGTGAGAAATGGGAATCCATTAAACAGAGTGTTCTGCAAACCTGGGAGAATATTAAAACTAATATCAGTAATGCCTGGGAATCCGTTAAACAGAACACATTGGAAACTTGGGAAAATATTAGAATATCGATTTCGGATAAATGGAATGAAATTATTACCGGTATAATGAATTTGCCCAATCAGTTTAAAGAGTTTGGCATCGAGATAGTTAATGGTTTGCTGGATGGGATTAATGAAAAATGGGAAGCGTTGAAAAAGAAATTGACTTCATTGTCTGATTATATTCCTGACTGGATGCGGCCATGGGAAGATGCTTCAAAAGGCGTCAGTAATAATATGAATCCTAATGTCAGTTCAATTCTGCCTAAACATGACAGAGGGGGAATTATTCCCGTTGGAGGATTTGGTATTGTTGGCGAATACGGACCAGAGATTGTCGCAGGGCCTGTCAATGTCATTAGCCGACGGCAGACTGCCAGACTTGCTGCTGCTGCCGCATTTTCGTTAAGCGTGATGACACCCTCTGTGGCTGCTAGAACAGCACCGTTGCATACTCAGAGTTTACCGGCTCATGCTTATTCACAGATTCAGGAAAAGGTGGACAGACGCCAAATACAGTACCGCAATGAATCGCCGGTCTATCATATAAATATCTATGGTGCACCGGGGCAATCTGCGCAGGATATTGCCGCAATGGTTAGGCGCGAACTGGATGATCGGGAACGTAAACAGCAAGCTCGTTTACGCAGTTCATTCTCTGATAGAGGAGAATTCTAATTATGATGGCTGCACTGGGTTTATTTGTTTTTATGTTAAAAACGACGCCATATCAGAGTCTGCAACATCAACAGTCATGGCGACATGCTTTTAATAGCCGTATCGGGATACGGCCTGCTTGGCAATTTTTGGGACCGGATAATGACACTATGACACTTTCCGGCTCGTTATATCCCGAAATTACAGGTGGTCGTTTGTCATTGGTGGCTTTACAAGTTATGGCTGATAGCGGTAAAGCGTGGTCCTTTATAGATGGCAGTGGCACGATTTACGGCATGTTTGTGATTGAAAGTATTGATCAGACAAAAACTGAATTTATGTCGGATGGTGCTGCGCGCAAAATTGATTTCACTTTAACATTACGGCGAGTTGATAGTGCTCTGGGTGAAATGTTCGGTGATCTTCAGGATCAATTCTCAATGATTACAGACAATTTGGCAGGTAGAGTCAGGGAGGTATTGCCATGATGTCTGAATTTGACTGGGTTACCGAAAAGGGCAATACACCGGCATTTCTTCTGGAAATTGATAATAAAGATATCAGCGGGCGCATTCAATCGCGCCTGATATCACTGACGATGACGGATAATCGCGGTTTTGAGGCCGATCAGCTTGATATTGAATTGGATGATGCCGATGGCACCTTGATGCTGCCTTCCCGAGGTAATGTGATTTCATTGGCATTGGGTTGGCAGGGGCAGTCATTGATTGGTAAAGGGCGTTTTACTGTGGATGAAATTGGGCACAGTGGAGCGCCGGATAAATTAACTATCCGCGCCCGTAGTGCTGATTTCCGTGAATCTCTCAATATGAGACGTGAAAAATCTTATCATGAGAAAACGATTGGTGAGATTGTTCATACTATTGCTGCCAGAAATAACCTTACTGCTGATTTACATGAGGATATAGCGAAGGTATTTATTAATCATATTGATCAGACTAATGAGTCTGATGGTAGTTTTCTTACTCGCTTGGCGAAACAGGAAGGAGCAATTGCCTCAGTAAAAAATGGCAAGTTGATATTCATTCGGCAAGGGCAGAATAAAACAGCCAGCGGTGAGGTTATCCCTGCATTAGTGATCACGCGTCAGTCAGGGGACAGCCACAATTTTACTCTCTCTGACCGTGAGGCTTATACCGGTGTGGTGGCAAACTGGCTGAATACCCGTAAGCCGGAGGAAAAACATACTGTAGCCATTGAACGAAAAAACCAGAAAAATTCTGATAGATCAAATTCCTATCTGGTAGGTAGTAAAGATAACGTACTGGAACTTCCTCGTGTTTATGCTGATGAAGACAGCGCTAAACGTGCTGCAAAAGTTGTCTGGGAAAAAATGCAACGTGGGGCTGCGACATTTTCAATTCAACTGGCTCGGGGACGTGCCGATCTCTACCCTGAAATACCCATAAAAGTGACTGGTTTTAAATCAGAAATAGATGCTGCGGAATGGACATTAACGACGGTCATCCACACGATGAATGGATCGGGGGGAGGTTTTACAACAGCACTGACTCTGGAATTAAAAATTGATGATCTCGATATGAAATAATTATTTTTAAAATAAGACCTTATTGCTATATTGTTCGCATGATGAGAGCTCATGTTTTAGTTAAGGGTAGAGAAATATGATCAAGTGTCCTCTTTGTGGTAAAGCTGCTCATGCACGCAGTAGCTTTGAGCATTCTAGTCAGACAAAAGAACGTTATAACCAGTGTCAAAACATCAATTGTGGTGCAACTTTCGTTAGCCATGAAACGTTTGTCCGTTTTATTTCCAAGCCGGGTGAAGTGATAAGCGTTAAGCCACATCCCAAAGAAAAGCCTAAAACTCAACTGAATTTGGCTTGAAGATTAGAAGTGGGTTGCAGATGTGTGCCACCGATAATAGGTGGCTTTTATTGTGTGCCGGACTTGTTATGCTCCTCAATTAACTACGTTGCTCAATATCTCGTGAATAGTGAATAAATTCACTTGCGTCCCCGGTCATATTTTGTCAGCTTTAGTGTAATCAGAATATCTTATCAACACTCACCAAAGCAGGACAATAATGATGAAAAATGTGGGTTTTATCGGCTGGCGCGGTATGGTTGGCTCAGTATTAATGCAACGTATGATTGAAGAACGGGATTTTGATATTATTCATCCTGCATTCTTCACGACATCACAACATGGGCAGACTGCACCTGATTTTACCGGTCAACAGGGTACCTTACAGAATGCTTTCGATATTGAGGCTCTTAGTGTTCTGGACATTATTATTAGTTGTCAGGGTGGCGATTATACCAATGAGGTTTATCCGAAGTTAAGAGCAACGGGTTGGCAGGGATATTGGATTGATGCGTCATCAGCGCTGCGTATGAATGATGATTCCATCATTATTCTTGATCCGGTCAATCATGCTCATATTCAGGAAGGTCTTAATAAAGGTATAAAAACTTTTGTTGGTGGTAATTGTACTGTTAGCTTAATGCTGATGTCTCTGGGCGGTTTGTTTGCTAATGATTTGGTTGAATGGGCTTCTGTTGCGACTTATCAGGCAGCTTCTGGTGCCGGTGCCCGTCATATGCGCGAATTACTGGTTCAGATGGGTTCTTTGCATACTCAGGTAGCAAAAGAGTTGCAGGATCCGGCATCTGCTATCCTGGATATTGAAAGAAAGGTAACAGATTTCACCCGTAGCGGTTCTTTACCAACAGACCAATTTGGTGTACCACTGGCAGGTAGTTTGATCCCATGGATTGATAAACAGCTTGATAACGGCCAGAGCCGTGAAGAGTGGAAAGGGCAGGCAGAAACCAACAAGATCCTCAATACCGGTAATAAGATTATTACCGTTGATGGCTTGTGTGTACGTATCGGAGCTTTACGTTGCCACAGCCAAGCATTTACTTTGAAATTGAAAAAAGATATTCCGATTCCTGAAATTGAGCAATTACTGGCTGCGCATAATGACTGGGTAACAGTGATCCCAAATGATCGTGAGCTGAGTATGCGGGAATTGACCCCGGCAGCGGTAACAGGCACGTTGAATACTCCTGTGGGGCGCTTACGCAAGTTGAATATGGGCCCGGAATATTTATCTGCTTTTACAGTAGGTGACCAATTGTTGTGGGGAGCAGCAGAGCCTCTGCGTCGTATGCTACGTATTCTGGCTTAATCATTTTAATCTATTTAGTTATGTAAAAATCCACTCGTTATTCGGGTGGATTTCTCTATATAGCATTTGATGGTTTTGTTGGTTGTTTCTTTATTGGTTTATTTTTGTTATATTTCATAAATTATATTTATGGTTTGTATCTGCCTGGTAAATCATTTTTATGGAGATGACGGGAATGGAACAAGATAAGCTACTGAGTTTAAAAGTAAGAGAATTAAGAGAGCTGGCAAGAACGTTATCTTTTCGCTATATCAGTCATAGTAAAATTAAAATAGATTTTAATTCAGATGTAAATGTTTTCATAGAGGATATATTGGGACAGGTTCGTGTTCATTGTTTATCTTCAAGTGGTGCAATTGAGTTTATCCAATTTGAAATAGATCACCTGAAAGAGCAAGTTTTCTATTTAACAGCAAATAGAGTAAAGCAATATGCAATAATTGAAAGGGAAAAAGAGAAATCAAGTTATGCTAATCTTATATTAAAACAGATCGGATTTGTTGGTGGTGGTACTCAGGTTCTTGCGGGTTACACAGTCTGTGAGGCTTCTTTAGGGTTAGCATGTGCTTCATTCGGTGCTCCATTAATGGCTCATGGATACAATAACGTTGTTGAAAATGGATATTATTTACTGTACAGAGAAAATATTAATGGTGGTGTCAGAGAAGGATACAGGTATATTGCTAACAAAATCGGTTTAAGTGATAAAGATGTAGATATTGCTTATGCAACTGTTGATTTAGCTCTTTCAGGTTATGGTGCTTTTAGAAAGGTTTTGAAGCCAAGAGAGAAGTCATGGAAGTTATTCAGAAATATAGATAATGATTTTATCAGAGGGTGGAGAGAAATGGGAACTGTGAGCTTAACTACAGAAGGTATCGTTGATAGTTCTACAATTTTGAGTATTTATCAGTTACAAGAGGATAAATAATGAATTATATCGATGTTACAATTTCCACTCAATCTACTTGGCAGGATATTTTTCTGTACTATCTTTTATCATTAGCACTTTTGTTTTTTCTTTTTTTCATGAAAATGACCATAGAGAAAAGAAGAAGTTATATTCTCTCTGTTCTTGGTTTTTTTATTATAGTAATGTTAGGTTCAATTCAATTGTTTATTGTTAAATATGGTGGTTATCATGAGATTATATCAATGTTTATTAATTTAAATAGTGAGATAATTAGAGTGGGTAGTGTAATGTTTTCTGTTTTATATGCTTGCATGTTGCCAAGAAAATATTGAAATTATTTTTAGATCAGATGCTTATGAAATTAATTTGTTAATGGATATGATAAGCTTAAAATAACTATTTGATTACTGAAAAAATTATAATATTCTATTTTGAGTATTTGTTTATTAAGATAGGAAAAATATGGATTATATCGATGTTATAATTTCTACCAAACCAACTTGGTGGGATATTTCTCTTTATTACATTATGTCTTTAGTTGTTTTTATCTCATTTTATTTTATAAAAAAGATTGTGGACAAAAAAGGTAATTATATTTTGTATGTTTTTGTTTCTATTTTAATAATTATATTTGGTTATATACAACTATTTGTTGTTGGCCTTAATGAGCACCATGATTTTATATCGAAATTCATTAATTTAAATAGTGAAGAGATTAAAATAGGAAGTATGATATTCTCTATTTTATATGCTTTGGTCCTACCGAAAAAAGTTCATTAATGAAACAAGGCGTGAAATTAAAACGCCTTGTTTCGCTATTTTAATAAATTCTGTCATCCCAAATACTATAACCGCCAGTACCTGCGATAAGGTGATTCCAGGTAATGTTTGTATATTTTAACGAAATACTTTCCTGTGGTGGAAGCTCATTATGATTCAATGAATGCGGATGTAAAACACTTATCTCAGTGATTGTGGCACCAGTGATCTTTATATTGTAATAACGTTCTTGAGCACCATTTGAATTAGTTCGGTAAAAATCAATAGAGCATTCAAGAGACTCATTATCCGAAATAGCAACACCAAGTAATGGTGATGATTTGTCGATGGGTTTTTGGATAACAATGGGTTGATGATCGACGTTTTGAGCCCGTGTTATCGCATGGCTTAGGCTATAAACTAATATCTGATCGAAGTGGTTTGCTTGATATTTATTACCAATAGAATCAACAGAAGAACATCCAGCTGATATTAACCCTTGTTTTTTTCCCTTCACCGTCATGTAAATCATGTCAGCCATATTATATCCTTAGATTATATTTAAGTTATGTTTTACAGAAACATTAGATAAATTACACTTTATTGGTTATAAATAACAGATAAAAAAACGCTCATAGAGAATAAATATGAGCGCTTTGGAAGATTGTCAAGAATAGCAATTAGATATCAATATTGGCCGCTTTCAGAGCGTTCTCTTCAATAAATGCACGGCGAGGTTCAACAGCATCACCCATCAGGGTTGTGAACAGTTGATCAGTTGCAATAGCATCTTTTACTGTCACACGCATCATACGGCGGGTTTCCGGGTTCATGGTTGTTTCCCATAACTGCTCAGGGTTCATTTCTCCCAGACCTTTGTAACGTTGTATGGACAGACCACGACGTGACTCTTTGGTTAACCAGTTCAGAGCCTGCTCAAAATCAGAGACAGGTTGGCGGCGTTCACCACGCTCAATATAAGCGTCTTCTTCGATCAAATTGGCAAGTTTGTCGCCCAATTGGGTAATACGATGGTATTCACCACCGTGGACAAAATCGAAGTCCAGTAGATAGTCAGTATCAACACCATGTGTACGAACACACAGAACGGGTTCGTGCATTTGGCGCTCACGATTTTCATGGAGGCGATAGTTGTAGCTGCTGCTGTTTTGTTCACGGTCATTCAGACGAGTGACCAACGTTTTAATCCATTCTTCAACTTTGACCTTATCAGACAGCTTTTCTTCGGTTAGCTTTGGATGATAAATCAGATTGTTTAATAAACTTAGTGGGTACAGGCGCTCCATACGTTTAATGATTTTCTGCACGCCATTGAATTCTGTCACCAGTTTTTCCAGTGGTTCCCCTTTCAGGGCTGGGGCGTGTTTGCTGGTGTAAAGTGATGCGCCATCCAATGCAATGGACAGTTGGTACTCATCCATCGCTTCATCATCTTTAATGTATTGTTCTTGTTTGCCTTTTTTCACTTTATACAGTGGCGGTTGCGCAATAAATACATGACCACGTTCAATGATTTCTGGCATTTGACGATAGAAGAAAGTCAGCAACAGAGTACGGATATGAGAACCATCGACATCCGCATCCGTCATGATGATAATACTGTGATAACGCAGCTTATCCGGGTTGTATTCGTCACGGCCAATACCGCAACCTAACGCAGTGATCAAGGTTGCGACTTCCTGAGAAGAGAGCATCTTATCGAAACGCGCTTTTTCAACGTTCAGGATTTTACCTTTCAGTGGCAAGATTGCCTGATTTTTACGGTTACGCCCCTGTTTTGCGGAACCGCCCGCAGAGTCCCCTTCCACTAAGTAGAGTTCGGACAGCGCAGGGTCACGCTCCTGGCAATCTGCCAGTTTGCCAGGCAGACCGGCCAGATCAAGCGCTCCTTTGCGACGTGTCATTTCGCGTGCTTTACGAGCTGCTTCACGAGCGCGGGCCGCGTCGATAATTTTGCCGACGACGGTTTTGGCGTCATTTGGATTTTCCAGCAGGTATTCCACCAGCTTCTCGTTCATCAGTGTTTCAACTGCTGTTTTCACTTCGGAAGAAACCAGTTTGTCTTTGGTCTGAGAAGAGAATTTTGGATCAGGGACTTTAACGGAAATAACCGCGACCAAACCCTCACGGGCATCATCACCGGTGGCACTGACTTTAGATTTCTTGTTATACCCTTCTTTGTCCATATAGCTGTTGAGGGTACGGGTCATTGCGGTACGGAAACCCACTAAGTGAGTACCGCCATCACGTTGCGGGATGTTGTTGGTAAAGCAGTAAATATTTTCCTGGAAACCATCGTTCCACTGCAAGGCAACTTCAACACCGATGCTATCTTTTTCTGTTGAAAAATAGAAAACATTGGGATGGATTGGTGTTTTGTTTTTATTTAAGAATTCAACAAACGCTTTAATACCACCTTCATAATGGAAGTGATCTTCAATATTGGTGCGCTTATCAAGCAGGCGGATAGATACACCTGAATTCAGAAAGGACAGTTCACGCAGACGTTTAGCCAGAATGTCGTGCTGGAATTCAGTGTTGTTACTGAAAGTATCCATGCTCGGCCAAAAGCGGACACGAGTACCAGTCTGTTCGGTTTCACCGACAACTTTTAGTGGGCTTTGCGGCACACCAAGGTGATAAGTCTGTTCATGAACTTTGCCATCACGGCGGATAACCAGTTCCAGCTTTTCAGACAAGGCGTTAACAACAGAAACCCCTACGCCGTGCAAGCCGCCGGAAACTTTATAAGAGTTATCATCGAATTTCCCCCCCGCGTGCAGCACCGTCATAATAACTTCGGCTGCTGAAACACCTTCTTCTTCGTGTATACCGGTAGGGATACCGCGGCCATCATCCTGTACGGAGACAGAGTTATCAGCATGGATAGTGACGATAACTTCACTACAGTGGCCTGCGAGGGCTTCGTCGATAGCGTTGTCGACAACCTCGAAGACCATGTGGTGTAAGCCGGTACCATCGTCTGTATCACCGATATACATGCCCGGACGTTTACGAACCGCATCCAGCCCTTTTAATACCTTGATACTTGAGGAGTCATATGTATTCGACATCAACGTTTCTCGCTCATTTTTAATCCTGTGGTTGAACCTCTATTTTGCCATTTTCCACGCGAAACATCCTGCTATTTCCATCAAGCATATCGGTTACCTGACCAGGGCTTATCGCACTAACAAAGACCTGAGCTTGCGTGGATTTTAGACGTTCGGCCAGTAACTGACGACGGCCGGCATCCAGTTCGGAGGCAAAATCATCAAGCAGATACAGACATTGTTGTCCGCTCTGTCGGGTGAAATATTCACCCTGTGCTAGCCGCAGTGCACACATCAGCAATTTTAATTGACCGCGGGATAACATATCTTCTACTGGCGTTCCTTCCGCACGGATGCGCAGATCTGCCTTATGCGGGCCGGAAGCCGTGTAGGTTAATACTCTGTCACGCTCAAACTGGCGTTCCAGTAATTCAGCGTAATCACTCTCTTTGTCCCATCCCTGTTGGAAAGAGAAACTCAATATAAATTCGGGTAAGAACTGTTTACAGGTATCAGCAATATCCTGAGTGATGTTTGTAACATATTCAGTTCTCCACTGGTTTATCTGATTAGCCAGGGGCGCTAGTTCTTGATCCCAGGGCCGTATCTGGCTGTAGCGAGTAACTTGTCGCAGTGCTGCATTGCGTTGTTTAAGCAGTCGTTTCAAGTTTACCCAGGCAGAAAAAAAACGTGGCTCATTGTGGAAACAACCCCAGTCAATAAAGGCCCGGCGATACTTTGGCCCGCCATTTAACAGGGTGAATCCTTCCGGGGTAATAAGCTGCATAGGCAGCATCTTGGCGAGTTCTGAAATTTTACCGCCATCATTGCCATCAATTCTAACTTTGCTATCGCCATGACGGTTTTTGCTCAGACCGATAGATAGTTCCCGTTCATTCTTCTGTTGTCCTAGTCGTCCATGCAAAACAAATTCATCACAGTTATGGCGGATGACTCGCCCAGCCTGAATGCTGCGGAAAGAGCGCCCGTGACCCAGAGTATAAATCGCTTCCAGTACACTGGTTTTGCCGCTGCCATTAGAACCAACCAGAAAATTAAATCCGGTAGCCAGAGGCAAATCTGCGGCGGCGATATTACGAAAATCGCGGATAAGTAAACGCGTAAGAGTCATATACCTGAAATGTAAATCCTGTTACAGGCGCATTGGCATCACGACATAAGCCGCATTGTGGTTGGCACAGTCTTCTATCTGAACACTGGAAATAGCGTCGGTCAGCAGTAAACGAACCTCTTCACATCTTAATGTGTTGAGTACGTCCAGAACATAACTGACATTAAAACCTATTTCCATTTCAGTACCTTGATAGCTGACATCGACAATCTCTTCGGCTTCTTCCTGTTCAGGGTTATTTGCTGTGATTTTTAGCTGGTTCTCACTAAAATAGAGGCGAACTCCGCGGAATTTCTCATTAGAGAGAATTGCCGCACGTGAAAAAGCCTGTTTCAGCATATCGCAACTGGCTTCCAGGGTTTTATCCGGGCTTTTCGGTAATACGCGACGATAATCAGGGAAACGCCCATCGACCAGTTTAGAGGTGAAAATAAAGTCGCCAACGTGGGCACGAATATTGTTACTGCCGATTTGTAACTGTAACGGCGTATCGCCGCCATCCAGTAATCTCATCAGCTCAATCACGCCTTTACGTGGCACGATCACCGAATGGGAAGGCAGATTTTGACCAATTCCCATAGAGCAGACTGCCAGACGGTGACCATCCGTTGCCACTGTCCGCAGTTCTTCGCCTTCGGTTTCAAACAACATACCGTTGAGGTAATAGCGGACGTCCTGATGAGCCATTGAGAACTGCGTCGATTCAATAAGACGTTTCAGTGTGGCTTGTGGCAGCGAAAACTCCACTTCACTTTGCCAGTCGTCAAGATTTGGAAAATCAGCAGCGGGCAATGTAGAAAGCGAAAAACGACTGCGGCCGGAGCGTACCAGCAGGCGGTCTCCATCCAGTTCCACACTGATTTCGGCACCATCCGGCAAACCGCGCCAGATATCAAAGAATTTACGTGCCGGTACAGTGGTTGCACCTGCTTCGTGTGGCAATGAAAGCGCGACACGCGCCATCATTTCCATTTCTAAATCTGTGCCGGTCAACAGTAGAGAACCTTCTGTGACCTGTAATAATAAATTACCCAGAATCGGCAGAGTAGGGCGCCCGCCCAGTGGGCTGCTGACCTGTTGCAGAGGTTTTAACAATTGCTCACGTTCGATGATAAATTTCATAGCGCTAGGAAGACAATGTTCTGATTAAGTTAGAAAAATCCTCTTTGATGTCATGACTTTCTTCGCGCAGTTGCTCGATTTTACGACAAGCGTGCAGCACGGTTGTGTGGTCACGTCCACCAAAGGCATCCCCGATTTCAGGCAAGCTGTGATTGGTTAACTCTTTCGCCAGCGCCATTGCCATTTGCCTTGGTCGGGCAACGGAACGGGAACGCCGTTTGGAAAGTAAATCAGCCACCTTGATTTTATAATACTCAGCGACTGTTTTCTGAATATTATCAATGGTAACCAGTTTTTCTTGCAGTGCTAACAAGTCACGTAATGCTTCACGTACAAAATCAATAGTAATCGCTCGGCCGGTAAAATTGGCATTCGCTATTACCCTGTTCAATGCGCCTTCAAGCTCGCGGACATTAGAACGCAGGCGTTTGGCTATAAAGAAAGCGACTTCTCCTGGCAACTGGATTTCGTTTTCGTCCGCTTTTTTCATCAAAATAGCGACACGGGTTTCCAGTTCCGGTGGTTCAATAGCAACGGTTAGCCCCCAGCCAAAACGGGATTTTAACCGATCTTCTACCCCATTGATCTCTTTTGGATAGCGATCTGATGTTAGAATAATCTGTTGATTACCTTCCAGTAATGCATTGAACGTATGAAAGAACTCTTCCTGAGAACGCTCTTTATTGGCAAAAAACTGAATATCATCGATCAGTAACGCATCGACAGAGCGGTAATAGCGTTTGAACTCTTCTATTGCATTGTTTTGTAATGCTTTGACCATATCCTGAACAAAACGTTCAGAATGCATATAAACCACCTTGGCGTTTGCCTTACGTGCCATAATACTGTTACCTACGGCATGTAATAAGTGGGTTTTACCCAAACCTGTACCACCATAAAGGAATAGTGGATTGTAGGCACCACCGGGGTTATCGGCTACCTGTCTTGCGGCAGCGCGGGCAAGCTGGTTGGATTTACCTTCAACAAAGTTATCAAAATTATGTTTGGGATTAACATTAGAGCGGTAAGACAGCTCTGGTTGTACCGCAGAGTTATCCCAACTGGGACGTACTGAGGCGCTCTGTGGTGCAGGTGTAACCGGTGTATGAGCAACAACCCTCTGTGGTCGGCTGTCGTTTTGGGAAACAGGTTTATTGCCAACTTCGAAACGTAATAACGGTACTTCTGCTCCACAAAAGTCATTCAACAACCCATTGATATTGTTGATATACTTTTCTCTTACCCAATCCAGAACAAACCGATTTGGGGCATAAAGTGCCAGAGTGTTACCACTTAGCTCGGCCTGAAGGGGGCGTATCCACATACTGAATTCTGTGGCAGGTAACTCATCCTGCAATCGGGCAAGACATTGCTGCCAAAGCGAAAGTGACACGGCGGACTCCCCTAAAACAAGGCCAATTAACAATTAAAGAAATCGGAGTGGTTAGCTCATTAATATTGGGTACAAAACAACGATTCCTTCAAGGCAGGGAAGGATCAATTGTCATGTTTATGGCGATTTTTAATGTCATCGCTCACCCATGATCCGCAGATAAGATCCAGATCATGACCTGCGATCATAGCGCAAAAGACGATATAGATCTTCATTCTTTTACACAGTTTAAGCGCTTTTTATCCACAGGTTAAAATTGCCTGTGAAATAAAGGGCTGTAAAAGGTGCTTTAATGTGGTTATGGCATATATCAAACAAAGATCGAGGATAAGCCGATATTTAAGACAAAACCGGACCTATGATCATAATAGAAAACGAAGATCAACGGGTGATCATTGCGCTTTGCTCAACAGTCCGTATAATATTGCACCCTGCGTGCAATGCCAGAGTTTTTTGCCGGTAGTAGCTGGTGAGGGGTTCCGGTGTAAGCACGGGCAGGTTGTTGGTAAACATTCAACTCAGTAGAAAAGCCGGCCGGCTTGTGTCATGCCAATTGACTCATAGCTGTACATTTTATTACAATCCCGCTTCTTTATATTGATGTTGCGATTGAGGCATCGGTGTCTACTTCTCACTGGTTGCCAACGCGTTTACTGAATCAGTAATAATTTTAAGTTAGGTAGAAATCGCTATGAAACGCACTTTCCAACCGTCCGTACTGAAGCGTAACCGTTCTCACGGCTTCCGCACTCGTATGGCCACCAAAAATGGTCGTCAGGTTCTGGCTCGCCGTCGTGCAAAAGGCCGTGCTCGTCTGACCGTTTCTAAGTAATAAAGCTAACCATCTAGTGGTTACGCTCGCTTTTCCGAGGGAGTTACGCTTGTTAACTCCCAAGAATTTCACTTATGTTTTCCAGCAACCCCAACGGGCAAGTTCACCAGAGATTACTATCCTTGGTCGCCTTAATGAGCTGGGGCATCCCCGTATCGGTCTTACTATAGCCAAAAAAAATGTTAAACGTGCTCATGAGCGTAACCGGATTAAGAGGTTGGCCCGTGAGAGTTTTCGTTTGAACCAACATAATTTGCCTCCTATGGATTTTGTGGTATTGGTTAAGAAAGGGGTTGCTGAGCTTGATAACCGTGAGTTAACGGAAGCTTTGGGTAAATTATGGCGTCGTCACTGTCGCTTGGCTCGCGCTTCCTGATCGCATTAATCCGAGGATACCAGTTAGTGATAAGTCCACTGCTGGGACCTCGTTGTCGTTTCAATCCTACGTGTTCTCAATATGGAATTGAGGCGCTGCGCAGGTTTGGGATGATAAAAGGCGGTTGGTTAACGGTGAAACGCATATTAAAATGCCATCCTTTACACGAAGGTGGTGATGATCCTGTCCCACCTGAAAAAAACAACGATAACAGAGAACACTAACGATGGATTCGCAACGTAATCTTCTTCTCATCGCTTTGCTGTTCGTTTCTTTCTTGGTCTGGCAAGCATGGGAAGCAGATAAAAATCCGCAACCAACTACAGTACAGGCCACGCAACAAACGGATATGCCTAGCAGTGAGAATCAGGCAGTGCCAGGCAGTGGAAAAGGTAAACTGATCACGGTTAAAACTGATGTGCTCTCTTTGACCATCAATACTCGTGGCGGTGATATTGAAGAGGCTGACTTGTTAGCCCATCCTGATACCCTGGGTTCAAGCAACCCATTTAAATTACTGGAAACAACATCTGCTTTCACTTATCAGGCACAAAGTGGGTTGACGGGTAAAGATGGCCCGGATAACCCGGCAAATAGTGAGCGCCCGCTGTATACCGCAGCACAGGATAGCTATGTATTGGCGGATGGGCAGGATGAATTACGTATCCCAATGAATTTCGTCGCTAAAGATGGCGTTGTTTATGTCAAAACATTTGTTTTAAAACGTGGTGCATACGCGATTAGTGTGGATTATCGCATTCATAACACGACAGAAAACCCGTTGCAGATGACCTTTTTTGGTCAACTGAAACAGAATGTTGAATTGCCAAAACATCGTGATACCGGCAGCAATAACTTTGCATTGCATACTTACCGTGGTGCGGCTTATTCTTCAGACGAAACTAAATATAAAAAATACAGCTTTAGCGATATTGAAAGTGAACCGTTATCCGTCACCACTAAAGGCGGTTGGATTGCAATGTTACAGCAATATTTTGCTACGGCCTGGGTGCCCGCTGCTAATGAAACCAGCACTTTCTATACTGCCGCATTAGGTAAAGAGATGGCTGCGATTGGTTATAAAAGTGCGCCAATCTCTGTTGCCGCTAATAGTGAAAAAACGATCGCTTCTACGCTGTGGATTGGCCCGGAAATTCAAGATGAAATGGCTGCTGTAGCACCTCATCTGGATCTGTCCGTGGACTATGGCTGGTTGTGGTTTATTTCTCAGCCGTTATTTAAGTTGTTGAAATTCTTGCATGGTTTCATCGGTAACTGGGGCTTCTCCATTATCGTTATTACCTTTATCGTGCGTGGTATCATGTACCCGCTGACCAAAGCGCAATATACTTCAATGGCGAAAATGCGCCTGTTGCAGCCTAAATTAGCGGCTATGCGTGAGCGTATTGGTGATGATAAACAGCGCATGAGCCAGGAAATGATGGCGTTGTATAAAACGGAGAAAGTGAACCCACTGGGTGGTTGTTTGCCTCTGTTGATCCAGATGCCAATCTTTCTTGCTCTGTATTACATGCTGATGGGTTCTGTTGAATTGCGTCATGCACCGTTCGCTGGCTGGATTAATGACTTGTCTGCACAGGATCCTTATTACATCCTGCCATTGCTGATGGGTGTGACCATGTTCGTCATCCAGAAAATGTCGCCGACAACAATCACTGACCCGATGCAGCAGAAGATTATGACCTACATGCCTGTCATGTTCACCATCTTCTTCCTGTGGTTCCCGTCAGGTCTGGTTCTGTACTATATCGTCAGTAACCTGGTGACCATTATTCAGCAGCAACTGATTTATCGTGGGCTGGAAAAACGTGGTCTGCATAGCCGCGAGAAAAAGCCTGCGAAATAAAATATAGCTTTAGTCAGAACGCGTTCTGGCAGTTATAACAGAAAAGGCGGTCATTGGCCGCCTTAACTATTTGAGCTAAAAAGCAAAAGAGAGATAACCATGAATACCACTGATACGATTGTCGCTCAGGCTACCCCACCAGGACGGGGTGGTGTTGGCATTTTACGCGTTTCCGGCCAGAAAGCAGCACAAGTGGCTGAGGTGGTATTAGGGAAATTACCCAAACCCCGTTATGTAGATTATCTGCCATTTCGTGATGCAGATGGCAGTGTGCTTGATCAGGGGATTGCTCTTTATTTTCCTAGTCCCAACTCCTTTACCGGGGAAGATGTACTGGAGCTTCAGGGACATGGCGGGCCGGTTATTCTCGATTTACTGCTGAAACGTATTCTGACTTTGCCTGGTGTGCGAATCGCTAATCCGGGTGAATTTTCTGAGCGTGCTTTTCTTAATGACAAACTGGATCTGGCTCAGGCGGAGGCCATTGCTGACCTGATTGATGCCAGTTCGGAGCAAGCTGCTCGTTCTGCGCTGAATTCCTTACAGGGTGCCTTTTCCGATCAGATTCATCAGATGGTGGAAGCACTTACTCACTTGCGGATCTATGTGGAAGCCGCTATTGATTTTCCAGATGAAGAGATCGACTTTCTTTCTGATGGAAAAATCGAAGCCAATCTGGATGAAGTGATGGTTGAACTTGAGCGCGTACGTTCTCAGGCTCGCCAAGGTAGCCTTTTGCGTGAGGGGATGAAAGTCGTTATCGCTGGTCGCCCTAATGCAGGGAAATCCAGTCTGCTTAATGCACTGGCAGGCCGTGAAGCGGCAATTGTGACCGATATTGCGGGCACGACCCGTGATGTGTTGCGTGAACATATCCATATTGACGGTATGCCGTTACATATCATTGATACTGCGGGGCTGCGTGAAGCCAGTGACGAAGTGGAACGTATTGGTATTGAGCGTGCATGGCAGGAGATTGAACAGGCTGATCGTGTACTGTTTATGGTGGACAGTACGACAACCGATGCGGCTGAGCCGGTGGAAATCTGGCCTGAATTTATGGCTCGTCTGCCTGAATCACTTCCTATCACCGTCGTTCGTAATAAAACGGATATGACAGATGAAAAGGTGGATATTACTAAAGTAAGTGGTTACTCACTAATCCGTCTTTCTGCCCGTAGTGGTGAAGGAATAGATTTACTGCGCGATCATTTGAAAGAAACGATGGGTTTCAACAGCAATACGGAAGGTGGCTTTCTGGCCCGTCGTCGCCATTTACAGGCATTAAATACTGCGGCAGAGCATCTACAACAAGGCTATGAACAGCTGGTGGTTGCCCGTTCAGGTGAATTGCTGGCGGAAGAGCTACGTTTGGCACAACAGGCACTGAGCGAGATCACCGGTGAGTTTACCTCTGATGATCTGTTGGGCAGGATTTTTTCGAGTTTTTGTATTGGGAAGTGAGTTGTAAAAATGCTTTGTTTATTAACCCAATGGCAATATTACAACCATTGGGGTTTGATATTTCTGAGTGTGCGCAATCTACCAACTCTACGGTTATTCTGTCGGCGCATTTTAACTTGTCGATAAAGTATTTTTCATCGTTGGAGAAAAACAACGATGTCGATTTTACTGGTTTCACATCCAGGTAATCGCGGATACGTGAACCAAAGATGCAAATAAAATTCTGAACTGGTAAATTTCTGTCATTAGAAAGTCGCCATGCTACAGTCGCGCCGATACTGAATCCAACCAGTATCACTGGAGTATTGATGTATGTAAGGGCATCCCTTACTTTGTATGTATATTCATCTATTGATGAAACGCTATGAAAATATTCGTACATCGCTTCTTGATTATTTGACGTTTCATTTTCTTTTTCATAAGGGGAAATGATTGACACATCACCACCTAAACGTTTTGCAATTAATTTTATGTGCTCTGAAACTCCATGAATATCCGTTAAAAATATAAATTTCATTTAATTATCATTAGATCAATGACGTAGAAGACTAAGGTGTACGATTTAATCATATAACTAAGTTGATGTTGTATGATTTATTGAATAATAAGTTATTGTAGTTAATTTTATATTAATATAAAATTTCTTGTTGACTTCATTGTTATGGAGTTAATTGAATCGAATTTTCATTATCTCTTTACTTAATTCATTATAAGTATAAAATTTTTTTCATATAATTTAAAGTTGTTAATCATTATTGCCTTAATAACCTCTGGTTTATTGACTGCTTGGTTATAAGGTTCTTGCTGTTATGTTTAACTATGAGATTTTTATAAATTTTACAGATTACATTTACCGGGAATCCTACTTTGAAAACACAAATTATTATTCAGTCTGCTGGACAGAGACCTGATTTAAAAGATACCGCCGATGGGATTATTTATCATAACTGGCCTTTGTTTATGCAGAATTCTCCAATGGGATATGAGTATTGGAACGAATTATTTAAGCCAGACTTTAGCAGTTTTCAACAATTTGCTATTTTAACCTGAACTTTGCTTAAGAAGGAAATTAAAGTCTCTGAGATGCGATCTACGTTTTTGTCAAAGAACATTCAAAACATCACAGTCCGCTCGATTTCTTGCTTAATATTTCTTCAATATAAAAGAAAATATGCTACCATTCGCCGATGAAGAGAAAAAATACACCAATGCTACATGACGCTGTTTTTAAACAGTTTTTAGGTCATATTGATACGGCCAGAGACTTTCTGGAGATACATTTGCCCGCGACATTACGGGCCGTTTGTGATCTGGATACACTGCGGTTGGAGTCCGGATCGTTTATTGAAGACAATCTGCGGGCGCATTATTCCGACATTTTGTATTCATTGAAAACGGTGCAGGGTGAAGGTTATGTGTATTGCGTGATTGAACACCAGAGTTCCCCGGATAAGATGATGGCATTCCGGTTGATGCGTTACAGTATTTCAGCCATGCAACGGCATCTGGAGCAGGGGCATGAAAAATTACCGCTGGTCATTCCGATGTTGTTCTATC
>NZ_PUJU01000031.1 GCF_011189505.1 Photorhabdus tasmaniensis
ATCTGGACAACCGGGTGGACCTGGTGGTGGGCGACATCCAGACCCAGTATGCGGTGAGTGCGCCGACGGGTGAACCGCTGGCGCTGTTTGACCCGGCAGGCAAACGGGTGTGGCGGCAGCCGAGACAATCGCTGTACGGTCTGCCGCTGACAGAGCAGGGTGAGAACCCGCAACTGGATCCGGGCCTGCGATTTGCCGGGCAAATTTTTGATGAGGAAAGTGGTTTATTCTATAACCGGTTCAGGTATTATTTGCCGGAAGGGTGTTGTTATCTTAGTACTGACCCGATCGGGTTAGCTGGCGGACTAAATCCTTACAGTTACGTGCATAATCCGACTGGATGGGTTGACCCTTTAGGCTTAACTGGCTTTGATGCTACTGGTAGACCTTTATCCAGTCCAAATTATAGTGTGTGGTATCAAACAGATATTCCCACAGATTTACATTCAAGTAGCAGACCTAAGCATTTTAATAATGCAAATAAACAACTGTATGAAGCAATACAAAAAGATCCACGTTTAGCTAAATCGTTACCACCTGAAGTTGTAGCGCATGTGCAGCCAGGTCCAAAAGGTGGATTTGAACGTACTAGCCCGCCTAATCATTCATGGCACCATAATGCTCAAAATCCAACTAAGATAGAACTTATTCCAAGATCTCAACATCAAGCGCCAGGCGCTGTACAGAAAAGCCTTCATCCAAATCAGGAAGGAGGATTTAAAAAGTTAGGTAGTGGAAAATGTGGTGGACTATAAATAATGAGGTAGTTTATGAAGTTAGTTTCTATTGCTGATGTATTATCGACCCCAGAAAATAATTCCAGCGAGTGGTTTTGCTTACCTCCAGATCAAAATAGTTGGACGTTAGAAACAGAAGGAGTTTTTTCTCTGAGTAGTGCTGATTTTCCACCTGATTCTGATGATTATTTACCTAAACAGGTAAAAGAAAACGGGTGGATTGAAGTTTTAGATGGAGGAACAATTGAAGAAGTAGTAGCTAATACTAAGGCCCAGTTAGACAATCCATCTCTTAATGATCTATTGAAGGCATTTATTTTTTATTTTGAAAATGATGCTTTTATGGAGTTTTAATTATATGAGATATGAGCCGGAAAGATCCCCCGTGATCTTCCGGCTTTCTGATGATCTACCGTGGCGCATACCCACAGTAAGCCAACGCAGATTGGAGCTTAGAGATCGCATCTTTGATCTGATACGCTTCCTCGTCATTCACCGCGCACGCCCGTATCTCTGACCAGTTCAGCCGCTTCACCAGTTGGGCCAAGGCCAGCGCCTCAATGTGGGTTAACTGAATATCCTGCAAATGTTCAATGGCTATCGTCATCTTATGGGTGGTCGCGGTAGGAATAGCCGTTACCGGCTCCCCCCCGCACAGATCCGGACGTGCGCTACTAACGCATCCGGCTCCTACCTCGGGTGTTTGGCGTAAAAGCGCTGCAAAGGATAAGGATGCACAATTCGGGGGAACGGTATCCATTTATTCACCAGTGACGGGCCGGTGCTGACTCTGGGCTATAACCTGAGCGGACAGCTGACGGAAATTACCCGTACCGATTAAGATGTACGTAAAAGAATATTATCCACAGATGGGTATCAAACGTTTTATCGTTGGTTATTTAACAACGTCAGGAAAGATAAAAAGTGAATATAATCCACGTTCGTTAAACATAAAACACGATATCTGATGATGATTAAACTTAACAAAAATCAGGTGTATAAAAGGGGTAAAAACAACGGTTAAAACTTTATACCCATTAAATCCATCGAGTAAAAAAACGACTTCCGATAACAGGTTAACTGTCATCATCATTTAAAAGTGCGAATACCAAAGCATTAAACCTTTTATATCAAAAGCGGATTTAACGCAATAAATGCCACTTTTAAAAATAACCATTAATAGCATTTAATCGAAAATCATTAACCATTAATAAAAAGTTGAAAAGAAATCGCACGTAAAATAACATTACCCGAATAAACGGATATTAAAGCGCTTTCTCGCCAGTTATTTAACAGCATCAGAAAAGATAAAAAATGAATATAATCCACGTTCGTTAAACATAAAACACGATATCTGATGATGATTAAACTTAATAAAAAGTAAGTGTTAAAAGGAGTAAAAAAACGGTTAAAACTTTATACTCATTAAATCAAAAATTGAAAATAAATCGAACGTAAAATAACATCACCCGAATAAACGGATATTAAATCGCTTTTCCATTAGTTATTTAACAGCATCAGAAAAGATAAAAAGTGAATATACTCAAAACACTTCAAGGCGCATGTTTGAAAAACAATTATACTGTTGAATTTAAATGATTTTATGTCTGGAGGTTCAAGCATCTTGAAGTTCATTCTGTATATAATCCGCATTCGTTAAACATAAAACACGATATCCGATGATGATTAAACTTAACAAAAAGCAGGTGTTAAAAGGGATAAAAACAACGATTAAAGCTTTATGTTCATTAAATCCATCAAGTAAAAAAACGATTTCCGATAACAGGTTAACTGTTATAATCATTTAAAAACGCGAATGCCAAAGCATTAAACCTTTTATATCAAAAGCGGATTTAACGCAATAAATGTAACTTTTAAAAATAACCATTAATGGCATTTAATCTAAAATCATTAACCATTAATCCAAAGTTGAAAAGAAATCGCACGTAAAATAACATTACCCGAATAAATGGATATTAAAGTGCTTTCTCGCCAGTTATTTAACAGCATCAGAAAAGATAAAAAGTGAATATAATCCACGTTCGTTAAACATAAAACACGATATCCGATGATGATTAAACTTAACAAAAAGCAGGTGTTAAAAGGGATAAAAATAACGGTTAAAACTTTATACTCATTAAATCCATAGAGTAAAAAAACGACTTCCGATAACAGGTTAACTGTCATCATCATTTAAAAATGCGAATGCCGCCGTATTAAATCTTTTATATCAAAAACGGATTTAACGCAATAAATACCATTTTTAAAAATAACCATTAATAGCATTTAATCGAAAATCATTAACCATTAATCCAAAATTGAAAAGAAATCGCACGCAAAATAACATCACCCGAATAAACGGATATTAAAGCGCTTTCCCAGCAGTTATTTAACAGCATCAGAAAAGATAAAAAGTGAATATAATCCACGTTCGTTAAACATAAAACACGATATCTAATGATGATTAAACTTAAAAAAAAGCAGGTGTTAAAAGGGATAAAAAACGGTTAAAACTTTATGCTAATTAAATCCAAAATTGAAAAGAAATCACACGTAAAATAATATTACCAGAATAAATGGATATTAAAGCGCTTTCTCGCCAGTTATTTAACAGCATCAGAAAAGATAAAAAATGAATATGATCCGCATTCATTAAACATAAAACACGATATCCGATGATGATTAAATTTAACAAAAAGCAGGTGTTAAAAGGGGTAAAAACAACGGTTAAAACTTTATACTAATTAAATCCATCGAGTAAAAAAACGACTTTCGATAACAGGTTAACTGTCATCATCATTTAAAAACGCGAATACCAAAGCATTAAACCTTTTATATCAAAAGCGGATTTAACTTAATAAATGCCACCTTTAAAAACAACAATTAATAGCATTTAATCGAAAATCATTAACCGTTAATAGCGAGTTGAAAAGAAACCCGTACATAAAAGGATATTATCCGAATAAATGAGTATTAAAGCATTTTCTCGCCGGTTATTTAACAGCGCCAATAAAGATAAAAAGTGGATATGATTAACGTTCATTAAACGTAATCCGATGATGATTAAACCTGATAAAAATCAGGTGTTAAAAAGGATAAAAACAACGATTAAAACTTTATACCCATTAAATCCATCGAGTAAAAAAACAACTTCCGATAGCAGGTTAACGGTCATCATCATTTAAAAGCGCGAATACTAAAGCATTAAACTTTTTATATCAAAAACGGATTTAACTTAATAAATGCAACCTTTCAAAATAACCATTAATAGTATTTAATCGAAAATCATTAACCGTTAATCCAAAGTTGAAAAGAAATCGCATGTAAAATAACATTACCTGAATAAACGGATATTAAAGCGCTTTCTCTCCAGTTATTTAACAGCATCAAAAAAGATAAAAAGCGAATATAATCCGCGTTCGTTAAACATAAAGCACGATATCCGATTATGATTAAACTTAACAAAAAGCAGATGTTAAAATGGGTAAAAACGACGGTTAAAACTTTATACCCATTAAATCCATCGAATAAAAAAACGACTTCCGATAACAGGTTAACTGTCATAATCATTTAAAAACACGAATACAAAAGCATTAAAACTTTTATATCAAAAACGGATTTAACGCAATAAATGCCACCTTTCAAAATAACCATTAATAGCATTTAATCGAAAATCATTAACTATTAATCCAAAGTTGAAAAGAAATCGCACGTAAAATAACATTACCCGAATAAACGGATATTAAAGCGTTTTACCATCAGTTATTTAACCGCATCAGAAAAGATAAAAAATGAATATAATCCACGTTCGTTAAACATAAAACACGATATCCGATTATGATTAAACTTAACAAAAAGCAGATGTTAAAAGGGATAAAAACGACGGTTAAAACTTTATACTCATTAAATCCATCGAGTAAAAAAATGGCTTCCGATAACAGGTTAACTGTTATCATCATTTAAAAACGCGAATGCCAAAGCATTAAACCTTTTATATCAAAATCGGATTTAACGCAATAAATACCATTTTTAAAAATAACCATTAATAGCATTTAATCGAAAATCATTAACCATTAATCCAAAGTTGAAAAGAAATCGCACGTAAAATAATATTACCCGAATAAACGGATATTAAAGCTCTTTCCCAGCAGTTATTTAAATAAGATTTCAAAAGAGTAGATCACTGGAGGGAACTCAGTCCGATTTTGACGATCTGATCAATCGTCAAAAATCACAAATCACCAAACGGACTGAGTTATGCCTATCATAGCATCGATACCCCGAAATGAACGACACCAGATGAAAAAAATTATCCAGAAAACACAGGATAAAAATTATGCCCGCAGGTTAATGGCCATATTGATGCTGGATGAAGGCAAATCCGTCACCCAAACCGCTAAATGGCTTTGTGCCTCACGTTCCTCGGTTAATCGTTGGGTCAATTGGTTTACATTATATGGGCTGGAAGGGTTGAAAAGTTTACCGGCGGGAAGGCCTGCTATCTGGGATTTAACCCCGCTTCTCGCTGTCGTTTCTTTCTTATTACAGCACTCTCCCCAACATTTGGGGTATCTTCGCTCACGCTGGAGTCTTGAGATTATTACTTGTAATATCAATGAATTACTCAATTCATCTCTCTCTCGAAGTACACGCTATCGCTATTTTTGCCGAACAGGCATTGTCTGGCGCAGAGCCGCTCCCACCGTCAAGTTACCTGATCCGGAGCACAATGAAAAAATGGCAAAAATCGCTGAAGCCTTGTCCAATGCCTCAGAGCAACATCCTGTTTTTTATGAGGATGAAGTGGATATCAATCTTAACCCAAAAATCGGGGCAGACTGGTGTTTCAAGGGGCAGCAAAAGCGTGTTGTGACCCCCGGAAAAAATGAAAAACACTCCCTAGCGGGCTGCCTGAATGCGCAAACGAAAGAAATCACTTATGTCAGTGGCTTGAGAAAGAACTCTGACTTATTTATCAAAATGTTAGATGAACTTAATCGTCAACATCATCGTGCTAAGACAATCACTTTGATTTTAGATAACTATAGTATTCATAAAAGCGGGAAAGTCATGGCTTGGCTGGCGAAAAATCCTAAAGTTAACCTTTTGTTTTTACCCGTTTATTCCCCTGGTTGAATAAAATTGAACGCTTATGGCAATCATTGCATGAAACAGTGACACGGAACCACTGTTGTCGATTTATGTGGCAATGGCTCCAACATGTAAAGGTATTCATGGAAGCAGCATCATTACAACAGCAAAAATCGGGAAGGGTAAAAATGGGTGTATCACTATTATGAAAACCTATTTATATACTTACCACCTTCCTTTATTCCTACTGTGCAACGATACCTAATAACGCCATCGGCGCGAGGACGTTTCATTATGTTATAATAGGCCGTTCTTCACCTCTCATGCGTCAGTACACCATTGTATAGATGTACTGGATGGTGTACCGGTAAATCGAAAATAATCTAAAATGTCTTAAAATGTACGAAAATAAAGAAACTGAAAAACACATAGAAAACATAGTAATACAGGAATCTCCACATAGATTTTTCCAAGGCCGCTTCTCCATTGCCCCGATGCTCGACTGGACAGATCGTCATTGCCGTTATTTTCATCGTCTGTTGACTAAGCAAACGCTGTTGTATACAGAAATGGTGACAACCGGAGCAATTATTCATGGTAAAGGCGATTATCTGGCATACAACAAAGAAGAAAACCCAGTAGCATTACAACTGGGTGGAAGTGATCCACAAGCATTAGCACATTGTGCTCAAATCGCTCAGGAACGTGGCTATAATGAAATTAACCTGAATGTAGGTTGTCCTTCGGACCGGGTGCAAAATGGTCGTTTTGGCGCTTGCCTGATGAGAGATGCCGAACTGGTAGCAGATTGTGTTAAAGCAATGCAAGATGTGGTCAGTGTGCCGGTCACGGTTAAAACTCGTATTGGTATTGATGAGCAGGATAGTTACGAATTCCTGTGCGATTTTATTGATACTGTTGTGCAACGCAGTGGCTGCAATATATTTACCATTCATGCACGCAAAGCCTGGCTTTCTGGTTTAAGCCCAAAAGAAAACCGTGAGATCCCACCATTGGATTATCTGCGGGTTTATCAACTGAAAAAAGATTTTCCTCAACTGACAATTGCTATCAATGGCGGTATAAAATCACTGGAAGAAGCAAAACAGCATCTGCAACATGTGGATGGGGTTATGGTCGGGCGTGAAGCGTACCAGAATCCGTCTATTCTGGCACATGTCGATCATGAATTATTTGATTCTTCGCTTCCGGTAGTCAATTCCGTTGAAGTCGTCAGAGCGCTCTATCCTTATATAGAGCAAGAGCTTTCAAAAGGGACATATCTGGGGCACATCACCCGCCATATTTTAGGCATTTTTCAGGGGATTCCGGGCGCACGTCAGTGGCGTCGTCATCTGAGTGAAAATGCTCATAAACCGGGTGCAGATATTTCCGTTGTGGAACAGGCGTTGGCAATGGTCACTGAGCGGATGTAATATCCGCTCGTTTTACCGTTAAGGGATCAGTAAACTTGATCCTTGAGTAGCTCGACTTTCCAACGTTTGGTGCGCTCTTATCGCTTCACTTAGTGGGAATTTCTGGCTTTCTGGGACATCTACATTAATTTTGCCGCTGGTAATCAGATCGAATAGCTCTTTGCTGGCCTGATCTAACTCTTCGCGGGTCGAAATATAGCCGGCGATAGAAGGGCGGGTAACAAACAGTGAGCCTTTCTGATTTAAAATCCCCAAATCGACACCCGTAACTGGCCCAGATGCATTACCAAAACTAACCATCAAACCGTGGCGTTTCAGGCAATCCAGTGAGTTTATCCAGGTGGATTTACCTACGGAGTCATAAACTACCCCCACTTTTTCGCCGTTGGTTATTTCATAAACTCGCTCAACAATATTTTCACGATTATAGTTAATAACTTGCCATGCACCAGCATCTTTAGCGCGTTGTGCTTTCTCATCAGAGCCAACCGTTCCGATAAGTTTTGCACCCAAAGCTTTTGCCCATTGGCAAGCAATCAGTCCAACGCCACCAGCTGCGGCATGAAACAAAAAGGGTTCGCCTGGTTGAATCTTGTAGGTGCGGCGCAGAAGATAGTAAACCGTCAACCCTTTCAAAAAAGAAGCGGCAGCTTGCTCAAAAGAGATGGAATCCGGCAGAACAGCAATTTTACTTTCCGGGACATTATGCACTTCACTGTAAGCGCCCAAAGTTGATTGCGCATAAACCACACGGTCACCCACTTTTATGGAGGTTACAGCGGAACCCACTTTGCTAACTACGCCTGCGGCCTCCGTACCCAAGCCGCTTGGCAGGTGTGCCGGTGGATATAGCCCGCTACGGATATAAGTATCAATATAGTTGATCCCAATAGCTCTGTTTTCTACTTGTACTTCATCTTTAGCAAGTGCTGCGGGTATGAATTCACAATATTTCAGGACTTCAGGGCCGCCAGTTGCGGAGAATTCGATATGCGTTGCCATGACTCAACCTCGTAAATGTAGGAATGAATGTTTGCACGTAGTAGTTGAACTGATTGTAAACGGGCTTTAATGTGTCAGGAATAATTACAAACTATATGTAATTACTCAAGGCACTTCATAGCGTATACTCGTGCGTCGTTACAGGTTTATCAGTAGATTATTGCGGGATTCATGGCGGGAAAAAAATCAACTTACAACAAAATGGCTGAACCAAAAGATCGCCAAATGGAAGGCCTGAAGCTTCCGCCACACTCTTTAGAAGCGGAGCAATCCGTGTTAGGTGGTTTAATGCTGGATAACGAGCGTTGGGACAATGTTTCCGAACGAGTCACCAGCAATGATTTTTTCAGCCGTCCACACCGACGTATTTTTTCTGAAATGCAGCGATTGCTGGAGATGGGTAATCCCATCGACCTGATTACGTTATCTGAATCTCTTGAGCAGAGTGGTGATCTGAGCAATGTAGGCGGTTTCGCTTATCTGGCCGAATTATCCAAAAATACGCCAAGTGCGGCTAACATTAATGCTTATGCGGATATTGTCCGCGAACGTGCCGTTGTCCGCGATATGATCGCCGTAGCAAATGAAATTGCGGATGCGGGTTACGATCCTCAGGGAAGGAGCAGCGAAGAATTATTGGATCTTGCTGAATCGCGGGTATTCCAGATCGCAGAAAACCGTGCCAGCAAAGATGAAGGGCCGAAAGGAATAGAACGGATCCTTGAGGAAACCGTCGAGCGTATTGAGCAACTCTATCAGCGTCCTCATGATGGCGTAACCGGTGTTTCTACCGGTTATCAGGATCTGGATAAGAAAACCGCAGGGTTACAAAAATCAGATCTGATCATCGTAGCCGCTCGTCCTTCTATGGGTAAAACCACTTTCGCCATGAACCTGTGTGAAAACGCCGCCATGATGCAGGACAAACCTGTTCTGATCTTCAGTCTTGAGATGCCTGGCAACCAGATCATGATGCGTATGCTGGCATCTCTTTCACGGGTGGATCAAACCCGTATCCGTACAGGTCAACTTGATGATGAGGATTGGGCGCGGATCTCCAGTACGATGGGGATATTGCTGGAAAAACGCAATATGTATATTGATGACTCTTCCGGCCTGACGCCAACCGAAGTGCGTTCCCGTGCCCGGCGTGTTTTCCGTGAAAATGGCGGATTGAGCCTCATTATGATCGACTACTTGCAATTAATGCGGGTTCCGTCTTTATCTGATAACCGTACTTTGGAAATTGCAGAAATTTCCCGTTCACTCAAAGCGTTGGCTAAAGAACTTCAGGTGCCGGTAGTTGCACTTTCTCAGCTCAACCGTAGCCTTGAACAACGGGCAGATAAGCGCCCGGTTAACTCTGATTTACGTGAATCCGGCTCTATTGAGCAGGATGCCGACCTGATTATGTTTATCTATCGTGACGAGGTTTACCATGAGAGCAGCGACATGAAAGGTGTGGCTGAAATCATTCTTGGTAAGCAGCGTAACGGTCCAATCGGTACAGTTCGCTTGACGTTTAATGGTCAATGGTCGCGGTTCGATAACTATGCCGGGCCAAGTTATGACGACGAATAAGTATTAACTACCAAAGAATCAATAAATTTAAGGAATAGAATGAAAGCGGCAACCGCAGTTATTGACCGCCGCGCTCTGCGACATAACCTGCAACGGGTAAGGGCGCTCGCCCCTAAAAGCAATCTGATTGCAGTTGTGAAAGCAAACGCTTATGGCCACGGTTTACTGGAAACAGCACATACGCTGGACGCCGCCGATTGTTTCGGTGTAGCGCGAATTGGTGAAGCATTGACGTTGCGTCATGGTGGTATCGTCAAACCGATTCTGTTATTGGAAGGATGCTTTGGTGCGGCTGACCTACCAATACTGGTTGCTAACCATATTGAAACTGTGGTTCACAGCATTGAACAGTTGGAAGCACTGGAACAGGCTAAGTTATCTCATCCGGTAAAAGTATGGATGAAACTGGATAGCGGGATGCATCGTTTAGGTGTACGGCCGGAAGATGCCGAGGAATTTTATCAACGGTTAAGTTGTTGCCAAAACGTACAGCAGCCCGTCAATATTGTCAGCCATTTTGGCAGAGCTGATGAACCAACTGTAGACACAACTTGCCAGCAGATAGCCTGTTTTCAGGCTTTCTGTGCTGACAAACCGGGGGAAAAATCTATTGATGCATCGGGAGGCATCCTGTTGTGGCCGGAAGTCCATCAGGATTGGGTGCGTCCTGGGCTGATAATGTATGGTGTATCGCCATTGTCTGATAAAACGGCCGTGGATTTTAACCTGATCCCAGCGATGACCTTAAAGTCGAGCTTAATTGCCGTTCGTAAGCATAAAGCTGGCGAATCGGTTGGTTATGGTGGAACCTGGGTCAGTGAACGTGATACTTATCTTGGCGTTGTGGCTATCGGTTATGGTGATGGCTATCCGCGCAGCGCTCCCTCAGGAACGCCAATATTTGTTAATGGCCGTGAAGTGCCGATTGTTGGTCGTGTTTCGATGGATATGATATCTATTGATTTGGGGCCGGATGCGACAGATAAAGTGGGTGATGAAGTGGTGCTCTGGGGAGATGTGCTACCAGTGGAACGGATCGCTGAATGCACTGGTATCATTACTTATGAGCTGGTAACCAAACTCACTTCCAGAGTGGTAATGGAATACCTGGACGAATAATGTTGTAGGTTATATTGTTTATTAAATAACTAACTGATAAGGAGTAGAGCCTGATGTTCCAGAATGTTGATGCTTATGCTGGTGATCCTATTCTTTCGCTGGCTGAAGAATTTAAAAAAGATCCTCGTGCGGAAAAAATTAATCTGAGCATTGGGCTGTATTACGATGAACAGGGTGTGACTCCGCAATTGCAAGCAGTGTCTACCGCCGAAGAACAACTTAGAGCGTTGTCACAGACTGCTTCTCTTTACTTGCCAATGGAGGGATTGGAATCCTATCGTCTTGCGGTTCAGGAACTGTTATTTGGTAAAGATCATCCGGTGTTGAAACAGCGGATAGTGGCAACAATTCAATCATTAGGCGGTTCTGGTGCCCTTAAAATTGGTGCTGATTTTTTGCATCGCTATTTCCCTGATTCAGAAGTGTGGTGCAGTGATCCAACTTGGGAAAACCACGCAGCTATTTTTGCGGGGGCTGGTATTAAGGTGAACTATTACCCTTATTTTGATACACAGACTAAAGGGGTAAAATTCAATGAAATGCTGGAAACATTCAGGAAATTACCGGCAAAAAGCATTATTGTGATGCACCCTTGCTGCCATAACCCAACAGGATCAGATCTGACTTATGATCAATGGGATCAGGTTGTTCAGATTGTTAAAGAGAGGGAATTATTGCCATTCCTTGATCTTGCTTATCAGGGGCTTGCAGATGGTATAGAAAAAGATGCTTATGCCATTCGTGCTATGGCGACAGCCGGTTTGCCTTGTTTGGTGAGCAACTCTTTCTCCAAGATATTTTCTATGTATGGTGAGCGAGTGGGTGGCTTATCTGTCATTTGTGATGATGAACAGACCAAAGAGCGGGTCTTGGGGCAGCTAAAAGCGGGTGTGCGTCGCGTCTACTCTAGCCCACCGAATTTTGGTGCACAGGTTGTGGCGAAAGTACTGACTGATCCTGCTTTGAAGACACAATGGTTGACAGAAGTTGAACATATGCGCTTGCGTATTTTGGAAATGCGTACGGTGCTGGTGGATGCTCTGAAAACCGTATTACCAGAGAAAAACTTTGAATATTTTCTGAAACAGCGAGGGATGTTCAGCTATACCGGTTTTAGCCAGAAACAGGTGGATCGCTTGCGCCAAGAATTTGCTGTTTATTTGGTCGGTAATGGCCGAGTCTGTATGGCGGGTGTCAACCATCATAATGTTGAACGTATTGCGGAAACATTTGCGGCGGTAAATAAGTAATAAATTTTAATGTAAATGATCTGTTATTGATGATAATGATTGGCAGGTTCGTAAAATAGCAGTAGATCCCTCTTTAGAAGCGCACTATGTATGTTGCGCTTTTTCCTTTCTCTGACTTTAATTATTCTATTGATTTTTAATGTTTTTATCGTAGTATTTTTTCGGCCTGCAATTATTAGCCAAACTAGTAACCAGTATCACCAATCTTAAATGGTGTTTATTATTACATAAATAATGATAATCATTATTACTTGAGATAAATCTGTTTTTATTCTACTTTTCTGTCTGCATATACAGTAATTCTGTGTGCTTTTTATTTGATGAAAGAGGAGAAAGAGATGAATGAGGGAGATAGAAAGGGCCATGATCGTGATATGCAGACGATAGAGAGCGTAGGCAGTAAAGGAGGAGATGGAGAGGCTCTAGCCAATCATGACACAATGACTGTGACATCAGGTCGCAAGTCTGATCGAGGATGGGGAGGTGGCAGTGGAAACTCAGGAGATCATGAACGGATTGACCGCACGGGAAAAAAAGATGGGGGAGTAAATTTATCCTTGTTTCCAGAGGCGCAGGCATCAGCAGCTATTGGCGCTCAACCGATGAACATTTCTGTCATTGATGGACTGTGGGGATTTACATTATTTCGAAAACAAATAGCCAGTGCTGTGAGTTCGACATTAACCCGATTGGGCAGTGTTGCATTAGACGCCGCACCTTATGTGGGACGTTTTGCTGGTGTGGCAGTAGGAGCTATGTGGCCTGGTGACTTGAAAATACCTGAAGATGAAAAGTTTAAAGCAGAACGGCAGAGGATGATTATTCAGTCAATACAAGCCAGTCAGGTCACAAAAACGCCTGTATCCCAGTTAGCCACAATGTCTAGCGTGGTTACTGATATTCAAGTACAGGATGTTATTGAGAAAGATAAGCAGACATTGGCAATTGTTAGAACACCAGCTAAAACTGTGAGTGTTCCTGTGGTTAAAGCGGTAAAAACTAAACGGCAGAATGTCTTCACCGCAAAAGTGGTTCCGAGTATGCCTCCAGTGCATATCAGAATAAGTGATCCCCCAAGAAAAAATATTTTTAGCAAAAAAGAGGTGACACCAGTAGCTGATGTACCGGTTAAGCCATATACACCAGCACCGGTTAAAAATACAGTGGATGCTATCGTCTATTTTCCTGCTGGGTCAAATGCCGAGCCGGTGTATGTTTCGGTGACGACAGTATTGAGTACGGTGGAAGCTAAAAAACAGGCGGCAGAGGCGAAGCAACGACAAGAAAAGTGGGAGAAAGCGCATCCTATTGAAGCAGCGGAGCGGCGGCTTTATGAAGCAGAACAAGTATTCAAACCGCTTGATAAAATTTATCAGGAAAAGCTAAAGGTATTAAATCAAGTAAAAAATACGCCGGAAGGTAAAGCACTGGCAGATCCTGTAAAAAATCCACTTGTTTATACAAAGGATATTGAAATAGATGGGAAGAAACTTAAAGTAGAGATAAAAACGGATAACAAAAAAGGTTTGGATATTCTTTTAAAAGAAGGAATAAAAGCATACATATCTGCTATGACGCTTTCAGATTTTCAGAAATTGCAGGGTATTAAAGATCCTAAAGAAGCTCAAATACAAACGAGTGCAGCACTTTTAAAAGCGATATACTATGAACGTTTTGGTCGTCGGTTGTTAGACGCTTGGAAGAAAATAAATCCAGCGCAAAATGAATTTAACATTGCAATGGAAAATCGTAAAAAAGCGGAACAGGCAAAAGTTGAAGCAGAAAAGAATCGGGATAAGGTAAAAGAAGAAAACAGGAAAAAACGTAAAGGTGTTAAAGAGGCCGGTCATGATTATTATCCAGCTCCAAAGACTGAAGAAATTAAGGGGCTAGGTGAATTAAAAAGAGGTCCCCAAAAAACACCAAAACAGAATGGAGGTGGAAAACGTAAACGATGGATTGGTGAAAAAGGCCGTAAAATTTATGAGTGGGATTCTCGGCATGGTGAACTTGAGGGTTACAGGGCTAGTGATGGCCAACATATAGGTGTTTTTGATCATGAAACAGGTAAGCAATTAGCAGCGGCTGATCCAGAACGTAGTATTAAAAAATTTTTATGAGGTAAGTTATGGGATTAAAATTAAACATTGCATGGTTTGATAGAAAAACGGAAGAGTTTATTGGTGAGGAATATTCTGGAGATCTGGGCGATGATGGTTCAGTAATAGAAAAATTAGGGCTTCCTATTGAAGATAATATTAATAATGGTGGGTTCGATGTAAAAAAAGAGTGGGTACCAACACTTGAATCATATTTTAAAAATAAAATTGAAACAGATAAATATTGGTATCAGGTATCTTTTGACTACCGAGATAAATGGTAATGAGGCCGTAATTTAAATTTAGTTATTCACTTAAACCTCGCTGCGGCGAGGTTTAAGGTTATTCTATCGTGATGTTTAAATGGCAATAAGTTCCAGATGCTTGCCTAAGGCATTTAACGCATTCGCTATAGTGTCAATTTTAGTACTATGACCTAATGACACTATACGTTGGATTTCTTGCGGTCGGGTGCCTAGTAACCGTGCAAGCTCCGCATTGCTTGTTCTTGTTTGAAGCATCGTATTCAACAGCAAAACTTTAGCCACTATACTAGCCGGTACTTCGACAAAAGCTTCTCCTTCAAGCGACGGTGCTGGTATTTTGCGCCGGTCTTCAAAGTAGAAATCAAATGCAGTAACCAGAGCATCCCGCGCCATAGCTAACGCTTCTTCTCTGGTATCTCCACCTGTTAAGGCTTCAGGGATATCTGGGAACATCACAGCCCAACCTGTTTCGTCATGTTCGAATTTTACTGGGTATCGCATATTTTTACTCAGTGAAGTTATGCGAGTAACCAGCCCCTTAGGGCCGGTTTGTCATTTGATGCCTAGCTGTTTTAATATTGCTTTCCTTAGTGGTTCTGGAATTTCTTTACTAGGGTGCCTTGGCATCGTGGTTTGCTTACCATTCAAGAAAACTTTCAGATGATTAGTCCCATCTTTAAATTCTGCTCCTTGAGCTTTAAGCCACCGGCGAAACTCGCTTTGCTTCACTGCCTCCTCCGTTTGTTTAACTTGAAAACAAATATAAACATTTTTGTTTATAGACGCAAGGGTTTTATAAACATTTTTGTTTATAGGTGTAATAGAGTTATACGTATTTTTATTTTTTCTTTAATAGGATGAAGTTTAACGTGGGAATTGTTCTAGTCGCAGAGTGTATAGCTTGTTCGCGGATAATTCCGGCTATGGAATATGTTTTTTAATGTGAAACAAATCAAATTTTCATGAAATGTGTTTCAAATGGTAAAAAATTATCCTGACTATTTCAAGGTATACCCAAACATTTGTTGGGTTTAGATAAGATTTTGCTTATTATTTTGTTTTATTAAACTTATTTCCAGAATGAGAGTCTGATTCATTATCAATGTACTGGGATAAATTTTTTTCAGTGGGGTTTTATTTGATGGCGATCACATAAAACAGGGTTAAAACTCGGCAATCCATTCTTACGATCGCTATCCCAACTTCATCATAAAGATAAAAAATTCCTCTTTACTGTTTTACATTTCGCACATAAAAAACGTATGTTTAAAAACAAACAAGTGGTCAAAAATGACGAATCGGGAAAAACAAATATTGCACCTTCTGAGACGAGATCCATTGATCCCACAGCAGGAAATTGCCGATATTTTAGGTATAAGTCGCTCTGGTGTCGCTGGTCATATTATGAATTTAATGAATAAGGGATATATAAAGGGGAAAGGTTATATTTTATCTGATCACAATTATGTGGTGACTATTGGCTCCATTAATATGGACATTTGTGGTTATGCATCTGCTAAATTAATCTATGAAGATTCTAACCCAGGAAAAGTGAAATGCACACCTGGTGGTGTAGGCAGAAACATTGCCCAAAATATCGCGCTATTGGGTAAAGAATGTCATCTTATTTCTGTTGTTGGCGATGATTTCTATGGTGGTACTTTATTGGATCAGGCCAGATGCGCAGGTGTTAATGTCGACTATTGCTATAAGCTTTATGGTGAAAATACCTCGACATATATCTCTTTATTAGATGACGGTGGTGAGATGTTGGTTGCCATCAACGACATGCATATTTTGGAAAAACTGACGCCATTGTTGTTAGCAAGTCATTATGATCTTATTCAGCACGCCAGCGTACTGGTTATTGATTGCAATTTATCTGAAGAAGCTTTGGTTTGGTTGTTGACTAATGCCGGAACAGTACCGGTATTTGTGGATACAGTATCCGCATTTAAAGCACCTAAGATTAAAAACTGGCTTTCCTATATCCACACTTTAAAACCTAATTGTCTGGAGGCGGAAGCACTGAGTGGAATGAAAATCAACCAACCTACCGATGTTCCGGCAGTGGCGCGGTGGTTTCACGATCAAGGTGTACAGAGGTTAGTACTGAGCATGGGCGTAGAAGGGGTCTACTTTAGTGAAAGTAATGGTGTGGCGGGGTGGTCACTTCCCATCAGCATTAAGATTGTCAATGTAACAGGTGCCGGCGATGCCATGATGGCCGGACTGGTGAACTGCTGGCTGGAAGATATGACGCTGGCAGAAAGTGTTCGTTTTGCTCAAGGGTGTTCCGCTCTTACATTATCTTGTGAATTTACCAATAATCCAAACCTGTCAAATGGCAGCGTCCGAAAACTATTGGAATTACGATCATGAAAAATCACGCTATTGGAAATGAATATCTGGATGTTTCCCCGGAAGTTGCAGAAGCTTTAGCAGATAACCAACCCGTTGTAGCGTTGGAATCTACGATTATTGCTCAAGGGATGCCTTATCCGCAAAATGTAGAAATTGCGTTACAGGTTGAGCAAAAAATCAGGGAAAATGGCGCTATTCCTGCAACGATAGCTGTTATCAATGGGCACATGAAAGCCGGTTTGTCCCATGAAGAAATAGAACTTTTGGGCAGTGAAGGCTATAAGGTGACTAAAGTCAGCCGCCGTGATTTACCCTTTGTGGTCGCTGCCGGAAAAAATGGTGCGACCACCGTTGCCTCTACCATGATTATTGCAGAAATGGTGGGGATTAAAATTTTCGCTACCGGTGGCATTGGTGGTGTGCATCGTGGAGCAGAACATACTTTTGATATTTCAGCCGACTTGCAGGAGTTGGCGAAAACCAGTGTTGCGGTAGTCTGTGCGGGTGCTAAATCCATTCTGGACCTTGGTCTGACAACAGAATACCTTGAGACTCACGGTGTACCATTAATTGGCTATCAGACCCACTCTTTACCGGCATTTTTCTGCCGTACCAGTCCATTTTCTGTCAATATTCGCCTGGATTCTCCAGAACAGATAGCCCAGGCAATGGTGATAAAATGGGATACCGGATTACAGGGGGGATTAGTGATTGCTAACCCGATCCCTGAGCAATATGCCATGCCGGAAGCGGAGATCAATGCCGCAATTGAACAGGCGGTGCACGAATCCATTGAGCAAGGAATGAGTGGAAAGGAATGTACGCCGTTTTTGTTGGCTCGAGTGGTTGAGTTGACCGGAGGCGATAGTCTATCTGCCAATATTCAGTTGATACTCAATAACGCTGAACTGGCGGCGAAAATTGCTTGTTGTTATTGGGCAAATCGTACATGAAGTCAGTTTCGGAAATTTACTGGCAGAAAACAGCGGGGCTCAACTGAGCCCCTATTTGCAAATTAGGCTTTTTTCTTCAATATCGGTTTCAGGAAACGAGCAGTATGTGATTTCTCACATTCAGCGATTTCTTCTGGCGTACCAGAAATCAAAATTTCACCGCCACCGCTTCCTCCTTCAGGACCAAGATCCACGATCCAGTCAGCGGTTTTAATCACATCAAGATTATGCTCAATAACCACAATGGTATTTCCTTGATCGCGTAACTGATGCAAAACCGCCAATAATTGCTGAATATCAGCAAAATGCAGACCGGTTGTTGGTTCATCAAGAATATATAACGTCTGTCCAGTTCCACGTTTAGATAGCTCACGCGCCAATTTTACCCGTTGTGCTTCACCACCTGACAACGTCGTTGCTGATTGCCCCAGACGGATATAAGAAAGACCGACATCTATCAGTGTTTGCAGTTTGCGGGCCAGAGCAGGAACAGCATCAAAGAATTCACGGGCTTCTTCGATCGTCATATTCAGGACTTCATTGATATTCTTGCCTTTATATTTTACTTCCAGTGTTTCGCGGTTATAACGCTTACCTTTACACTGATCGCAAGGGACATAAATATCAGGCAAAAAGTGCATTTCTACCTTAATAACGCCATCACCCTGACAAGCTTCACAGCGTCCACCTTTAACGTTAAAACTGAATCGTCCGGGTGTATACCCACGGGTGCGGGATTCAGGTACGCCTGCAAACAACTCACGGACTGGCGTGAATACACCGGTGTAAGTTGCAGGGTTAGAGCGGGGAGTTCGGCCGATCGGACTCTGGTCAATATCAATCACTTTATCGAAATGCTCCAATCCTTGAATATCAATATAAGGAGCAGGATTAATATTGGTTGCGCCATTCAATTGGCGTTGTGCAATGGGGAACAGCGTGTCATTTATTAGCGTCGACTTACCGGAGCCGGAGACCCCGGTAATACAAGTGAATAATCCGACCGGTAGGCTGAACGTCACATTTTTCAGGTTATTACCTTTCGCGCCAATCAGCTTCAGTACCTTTTTGGGATCCGCCGCAATACGCTGCTCTGGGATTGAAATTTCCCGTTCACCACTCAGGAATTTACCTGTCAGTGAATCTTTGCTAATCATGATATCTTTAACTGTACCTTCCGCGACGATTTCGCCACCATGTACACCCGCTCCAGGGCCGATATCAATAATATGGTCGGCAGCACGGATTGCATCCTCATCATGCTCAACCACAATCACCGTATTCCCCAGATTACGCAAGTGAATCAGCGTTTCCAGCAGGCGTTCATTATCCCGCTGATGTAAGCCAATAGACGGTTCATCAAGTACATACATTACTCCCACCAAACCTGCACCAATCTGGCTGGCAAGACGGATACGTTGAGCTTCGCCACCAGAGAGTGTTTCGGCAGAACGGGAGAGCGTTAAATAATTCAGACCAACATTAACCAGAAATTTCAGGCGGTCACGGATCTCTTTCAGTACTTTTTCGGCAATTTGTGCACGCTGACCACTGAGCTTGATATTTTGGAAGAAATCCATTGCATGGCCGATACTGAAATCCGAGATTTCCGGTAAAGTTGTATTCTCAATAAATACATAACGGGCTTCTTTGCGTAAACGGGTTCCGCGACAGGAAATACATGAGCGGTTGCTGATATATTTCGCCAATTCCTCACGAACGGCTGTAGATTCTGTCTCTTTATAACGACGTTCCATATTATGCAGTACACCCTCAAATGGGTGGTTGCGTACTGTGATATCGCCACGGTCATTGGTATATTTAAATTCAATGGATTGTTTACCGGAACCGTATAACACCACGTTCTGGATACTGGCGCTCAGGGAATTGAAAGGTGCTTCAATATCAAATTTATAATGGTTTGCCAATGAACACAGCATCTGGAAATAGTAGAAATTACGGCGATCCCAGCCCCGAATTGCCCCTCCTGCCAGAGAGATATCACCATTCTGGATGACTCTGTCAGGATCAAAAAATTGCTGAATGCCTAAACCATCGCAAGTTGGGCAGGCACCGGCTGGGTTGTTAAAAGAAAACAGGCGAGGTTCCTGCTCACTCATACTATAGCCACATGCAGGACATGCGAAATTAGCGGAGAAAATCAGTTCTTCAACTTTATTGTCATCCATATCGGCGACAATGGCTGTGCCACCTGAAAGCTCCAGCGCTGTTTCAAAAGATTCAGCCAAGCGTTGAGCCAGATCGGGGCGAACTTTAAAGCGATCAATGACCACCTCAATGGTATGTTTCTTCTGTAATTCCAGTTTTGGGGGATCGGACAGATCACAGACTTCACCATCAATACGTGCGCGGATATACCCTTGTGTTGCCAGATTATCCAGCAGCTTAGAGTGTTCCCCTTTGCGTTCTTTGACGATCGGAGCCAGCAACATCAGGCGATGACCTTCTGGCAGTGCCAGAACATTATCTACCATCTGGCTGACAGTCTGTGCTGCGAGTGGAACATCGTGATCAGGACAACGAGGTTCACCTACACGGGCAAACAGCAAACGCAGATAATCATGAATTTCGGTAATTGTTCCCACAGTTGAACGTGGGTTATGGGAAGTGGATTTTTGTTCAATGGAAATCGCCGGGGATAGCCCTTCGATATGATCAACATCGGGTTTCTCCATCAGTGACAGAAACTGGCGCGCATAAGCTGAAAGCGATTCAACATAACGACGCTGCCCTTCTGCATAAAGCGTATCAAATGCCAGAGAAGACTTACCTGAGCCGGACAAACCCGTGATAACTATCAGTTTGTCTCGGGGAATTATCAGATTGATATTTTTGAGATTATGGGTGCGTGCGCCCCGAACTTCGATGTTATCCATGAACCATTTCCCAGATTATTCGTACGTGCATAACTAATAATAAGTGCGTTATTATTACACAGAGTTGACTGATTAGATATACAGTAGTCAAGTGAAATAATGCAATAAGTACATATAAAGTACGGTGAGCTTCGCAAAGTCCGTTCTAATGTGGCTCTGTTTCATTTTTAGCATCGCATGTTAAACTGCATTGCTTATAATTGTAGAAATTCATTTCATCAGGAGTATTCCCAATGGCCAGCAGAGGCGTAAACAAAGTTATTTTAATCGGCAACCTGGGGCAGGACCCAGAAGTCCGCTATATGCCAAACGGTGGCGCAGTTACTAATATTACTCTGGCGACTTCTGAAAGCTGGCGCGATAAACAGACCGGTGAGATGAAAGAGAAGACTGAATGGCATCGGGTTGTTTTATTCGGCAAACTGGCGGAAGTCGCGGGTGAATACCTGCGTAAAGGTTCACAAGTTTATATCGAAGGCGCACTGCAAACCCGTAAATGGCAGGATCAGAACGGCCAGGATCGTTACACCACTGAAGTGGTAGTAAACATAGGCGGTACCATGCAAATGCTGGGTGGGCGTGCGAGCGGCTTCCAGGATAACCAATCGCAAGGCGGTAGCTGGGGACAACCACAGCAGCCACAATCACAACAATCACAACAATCACAACAATCTCAGCAGTTCAGCGGCGGTAGTGCTCCTTCCCGTCCGGCTCAGTCCTTTGCTCCACAAAACAATGAGCCACCGATGGATTTTGATGATGACATTCCGTTTTAGGTGCGCCATTTTGCTTTGTAAATCAAGTGGTTAACTAATGATTTTGAGTTAATCATAGGCTGTTGGAGCGCCTATTGCAAGCCTGACTTATCCTTACCCAGTAATGGGTTTGAACCTTGAAAGAGGGAGGGGAGTGTAGCATGTCAGGAAAAGGCTGGTTGCGGGGAAATAACCTACTTTGCGCCAGCCATTGCAAGTCCCATAGGGTTAAGCCTGATTGGTTGAATCTGTAGTAGACCACTACAACCAGTGTATTGAGGCTGACCTCTTCTCTCAGCGCATACACACATAAGTAAGCCCGTTCCTGCTTGTCATCTAAGCTGTGGCGGACCAGCAAATAATGCCCGGCAATGAAGGCATATCCTTCATTGCCGGGCATAATAGAGAAAAACACCAATCTGGCTGTTTTCAACCCATCATTTTGCTAAGAAATCCGTGAAAATAACGCCGGAAGTAAAAGGTAAGAAACACAAATTTAATTTACTCACCCTTACTCGCCTTGGGAAAAAAGGATCAATGAGAATATCAATGGGTTAATCAGATAATACTTTCCAAGGGGAACTTGTACTTATTATGTGAATCTACCATATATTTTGTAATTGCTTTAATAAATAAAAAGAGAACTGTTTATTTTTTGGCGTTCTATAATTTTATTAAGCCTCAAAAAAATATTTTTCATCATAACGAATAACTGGAAAAATAATTAATATTTTTGACTATTAATTAAATTGATTAAAATTTTTATATAATGCATATATAACTTCATAAAAGTATTTAAGGAGCTAATAATGGCTAGCGTAATTTTATATGGTGATAAGATTCATATTAAAAACAACTATGCTAATGGAAATGGTGGCTATCTGGATGCTAATGGTTATGCAAACATACCAGGAGCAAAATACGATGTATACACGGCGGCTTCGCCAACTCGTGATCCAGGTACGGGTTCATGGCAAATTTTGTCTGCGAGTGGGAAAGGTATAGGGACAGAGGTTTACAGTAGCGATATCGTGTTTCTTGTTAATCTTTACCAGAATAATGGGGGATATCTTAGCACTAATGGTTATGCGCCGTTCCCTGAACTCTATAATGTTTATACGGCGGATAAATCAGCACATCCGGTTGAGACCCTGACATGGTATATTTTTTCAGATGCAACGAATGGATATGATGGTAAAGTTCGTGAAGGCGATATTATCCGTTTTCTGAATGGTTATAATAGCGTACGAGGGGGATTCCTCGATACGTGTTCCACTGCTAGTGTTCCTGGTGCCATATATAATGTATATACTTCAATTCTTTCTGATCGAGACAACGGAACAGGCACTTGGAATTTATCAAAAGCAACTTCATGAGAATAATGTTGATCTGTTAATTATCTATTAATCAATCTTTCTATGATGTAAAAATCCAGAGGCATTATTGCTTCTGGATTCTTTATATAATTCCCCATTGATATTGTTTATAAATTCGTTAAATTAATTCATTTTTATTAAGAGAGCATAATCGGAATGTAAATTAAAGCAATATATTTGGTGATTACTTTGAGGAATAAAAATAGAACTGTTTATTTTTTGGCATTCTATAATTTTGTGGAATTTCGAAAACATGTTTTTTGTCATGGCTAATGACTGGAAAAATAATGAATGTTTTTGACTCTTGATTAAATAAATTAAAATTTTCACATAACACATATATAACCTCATAAAAATATTTAAGGAACTAATAATGGCTAGTGTAATTTTATATGGCGATAGAATTCATATTAGAAATAACTATCTTGGAAATGGTGGCTATCTGGATACTAATGGTTATGCAAATGTACCGGGAGCAAAATATAACGTATTCACAGCTACTTCACCGGAACGTGCTCCGGGTTCTGGCACGGGTTCATGGCAAATTTTGTCTGCGGGCGGAAAGGGGATAGGAACCGAGGTTTACAGTGGTGATACGGTGTTTCTGGTGAATCTTTATCAGAATAATGGAGGATATCTTAATGCTAATGGTTATGCTCCGTCACCTGAGCTCTATAATGTTTATACGGCAGATAAAACAGCACGCCCAGTTGATACACTAACATGGTATATTTTTTCCGATACAACGAGTGGGTACGATAATAAAGTTCGTGAGGGTGATATCATCCGTTTCCTTAATGGTTATAATAATGTGCATGGAGGATTTCTCGATACTTGTTTCAATGCTAATGTTCCTGGTGAAGTATATAAAGTATATACTTCACTGCTTTCTAACCGAGGTAACGGAACAGGTACTTGGACTTTATCAAAGGCCACTGTATAAGAATAATGTTGGTCAGTTAATTGTCTATTAACGATTTTTTCTATTATGTAAGAATTCGGAGGCATTATTGTTTCTGAATTCTCAATATGTTTTCACGGTTATTCTTTTATTTACCGATAATATTTTTATGACTGTATGAATTGAATCAAACTTATTGGTCTGAAAAGATAGGGCACGATAGAATCAATGCCCGTGTGAAATATGTAATTATCAGGAAAAAGAATTAACGAACCCCGCCATATTCTTTACTGATCTCTTTTGCAGCACGGATCACCAAAGCACCAAGTTCAGTGACACGATCATCAGTGATCCGTGAGACTGGGCCAGAAATAGAAATAGCGGCAAAGGCTTGGTGATGCTCATCATAAATACAGGCAGCAATACAGCGCAGACCCAAAGCATGTTCTTCATCATCAAATGAATACCCTTGTTTGCGTGCTTGTTCCAGATTTTCTTTTAAACCTGTAGGGGTTGTCTTGGTATGTTGCGTGTAAGCATGAAGCCCTTTTTTATGCAGTAACTGAACCCGTTGGTTATCTGATAGCGTAGAAAGAAATGCTTTACCCGCACCGGAAGCGTGCATAGGTAACTTGCCACCGATAGGTGCGGACATTCTCATTAGGGCATTACACTGCACTTGATCGACAATAACCGCCTCATATTCACTGTGATCAAGAATGGCCAGATTGACGGTTTCACCGGAATCGTCCATCAAACGGCGAAGAATAGGGTGAATAAGTGCCAATAGATTGCGGCTCTGTAAGAAACTGCTGCCGACAATAAACGTGTGTGAACCGATAACCCACAACCCTAAATCACCAATCTGACGGACAAAACCATGTTGTTGTAAGGTGGTCAAAAGGCGGTGAGTGGTGGAGTTGGGTAATCCGGCTTGTTGTGCTAAATCAGTCAGCGCGATACCGCCAGGTGATTCGGAAATAGATTCCAAAAGATTAAGCCCACGACTTAATGACTGTACCTGCCCGTTAGTAGCAGCATTATTCGGCGTAATTTTAGTTCGTTTTGTTTTTTTACTGGTAACGGCAGTGCTCATTGAAATGCCCTCTGAATCATAAGATGGAATTCATTTTCATTTCTAATTATGAACGATAAACCTGAAAAACACTCATCCGATGTGTGGGGAATGTTATCCGTTACTCCTTACGTACTATGTGTAGATCTGATTTTTGTGCGCTGTCTGTGTTCACTCTTTATTTACAATAACAGCCTGCAACAATAACGCCGAATAAGATAGTTTTTAATCCCGTAAAATTGATGGTTGTCATTAAAACCAGTCAAAAAATAAGATATCAGAATGACTGATTAATTTAATGAATTAAATAGTAGATAAATAATAATTTTATTGCGTAAGTGTTATTAAGAGATAATGTAAGCAATTAATAGTTTGTTTTGGTGAAAATATTAAATTGATTTGGTAAAGATAATATAATGAAATAATTTACAAATATATTATTTAATTTTTATATGAATAAAGTTAATTTTCCTTTATGTATTTCTGCAATTAACGTTATCTATCTCCATTATTAATCGATTGTTTTTATATATAACCATATTGCTCTGTGAGAGTTATTTTATATATATTTAATATATTCAGGATTGATATTATTACTGTTTGGAAATTAATTTTGTTAATATATTTACGATATAATTCATTTTTGTAATTAAGTCATGTATGAAGTGTAAAATAATTCTTCCAGCAAATAATTTGGAAAATAATATATGTTTCTTGATTTATCGATAGCCTGTAACTAATAAAATATAAGGGGCTTTTTATTGGTTAATAATAAATTTAAAAACCACCAATAGCCCGAAAAGGTAAACATAGATAACTAATTGATATTTATAGCCTTTAAAACACGAACTTTTTTGGCTGCTTTATCGCCGATATCAGTCACCGGAGTGTGATGTAGTTAATGGGAGCACTGTAGATATGAAAAATAATAATTTTAAAGTGGCTGGCAACTTTCTCTGTAATTATAAGGTTTATCAGGGAGATAGTAATGGCAGGGTTATTGTATTGTTACCGGCTATTGGTGTGGAAATCAGGAAATATGAAACTCTGATACAACAACTGGTAAAAGAGGGGTTTCAGGTTGTAACTGCTGATATGCCAGGTTATGGAGACAACCACCCCAAACCCAGCCGGAAAAATGATTATAACTATTCCGATCTGCTGCGGGATTATCTTCCCACAATGTTGGATAAGGCTATTCAATTAAATAATAAGGAAATTCCTATTGTATTTGGTCACAGCCTTGGGGGGCATATTGCAACGCTTTTTGCCTGCTCAACTGACCGGCCTTTTTCTCTGTTTTGTGTGGCAACCGGGAGCGTGTGGTATAAGAATTGGCAGGGAATGAGGCGGATACAGATGATAAAGGCCGCTGTTATTTTTAACATTCTGACGGCGCTATATGGTTATCTCCCTGGGAAAAAGGTTGGTTTTGGTATAAGGGAAGCTAAGGGGTTGATGCGGGACTGGTCCAGAACTGTTTGGACAGGGAATTATAATCATATCAGTGCTTATAAAGGTAAAAGGAATAAAAATTTATCCAAAGCGGTTTATATTTGTTTTAAAGAAGATAATTGGGCACCATTAAAATCCGCCAAATCATTAGCAAGCCTTATATCTAACGCAAAAGTTAGTGAAATAACCTTGTCTCTTAAGGGGAATCCTCATAGTGTCTGGATTAAACAACCAAAAGAGATAATTGCGATCATGAAAAGAGAAATGATGGAGAATAGAAAATGATTAATACATTGAAAATTCTGCGTTGGGAATTTCTGGGGTTGTTTTTCATCAGTTTATTTCTGACCTGGCAGCTTGAGAGTTATATCAATTGGTGGCAATTTATTGTGTTATTCTTTATGATTGATATTATTGGCTATTACCCAGGACGGATCTGGAGTTTGCTGAATAAGAAAGAGGTTCCGCCCCCTATTTTTTATACTGTTTATAATATTTGCCACAATTTACTCACGCTTAGTCTGATTACTTTGCTCTGGCTCTGGTTATTTCAGGATAATTATAGTGTTATTGCGTTATTTGTCCATATTTGCCTGGATCGAGGTGTATTGGGAAATTTTCCTAAATTATTTATTAATGTATTTAAGCAGCCAACCGTTCATTAAAATGAAGCATTACAGAGAGATAACTCTATCTAAACAGGAATTTATATCATGGGCTTAATTAAACAGGCATCGGAAATAGAAATGCAGGCAAAGGATTGGGGATTGGATGAATGGTTTACTAAACAGGTAGAGGTTGAACAAAGAAAAAAATCCAATTATGAAAATGATCCTAAATTAACCTATTTTCCAGGTGATTTACGGGAGTCTCTGATTAGGGAGCTTTCTTTTAAATCGATTTCAGAATATGAAGCGACTAAAGCATTACTGCTACTTGCAGATAAAGCACCTGACAATATCAACTTTGATTATATGCTAACCCAGATATTTGACGAAGGCAGACATGCCAAATTATTTAGGGAACATCTGGTTAGAATAGGTTTCGCGAATATCGACAATGTGGCCGGAAAAATGGAAAACCTTTTACAGGGAAAAATGACCCATATGCTGGAAACATTGAGAACCTATTTTGACAAGTGGGTGGTATTGAAAAATGACTATATCGCAGGTGTGCTGATCATTACTGTTGTTCTGGAAGGGGTGCTGGCACCAACTTCAGAACTCAGTGAGATCAAATGGCGTCCTTTTGATATTGCAGCCGCCGAGACTCAGGCCAGAGCTAACGCTGATGAATTAAGGCATCTGACCGTGTGTGCAAACATTGTCAAAATGGCGCTCGAAAGTGACAGCTCTCTAAAGCAACCCGCTCTTGAGTGTATAGAAGAAGGATTGGCGTTATGGAATCAGGTCTCTGTTGATGACCTGTTTGTGGAGCGTGAAATGTTCTATCAACGGGGTATGCAGAATAATTTGCGCTTTATTGAAGGCTATGAGTTGGTGCCTGGGATGTTGTTGTCCGATTCTACCGTGGAATCTCGCCTTGAGCTGTCTCATTCTTTGGTTGAACAGATGCAACAGTCCCGCCTTGAGTACATGGGTTTAGTGTAGATATCAGGCTTATTCAATGGGCTGTTTGAATAAGCAAAGGAGAGTTGAAAATGACAGATATTGTTGAAGAGCTCAGGAAAAACAGCGGGAAATATCAGCATTTGACGCCTGATAGGTTGAAGCGATTGTTATTAGATTCTGAAGCCGCTTCACAATGCCTACGCTTGGTGGCTCAATCCAGCATCGAGGGGCTTAATCAGGTGGGTAAGACTGTTCGTGAAGTCTCTTCATGGCTTCCCGCTGTCGGTATTGCCTTAACCATGCATAATCATATTGTACTGGCTTGCAGTAAGTTTCCCGATTTATTCGAAGATAACAACACATTATTGAATGAAGTGATGGCTTCAAAAGCGTTGGTTGCTTCTGCTTTTGCTGAGGGGCTGCCTGGAGCGAATATTTTTATGCCGTCACTTAAAATGCATTCTAAAGGAGGAAAACTATTAGTTAATGGTTCGAAAAAACCCTGTTCTCTGTCTTCGATTGCGGATTATTACGTATTATCGGTCTGCGACACAGATAATGGCAATGAAATGAGAGTCGTGTTGGTTTCTAAATCGGCGCAGAGTATTAAGGTTATTCCTTTCTGGCGGCTGGGGATTTTTACTGAAAGTGATAATCAAGAAGTCAAATTTTCAGATACTGAAATTTCATCAAAACGTCTTTCTCATTATAAAGGATTTGAGCAGCAATCAATTCTTTCCTACGGCTTATCACTATTTAATTATTTTGCCGCTAATACTTACTCTGGTGTTTTGAGTGGGCTTGCCCGTTTTATTCCGGAGAAAGTGGCAGAACAGCAGTCCATTAAATATACCCTGACCCAAGCTGATTATAAGATTAATGTTATTCTCGATCAGATGCTGACGATAGCTTTCTATGCTAGTCAGGATGAAAACGCCGTCTATAAGATCCTCGCGTTACGTTATACCTTGGAAAAAATTCTTGAAGAAGCCGCCAATTTCATATTCCGATGTTGCGGTGGAATTAAGGTGATGACAACACCAGAAATTATGAGTTTCTATTCCGCTGTACAGTTATTCAAATTTCATCCTGTAGGAGAATTCCAGATGATTAACCAAATAATGCAGCCAGCTTAATGATTTTTTAGATCACCTATTTATAACTCAAGAATTTTCCTATGCTGTTTACAGCATGACTTTGTGCACCTAAAAAAAGAGAGAGAGAACTATGTTTGTTAATCAATATCGTGAGAGTTTATTAAACTCTGTGGGCCTTGAGCTGGATATTAAGTCTGCTGAAAATAACCGGCTTACATTATCGGATGGCCGGGTTGTTAAAGACTTTTTGGCTCAATATGGTGCATTGCCATTTGGGCATAATCCTGATTTCGCTATCGCCGAAGTCAGCAAGTTCATTGAAAATAAAGAACCTATCTTCTTTCAGCCCAATATTCACAAAAAGGTACGGTTATTGGCTGAAATGCTGGCAGAACAGATAGACAAGGAAAAATACACCCACTGTACTTTCACTAACAGTGGTGCCGAGACGGTAGAAGCGGCGATTAAGTTTGCACGCCTGGTGACCGGCAGAAAAAGTATTTTGAGTCTGCATCGTAGTTTCCACGGTAAAACCTACTCAGCATTATCGGCTACAGGCTCAAATCGGTTTAAAGCTGATTTCATTTACGATGATAAGCTGTATGAACATGTTGATAGCGAAAACCTGGATGAAATAAAAATAAAGCTGGCAAGCCGGGAATTTGCCGCATTTATCATTGAACCGGTACAGGGAGAAGGTGGAATGAAAGTGATTCCATCGGATACGCTCTCCAGTATTTTGCAACTGTGTAAGGCTAATGGCACGTTGTCAGTATTTGATGAAGTTCAGACTGGCATCGGCAGGTTGGGGGCATTCTGTGCGGCCACGCTCTACTCGCTGAAACCGGATGTGATCCTGTTTTCTAAAGCGTTGGGTGCGGGTATCTCGCCTATTGGTGCGATGTTGTATTCAGATGAACTTTATGTTTCCGAGTTCGATAAGAAACACAGCTCCACGTTTGCTAATAATGTTCTGGCGGCGACCATGGGGATTGCTGTTATCCAGCATCTGACGAAAGATAATGGTAAGGCGTTAACGCATGTTCAGGAAGTCAGCAATTATGTTGATGAATGTCTTGAACAATTGTCGGCTAAATACCCGGCGCTTTTTTACTGGCAAGGTGCTGGCTTGATGCGGGGTCTTGAAATACAGGACAGTAAAGCCGCTTCCAACATATTTATCAATTTTAGCCAACGAAGCGGTGGTCTGGCTTACATTATTTGTAGTTTCTTATTGAAACACTATGGCATTTTCACCATGCCATTGATGTCCCGCCCTTGTTCTGTACGTTTTGAACCGCCGCTTAACGTTGCCAAAGAGGATATTAAGGCGTTTTTCACGGCTTTTGATGAGGTCTGTAAACTGGTCCAGAATGGACGGTATGACATTCTGTTTTCACACTTGATAGACCTATCTGTTGCGGATCTCCCGCCACCGTCGGTCAGTTATCCAATTTCAAGAAACAGCAATGTTGCCCAGATTAAAGCGCCTGCGTCGCAATTGATTGAAGGTAAGAAATTCGCTTTCCTGATCCATACCACTTCGGTCGGTGAGCTTGCGCATTCCTATTGTCTGTCAATAAAGGAGAATTACACACCGGAGCAACAGAAACAGCTCGGTAACTGGATCACAGAAGTTTCTGCGATTGATTTCAATCCTGATATCGCGGTTGAGTTTGGTGTCGAAAGCTCAACGGCATACGCTAACGGCATGCTTCTTTTTTCACCTATCAGTCCCGAAGATATGATGGCATTGTCGGTGAAAGAACGGACAGTGTTGATGAAGGAGTATTTTGATATAGCAGAGAAAAATGGTGCTGAAATAGTCGGATTAGGCGCTTATACATCGGTGATTACTGATGGTGGTAACAGCTTAGTGAATAATCGGCAAGGCCGGATAGTGACTAACGGCAATTCTCTGACGGCGATGGCAGTGGTTGAGGGTATTCGTTCAATGTTGGCTGAAAATGCGTCCCGGCAAACATTGGCGGTCGTGGGAGCCAGAGGTTCTGTAGGTAGGCTTTCTGTTACCGGTTTAGCCCACAACTTTGGCCGGATTATCTTGGTTAGCCGACCCAATAAAGCACGCATTTTGCTTTCTGAACTGACCAAGGCGCTTCTCTCCTCGGTGTTAAAAACTCACGATATTATCCAGCCAGATTCTGTCATGGATAAGATGAGAAAATGGATTTTCAAACAAAATCCTGGTGTCACCGATGCCCGTCTGTTGCATCAGCAAGTTCTTGAAGTCATTGGCACCTTTGGTTTAGAAGCGATAGAGAGTTATGAACAATCGTTGAGTCAGGCTGACTTTATCGTCTCAGCAACCAGTGAAGGCAAGCCTTTCTTGAATACGCATTACTTGAAAGATTCCGCCATTGTTTTTGATGCAGCCAGACCATTCGATTTCATTCGTGACGATAACCATCACGTTTATGAAGGTGGTTTGGTCTATCAGCCTGAGAAAGTCACTTACAGCGATTGCAATCTGATCGATGTCCCGGCGGGGGTCAATCTGGCTTGCTTGTCGGAAACCATTGCAGTGGCGCTTGAGCAGGTGAGTGTTCATCAAAGCATCGGTAAATCTATTGATTACAATGACGCATTAGCCATCCGGGATATCGCCAGGAAGCATGGGTTCATCCCGGTCCAGTATGCCCCGAAGAATCAAGGTGAACGTTATGAGTATGTTGCCTGATGTTCCCCAGGTTATTACCACCGGGAACGCTCAGGATGTTCTTGGCAACAGTCATCTTAGAAAGGTGCTCTGCTATGCAAAGCATCCGTTGAGTAGCCTGTTGTTCAATAGTGAAACACTGTGGTTTACGAATCAGAAGGGAGCGATTGGTTTCTTCCAGGACAAAAACCTGCATATGTGTGTGGGTGGCATTTTGGCACCTGACGAAGAACGCGCTGCACTTTTGCAGTTATTTCTCAATTTCACCAGAGAAAAACGGGCTTTCCCAGTTTTTTTGCACGGTGATGAGAGTGACTTTGTGTTGTTGAAGAATAATGGCTTTTCTGTGAACCAGCTTGGGGCCAGTTATTCACTGAGCCTTAATGGATATAGCATGACAGGCAAGCGGTTTCAGCAACTTAGAAATAAAATCAGCAAATCCAGAAGGGCAGGAATTTCTGTTCGAGAGATAAGCTCGCAAGAGGAATATTATCGGCTTAAACCACAATTAGAACAGATTAATCAACTTTGGTTGAAAGAAAAACATGCGAAAGCCCTGAAAAAACTGGTGATTGATTTCAACACCGTGGAAGTGAATTCAGGTGAGCACAGAGTCTATATTGCAACTCGGGGAGAACAGATTCAGGCATATATCGTCTATAGTTACACTTGGGGGGAGACATCGGGGTGGTTTCATAGTCTATCCCGAAAGAAACCGGATATACCCGACGGCACTATGCAGTTTATTAATGAAACCGCGATTAATGACTTCCTGGAAGAGGGGACAGTTTCCTACCTTCATTTAGGTTTCACCCCATTGGTGGAGTTTGGTGAGGAGAAGAACTTCAATGATTCGGCAATCTTTAATAAAGTTGCCAAATGGTTGTCATCAAAAGGCGGCATTGTTTACCCTGCCGCTTCGCAACGTCAATATAAAATGAGCTGGCGCCCGTCGTTAATTGAACCGGAATATATCGCTTTCCCCAAGGGAAAGGCCATGAAAGCATTATGGTCAACATTGCGGACGACCAACAGCATTTGATGCTGTAAAAAAGTCTTCTTTCTAACGTTGATCAACAGGTGATCAGAACGGTGCTGCAAATGCCGGAATGATCACCTGTTTATTGATAGGCTTTATTCAAACAAACACTGATGAAGTGTTTGAACAATTTGCTCCGCGTCGTTGCCTTGGACAAGCAGGCACAGGTTATGGTTGCTGGCGCCATGACTGATCATACGGAGATTGAATCTTTCCAGCCCACTAAAAACTTGTTTTCCTAATCCATTGGTTTGAGAAAGCTGATTACCAATAATCGCCACCAGCGCCAGATCGTCTTCCACGTCAACCCGGCATAGCGTTGAAAGTTCAGTCAGCAGTGCATTGGTCAGCAAACTGCCATTCGTGCTGGTGGAGCCGGTAGTGTCAAGTGTTAATGCCACATTCACTTCAGACGTGGTAATCAAATCCACTGAGATGCTATGACGTGACAGGATGGTAAATATTTCAGCTAAAAATCCCTGTGCATGTAGCATTTTCAGGCTATGCAATGTCAGTAATGTTTGTTGCCGGCGCAGGGTGATAGCACGGAACCGGGGCGGCGCTTCCGTCGTATCGCAAACCAGCGTACCGCCGGACTGGGGATTTTTACTGGAGCCAACAAATACCGGAATACCACAGCGAATAGCCGGAAACAGTGTTGCCGGGTGCAGGATTTTAGCGCCAAATGTTGCCATCTCCGCCGCTTCATCAAAAGCAATTTTATCAATTCGTTGGGCAGCCGGAACTATTCGTGGGTCAGTGGTGTAAATCCCCGGAACATCTGTCCAGATATCAACACGCTCCAGGTTGAGGGCTTCTCCCAACAGTGCCGCCGTATAGTCACTGCCACCACGTCCAAGTGTGGTAGTACGGCCTTTCTCTTCACGGCCAATAAAACCTTGAGTGACAATCAGGGTATTTTTCAGATGAGGTAAAAGATGTTCAGTTGCCAGTATTCGCAGCTGTGTGTTGTTTGGTTCTGCACAACCAAAATGATCATCGGTACGCATAATTTTGCGAATATCAAACCATTCGGCATCCGTACCACGCTGGCGAAGCAACTCGGTAAACAACAACGTGGACATCAGCTCTCCGTGGCTGACTATTTCATCTGTCAGTACATCCGAAGTTGCCAGCGATGCTGTTTCAGCAAGCGTTTTAATATTTTCCAGCAAACAATTGATTTCCTGACGAATAACATCAGATATGTGCAAACGATCAGCAATCGCATATTGAATGGTTTGGATCTGTTTCAGATAGTCAGCCAGTTTATCTGCATCGCAACCTTCCGCCAGCGCGATTAATAGGTTAGTTATACCAGCAGAAGCAGACAGTACAACGACACGAACTTCTTTATTTGCCAGTACGATATCTGCACTGCTATTCATGGCATCGAAATTTGCCACGCTGGTACCACCAAATTTTGCGACGACATACCCGCCGGTTTCCGGGAAAAGGGATGAAACAGAACTCATTGCGATAACCTTATGTTGACTGGATGGAATTTTAGAAATATCGGGTTAACCGGTTTGAGTCAACATAGTGAAGAGCTATATCAATATCTTTCATGATGATATGAGGATCATAAAAGAAAGTGAGGATAGTAGAGAAGAATAACTATTTTTTATACACCTTAGCAAATAGAGCTAGAAAAACTTAATTGTTTTGACCAATATCAGCGATTAAAGGAAAGGGGGCTTTAATCACAGAATTACGGGTTACAATCTTTCTTTACCTCCAATTATTTACAGTCAGTTGATAGAGAGCATAGCTATGAAAAATATTAATCCTAGTCAAACCTCAGCCTGGAAGGCATTAGAACAGCATTTTGCGCAAATAAAAAGTATTCACATACGTGAGTTGTTTGAACAGGACAAAGATCGTTTTGCTAAGTTTTCTGCGACGTTTGATGACCAGATGCTGGTGGATTTTTCAAAAAACCGCATCACAACCGAGACATTAGAAAAGTTACAGGTGCTGGCGAAAGAGACGGATGTTGCCAGCGCTATTCGTAGCATGTTCTCCGGTGAGAAAATTAACCGTACTGAAGAGCGCGCCGTACTGCATATTGCTTTGCGTAACCGTAGCAATGCCCCAATTCTTGTTGATGGGGAAGATGTTATGCAACAGATTAATGCTGTGTTGGCAAAAATGAAAAACTTCAGTCAGCGTGTGGTTAACGGTGAGTGGAAAGGCTATACCGGTAAGGCGATGACTGATGTTGTGAATATCGGTATCGGTGGATCAGATCTCGGCCCTTATATGGTCACTGAGGCATTGAAGCCCTATAAAAATCATTTGAATATGCATTTCGTTTCTAATGTTGATGGAACCCATATTGCAGAGACCCTGAAAGCGCTTAACCCGGAAACGACACTCTTTCTGATTGCTTCCAAGACGTTCACTACTCAGGAAACAATGACCAATGCTCACTCTGCCCGTGACTGGTTTCTGAAAACTGCCGGTGATGAAGCACATGTTGCGAAGCATTTTGCCGCGCTCTCCACCAATGAGCAGGAAGTTAAGAAATTCGGTATTGATACCCAAAATATGTTTGAGTTCTGGGATTGGGTGGGGGGCCGTTATTCATTATGGTCAGCAATTGGTTTGTCTATTGCTCTCGCTATTGGGTTTGATAATTTTGAACAACTGCTCAGTGGTGCACACGCAATGGATCAGCATTTTTCCCATACCCCTCTTGAGCAAAATATCCCCGTATTACTGGCGCTGATTGGCATCTGGTACAACAATTTCTTTGGCGCGGAAACTGAAGCGATTCTGCCATATGATCAATACCTGCATCGTTTTGCCGCATACTTTCAGCAGGGCAATATGGAATCCAACGGTAAATATATTGATCGCAATGGTCATCCGGTGGATTACCAAACCGGTCCGATCATCTGGGGAGAGCCTGGAACCAATGGTCAGCACGCTTTCTATCAACTAATTCATCAGGGCACTAAACTGATCCCTTGCGATTTTATTGCTCCGGCGATCAGCCATAACCCATTGAGTGACCATCACAACAAATTGTTATCCAACTTCTTCGCTCAGACAGAAGCGTTGGCATTCGGTAAAACCCGTGGGCAAGTGGACGCTGAATTTGTCGCCAGTGGTAAAACTGCGGTTGAAGTCGGGCATGTTGCACCATTTAAAGTGTTTGAAGGAAACCGTCCGACGAATTCCATTTTGTTGCGTGAAATTACCCCATTCAGTTTGGGCGCGTTGATTGCCATGTATGAGCACAAAATATTTGTACAAGGGGCGATTCTCAACATTTTCACTTTTGACCAATGGGGAGTTGAGCTAGGTAAGCAACTGGCTAATCGTATTTTGCCCGAGCTTGAGGATGGTGAAGCGGTTGTCGATCACGATAGCTCGACAAATGGATTGATTAACCGCTTTAAAGCATGGCGTTAATCACTTATTCTAAATCAGGGACTTAATTTGTATGAGCGAATTATGGTGATCATAATTCGCTTATTTTTGGCAAGTATTATTTACAGAATTTGTCATAACTTTTTATTCTGTATACCTACAACGTGGTATTCTCAGTGCCCATCAATTGTACGACCGGATAAAAGAAATTTGTCCTAATGGAAAATCGCATGTTAACTGACTCGATCTTAACAACGGCGCCTATTCAGTGGGTCTCGGTGGATTCATCCGGCTTGCCTGATGAGATTTCAGACTGGCTGATGGAGTTGGGGTCAATGACCCGCCGTTTTGAACAATACTGTGACCATGTTCGTGTTGTACCATTCAGAGAGTCTTTTATCACAGTGGAAGAACTTTTCGATGAAAGTGAGCATTTGCTAACTTGCCAGAGGTACTGGCTGCGTGAGGTTGTGTTATACGGTGATAATATCCCCTGGTTATTGGGAAGAACGTTAATTCCTGAAGCAACATTAACCGGCCCTGATGAAAGTCTGGTTGATTTAGGAACAGTCCCACTTGGACGATATCTTTTTAGTAGCAATAAATTAACACGGGATTATATTCATGTAGGGCAACAGGGGAAACGTTGGGCAAGGCGATCATTGCTGAGGTTATCAAGCAAACCATTATTATTAACGGAAGTCTTCTTGCCTGAATCACCTGTATACAAAAAATAAAATTTAAACAAGGGGGAAACAGAAGTGGCGGGAAGTATGACGCAAAATAAATGGCAGGCCTATTGCCGTTTAGTGCGTATTGACAGACCCATAGGTTCGTTATTGTTGTTATGGCCAACATTTTGGGCTTTATGGATTGCCGGGAAAGGTATTCCGGATATGCACATATTGTTGGTCTTTACTGCCGGTGTGTTTCTGATGCGTGCAGCAGGATGTGTCATTAATGATTTTGCTGACAGAAAATTTGATGGTTATGTCGAACGTACAAAAGCACGTCCCCTGCCCAGTGGTGCTATCAGTGAGAAAGAGAGTAAGATCCTGTTTGTTGTACTGGTGCTGATTTCTTTCGGGTTGGTTCTGGCGCTGAATAAGATGGCTATCTGGTTGTCAGTCGCTGGGTTGGCTTTGGCCTGGTTTTATCCCTTTGTTAAACGGTTCAGCCATCTTCCTCAGTTTGTATTGGGAGCGGCTTATGGCTGGTCTATCCCAATGGGATTCGCTGCGGTTAGTGAGTCCTTACCACTAGAATGCTGGCTATTATTTCTGGTTAATATCTTGTGGTCAGTTATTTATGATACACAGTATGCCATGGTCGATCGTAACGATGATCTGAAAATTGGTGTTAAGTCTACTGCTATCCTGTTTGGTCGTTTCGATAAGCTGATTATTGGTTTACTACAACTTGCTATGTTACTGGTTTTGCTGTTGGTGGGTTATATGATGAATCTGGGCGGCATCTACTATTGGTCATTGTTGCTTGCCGGTGCCTTATTTATTTATCAGCAGAAACTGATTGCAGGTCGGGAAAGAGAGCTTTGTTTCCAGGCATTTCTCAATAATAACTATGTTGGTGTGGTGTTATTTTTGGGTATCTTCTTTAGTTACGTTTGATATATCGGGTGATAATGGGGAAAACCCATTATCACCCGGATGTTAAAAATTATGCTTCTTTCGCTGTCTCTTCTGCATCGTTGTGTTCAGCCGGTAAACTGACACTCTCAATAGTCAGACGGATTTCAGGTGACATCAGCTCACTCAATACCTGATACAGCTCCTGAGTATTTGCTGTAATCACATCACCACTATCACTGATATAACCTTCTTCACGCAGTGTATTTACTGATGTGGTGAATACCGCCTTATCGAAGAATTCAGGTGCGTTAATGCCATGCAATACCGACAGACGTTGTGCCAGCATTCGGCTCTCTTTTTCCAGCGCACCCCGGCTGATTTCCGGGTTGGCATTCAGTAAAGAGAGGGTGATGGCATAACGTTGCAATGTTTCGCGGACACCGGCTGCCAGCAATTGCAATGGGCGAATACGCGCTGGATTCAACACCAGCATACCTTGCTCTTTGTTGCAGATAAGGCTCTGGCGGGTAAGCTCATTAACCAGGATATTAACCACTTCCCGCAGATCTGCTTTGCTGTAACGTATAAACAGCTCTGCTTTGAGCAGGGGATAAATAATTTCTACCTGGCTTAGTAACGCTTCACGGCTGATACGGCGATGATCAATAACGATGCAGGCAATTAGTGATGGCAGTACCAATAAATGCTGGATATTGTTGCGGTAGTAGGTCATCAAAACCGCACGCTCACGCGGTAGGATAATGATGTCGCCCATACTGTCCTTGTCTACCTCGAACTTATCCATTTGCAGAGCGTGTTCCAACAACTCTTCTGCGGTTTTCTTGGGCACAGTCACATCGTCAGTATAAGGCGCGTTGCGCATAAGTTGTATATAACAATCCAACTGCTCAAGCAGTTGCTCACGAGTAAGTGCTCGCTGACGTGATGACAGCAGGGCGGTTGAACACAGGTTGATTGCGTTAGCTGCCGCAGCATTGTTGATATTCACCATGATGTTCCCGGCTAGCTTACTGACTGTCGGGTTAACCCATTCGGGACGGTGGAATTCTATTGGGTCAATAGAGTCCCGCCAGTCAGGAACATGGTGATTAAGATATTGGATCAACGGGATAGGTTCACCAAAGTTTACATAACCTTGACCTAGATTACGAAGTTTACGCAAACCGCGCAGCATCTGGAAAAGGCTCTCTTTCTCTTTGGTTGCCCCCCGCAGCTCTTTGGCATAGGTGGCAACTTCCATCACATGTTCGTAACCGATATAAATTGGCACGATAGTGATTGGGCGTGATTCGCCTCTCAACATTGCTTGTAACGTCATGGTCAGGGTGCCCGTTTTGGGATCGAGCAAACGACCTGTCCGGGAACGACCGCCTTCCATAAAGTATTCAACAGAATAACCGCGGGCAAATAACTCACCCAGATATTCACGGAATATCGTGGCGTAGAGTTTATTACCTTTAAACGTACGGCGAATGAAAAATGCACCAAGGCGGCGGAATATCGGGCCTGCCGGCCAGAAATTCAGGTTGATGCCCGCAGCGATATGGGGCGGCACCAAACCCTGATGATAAATCACATAGGAGAGCAGCAGATAATCCATATGACTACGGTGGCAGGGCGCATAAACCAGTTCGTGACCATCCTGTGCCAGACGACGGATGCGTTCAGCGTTGTGAACATTGATCCCCTGATACAGACGGTTCCAAGTCCAACCAAGCACACGATCTGACAGCCGTACTGTTTCATAAGAGAAATTCGCAGCAATCTCTTCCATCATGTTAACGGCATTCTGTTGCGCTTTCTCATGGGAGATTTTCTTGCTGCGGGCCTCATCAGTGACGGCCTTTTCTATCGCTTTTGAAGCCAGCAGCTTATTAAACAACTCTTGACGAACAGGCAGACGCGGACCCACCGCCGCCAGGCGTTGGCGTGCATAGTGCATTCGTGCCACACGAGCCAACTTATGAGCAATTGTCTTGTCTGTGCCATGCTCCGTTGCCATATAACGCAGAGACACTGTGTTTGAAAAACGCACAAAACTGTCCCGGCCCAGCCAGAGAATGGCGAAGAATTTTTGGATACCATTAAGTAGCCGCAGATGTGGGGTGCTGTGCCCTTCACGTCCGGGGGAACGACCAAACATGACAGAAACTGGCAGCAGTTGAATATCCAGGTTTGGATTATTACGGTGCAGATCCAGATAAGCATGGAAAATTTTTACCGATTCCTGCTTTGGTGCGCAATAGCGGAATACGCGTGGGCCATTATCGATAAATACATAGCCCGGAAGCTCAGTATCACCAAGCTCCAGTGAGTTTAAAGGGTCCGGCAGATCCTGCTCAAGACATTGCTGACGTAATGTCAGTAAGTCTGCTTTGGAGTGATACGGCAAGACGTACAAAATAGGACGTGTCGTATCGAGCCGTAATTCGGTAATGGGATCTGTAGGGATAAGTTTGCTCTTTACCAGTATTTTTAGTGGTAAATTCAATAATTTATAATATATTTTACGCCAACCTGACATAAATAACTTGAAGCCTCCTGTTAGCAATAATGTCGCAAGCATACCAGAAACAAGTGTTGAGATCTGTTATGTTAAGACGATAATAAAAGATAAAAGTGGCAAATAACCTCACATTTGGTGTGAATAACTTATGGCAAATCAATCCAAGGGACTGACCCGTATCATCAAAGCAACCGTATATTCGATGAAAGGTCTCAAGGCTGCGTGGCAAAATGAAGCGGCTTTCCAACAGGAAATAATCGTATCTATATTGGCGGTAATTGTTGCATTTTATCTGGATATCAGCGCAATTGAACGCATTTTACTGATTGGTTCAGTGATGCTGGTGGTGATTGTGGAGATCCTAAACAGTGCTATTGAAGCTGTTGTTGATCGTATTGGCAGCGAATTCCATGAATTGTCTGGCCGGGCAAAAGATATGGGATCAGCGGCGGTCTTTCTGACGATGATGCTGTCGTTAATTGTCTGGAGTACCATTCTCTGGCGCTATTTTGTGACCTGATTTAGTTTAATAATGAGTCATTATACTATATTGGGCTGATTTTCTGCCCTGGCAGGTTCCCAATCGCTATTTACCTGTATATACTCACAGTTTGACTGTATAAACACACAGGGGGCGAAATGAAAGCACTTACCGTAAGGCAGCAACAAGTTTATGACTTGGTGCGTGACCACATTTCGCAAACGGGTATGCCACCAACGCGTGCTGAAATTGCATCACGTCTTGGTTTCCGTTCACCTAATGCGGCTGAAGAGCATTTAAAAGCATTGGCTCGCAAAGGGGTGATAGAGATTGTTGCCGGGGCATCCAGGGGTATCCGTTTGCTGCTAGAAGAATCTGGTTTACCGTTGATTGGTCGTGTAGCCGCAGGTGAACCACTGTTGGCACAGGAGCACATTGAAAGTCATTATCGGATTGATCCGGCACTGTTTAAGCCAAGTGCGGATTTCCTGTTGAGAGTCAGCGGTATGTCCATGAAAAATATTGGGATTATGGATGGTGATCTGTTGGCTGTGCATAAAACACAGGATGTTCGTAATGGGCAGGTTATTGTTGCCCGTATTGAAGATGAAGTAACTGTAAAACGTTTTAAACAGACGGGAAATAAAGTTGAATTGTTGGCAGAAAACCCTGATTTTAAGCCAATCGTGGTGGATCTGCACGAACGGAGCCTGACAATTGAAGGATTAGCCGTCGGGGTGATTCGTAACGGTGATGGGTTTTGATAGTAAAATATCGAATCGTTGTTTTTTAGTGATTGTCAAAGAGTTGCAATATTCCGGCAGAATCATGTTATTGGTTTATCAATATGATTATCTTGAACGTGATTCTGCGGTTGCCTGCCGCTATTTACAGGTTCTCTATTTCTTTTTTACCTCAATACTGTGGTCGTGCTGGCATCCATCCCGCTCAGTACAGGATTCAATCTCTGCACAAGAGGAACATAAACCATGCGCTTCAATGACTGTATGGCGTAAACTGAATCCGGCAGTTTTTGCTAACTGTTGAATAGCAGATTCAACGACGCCACCATCCCGTTCTGTAACAGAACCACAGCGGTCACAAATAAACATTGCTGAGGTGTGGCTTGGTTGTTCGATATGGTGGCACAGCACATAACTGTTGGTGGATTCTATTTTATGAATAAATCCCTGTTCCAGCAGAAATTCCAGTGCCCGGTATATGGTTGGTGGTTTAGCCTGTGGTTCTGCTTCCCGCAATAAATCCAGTAAATCATAAGCACTGATTGCGCCAGGTTGCTCTGAAATCAGACGCAAAACTTCAAACCGCTGCGGAGTAAAGCGAACGCCCCGTGCCAGGCAAATAGCTTCGGCTTGTTCCAGTAACTTTTTTTGGTTAATCAGTTTCATTGCGCCCCTTACAGCCAGCATGATAACAATATTAGGATGTTATCATGTTTCTACGATAGAAAATATTCTCCGGAAAAGTTCACTATGCTTGTCCCCTGATGGGGTTAATTTGGTTAAATTGATACTTAGCAGCAAAAATAATGTTTTCCTGAGGTTTGTGATAATACAGATAAGAATTATCATATAGGGTAGATAATTTTCGAAAAGGAATCATTTGTGATGAAAGAACTTTTACAAAATCAGCCTCATTATAGGCAGTTTCCTGCTAAAGGCTATCAGGTAATAAAGAATATTATCTGCGAAAAAAGAAAGTTACCTTTTCTGAGTTCATTATACGCATTGATTAATATTTTATTTGTAATTGCAATCTGTACGGGAATTATATTATCTGTAGCAATTGTATTATTTATAATAGATAATGTATCCGTCCCTGTCACAGACTATTTACTTCTGGCACAAGTCGTCAGTATAGCATTATTTTCAGTAATGTTACTTTCAGTTATTATTTATCGTATTGTTAAACGTCCTGAATGGGAACAACGGCGTTATTATCAACAAGCAGGTTTATCTTTTTTACCGGAAGAAAAGCGCCAGGTATTGCGGTTAAATATTGTGAGTGACTATTGGCTGGGTTTTTGGAGTGAAACTCTGGAGCATTATCCTTTGCAGTCACGGGTTGCTCATGATAACTATCGTTACTGCCTGCTCCCATTATCACCTACTCAGGAACATCAATCCCAACTATACAGTGACTGGGGAATTATTGATGAAGAAGGTTATATGAAAATGCTAACCAGTTTGTGGGGTGGGGTACATTCAAAGCATTTTGCTGTTGATGCTGCGCTTAGTGATGGCAAAATGTTTAAAGTTCTTGCCAAATTAGTTGAAGTAACACCTGACTCTATTCGTAAATGTTCTCAAACTGCTAATGGGCGCCCACCTGCATTAGTGTGGGGATTTGATTTGTGGCTTGCAATTGTTTTAAGCCGTAATTGTTTTTGCGCTGGTTATATCAGTGAAGAAGTGGCATGGAAAAATATGCTGAAAACCGCTGATTATATTTATGAAATCTTTGGCCGCTTTGATGAATTCTATACAAACTTCCGGTTGGGTAATGCCTACTGGAGTAATGATTTTGACAAGAGTAAAGAGCGGCTGGATCAGTTTAATTATTATAAACTGTATTGTGACTGGCCAATTGCCAGCCTGCCGTGGCCTGAGCCAAAAGGCGTTATTATGGAACGACAAATGATGACAGGTTTTTCTGCATTAGTAGAAGATGTTTTACGCAATAGAATGGAAGAGCAACAAAGGTATGAAATTGATCTCACGGAGCTGTCAGCGTCTCGTATACTTCATTAATATTTATATTAAACATTTCCCCTTGAAGAATATTTCAGGGGGAAAGTGAGAATTCTATTTCTCCGGTTAAATGATAAAAATCAATGAGATTTAGTGTTCTAGTGTTACTGCATTTGTACTAAAATTTAATATATATCAAATGATTAGGTTAAGTTTAATACTGTGTATTGTTCCAGTATTTATTGACGTTTTTCCACTTTTGCACCGCACTGTGGGGTAATCGGTGGGGTAACAAATATCTTGAATTAGAGATCCAAATGACTACTGGAATAAATCGATTATCAGATAAGAAGCTAAAATCGCTAATGGGAACTCGCTCTGACAAGGTGCGAAAGATAGCTCCTAGTGTTGCAGGTGCGCTCTTACAAATATCTCAACAAGCGTTGAAATTTTGTCGAGTCCATAGATTCTATATCCCATGTTTTAGAAGGAATTTCAAAACAAGATATAGGTGTTAAGCAAAATAAAAGAAAAAGGCTTTTAACATAAAAAGAATTATCAGATTTTTTATCAGGAGGTAAGCCATGTTTAAGATCATCACCACCACAAATCAGCGTACAGGCAAGGTAAAAAAAGCAGTTTTATCCCCGTATCTGAGATTACCGGAATGCCGGACACTTTGGTCATCACCGAAGGTTACGCCACCGCGTTAACGGTTAGGCAGTTACATAAAAGCGTTGTGCTGGCGGCGATTGATGAAAGTAATTTACTGACTGTTGCCGAACAAGTCAGAGTGCAATGACCAAATGCGAAAATTATCCTCGCTCTTATCTTTCTTTTATGGAAGCGCATGGCTTTGAACGCCCGCTAACGCTGACCCAGTTTGGCGAATCCATTCCCAAGATTATGCAGGAGTACCGGAAAGTGCGAACCAAGAAAAGCTATTCCTATAATGTTGAGTTGTCGGAAGAAGCCGAAGAGTGGCTCCCCTCTGTGCCTGAATGCAGGAGCTTTAAATCCCCTGTATAAACTTCTTGGGTTTAAGTCTGCACTCCATGCACTATTTTAACTATCTGACTGTATTTAAAAGAAAATAATAGATGTATAGTCATTTTTTAACTATACATTAACTCTGCATTCTCTTCATGAGTATAAAAAAGGGGTGAACAGGGGACGCAGTCAGTGAATATCCTATTAATGACGACCAACCCAGCGGTAGCAAGGCGTTCAGGAAATTGTGCAGAGGGTGCATAGTGAAAGGAGCGAAAAAGATTTTCAGGGGTATCTTCTGGCAGGTAAATAAAAGCCAGACAAACCAGAAAAGGAAAACTATCACGTCAGCATGATTTTTATTTAGGGTATTACCTGAAATTTAAAATAGGTCATTATCTGATTTTGTTTAAGAAGAGACATTAATCACAAATTAACTGATGTTCTTTTATACATGCTAGAATCGATAAGCATAGCTGTTATATCCTGCCTCATGAAATGTATTATTGAGCATTGATTGGATATCATGTTACAGGAGAGACAAGCATGTCATACCTCATTTACCTGTCGTTAAAAGGCAAGAAGCAAGGTCTTATTTCTGCGGGCTGTTCAACGCCCGAATCTATTGGCAACCGGTATCAGGCGGGACGGGAAGATCAGATACAGGTATTAAGCCTCAGTCACGCGATGAGCCGCGACCAGAACGTCAATCATCACCCTGTCAGCTTTGTGAAACCCCTTGATAAATCCTCTCCCTTGTTGGCGATGGCGATAGATGGTAACGAGTTGTTGGATGCCAAATTTATGTGTTACCGGACAAATCCAATGGGGCAGTTAGAATTTTTTTATGAAATCAAACTGACCGGCGCGACGATGGTTGATGTTTCCTATCATTACCCACATTCCATCGACAACAACGGAGCTATACCGCATGAAGTGGTGATGCTGGATTACAAGTCTATCTCATGTAGCCATCTCGCCGCCGGAACGTCGGGTTACAGTATTTCGCAATTAGTTGGACGTGAAGAAGAAAGACCGCTTTTATCTGGGTTTAATCATATTCAGCCATTGATTGAAAAAGCTATTTCTGCTCTATTTAGCCATAAGTTCACTCTGAAACATCAAGGAAATATTTGCCAAGATATTGCGTATGGTGTGGAAACGGACAAAGGACTGATTGAGGGAGTATGTCAAACATCTGGAATGACAAAACAGTTTGATGCCAAAAAAGAAGAGAATATTGAAGTTAAATATTTATTTCAGACAAAAATAGGGATTTAATTATGTCGATTTTTAAAACAAAAACCGTTAAAGGCGGCAAAAATACAGAAATTGAAATGGATATTTTTTATTTAAACCAAATCCCAGATGCAATGGAAAAAATGGGCTGGGAAATGGCACCAAAATTGATGCGCCATTGGTTTAATACAAAACCTGCTTATTCTTTTACAGAAAAAACAAAAACAGAATATTTTCGAGGTTGCGCAATAGATATACCAAGTGAACTGGTTAATGATTCCATAATAAAAATGGAATGGGCAATGAAATATAAACAACCTCAAGACGTGATGTCTGTATTAATTAATGGATGGGCAAGTAATGCGGGTATCGTGCAATTAAAAGAACAGCTAGAAAAAGAAGGTGGAAAAAAAGAATTAGGATATGAAAAGGATATACGGGAAATAGACACGTTTTCAGTAGTCAATGTTAGGCAGTTTGGTTCTAAGTTGGATACGGTTGATGATTGGTATGGGGCTATGGGTAATTCCAATATGAAGGTGGCTGTTAAGGGACATGTGGATAAATTAAACAGTAAAGATGTTTTTGTCACTGAACAAATTGGCATGTATTTAAAAGACACCTATGATTTTGTTGGCGCTAATGAACCTTTAGGCATTTGGAGTAAAAACGGGATATTAGACAAAATGAGTTCCGTTGATTATGCCGCTCTTTATGCGACTGGAAGTTGGCTGGCCTTATGGATTAAATACAATGGATATGTTCCTGTAATTAATGATAGCTTTAGAAAATGGCAGAAAAAACATAATGAAGGTGGTGATTTTATTGTTTTTTCTGATATTTTATGGATGAACCCGTTACCACAACATAAAATTATTTACCTATGAAAAATAAATGTAAATTCCTTTTTAGAAAGCCATGGCTGGTTTTATTTTTTATCATTATTTTTATAATATGGATGTTATTTCCATCAACATTGTTCTTCGGTAATTGGAATAAATATTTTGAGGAAAGGGGTGAAGATGGTAAATATACCGCAGTGGTATATAAGAAGTTGCCAATATCTCCATATGCAATGTGGAAATATGTCATTTTTGGAGACAAATATTTTATTGTTTTATATGATAATAAAAACAGAGATATCTGGAAGAGTTCTCCTTTTACGTCAATATCATATGGGGCATTTTCTGCCTCATTTAGCCTTCCAACCGCTAATAAAGACGCTTTTATCTATCCAACAAATGACGGATATGAAGTCATCTATGTAAATAAATTAAAATAATATTTGTAAATATTATGTCTTCATGTTTTCTCTTGTTTAGCCTCTGAATTCCAGAGGCTTCTTTATTATTTTTCATCGTGTTAAATAGTATTTAAATAAACAAATAACGCAAAAACACCATGAAGAAATTACTCGAATTACGCCAGCAAAAAGCCGCTTTAACCCAGCAAATGCGCTCGCTGCTGACCAAAGCCGAAACTGAAAAGCGTTCACTCACCGAAGATGAAGCCAAACAATTCGACGAACTGCGCAACCAGTCCGATACGCTTAACGCCGAAATTGCCCGTTATGAGGCGCTGTCTGATGAAGAACGCAGTCCGGCGAAGACTCAGCCAACCAGTGAAACACTCAGTAATGACGAACTGCGCCATTATCTTCTGACCGGAGAAACCCGCGCCTTGTCTACAGGTGTCCCCTCAGAGGGTGGCTATACCGTTATCCCGGAACTGAACAAACAAATCATGCAGCAATTGGCTGATGAGTCGGTTATGCGCCGGATCTGCACCATCAAGATCACACGCAGCAACGAATATAAGCAATTGGTTTCAGTCGGTGGCACAGTGGTCGCCCACGGGGAAGAAGGCAAGGCACGCGGTGAGACGCCCACACCGAAGATGGAAGAAGTCAGCATTAAGCTGTTCCCGATTTACGCCTATCCCAAGACCACCCAAGAAATCATCGACTTTAGCGATGTGGATATCTTGGGCTGGTTGACGTCTGAGATTGCAGATACGTTTATCGATACCGAAGAAACGGATCTGGTGAGCGGTGATGGCAGCAAAAAAGCCAAGGGCTTCCTGTCTTATCCCCGTGATCCCCAAGCTGATAAGGTACGCGCTTTCGGCACGCTGCAAAAGCTGGAAGTCAGCACCCTTGAAGCCGATAGCCTGATTGACCTGAAATTCCTGCTCAGGAACAAATACCGCAAGAACGCCGTGTGGATGATGAACTCCACGACCGCCGCCAAAGTACAGAAGCTGAAAAATGGCAACGGGGATTATATCTGGCGCGAGCGTTTACAGGCGGGTGATCCTGACATGTTGCTGGGCTTGCCGGTTCATTACCTCGAATTTATGCCGGAAGGTGTGATCGGGCTGGGTGATTTCAAACGCGGCTACTTCATCGTTGACCATCAAACAGGCACCCGTACCCATCCCGACAATATCACCAAACCGGGATTTTATAAGGTACACACCGATAAATATTTGGGCGGCGGTCTGGTGGACTCCAACGCCATCAAGGTGCTGGAAGTGAAAACAACCAGTAAATAAGCAAGAGGGGCACAGTGCCCCTTTTCTGTCTTGGAGTCCATAGATGAATAAAGATTTTGAAATCCGCACTGCGTCCTTGTCAGCGTCAGATAGAAAACTGACCGGTTACGTGATTAAGTGGAACAGTCGATCCCAAATCCTGTGGGATGAGTTTGTGGAGCAGTTCGCCGCGAATGCCTTTAGCGCCAGCTTAACGGCGGGTACTGATGTCAGGGCACTTGATGAACATGATCATATGAACCTGTTAGGCCGCACCACGTCCGGTACGTTACAACTTGCCGAAGATGCCACCGGATTACGTTTCGAGTTAACCCCGCCTGATACGCAATTGGGGCGCGATGTGCTGACCCTCGTTGAGCGTGGCGATATACAAGGCATGTCCTTTGGCTTTCGTGCCATTAAAGATCAGTGGGATACGGGTCAATCACCCTACGTCAGAACCGTCTTAGAAGCCGAACTGCGGGAAATCACCATCACCAGCTTGCCCGCTTATCCTGAAAGTGGCGTAGAGATTGCCAGACGTTCGCTGAATGCGGTTAACCCCTGCGATGTGGATTTGCGCCATTACTGGCTGCAACTGTCCGAGGTGTGATTATGTGGCCTTTTAAGCGAAAACCGCCTGAGATTCGCAACATGACGATGGATGAGTTCCTTTCTCTAGCGGGCATGGCTAACACCCAATCGGGTGAACATGTCTCACCCTCCACGGCGGAGGGCTTGCCTGCGGTGATGAATGCCGTCACGGTCATTAGTGAGGCTATCGCCAGTATGCCTTGTTACCTCTATCGGGTGCAGCACCAGAACAGTAAAGAATCCCGCGAATGGCTCAGTGATCACCCCGTTGATTATTTGCTGAATGAAGGCCCGAATGACTGCCAGACCCCGTTTCAGTTCAAGCGTACCCTGTGATGCGTCATTGCCTGTTAAATGGTAATGCCTATGCCGTGATTGTCTGGGGAAAAAATGGACAGCCACAATCCTTACACCCTTATCCGCCGTCAGCCGTTATCCCACAACGGTTATCCGATCACCGGTTTGCTTACACCATCACCGAGCCTTATAGCGGCAAGGTAAAAACCTACCTGCAAAAAGAAGTGTTGCATTTGCATTACCACCGTCTGGACGAAAGTAAGATTTATCAGTGGCCGGGAATTGGTGGCTTCCGGTGCGGTACTTTCCGAAGCCACGGTACGTATCTGGCTGCGTTACCGTGATGACATCACCGTAGTTAACAGAATTTACCCCGCTTCCTTAAATCACCTATTTTAAATGAAACGGGGCTGATATTTACGTTATCAGTTAATGAGTTAAATTAAACTGATAAACTTTCTCTCAATGTCTTTAATAGCTGCGCATCCCGCCAGCTTCATGCTAAGTTTCAGCTCATACTTAAGCAGGTTTAAAACGGAAGTCACGCCTGGTGCTCCGCCCAATGCCAGTCCATATAAAATTGGTCTGCCGATAGCGACAGCTTTAGCACCTAATGCGAGAGCTTTAAACACATGAATACCGCGACGGATACCGCCATCTAAATAGACCGGAATGTGACGCCCAACGGCCTCAACAATGCCAGGTAATGACTTGATTGCTGCCGGGACAGTGTCTAATTGCCGGCCACCGTGGTTAGAGACTTGAATGGCTGTGGCTCCGTGGTCAACACATTCTTTAGCATTTTCGGCAGATTGAATACCTTTGACAATGATTGGAAGACCTGATTCTTTGGCAAGAAATTCCAGATCCTTAAAATCAAGATCACGTTTAAATAGCGCTGTAATCTCTGATAATGTTGCACCAACGGGAGCGCCAGGAATATTAGGAAATAGAAGTGAACTTGGGTAGGTAAATTTATTACGTCTATCAGCTTCCCTATTACCGCTCCACTCTAAATCAACCGTAAATACGATGGCGGTTGCGCCCATAGCTTTAGCCCGGCGTATTAGTTCACGGTTAATACCCATATCTTTGGTAAAATAAATTTGGAACCATTTGGGGCCGTTACTCACTTTTGCTATATCTTCGAGAGATGAATTAGACAGAGTTTGTGCAGTAAACAGGGTACCGGCAGCAGCAGCGCCTCTTGCTGTTCCCACTTCAGCGGAGATATGAGCCAGTCCGTGTGCCGCCATCGGTGGAATGAAAATAGGTATATCCACTTTACTGCCAAGTAATTCGGTTGTTGTGTCAGGTTCTTTTATCCCCGCGAGATAGCGGGGAATAATTTGGTAATCGTCAAAGGCTCTAGTATTTTCTCGTAGCGTCCATTCATCACCTGAACCACTGCTAATATAGCCAAATTGAGGGGCAGGAATCAGTTCACGTGCTTCGTCTTCCAAATCATAAAGACTAATAATATCAAGGGCTTTTTCTACACTACCTGTTTTATAAGCTCCTTGCAGTTTTATGTTAGCAGTTGCAGCATTAGCTGAAGATACCGTAGATAGAATACCGGCAGCAGCAAGACTTAATCCTCCAACCATGACGTCTCTTCTTGATGGCATACAATTCCCCCTTACTTAAAGTAGGCTTATAAATATTGACAATAGAATTTGTCCACATATATAAGAATAGACAAATTCTGGATAATTCAAGCTAATAAATACTTAAGCATGTTTTTATGAGCTTACAAAGCTTATTGGACCCGGTGATTTTTTGTTGTGAGAGGCTCATCTAAAAATTCAAAAATTAGTTTCAGGTGTTGATCTATTACCTAAATTAACTATAAGAAAATAGTTAATTGCTACAAGTTATAAAAAATTTTCATCGTTCTTTATCAGAAAGAAACTATTATTGAAATGCAATATCAAAATGATATTCGATGATAGGACAGATGTTTTTATTCTAATATCTATTAATGGTAGATTCACATAATCATATCAACTACTGATGAAAATGGCAGTTGCCAACGGCAACGGCCAATTCCCCGTCAACATCAAGCTGAAACGTTAGAAATAGAATAGGCTCCTATCTCAGTGCGTTGGCTAAACCGCTGTTTGCGGCGATATGCAAACACATCTTCCACATGACCACCTTTAATCCGTTCCTGTAGCGCTCGCCAATAATCTGCTTTGAACAAATCACTATGCATCTCTTCAAAATAGCGGCGAATGCGACTGTCAGTGCAAAGAAAGTGCCGGAATTCCTCAGGAAAAACATCATTTGGTGCCACGCTGTACCAAGGTTCACTGGCCAATTCATCTTCTGGATAACGTGGCGGTGGTATATCGCGGAAGTTAACTTCCGTCATATAACAGATTTCATCATAGTCGTAGAACACCACACGCCCATGCCGTGTCACACCAAAGTTTTTGAACAACATATCTCCGGGGAAAATATTCGCCGCAGCAAGTTGTTTAATCGCATTGCCGTATTCTTCAATCGCATCTTTCAGTTTCTGTTCATCCACCTGTTCCATATAGATATTCAACGGTGTCATCCGGCGTTCCATATACAAATGCTTGATAAGGATCTTATCCCCCAAATCTTCTAACTTTTCCGGTATTTCTTTCTGCAACTCTTCCATTAGCTCAGGACTGATACGAACCTTATCAACAACGAAATTTTCGAATTCCTGTGTGTCAGCCATTCTCCCCACACGGTCATGTTCTTTGACCAACCGGTAACACTCTTGTACCCGCTCCTGAGTTACCTCTTTCTGTGGCGCAAATTTATCTTTAATAACCTTGAATACTCTATCAAGTAAAGGGGAAGTAAACACTAACATCACCATCCCCTTAACACCGGGAGCGATCATAAATTGTTCTTTGGAAAAGGTAATGAATGCCAGATATTCCCGGTAATATTCTGTCTTACCATGCTTCTGACAGCCAATTGCCATATAAAGCTCAGAGGTCGATTTAGCCGGCAGAATTTCTCTCAACCACTCAACCAAAGCCGCAGGTAAAGGCGCATAAACCATAAAATAGGAACGAGCAAAACCGAATACAATGCTGGCATCAGCCTGATCGGTCAGACAGGTATCAATAAAAATCCCACCAGATTCGTTATGATGGATCGGCAATAAGAAAGGGTAAACCTGATTTTCAATGCGGATTTTACCCACTAGCCAGGCGGCTTTATTACGATAAAACAGTTCATTCACTATCTGAAAAGTCGCCTGTAATAATTCCTCAACTGGAAATGTTCGTTGCAGATAATCCGTGATGTAACGAATATCCCTCTCCAGATCTTCCCAGTACAAACGCAGCGGCAGGTCATTAAGCATTGTCCGTAGCATTGAGGCAAGATTGCCATCAGGGAAAAAGTCACGGGATAAAGGACGGGGAATATCCCGAAATCTTCGAGCAGGCTGGGAGGTAAAAATAAATAACTTATCCGGCGTCAGGTTACGATGCTCAAACAGACGGCAATAAACAGAATTAAAAAAACTCTCGGCAATTTCAAATCGGGGATAATCCGGTAATAAACTGGTATAAACTACCTTCACTTCGGCAATGTACTCTTCATCATACCCGAAAGCACCATGTATGCATTTAAGCTGCTCAACGACCAGCCCAACGTGATGATCATAAAGATTGATACGCTTTTTCATGGCTTGCTGAACGGCGCGCCAATCAGCCTGTTCAAAGCGCTGCTGTGCACCTGAAGTCACCTCCAAAAAGCGACCATACTGTGCATCGAATCCTTGTAAAATAGTTTGTGCTATCAGATGTGCTGAATTTATCCCCATCGCAACTCCTCAATATATTCAGCCTGCAATAAGCAGGCTGAATAGAATAAGAAACACAACAATTAGAACTGCTGCTCTTCCGTAGAACCCGTCAATGCAGTGACAGATGATGTCCCACCCTGAATAATCGTGGTCACTTTATCGAAATAGCCTGTACCCACTTCCTGCTGATGGGAAGAGAAGGTATAACCACGTTCAATGGATTCGAATTCTTTTTCCTGAACTTTCTCCACATAATGTTTCATGCCTTCTCCCTGCGCGTAAGCGTGTGCCAGGTCAAACATGTTGAACCACATACTGTGGATACCCGCCAGAGTAATAAATTGGAATTTATAACCCATTGCTGACAGTTCAGCCTGGAAACGCGCAATGGTCTTATCATCCAAATTCTTTTTCCAATTGAACGATGGCGAACAGTTGTAAGCCAGTAATTTACCGGGATATTTAGCGTGAATCGCCTCAGCAAAACTGCGAGCCATTTCGATATCAGGCGTTGACGTCTCACACCACACCAAGTCAGCATACGGCGCATAAGCCAAACCACGACTAATCGCCTGATCGATACCTGCTCTGGTACGGAAAAATCCTTCATAAGTCCGCTCGCCAGTAATAAATTCACCGTCATAAGCGTCACAATCAGAAGTCAACAAATCAGCTGCATCGGCATCTGTACGGGCAATCAGCAATGTCGGCACGCCAGAAACATCTGCGGCCAAACGCGCAGCAACCAATTTTTGAATGGCCTCTTGTGTCGGAACCAGAACTTTACCGCCCATATGACCACATTTTTTCACCGCAGCAAGTTGATCTTCAAAGTGAACAGCCGCAGCGCCAGCCTCAATCATGGCTTTCATCAATTCAAAAGCATTCAGAACACCACCAAATCCTGCTTCCGCATCTGCCACAATTGGCAGAAAATAATCGGTATATTCTTGGCTATCAGTACCAATGCCATTTGCCCACTGAATCTGATCTGCACGGCGAAAACTGTTGTTAATACGTTTGACTACTGCCGGAACCGAATCCACCGGATAGAGGGATTGATCAGGATACATACTGGATGCGGTGTTAGCATCAGCCGCAACCTGCCAGCCAGAAAGATAAATCGCTTCAATACCCGCTTTCGCCTGCTGTAATGCCTGTCCGCCAGTCAATGCACCCAATGAGTTCACATAACCTTTCTTTGCCTTGCCATTCAGTAATTCCCACAGCTTTTTAGCACCAAGCTGCGCCAATGTATGTTCAGGATTTACCGAACCGCGCAATTTAACCACTTCTTCCGCACTGTACGGACGGATAATTCCATTCCAGCGGGCGCTTTTCCATTCTTGTTCCAATTGAGCGATTTGTTGAGTTCTGGAGATTGTCATGACTTCTACTTCCTAATCTTTTATTAAATTAATCGGATAATAGTGGTTTATTGTTATTCGTTGCTTAGTCGAGCAATTGATATCCCGGCAGTGTCAGGAAATCTATCAGTTCGTCCTGAGTCGTAATATGCTCCATCAACTTGGCCGCATCGCTAAATCGCCCTTGGCTGAAACGTGTTTCTCCAACTTCTTGCTTAATGACCTCCATTTCCTCTTCCAGCATTTTTTTGAATAAGCTTTTTGTTACTTTTTTACCGTTGGATAATGATTTTTCATGATGAATCCATTGCCAAATGGATGTCCGGGAAATTTCTGCTGTCGCAGCATCTTCCATCAAGCCATAAATAGGCACGCACCCATTTCCTGAAATCCAGGCTTCAATGTATTGAACTGCTACGCGGATATTGGCGCGCATCCCTTCTTCAGTGCGCTCTCCTGGACAAGGCTCCAGTAATTGCACTGCCGTAATAGGTGCATCTTCCCTGCGGGAAATAGCTAACTGGTTTTGCAGTTCTCCCAATGCCTTATCGAAAACCTCCATTACCGTATCGGCAAGACCAGGATGGGCAACCCATGTACCATCATGACCATTACGCGCTTCCAACTCTTTATCCGCCCGGACTTTATCTAACACCCATTTGTTGTGTTCAGTATCTTTGCTTGGAATAAAGGCGGCCATTCCCCCCATCGCAAATGCTCCGCGTTTATGGCAGGTTCTGATCAGTAAACGGGAATAAGCACTCAGGAACGGCTGATCCATCGTGACAGATTGACGATCAGGTAAAACCCGGTCACTATGATTTTTCAATGTCTTGATATAACTGAAAATATAATCCCAGCGACCACAGTTAAGGCCAACAATATGGTGACGAAGATGGTAAAGAATCTCATCCATCTGAAATACAGCAGGCAGAGTTTCAATCAATACTGTTGCTTTGATTGTACCTCTCGGCAAATCAAAGCGATCTTCTGCAAAACTGAACACATCACTCCACCAAAGCGCTTCGTGGTAAGACTGAATTTTGGGTAAATAGAAATAAGGGCCACTCCCTTTTGCCAGCAATTGCTGATAGTTGTGGTAAAAATAGAGCGCGAAATCAAACAATCCGCCGGCAATGGGTTCATCCTGATAGAGAACATGTTTTTCCGGTAAATGAAGCCCTCTTACCCGTGCGACCAAAACAGCAGGATCTGATTGTAACTGGTACTGTTTACCCTGCTCATTAACGTAAGAAATTGTGCCATTCACAGCATCACGTAAATTAATTTGTCCCTCAATAACCTTATCCCAAGCCGGCGCTAAGGAATCTTCGAAATCAGCCATAAAAACTTTTACATTGGCATTCAACGCGTTGATAACCATTTTCCGTTCAACTGGTCCAGTGATTTCTACTCTGCGGTCACGGAGATCAATTGGAATATTTTGAATTTTCCATTCACTTTCTCGAATGGAACTGGTTTCCGAAATAAAATCAGGCAATTCACCGCCATCAATTTTCTTCTGCCAAATATTCCGATCCGCTAATAGTTTTTTCCGTGTATCAGTAAACTGGATAACCAGATTTTCCAGAAGATCTACCGCTTCAGGCGTCAAAACCTCCCGCTCTGCCGCGCCAAATTGCTTAATAAACGATAATTCAGTCGCTAAAGTTTGCTGCGTCATTTACCCATCCTCATTTTAAAGCACACCTGAATAAGAGTAATCTATATTTAAAATAAATCAAAAACGATTTCCATTTTTAAAAAAAATTAATTTTATTAAAGTAAAAACAATGAGTTAAATGACAAATTACCTACACATAATTAGAGAAATAGATTCCATAAATTATACGATAATTTTGTTAAGTTTTTGTTATATAAGATAAACTACAAAAAGTGCGATGTTTTGACAGAAGATCAGAAAAAAATCTGGGGAATGGAATGGCTGAAATTCAGCCATTTATGAAGATATTAATCCAGTGTTGGATTCATGTAGGTAAGATCATATGGCGTAATCTGGTACACATAGTAATTTAGCCAGTTGGAAAATAGTAAATGCCCATGGCTACGCCATGAGGCCAATGGTTTTCTTTCTGGATTATTATCTGGAAAATAATTTATTGGGATCTTTGGATCTAGACCTGCCGCTAAATCACGTAAATATTCACCAGCCAGTGTTCCGGCATCATATTCAGGATGACCCGTTACAAACACCATGCGTTTATCTTTGCTCGCCAGTAAATACACACCTGCATCTTCAGAGCAGGAAAGAATATCCAGATCCGTATGTTCACGAATAACCTGCTCAGGAAAGTCCGCATAGCGGGAATGAGGAGCAAAAAAAGATTCATCAAACCCCCGAGTCAAAAGTGCCAGAGGGTCAAAAGTAGTATGATAATAAACACCTGATAATTTTACTTCTCTGGTAAACTTCGGCAAACCATACAAAATATTCAAAGCCGCTTGTACTGCCCAACAGATAAATAGAGTAGAAGTTACATGCTCCTTTGCCCAACTAATTATTCTTTCGATCTGCCCCCAATACGCCACATCGCCAAATTCAACTAACCCCAATGGGGCACCAGTGACAATTAGACCATCAAAATTTTGGTGTTTTATCTGCTCGAAATCACAATAAAAGTTATTCAAATGCTCAATAGGCGTATTTTTACACTTCCGGTTATCTACTCTGAGTAACTGAATATCTACCTGTAAAGGTGTGTTGGATAGCAATCGTAAAAATTGATTTTCTGTCTCAATCTTCTTTGGCATCAGGTTAAGCAGCAATACCTTTAACGGACGTATATTTTGAATATTTGCACGGGTAGATGTCATCACGAACACATTTTCGTCTCGTAAGAGATTCACAGCAGGTAATTCATCCGGTATACAAATTGGCATGCTATAACCTCGATTTTTTTGTCCGTTTACATGTTTAGACTTCTAGATAGCCAAATCTAACTAAATATTAGCCGAATGTCGAGACTTTACAAGTAAGCTGAAATTATTTCATTTTGCTCATACTACGATATCCAATATGATAATAGTTAATAAATTTTTAATACTTTAAACAGAAAATAATTTAAATTTCATTTTTTATCTAAAAAGATAATAAGGTTAATTTGCTTAAAAACGGATTGGAATACATGTAGCTTCCTCTGAGACAGATATTAAAATTAATCTACCATAAACATTTAAAAGTGCGCATCCAGCGGCATTAAAATTTTATATTCAGGGCGGATTTAACGCAATAAATGCAGTTTTTCCGAAGGAGAGCTAATTGCATTTAATCGAGAATCATTAACCATTAATAGAAAGTTAAAAAGAAATCCACACGCAAAAGAATATCGTCCAAACAGATGTGTGTTCAAACGCTTTTTCACTGGCTATTTTATGAAGAAAACTATAAAAATAACGCAATAAAAAAAGGATAAAACAGTTAATTTGACAGGATTTAAGCCCTAAAAAAAGATGATTATACGAAAAAACAAGAAGAGGTATTTTTATATCATAAAGTTATTTAACTGCTGATTTATGAAGACAAAACAAAGAGTAATGACCTATAAAACCTGCTCAGAATTACTAGTAAACTTTATAGGTGGGGCGGGATTCCATTTTACGAAAAAACAACCAATAAATAGATATTGATATAATCTCCCCCACTCAATACGGCTTTATCAATAGTCTTTGATAGCCATTCAGTCTGTTTTTTAAATTAAATCTAAAAATGTGAGATCTCGCCCTGATTTTTTAAAGGAAATGCATATCGAACGAAGAAGGTCAATCAGTCAGTCAATAAAATCATCCCCAGAAACGCAAAAACCCCCAGCTGACGCTGAGGATTTCTACTTAAGATTAAAGCCTGGCAGTTCCCTACTCTCACATGGGGAGACCCCACACTACCATCGGCGCTACGGCGTTTCACTGCTGAGTTCGGCATGGGGTCAGGTGGGACCACCGCGCTATCGCCGCCAGGCAAAT
>NZ_PUJU01000032.1 GCF_011189505.1 Photorhabdus tasmaniensis
CAGAGGGACTTGCCGGAATGACTCACCGGGTGAGGCCTGGGAGGCACTATCCACGAAAATCTATGCGTCCCAGAACCCGATGGAACTCTTTTGATGCCCCGGCAAGAGTTTAACCGAATGCCATTGTTCTGACCATAGCCCCGATTTGTTCCCTTGCTCCCTCTTAGCCCTTGCTACGTCTGGCTTTCAACGGAAAAATCGATTTTGAATAGCACTTGATAAAACGTGATAACCTGTTGAATATAGGTTTTTTTATTTTTTTTTAAAATTCAGGTAATCCGTTTGGCTACCTTTGGCATCATTCCTGTTTATTCTTTCTGTCTTGACCTATACGATTCAATGTGTCAATGAGAGTTGTTCTTTTTACACCAAAATTACGGCAAATAGCAGCTTTGGACATACCGTCTTCCAATGCGGTAAGAATTGCCTCCAATTTTTCACCTGTGACCGCTCGTGGCCTTCCTCCTCGTTTTCCTCGCCGATTGGCTACCGCTAAACCGGCGATAACGCGTTCTTTTGTCAGAGAACGTTCATATTGCGCCAGAGCACCAAACACATGAAACAATAATTCACCGGATGGAATGGTTGTGTCCATCGCTTCCGTCAAAGACCGAAACTGGACATTTTGACTTTGCAGTTGATTTATAATGCTTAGCAAATGGGGTAAAGAGCAACCAAGTCGGTCGAGTTTCCAAACAATCAAAATATCGCCAGGCTGGAGAGCATAAAAAAGCTTGGGGCACTTATGCGATAAAGCCGCTAAAGAAATCTCACCTGACAACTTGAATCGCCGCCAGACCATAGGACTGATACTCTGAAGAGCCACTTTAACGATATAGGAGATTCCCGATAAGTACGTTTAGTTGCTCATCCTATCGCCGATTTAATAGAGTGCCCCAAGGTTTTTTATGCTATCGTATCATGTTTTACGTTTTAACCCTCGTTAATCATACCCGATTTTATCTTTATTGACGCTGTTTTACTGACAGTCATGAGCAGTTTTAACAAGTCATCACCCTCTGTTTTCTCTTCATAAATCAGTCGGTAAATGGCCTGATGATATAAAGAGACTCTTTTATGTTTTTTCAGATAATCACCCCATTTTTTCAGGGTTAAAATTATGACAAATTAACCGTTTTACTATTTTTTATTACATTATTTTTATAGCTTGTTTCGTAAAATAATGGCGAGAAAAATTTAATATTACCCTATTTAGATAATATTTTTCTTCGTGCCGATTTCTTTTCAACTCTCTTTTAATGTTTAATGGAATCAGATTAAACGCAATTTACTATCTATCTAAAAAACCTATTTCTTAAGTTAAATACACCTTTTATATAAAAGCGTTAATTTCTTTATATTCATGATTTTAAATGCTCAAACAGGTATAAATAAATGCAGGATAATATCGCCGACAAATGAATTAAACGTGACAGAAAATAAGCCGTTTCCAGTCACGCCGTCTCTTTTTAAAATCTGACATTAATGGGGACCTATTTCTTTCCCCTTATCTAACGGATATCTGAGTTAATCACCGATAAAAAGGTGCTTACAATCGCCAAAAACGAAGGGTTTCTCTTTTTCCGGTATCTGATTCTCAGGTTTAAAACCAACGAGGGTAAAACATATACCAATAGAATTAAAAACAAAGCCTATTGCTTTAATTTTTCTTAATACGGCTAAACGCTATTTTTTCACTATGCGATTAGCCCTATTAAATATTTTAATATAATCTCATATTTTTGTTATTAGGTTAACTTTTCCACTTGGTTAATCGATTTAAAACCCATTGTTCCTGGCTGACGTTTTCTCTGCCAACTCCAGTATAACATCAAATTTTTTTACTCGTCTTAAAAAAACCTTAATCACGGTTTTTACCTTTGATGATTAAAGTTTTTACCTGTTTTTTTCATGATACACTTGTTCTTATTTTACCAGATTTTAAAAACACCGCATATTGTTCAGCCAATTTCGCTAAACACCCCTAAAAACGGATGATAACACCATGCTTCTCCGTTTTCTTTTTCCCTAAGACGGATCTCACCAAAACGTAAACTAACATCCTTTAACTCTATCTCATAAGTATCAGCCAAATGCTGATAAATCGTCTCAGTATCAAGTTCAATCCAGATACTCACACCCGGCGCAAACGATAATTCCGATATATAATCAAAAGCTCCATTTGCTTTTATTCCTGCCGGGCCGCTGTCCAACGCCATAAACTTCGCTTTTTCACCCTCTTCTTCAAGCCATAGATAATGCAACTCATCGGGCTCAGACTGACGAAACGGCTTATGACGCTGTAATTCCGCACACCATGAAGCTTGTTCACGCCACCAGAAAGCAGCACAATAACGATATTCATCATTAGGATCACCTTGAAGCTCTTCCCACAAACGTCGATGCTCAAGATCAACCAAATTTTTAAAAGGTGAACACTCTCCAGCATTATCGCGTTTCTTTATTCTTGGTAATGCACTGATTAGCTCATATTGGTCATGTTCTAATAACTCGCCTAAATCATGACTGGCAAGGAGGTAATCTTTCGACTCAAATCCTGGCCGACAATAAACCGGATGTTCTAAATTAGTCGCTTTAAGTGCCTTATAGTTTTTCGCCAGAATATGCAAATTGGGTATCTTTGGCTCCTTTTGTCGATGACGTTGAATACGTCCGGCAAGTTGTATCAATGAACGCATTGAACTGGGTTCAGCAATGCTCCAATCGTAATCATGATCCCTGCCCACTTCAGCAACAGAGGTTGCCACTACCACAAAAATATGATGCTTTTCCGACGTCTCTTCTAACGCTTTGCGGATTTCTGCCACCTGCCACAACGCCTCTTCATCGTAACGTGTCAACGTGGAATCCAATCGATGTTCAAGATGAGAACGTATCGCCATAGGATGCTGGCTGTGATAAACACAATAATGGATACGTACATTTTTAGAAGACGGTATCTGCAATAACCGCTGTGTTACGGCAACGAGTGGATCGATGTTTGCCATACGGATTAAACCAATAGAAACGGTTTTGCCCGATGGGTGGATTTGGTGATGTTCCTTACGTAGTCTCAACATGGAGTGATGCATCACCTTTGCCATGGCTTGGATCACAACCTTGTCTTTATGCTTTTCAGCCGTTATCGGCACTAATTCAGCTTTACGTAATGGCACGTTTTTTTCCAAACGAACCATGCGCTTGGCGACAAAGGCATCATGCTGATCTTTGAACTGTTGGGCATTAGTCACATCTTGTTGCACCGTTTCATATTCATCAAACCAGGCACAGCAGATATTTACCGGAATACTGGGTTGACCACATGCTAATTGGTATTCTTCTCGCCCAGCACGATAAGCATTGAACAACGCCTGAATTAATGCCGGCGGTAATGTGGCTGATGAAAGCAATACCCGCGAACCTAACAAACCCGCCCAGTTCACTAACCTGCATAAAGCCGGTAAATCGTTAATATCAAAATCATCCGGTTCATCCAATACCAGATCAGACGTGAGTAATCTCAGCATAGGGGCAATTTGCTTCCCACCACGAATGCCTTCAGTAGCCGGAATTAAATGGTCAATGGTCGCAACCAACACAGGCGCACTAAGCAACTTGTTAAGTTTATTATCTTTACGCAGCCAACGATTCAGACTCCCGTTATCCAAGCTGCCGTCATAACTGACATATTGATGTTCAGCAAAGAGTGCTTCAGCGGACGCACTGCCCGTATCTTGCTCAAGTCCTTGATGGCGGAGTTGATGTAATTCTTTCACTGCCTGCGAACCAATCAGTACCGCTAAGTCATCTTCTTCTAAATGCAATCTTTTACGTAATGCATCACCGGTTTGCAGCGTTAACGTCCGTAATCCTAAAGCGATAGAAAAACGGCATCCCTGTTTTTCATCAGATAATCCGTACATGATGCGGGCATTAGCAAAAGTTTTACCGCAACCAGTAGAAGCCATGTTAATACCAAAAAAGCCCTGTTCTGCTGAACGTTCGCGCAAAGCACATGCGGCATCGAACGCCTGATCCTGCCACCGATATTTTCCAGCTTTACTGCGTTGTTTAAATCCTTTATGACGGGTAATCGCAGGTAACGTTTTACGAATATGAGGCAAACTTCTCCCTAGTAGTAAAGCATTCTGCCCAACGCCAATATTGTGTTCATCTAATCGCTGCTTGCATTCGCCGGTGGTTCTATCAGTATTGGCAAACACACCATAGTTAACATCCTGCCAGCCCAAAGTTGCAGGCAATGATGAGTAATGATGATCGGCCAGCATTAAAACTAGTCGAGACATGTGACTAGTGAAACGTTGGTTCAAATCGCCATATTGCGCTAATGATGTTGATTGCAACGCTCTTTTCGCAAATTTTTGTGCTTTCTGACACCAAATCTGACTACGGATAGGTGTACCCTTTGGGAATGTCCAGACATCACGCTTATCCTGATCATTCCAGTCCTTCTTATCCATGTTGACTGAATTCCATGATGGCGCTAACTGATTAACCAGCCAATTATCAATGTATTTCAGTTGCGGTTCGCTTGAATAATTACGGTGATAAGAAGGATAAACCGGAAGGCGATGATGCGAGAGGATCAACCAAGCTACAGTGGTGGCTAATGGCGGTAAGTTAATAAAAGGGTTTACATAGCGATCAATACTATCCCTAATCAAACGGGAAAGAATCTTATCCTCATCACCAGAATCAATCTGACTTAATGAAGTCAGCCATTCCCTATCATTTTGTTCCGCAACAAATGCCCGAAATAAACGCAAAGATACCCACTCATGCCGGTACGGTTGAAACCGTCCATCACCCTGTAAACCTTGCTGAAACAACGTATTAGCTTTACCAAAATCATGGAATAGCCCGGCGATAGCAGCCAATAAGCTGATGGCTTCAACACCATTCCAATGATTTTCATCCTGACTTTTCAGCACATCGCGTTGCGTCGTATTAGTGGGTACAACTCCCCGCGAGTTAAAGCGCCGTAAGTTCCCGACAATCCATAACAACTCAGTTTGGCTTCCACTCTTGATCCAATGGCAGGCAACCGCAGTGTTACGACGCGCTGTTTTACGCAATAACTTACGTAAAGTGTTTAAACCTTCCAGTGTGATAGCCGTCTGCCAAGTCCGATCACCTTTTCGTTCAGCAAATTGATCCAATATTCGGCGAGTTTCTGTCAGCGCCCGTTTATTGCATTGGGATACTAAGAGAATATTCATCGTGCCACCTGACTCAGTTGTTGAGCGGTTGTTTGAAGCGCACCGATCATGGAATCCAATGCCTCCGCTTTTTGAAATCCACTAATACAGCGTTGGCGGAATTCCTGTTCATCCTCTCCAGCCATTGCTGCGATAAATGCTTGCGGCAGTACCAAGGCATCTTTAATGAGATCAGCAACATCGAAAACTAAACCACCACGACGGGTTTTTCCATGTAATACAGCCAGACCATGCGGTAAACCAATGACCCAAGTTGCAACAGCCGCTAATCCGTAAGCCAGATAATTACCGTGATCAAGAAAACGGTTTGCCAAATCTACACCACCACCTCGTTTTGCCCGGATAAAATCACCATAACTCACTGCATTGGCTGCCAGCTTATATAATGCTTTAGTCATCACGGCTTCTTGCGCCATTAAATCCTTATTATTGCGGCAATCTTCAATATTCTGCTCATAGCGGGTGAGTAATGACAATAACCGCTCACTATTAAGCATAAAAGAGTTGTTTCGAAGCATTCGACTACTCAGCCAATGCTCACGGATTTGAGTAATGCGAATTTTCTGAAAAGCAATGGCTGCTGCCAATCGTTTTTCGTCATCAAACCAGAAACTCACCCAATCTTGTAAATACTCTGTTGGACGATATTCGCTTTGCGGTGTCAGCCAAGATACATCAACCTCAACATCATTAGCCGCGAACAGCGGTGTTCCTCCACCACCACAAAAACCGACTAAAACACCCGCTCTGGCGAATTCACGCATTGCTGCCTGAGTAATAGAAGTGCCCGTCCCCAACATAATAACGGTGGTATTTGCTATCGGGATATTCCAATACAGTGATTGCTTTCCCTCATCAGTGACATATTCAACACGGCCACCATTAACTAATACTCGACAATATTGCAGGTAATAAATATTCGAGCGTTTAGAATGCAAAATAGTTTTAAGATCACTTGGAGAGAAGTTGTTATCCATAATTTAAAAATTACCTAAATAATTAATTTCATTTATGGTAAATATTATGCATAAATTTCACACAAGGTAAAATATTGCAAATGCAAATCAAAAAAAATTTACAATTCTTTGCTAAATTATTACATAACACTTTTCATGAACAGGGATAGCTCCGAGTTTCTTATAACTGCCTGTACGGCAGTGCACACTACTGGAAAAAACCCTTTTCTAAGTTTATATTTCTAAGCTGCCTGTACGGCAGTGCACTGTTGATCCTAATAAAAAACAACCTGACATTCCTTTCTAAGCTGCCTGTACGGCAGTGCACGGACGGGATCGTGGATATGCAGTTGTGGGGCCTTTCTAAGCTGCCTGTACGGCAGTGCACTAAAGTGATGACCTGGGTGTGCCGTAATAACTTTTCTAAGCTGCCTGTACGGCAGTGCACAAATCATGAGTAGAGTACCTGGTCATTTCGTATTTCTAAGCTGCCTGTACGGCAGTGCACTTTTATTGCGGAACAATCTGGTGATGATGTTCTTTCTAAGCTGCCTGTACGGCAGTGCACAGTTACATATTAACTGTAATCTATTGATTATCAAAGAACATAACGGTTAGAAAGTGACAACCCCCTTTTTATAAGAGATATTTTATTCTTCTTTAAAATCAACATATTAATATTCTATGCAAAAAAAGGGTATAAATTAGGGTACTGTGAAAACATCATCATTTATAGGAAAAAATACATTAGCCCACGACGATAAAGATGAGTACACATACGAATGAATTCTCCAGCACCGTTGGAATGATGTGGTACATCCATGTGTAACAGTAAGGTATGAATCTTAGGAAAATTATTTATAAATATAAGGTTAGAAAGAAGTGGCGGAGGAGGAGAGATTCGAACTCTCGGATGGTTTCCCATCGGCGGTTTTCAAGACCGCTGCCTTAAGCCGCTCGGCCACCCCTCCGCAATGGCGTGCACTATAAACAGCACCAAGACAGATGTAAAGCCCTCTCGTGATCGATTGCCGTAAATTTACTCTTTTTCACTATTATTGGCTTATTTTCTCCGCATATATACAGACTATCCTTGGGTATAAAAGTGTTTTTTGCTAAATTACTGTCATCTTTTTTTGATGGTTAAACGATTATGTTGGTATTCGAAGGTCGTGAGATCGAAACCGATGCACAAGGTTATTTGAAAAACAGCAGCGATTGGCAGGAAGCAATGGCTTCATTACTCGCTGAGCAAGAAAATATTGATTTAAGTGAGCAACATTGGGAAGTCATTCGTTTTGTCCGGGGATTTTATGAAGAATTTAATACATCCCCAGCTATTCGTATGCTGGTAAAAGCAATCGCACAAAAGTATGGAGAAGAAAAAGGTAATAGCCGCTATCTTTACCGCCTGTTTCCCAAAGGACCAGCAAGGCAGGCAACTAAAATCGCCGGGCTACCAAAACCGGTAAAATGTATCTGATAATAACCAGGCTTAGTGGCGGACGCTAAAGTCTGCCACGTTCTCCACTGCGCAGGACTGAGACGAAAAACGATCGATCCGCGCCCCCGGTGGCCCACCCTGTTCTAACCAATGAGTTAAGTTATCCAGTTGCTCACTTTCACCATAAGCGACAATTTTGACACTACCATCATGCAAATTACAGACGTAACCTGTCAGCTTATTGGATTTCGCCCAACGAAAAGTTTGATAGCGAAATCCAACCCCTTGGACCCGGCCGTAAACATAAATGGTTAACCCATATTTCATCATAATGACCCCCTATCTACCCAGTCACCTTGCGGTATCGCTCACATATATAGTTAAGCACGCCATTCTCGGTTGTGTTTTATATTTACTACAGCTAACCTGAAATTAGGTGAAGTCGCTCTCGCAATTATTAAAGCTAGAAAATGACTTCAACTACCGGGTATGCTCTTGTAATTCACCTTACTGCCCTCATATTCGTATCAATGCAAGGTTTTTTTGGAGGTGGCTATGATTATTGCCAGCAAATTCGGTCTCGGCCAACAAGTACGTCACAAGCTTCTGGGTTATTTGGGCGTCATCGTAGATATTGATGTGGAATATTCTCTAGAACAACCCCAAGAAGATGACATTGCATCCAATGCAGCCTTGCGTTCTGCTCCCTGGTATCATGTTGTGATGGAAGATGACGACGGCCAGCCTGTACATACTTATTTAGCCGAAGCGCAACTATCCTATGAAGCATCCGATGACCATCCAGAACAACCTTCCCTGGATGAGTTAGCAGAATCCATCCGTAATCAGTTACTAGCCCCACGACTGCGCAATTAACCCATTTTATATTCCTCGAAAGGCAGTTCTTGTGTTTTTAAGCTGCCTGTACGGCAGTGCACGAGTTTTAATAACATGGAGTTGTAACGCCAGCTTTCTAAGCTGCCTGTACGGCAGTGCACAAACCCACTAAGCAGGGTGCTGATGAAGAGACTTTCTAAGCTGCCTGTACGGCAGTGCACACGTATTGCAGGCCGACATCAACCCCCAGCTATTTCTAAGCTGCCTGTACGGCAGTGCACGATTGCATTTGTTCAGATGAGCTTTCAATGCCTTTCTAAGCTGCCTGTACGGCAGTGCACTCAGGTCGATATGCTGATAAAATTAATATTCATTTCTAAGCTGCCTGTACGGCAGTGCACTGCTTGCATGACAGTGCTGTCTCTATCCCCTCTTTCTAAGCTGCCTGTACGGCAGTGCACGATCTCCCTGGGCATGATTTTCCAGGCTCTCTTTTCTAAGCTGCCTGTACGGCAGTGCACTGTTGCATATTACCTCTAACCGGCTGACTATCAAAGAGTATAGTTATAAAAAGTGAAAAAACCCTTTTTATAAGGGCTAATTTATTTTACTTTAAAATCAAAATGTTATTGATTAGCGATAAAAAAGGGTCAAAATTAGGGTCCGTAGAAACACGGTATCTTATAGCAATATTTAGAATCTAAGCGCCGCTTGCCATCTAGCGCCTTAAATTCGTTCAACTTAGACATCAACCAGGCCCCTTTCACTCATTGATGAACAACAGAACAGGGGTAAACCGAAATATATTACTTTTCCAGCCCTAATCTTGGGATTTCAATTTTCGGGCAGTGATCCATAACAACTTCCAGACCTGCCTCCTCCGCCAACTTTATCGCTTGTTCGTTAATAACACCAAGTTGCAGCCAGAGCACTTTTGCTTTGATATCTATAGCTTCTTGAGCGATTCCATATGCAGCTTCAGCGTTGCGGAATACATCTACCATATCAACAGGCTGAGGAATATCAGCTAATTGCCCATAAACGTGTTGCCCAAGCAATGTTTGCCCGGCAAGTTTCAAGTTGACAGGAATAATCTGATAGCCCTGTTCCAATAAATAAGCCATCACTTTATAACTTGGACGATCAATTTTTTCACTAGCCCCTACCAACGCAATAGTTTTCACTCGTCTCAGTATGTCCGCAATTTGCTGGTCATTCATTTATTACTCCTTAGCAAAATCCAATATTTTCACTTTGTTTATTCAGCCAAAGCAATACATTAAGGCTTACGCTGAACAGGTACATTTAACCGCTCTAGTTGATGCACAAACACAGATGGATTCTTCTTATCCTGCATCAACCAGACCCGCTTCTTCGCCCGGGTTAATGCAACATACAAAAGACGACGTTCTTCCGCATCAGGAAAATCTTCCGGTTGTGGCAACAAAACCAACTCCATCACAGATTCCCTTGCTGGTGCAGGAAAACCATCTTTCCCCTGATGCAATCCAAGAATAATCACATAATCCGCTTGTTGCCCTTTCGAAACATGAATAGTCATGAACTCTATTTTAAGCTTAGGCCAGCGAGTCGCTGCTTTTCTCAGTAATTCAGGTTGCAAGTGGTGATAACGTGCCAGCAATAAGATCGTTTCCTCCTCAGTGACATAACCACTCATTTTATTCAACAAAGGTTCAAGCTGATCTTCTGGCAGGATGACAACGGACTTTTTGTTACCTTTAGTCAAACTGTTTAGTTGCTTCCTCAATTGATTTGGGTTTTGTTGCACAAATGCGTTAGCAACCTCACCAATCCGATCATTAAACCGATAAGAGGTATCCAGTACACATTCAGTACCTCTGCCAAAATAATCAGCAAATGCAGTAGGCAGCACTAACTCAGCACCATTGAAACGATAAATGGCCTGCCAATCGTCCCCTACGGCAAACAAGCAACTTTGGCTGTTTTGCGCCCGCAATGCAGCGAGCAATTTAGCCTTTAATGGTGAAATATCCTGAAATTCATCGACCAGAATATGCTTCCACGAGCTGATAAATCGTCCTTTTTCCAGAATATTCACTGCCTGGTGAATCAACCCTGAGTAATCAACAGCGCCTTCTGTTTTCAATTCAGATTTCCACGCTTTTAATAAAGGCCCCATCAAGCGAATGCATTTTTGAAACTGATCCAGATACTCTTCCTGAACCTGCTCTGTCATAGCCTTCTGACTGCCACCGTGCATGTGCATTAAACTCAGCCAGCGCTCAAGCCTGCCTGACAAACGGCTAACAAGCTGTTCATCACGCCAAAACTCACCTTCCGGCACTTGCCATTTTAGCCCCTCAGTCAGCCATTCCCGCCAACCCTTAGCTTGTGCTTTTTTCTCACTGCATTGCTGTTGCCAATGTTTAATCAGAAAATCTCTTCTTTTTTGCCCGTCAGTTTCTAATATGCTGATCTTAGGCGCTTTATGACTTCCTTGTTGAATGATATACAGCGCCAGTGCATGAAACGTTTTTGCTTTGATATCTTCCACACCAAGACGAATCTGAATCCGTTCATTCATTTCATCGGCTGCCTGATTACCAAATGCTAACAGTAATATCTGTTCAGAAGTCGCCTGTTGACGAAGCAACAGCCACCCCACTTTCGCCACCAGCACGGATGTTTTTCCACTCCCCGCACCAGCAAGAACTAGCACTGAATTTTCACCATTAACAACGGCCAGGCTCTGAGAAAGGTTGAAAGGAGATGTTTCTACCCGCTGAAAAAAGTCACGGTGTTGTTCCAACATACGTTCTGTCCATTGCAGATTTATCTTTTCAGCAGACTTTTCGCCATTCTCAAGCCAACGCAAACAAATTCGATACTCGTCCCGGCAATTATCAAATTGCTCCAGACGCTGTAATGGCAGTGGCAAAGCCTGAAATACTGCCTGGATCCGCTGTTGTAACTGGAATAAATCCGCTTTTTTAAACCAGTGATCCTGCTGCTCAATTTTATTGATTTCATTAACCTGAGCCGTCAGTACATCAGCACTGACATCACTCATTTCCTGGCTCCATTTCTGCCATTCATCAAGCAGATAATGGTAAAAATGCTGAGTTTGCCGCCATTCAGTACCATGAAGGCGAATGGCTTGCCCATCGGGCAATTCAAACTCCAACTCACCCCAAACAATGCCCCGTTTGCACTGAATATCAATTAGCTGATTAAATGGGATAAGGTATTGATGCTTCTCACCACTGACTTCGATACCGGCATTCAGCAGACGCACCCGGTTATAAGGATGTTGAGCAAGGCGTTGACCAATTCGTGTTGCTTTAAGTTCCATTATCGTAGCGCCATACCTGAAAATAGTTGAACTATGTCTTATAAGGGTTTTTTATCACTAATAAACCTTTTATCATAATGGTTATTTATGACCGTTATCATTACCTCAGAGGTATTTTGTGCTAACTGTTTCCCCCGGTCCGCGCCGTTTTCTTTATAACAGTCATCTTCTCTATTCTATCCGCATCCTGATCGCCCTGACAGGAACAACGTTAGTGCCTTGGTTGCTGGATAAAGAACCTAAAATAACCATACCATTGACCTTGGGCGTTGTTGCCGCAGCACTGGCTGATCTTGATGATCGTCTGATTGGCCGTTTACGCAATCTGGTGATCACGCTGATTTCTTTCTTTGTCGCGTCAGCCTCTATTGAGTTACTGTTCCCTTATCCCTGGCTTTTCACCATCGGGCTGGCGTTATCCACTTGTAGCTTTATCTTACTGGGTGCCCTTGGGCAGCGCTATGCAACTATTGCATTTGGCGCGTTGCTGATTGCGATTTATACCATGCTGGGCTCGTCTATTTTCCCACTATGGTATCAGCAACCGCTATTACTGTTGACAGGGGCAATCTGGTATAACCTGCTCACCCTCACCGGCCATTTACTGTTCCCTATCCGGCCGTTACAGGACAATCTGGCGCGTTGTTATCAACAACTTTCAACTTATCTTGATGCCAAAGCCAACCTGTTTGATCCTGATATAGCAGGAGAATACCAGCAATCTGTCGTTAATGTGGCAATGGCAAACAGTGATTTAGTGAACACATTAAATCAAGCCAAAGCCTCCTTGCTAACCCGTCTGAAAGGTGATCGCGGCCAGCGTGGCACTCGTCAAACTCTGCACTATTACTTTATCGCACAAGATATTCATGAACGGGCAAGTTCATCTCATGTGCAATACCAAAGCCTGCGGAATATTTTCCGCTATAGCGATGTTCTGTTCCGGTTTCAACGTCTTCTCGCCATGCAAGCCCGTGCTTGTGAACAAGTCGCTCAGTCGATACTTTGGCACAAGCAATATCAGCACAATCCACGCGTTGAACGGGCATTTAACTATTTGGAAAGTTCCCTGCAACAACTCAACGAGCAACAAAAACATCATCTCAAAATTACTGCATTATATAACCTGCTGAAAAACTTGCGGGCGATTGATGCGCAATTATCAGGCATCAGTTCTGGGCAGTACGATCTTTCCAAAGAAAGAAAAGATGAGACCCAACTATCTGATGAACCTTTAACCGGCTGGCGCGATGTCCGTCTAAGGATCAGCCGTCATCTGACGCCACAATCAGCTTTATTCCGCCATGCGATCCGTATGTCTGTTCTGTTGTGCAGTGGCTACGCTATGATCCAGTTGCTGGATCTACAACGTGGGTACTGGATTTTACTCACCAGTCTGTTCGTTTGCCAACCCAACTACAGCGCTACCCGCCGCCGTTTGGCAATGAGAGTAATCGGCACGGTTGCCGGAGTATTTATCGGCTTGCCAATCCTCTACTTTGTGCCATCTATTGAGGGACAATTGGTGCTGATTGTTATCTCTGGGGTAATGTTCTTTGCTTTCCGTAATATTCAGTATGCACACGCGACCCTGTTTATCACACTGCTGGTATTACTCTGCTTCAATTTGCTGGGTGAAGGCTTTGAAGTCGCATTACCAAGGATTGTTGATACATTAATTGGCTGTGGTATCGCTTGGTTAGCAATAAATTTCATTTGGCCAGACTGGAAATTTCGCCAGTTACCACAAGTGATAAGCCGAACGATGGACACCCATTGCCGCTACCTCGATGCCATTTTAGTTCAATATTATCAGGGAAAAGATCATGGCCTGAACTACCGAATTGCCCGCCGTGATGCTCACAATAGTGACGCGGAGCTGGCATCAGTTATTTCCAACATGTCTGCCGAGCCAAAAAGTTACCGGGCTTCCCAAGAAGACGCATTCCGGCTACTGTGCCTGAATCACACCATGCTGAGTTACATCTCTGCGCTGGGAGCGCACCGGGATAAATTGGATGACAAAGTTATTCTGGATATTCTTAATGATGCGATTTGTTATGTCAATGCAGCATTAAAACCAGCATTAATAGATGATGACAGAATTGAGCAAATATCTCTCAACATAGCGAAAAGAATTGAGCAAACCCCAGCAGAAAGAGACAGTAAAGAACAGCTGGTATTGCAACAAACAGGTTTATTAATAGGATTGTTGCCTGAAATTGTCATTCTTATTAAAAAAATTAATCAATTATAGCCAGATTGATATACTGGGGCAGTTGACTGCCCCTTTTATTTAGCTATTCACGATAAAGATCTAACAAGCCAGTTCCTTATGCCAGCGTAATAAGTCATTACGAATCTGTACCGGTAAAACGGCTAAATGGCATCCTTCAATTGCACCAGCCAAAGCAAGTAATAAACTGACATTAGATTTTCTTTTATATTGATACAGTTTTAAATAACTGGCTTTCGCACCCAACAGCCGTAAATCTTCAACTTTACATATTCCTACCTTCCATAACTGGCGTTCAAGAGACATGCCAAGATTAGGCAAATCTTTCAAACGTGTTGGCATCTTCTTTTTACCCGTCATTTCAATTAATGAGTAGTGATAAGCCAAATACGCATATTGAGATAGTAACTCTTGATCTTGCCAAAGAGATTCAACAACCTGGTAATAACGCAAAATTACCGGCACTCCCTTTTTCGAGTAAATATAGTTTTTCATCCCTCTGGCTTTAAATAACACTTCAGCATGACCATTTCCCCGTAAATATAGTTCCCCATCAGCAATAATCGCAAACATAATCCCGTCAGCCAGCAGACTGTAACCGCCAAACTGTGGCTTCCTTGTCAATCTTCCAAATGAAGAAAAACCATTTTTGAGTTGAGTAAAACGCACCTCAGACAACAACATACAGATCACTCCATGAGTTTTGTGCAAATAAATCTTTTATCCATAGATTTGTCCCAACTATTAGAAAAATAAATAACAGGAACAAACAATTGAAAACATACGCAATTCAATTTTCCCTGCCAATGGTTAAATGAGTTTCAAGCCATTTATCGTAAATATTTGCGAAGCTCTTTGAAAAAATAGACTTGATCTTAGCCTGACATAAAGATACTGTATATTAATACAGTTACTTGTGGCGGGGTTCATTATGGGCATTCAATCATCCTGGGTTTACCTTCCTAAACATCAGTTAACAGAAAAACGGCTATCACTCTCTTCACCTGCGCAAGATAATTTAGCCGAACATGGTGGTATAGTGAGTGAATTGATTTATAGTGATAACCAAGCTGTCATTAATCATATATTGCTACCGTTGTTACGCCAGTCAGGAAATGAAGCCCGCTGGTTGCTATGGATTAGCCCTCATAAAAAACTGAGCCGCCAATGGCTAATTCGCTCCGGATTACCTTTAGATAAGATTGTGCAATTAAATCGCATCAACTCCATTACAACGGTAGATGCAATGGAAAGAGCTTTAGCAAGTGGTAATTACAGCGTGGTGCTTGGCTGGTTGCCAACGTTATTAGCAAGAGATACGGTAAGGTTACAGTCTGCGGCACAAAAAGGTAATGCATTGGCCTTTATTATGCGCCCACAAGATGTAAATAAAGGAGCCTATGGCACTGAATCGCAATCAAATTCACTAAAAATTCATTCCATTTACTATCATTGACCAAAATTAGGAATTATTTCAATATTCATGACACAAAATAACCAATTTAGGCTCAGAATCACTAATTACAACTAAAATCAATTAATTAAGATAGGATTAGTTGTAAAGAATAGTAAAGTTTTTTTTAAAATCATACATTATCTTTTAAATTTTTTGCTCTATTAATCAAGGGCCACTTGTAACTTTTTAACTTCGTTGTAGACTTTACACCATTAAAGGTTACTGCCCTTGGTTCCTTATGTATTGTTTGGTCCATTGATTTGATGAAAAGTGCAGTATTCCTAACTGAGTTTTTTAATCAATATGGCTAATAGCCTATCTCAGTAGATATAATTTAGTATAGGCCATTCTTATGGATAAATAGTGAACATGGATAGCGTGCAAAACTCAAAACGTACATGCAGTAACAGTACATGGAGAATTTAAACTCTGCTCAGTGATTGCTTTTATGACTAAAGAATGGCAAATAAAATAACCTGATGGGATAGGCAGTAAGTAAAAAGGCTCTCGAAGCCAATTGCTTATTGTATGATGATAATAACGAGGCGTTAAAATGAAAAAGACAGCTATCGCGGTAGCAGTGGCAGTGGCCGCTTTCACAACTGCATCGCAAGCAGCTCCAAAAGACAACACGTGGTATACCGGTGGTAAATTGGGTTGGTCCCAATACCATGACGTAAACTTCTACGGCAACGGTTATACCAATGATATCGGTAATGGTCCTACTCACAAAAACCAATTGGGTGCTGGTGCTTTCTTAGGCTACCAAGCCAACCCGTATCTTGGTTTTGAAATAGGTTATGACTGGTTAGGCCGTATGCCTTATAAAGGTAACGTAAACACCGGTGCCTTCAAAGCTCATGGTTTCCAACTGGCGACTAAATTGAGTTATCCAATTATGGATGATCTGGACATCTATACTCGTCTGGGTGGTATGGTTTGGCGTGCAGATTCCAAAGCGAATTACGGTGCCACCAACACTCATCTGAAAAATCATGATACAGGAGTTTCCCCACTGGCCGCTATTGGCGTTGAATATGCTCTGACTAAAGATTGGGCTACCCGTCTGGATTATCAATGGGTTAACAATATCGGTGACGCAGGCACAGTAGGCGCACGTCCTGATAACGGCCTGTTGAGCGTAGGTGTTTCTTATCGCTTCGGTCAAGATGAAACAGCCGCTCCGGTTGTTGCCCCAGCTCCGGTTGTCGCTCCAACGCCAACGCCAGCGCCAGTTGTTGAGAACAAACGTTTTACTCTGCGTTCTGACGTTCTGTTCGCATTCGCCAGCGCTGAACTGAAAGCAGAAGGCAAACAGACTCTGGATCAACTGTATACTGAATTGGCAAACATCGACCCAACTCAGGGTAAAGTGCTGGTTCTGGGCTACACTGACCGTATCGGTAAAAACGTACACAACCAGCCATTGTCTCAAAAACGCGCTCAAAGCGTAGTTGATTATCTGGTAACTAAAGGTATCCCTGCCGGCAGCATCAGCGCAGAAGGCCGTGGTAAAGCAAATCCAGTTACCGGTTCTACTTGCGACAAAATCAAAAAGCCGAACCTAATCAACTGTCTGGCTCCAGATCGTCGTGTAGAGATCGAAATCCAGGGCACTAAAGAAGTTGTTACTCACGCGCAAAAAGCCGCTCATTAATCGCCTTTATTGATTACATTAGTTATTAAAAGCGCAGAAAGCCCCATTTTCAGATGGGGTTTTCTTTTAGCAGTTCCCCCTAATCCTAAAAGTTCGCTTCGCTCTCAATGAGAATTTAGGCGGGAGAATTCCGTAGTTTTGTTAAGGATCTCGTTGTAATACCAACCCTCAACAACTGAGGTTACTCATTCTTACCCAGAATAGCTTCCAAATCATGCTTCAAACTGGACATTTGGTTGGCATATTTTTCTTTACGTTCAGCATCTTCAATTAACTGTACGATAGTTTCGGACAGCGTGTTACCCCGTCTCTGAGAAAGTGCAGATAAACGATGCCATACGGGAAAATCTAAATCGATAGATTTCTTGCGCGTATGCTGATGCTCCGCATTAAAATGCCGTTTACGCCGGGCACGGATAGTTTGTTTCATTCGGTTGAACAAATCAGGATTCATATGCTGCTCAATCCACTTAAGTACCCTTACCGGTTCACTCTCAAGTTTGATGAGTTTATCAACCGCTGCATGAGCTGCGCTGTTTTCTATATATTTAGTAATTGGCTCACCTTCCTGATGTTTTCTCATCAGATAAGCCCATTTCCAGCCACATTCCAGATTTTCCAGTTGTTGATATTTCATTTTACTTTCCCGGTGACAGCGTAACTTAAAAATAAGCATAGCAACTATTTAAGTAAATTGCTTATAGCCAAACTGATAAATGCCTATTTTTCACTCAAAATAATGCTTTACATAAAGCGTCTGAAATAGCAAACATTCAAGCATGTTGGTTTATATCTTAATCTTGTATAATCGGCGCTTTCCTACTTTACAATATATAGCGATCACTTTGACCAATAACAAACTAGACTGGCAGGCATTACTGCCGAATTGCGCGCCCTATGAAGCACTTTTTCATTCTGCTTCCCAACAGACGCCTGCCAGTATGGAAGCCGTTCAATCACGGCTGCATAGTGGCTTGCAGCTTTTCTGCCGGATGGATTCACGCCAGCCTTTTATGCTGTTGAAAGCCGAAGAATGTGATACTTATTTGTCAGCATTGACTGAATCCATCCATCCATTACTCCCTAAAGAAATTCCCCAAATTGGTGGTGACTATCAGATAGAACAACAAAAAATCAGCTGGCAACCCTCAACAGAAGGCCATTTCACACCTGAGTTGCGAGTAACCTATCGTGAATGGATAGAAGCGGAGCAATTATTTGGCTGCGTCCATTCTCACCACGGAGAAATTCACCTGCAACCCGGTCTGGTCCATCAAGTCAATGGCGGCGTACTTATCCTACCATTACGTACCCTGTTATCTCAGCCATTAATGTGGATCCGCCTGAAACAGATGATTATTCAGCAACGTTTTGAATGGTTATCTCAGGATAATAATAAACCTTTGCCATTACCAATCCCCTCCATACCATTACATCTGCGTCTGATCTTGGTGGGGGATCGTCTGAGCCTTGAAGAGTTTCAGGTTACAGAGCCTGAATTAGTAAAAAACGCGCTATATGGTGAATTTGAGCTGGATATGCCACTGCATAATGAGCAAGATTTAAGTCTGTGGTGCAGTTATATCAATGGGCTTATTCAACAGTGGCAATTGCCACCATTGAGCGATAATGCCTGGCCTGAGTTTATCCAACAAGCAACCCGCTATACAGAAGATCAATACAGTTTGCCTTTGGATATTCTCTGGCTACAACGGCAACTGATCGCTGCGGCACTCTATCAGCAAGAAAATCAGATTACCGCTCTGTCAATTAAACAAGCAGAAGAAAATCGTCGCTGGCGCCACAACTATCTGCCCGAACGCGGCTTAGATGAGATTCATCAAGGTCAGATTCTTATCCGCACCCAAGGCATGGTTATTGGTCAGATTAACGGATTATCTGTGCTGGAGTATCCCGGTCACCCTGACTCAATCGGCGAGCCATCCCGTATCACTTGTGTGGCCCATGTGGGCGATGGGGAATTTATTGATGTCGAACGTAAAGTCGAGTTAGGCGGCAATATCCATGCCAAAGGCATGATGATTATGCAAGCCTTTCTGATTTCTGAGTTGAAACTGGATCAACCACAACCTTTTTCGGCTTCTATTGTATTTGAACAGTCCTATGGTGAAGTGGATGGTGATAGCGCTTCACTTGCTGAATTATGCGCACTAATAAGCGCACTTTCCCAACAACCCATCGACCAACAATTAGCAGTTACCGGTGCAGTGGATCAATTTGGTTATGTGCAGCCGATTGGTGGCATTAATGAAAAAATAGAAGGTTTCTTTGAAGTATGCTACCGCAGAGGGCTCACCGGTCAGCAAGGCGTTATCATGCCAACAGCGAATATCCGCCATTTATGTCTCAATCAAACGATTGTAAATGCGGTAAAAGAACAAAAATTTCATTTATGGTCAGTAGAACATGTTTCTGAAGCACTACCTTTATTGACAGGTGTCCCCTATTATGATCAACAAGAAGCACACTTGTTAGCTATGATACAGGAACGTATAACCCAAGCGAATAATCAGGAACGACCTAAATTTCCGTGGTTTCTTCGTTGGTTAGGTTAATTCAGAATGTCTGATCGGAGTTGTTCAGCGTACAAGTGTACACTATTATTTACCCTACATTAAATATAAGGCTATTTTAGAATATGGTTGATAAACGCAAATCCTACACAAAAGAAGATCTTATGGCATCTGGGCGAGGTGAATTGTTCGGAGAAAATGGGCCACCATTACCATCAGGCAATATGCTGATGATGGACCGCATCATTGAGATGACAGAAAACGGTGGCACCCACGATAAAGGCTATGTAGAAGCTGAACTGGATATTCATCCTGATTTGTGGTTTTTTGACTGCCATTTCACTAACGATCCAGTCATGCCGGGCTGTCTTGGCCTTGATGCGATGTGGCAATTAGTGGGATTCTTCCTTGGCTGGGTAGGTGGCGAAGGCAAAGGCCGCGCGCTTGGTGTTGGCGAAGTTAAATTTACTGGTCAGGTATTGCCAACAGCTAAAAAAATCACTTACCGCATTAATTTCAAACGTGTTATTAACCGTAAATTGATTATGGGTCTGGCTGATGGTGAAGTGTTGGTAGATGGTAAAGTTATCTATACCGCAACAGATCTGAAAGTGGGCTTGTTTAAAGATACCAGCGCTTTCTAATGAATAATCAGTGATATATCGAAAAGAAAGGTGACTGGCTAATTGCTTTTCACCTTTTCATTAAATTAAAAACGAAACATTAGATGACACTGTGTTTTAAGAGAAAAATAGCGAGTGTTATTTTTTTACTCCCTCAAAGACAACTATGGCTATGTATCTGAATACAGGTTCGATACATTTCGATACATATAGAACAAAAAAATCAAATCAAGCTTGAACTCTATAGTGGACGTATTTCAGCCAGAAATTATGCCTGCACAATCTGCATTATAAACACCTATTACCGCTGACTAACGAATATACAATTGACAAATTGTGCTATGATCAAAGTGACCTGATATATCAAATAGGCTCACAAAAGCATACTGATAACAGGTAAAATATTAATAAAATTTACGATTATTAACAAACACAATCAAGGGTGATTTATATGAACATCAGAAAAATAGTGCTCATGATCATAGCATTGACTCTTACACCAACTGCTATAGCAAAACTAGATAAGGTTGACGGTACCGTCGAAATGCTAAAAGCACCTAATACTAATGGAGATTGCTATGGAAAAATATCGACTCCGACTCACTTACAAGGATTTAGGTGGGTATGTACTATTAATGGTGGATCAACGTTATTATCATTGCTGCAAACAGCCTATACAAGTCATGAAACTGTAACCATATCAATCGCTGGAATTGAGGAATATAGCCGTCTCTTTTGGGTTGAAATACATCACAAATGTTTATCAAACCCCGCTTACTGCGATTATTGAATTACTTTATCCTTCGCATTAGTAAGTAGATTATTTAATGGCCGTAACATCAGCATGTTTAACAGGTTAAATAGGATATGTCACCTGGCGGCCATTGATTCATATTTTATCGAATTCGCAAATAAAATCTCAAAGGATCACAACAACATGAAAAAATTAGGATCCTGACATTACTAATACTTACCGATTTATTACACACAGCGTATCAAGACCTTTATCGTACAATGTCTTAAAATAGATATTATTAGTGCCGGGATAAATTTATTTTATGCGATATGACCATTTTTACTTTAATCACCACAAAGGAAAATCTAAGCAGAAAGAATATCAACAAGACTTAATCTGACAGATATCTGTATTAATCAGTCACTGTCAGATCAAATTTAGGTTAATATATATTTATAAAAAGTAGAGATTTTGCTCACTTTATTATTACTTAATTCGCGGCCTTAGTTTGCCAGACTAAGCCATTGTTGCCCTATCTTCCATAGCCTGACGCCACCCTCCTAACCAATGAGAGCGGGCATCTAATGAACAATAGGGGCAATGCTCCCTTGGACGTCCTAAAATGCCAGCCTGATACCCTCTCGACAACGCACGTGCTAAACGATCTCGTTTCTGTCTCTTCATGCCTTATTTACCTCACAAGCTATATCAGTAGAAAGAAAACAGTGGTCGTCATTTATCCAACCACAATTTAGAAATACCCCTATAAGTTTTGAAAATCAAGTCAAGAAATTCATATTAATGTAATATTTGTTATATCCGGACAAAAGAATCGATAACAGGCTAATAATAAAGAGGAATTTTTATCTTACTGATAATAATATTTATCTTCTCCGGGCGCAAAAGGCTTTAACACCCGGAGAATGACAGAGGTTAAGATTGAGAGATGAGTTGATGGGCAATAGCCTGCGCTAATTGGCTCCATCCTTTTGCTAACGTGCGAACTAAATTATCGTAACCATCTTCTTCCTGTTTTAGCTCCAGATTAAAAGGCTGTTTAACAACGCTCCCCTGATGAGTTAATGTCCAGTCACCTTGCAAAATCACCTTACCATCATAACGACCATGAAAACGGGTCACTGTCACATTCAAAGTATCCGGCTTATTAACCAATGGTTGGGCAGAAACCAAACGTTGAGGCAACGCCACGGTTAATTCAGCTACCAGCACTTGTTGTAATTGCTGTTCCAGTGGGCTGGCCCATAAATGATTCACTGCACTAATATAACTGACATCACTGCTTTGATATACCACACCGGAGGATGACAGATAATCGGATAACATAACCCGTTGTACCCATAACTGACGATCACGCTGCACAGCTGCACTCTTTTGTGGTGTGACTTCTACTACCGGCAATTGGTAATACGTTTTTTCCGGCTGACTGCTACAAGCAGAAATAAGAATTACTAAGATTAACGCCAATATTCTCATCATTTTTTAGCCTTCTTCGGTTCTGGATCTTCAATTGGTTTAGCCTCAAAAACTAACGCATTACTCTTATTATTCAGTGTCTTTAGCACGGGACGCAGCTCACTCAATACTTGATCCAGTCTCTGCATATTATCCAGCATCTTGTTATAAGCCGGTGAACCAGGCTGGAAACCTTGCATACTGCGATTAAACTCCTGCAATGTCTTCTGTATATCTTTCGGTAGCTCTTTCGTTTCAGGATTTGCCAACACTTTATTCAATTCATCAAGGGTCTTTTGCGCTTTTCTGATCGCCTTCTGGCTCTCTTCCAGAGTACGGATAGCCTGATTAAACATCGGTTCAACCGGCATATTATTAATTTTGTCCAGCGCTGAAATGACTTTATGCTGAATCTGAGCAAGGCCACCACTGATTGTCGGTAATAACGGATAACCTGCGATTTCATACGGTCCGGCCCACCCTTTTTCATTCGGATAAAAATCCAAATCAATAAACAGAGCGCCAGTCAACAAGTTACCTGATTTAAGAGAAGCCCGCAGGCCACGTTTAGTTATGCTATTCAGCTCTTTCTCAACATCAAACCCTGTTCCCAACTCTTTCTCAAAGCGCCCGGGTTCAATAGAGATAAGTACCGGAATACGAAAATCGTTATCCATACGCTGTATCATCCCTTCTGAATAGAACGGTACCTTTGCCACCGTCCCCAGTCGGATCCCGCGAAACTCCACGGGTGCCCCCGGTTGTAACCCACGAACGGAATCAGAGAAGAGCAACAGATAATCTTTATGTTCGGTATATAAAGAATCCTGAATGCTTCTTTTATTATCGAAGAGTTTATAAGTGGTCTTTTCTTTAACCGGCCCCCCCAGTTCCCAACCTTTAGGTACATCAAAGCTGACACCACCACCAAACAGGGTTGATAGCGAAGCCATGTCAACACGCACCCCCTGGGAAGACAGATCAACCGTAATACCACTTTCTTTCCAAAAACGGACATTAGTTGTCAGCAATCCGTCATAAGGCGCATTAATAAACAACTGGTATCGCATCAGGTGGGATTTTGGTTCAAACTCGCTGATTTCAACAGAGCCAACCCGATAGCCCCGAAACAGCACGGGATCGCCCGGATTGAGCTGACCCGCTTTATCACTGCTCAGTATTACACGGATACCTTTTGCGTCAGGTGAAGCCAATGGAGGTGAATCCAACAAATTAAATTCATCTTTTTCATCACCCAGTGTTCCCGGTTGAAGTTCGATAAAAGCCCCGGACAAAAGAGTACCAAGACCAGAGATGCCATCACGGCCAATCTGCGGTTTCACTACCCAAAAAGCACTATCACTGTGTAATAGGTTTTCCATACCATCATGCAGCCGGGCCTTGACAATAACCTGGCTAAGATTATCACTCAACATGACCCTCTCAACCACGCCAACATCCACGCTGCGGCTCTTAATTTTAGTTTTACCCGCTTCAATTCCTTCTGCATTAGAAGTCATCAACGTCACTTCCGGCCCTTGGTGGCTGAAATGGTAAAATAATATCCAAGCACCAATAAGCACCGTCACAATCGGCACAATCCAGACTGGCGACCAACTTTTAATTTTATCGATTCTTGCCTGACTCTGGTCTTCAACTTTATCCGTCACTTTGACACTCCTTCATTGCCTTATAACGAATGTTTAACGTTGGTTCTATCCCAAATTAAACGAGGATCAAATGTCATTGCTGCAAACATGGTCAAGATCACAACTGACGCAAAAATAACCGCCCCCATAGCAGGGTAGACACTCATCAATTTCCCCATACGCACCAATGATGACAATATTGCAATAACAAAGACATCAATCATTGACCAACGGCCAACAAATTCCACAATTTCATAAATAAAATGCATCTGTACGGGATCCCGTTTACCGTGGCCTTTGGCATCCCAACACAACCAGCCAATTGCCAGCATTTTCAATGATGGCACCATAATACTCGCAATAAAAATGATTAAAGCTACCGGATATGAACCTACACTCCACAGTAATATCACCCCAGCAATAATCGTGGAATCACTCTGACTACCGAGCGATTCTGTCACCATCATTGGCATGACATTAGCAGGAATATAAAGCATTAAAGCCGTAACCAGCAGCGCCATTGTCCATTGCAGACTGTTACGGCGACGGGCATGTCCACGGGTATGACAGCGTGAACACACCAGCTGCTCCACCGGTAAAATGGCCGTACAACACTGACATAGCCGGACACCCTGCACCAAACCTGCTCTCCCTGCCCGTAACGGCATTTCCACTTTAGGCGCGGGCGCAATCTGGTTCCATAACCAGTGGCGATCCAGGCACTGAAACGCTCTCACCTGGAGAAGACAAAATAGGCAATATGGCAGAAAACTTAAACCTAACCCAATATCACCATAAGCCATTAATTTGACGAAGCTGACTAATACCCCTACCAGAAAGATTTCAACCATACACCAGTTTTTCATCTGAAATAGCACCCGGGCCAGCCAAACTCTTATCTTCCGAGAAATAACCGCGCTCTGGCACAACAGAATAATTGCCACCATACAAAACGCCGGCACCAGTTGAACACAGAGTAGAAAAAATGTCCCCATACTGGCGTAATCTTCATTGAACAGCACCTGTGGGATCTGAAACAAGGTCACTTCGCTGTCAATTCCTGCTACATTCATGCGAACAAACGGAAATAGACAAGCAACTAACAGCATAAATAATGCACTGATTGCATAACCTGTTGGTTGATGTTTAGGTTCCTTCCACCATGTGACCAACGTCGTTTTACAACGAGGACAAACTGCCTTCGTTCCCTGAACCCATTCTGGTAATGCCGCCAGCAAATCACATTGAGGGCACAGTACCATGTCATGATGATGGCTATTGGAACACAAGGTCGTTCTCCTGTAAGGAAATCGGGAATATCCGCAGAATCATACTCAAAGTGATCCTACGGTATGATTCTGCTAAGTATGATGATTATTAACCGTTTTTCAATGTTTCCAATTCCTGCCAGCGATCAAAAGCAGCGTCTAACGCTTGCTCTTTTTCAGACAGTTCTGTCAATATTTTTTCGGTCACTGCATGAGGTTGATTAAAAAACGCAGTATCACTCACTTGAGAGTGTAATTGCCCAATCTCTTCTTCCAATTTCTCCAACAATGACGGTAATTGTTCTAATTCACGCAACAAATGGTAACTCATTTTGTTACCCGTACGTTTTGGCGACTCTTTAATCTTCTCTGCTTTAACTTCAACTTGACGTTTTTTCTCACTTTGCTGGCGCAGTGATACCGTCTGTTCGCGCTGTTGTTGAGCATCGTAATAACCACCAACATAGTTATTGATCACGCCATTACCTTCAAAAATCCAGCATTCAGTCACTGAGTTATCAACAAACTGACGATCATGGCTGACCAGCAATACTGTACCTTTATAACTATCGACCAGCTCTTCCAGCAATTCCAGTGTTTCCACATCCAAATCGTTGGTGGGTTCATCAAGCACCAGCAAATTACTGGGTTTCAAGAACAGACGCGCCAATAACAACCGGTTCCTTTCACCACCGGAAAGCGCTTTAACCGGTGTCATCGCCCGTTTAGGGTGAAACAGAAAATCCTGCAAATAACCCAGAACATGACGAGATCGGCCATTAACCATCACTTCCTGTTTACCTTCCGCCAGGTTTTCCATCACCGTTTTTTCAGGATCAAGCGCTACCCGATGCTGATCAAAATAAGCAATCTCCAGCTTGGTACCACAATGAACACGGCCGCTATCGGATTGCAGATCGCCCTGCATCAATTTCAGTAACGTTGTTTTACCGCAGCCATTTGGCCCCACCAGTGCAATTTTATCCCCACGTTGAATCTGGGCGCTGAAATTATTGACCAGTTTCTTATCACCAATCTGATAATTAACATTTTCCAGTTCAAACACAATCTTGCCGGAACGACTGGCTTCTTCCATCTGTACTTTGGCTGTTCCCATCACCTCACGACGTTGGCAACGCTCAACACGTAATGCCTTCAACGCCCTGACACGCCCTTCATTGCGGGTACGGCGCGCTTTAATCCCCTGGCGAATCCACACTTCTTCCTGCGCCAGTCTGCGATCAAACTCAGCATTCTGCATCTCTTCTACACGCAACGCTTCTTCTTTGCCTTCAAGAAACTTGTCGTAATTACCCGGCCATGAAACCAATTTACCGCGATCCAAATCGACAATGCGGGTTGCCATATTGCGAATAAACGAACGGTCATGGGAGATAAAAACAATACTGCCTTGAAAATCTTTCAGGAAATTTTCCAGCCATTCAATGGTATCAATATCCAGGTGGTTGGTTGGCTCATCAAGAAACAAGACTTTTGGTGAACTGACCAGCGCCCTTCCCAATGCCGCCTTACGCAACCAGCCACCAGAAAGAGCAGAAAGTTTCTCTTCGGCAGGTAAAGAGAGCTGTTTCAGCACGTCATTAATACGACTATCCAGTGACCATAATCCACGGATATCCAGCACTTCTTGTAATTCCGCCAAACGGTTGAGGTTCTTCTCGCTTGGATCATGCTCCACCAAACGGGAAACCTGATGGAAAGATTTAATGTATTCCGCCTGTTCCTGAACACCTTCGGCAACAAAATCAAAAACAGTCCCTGCCACATCACGGGGAGGGTCCTGTTGTAACCGGGAAACTATCAAATCTTGTTCATAAATAACCTGGCCGTCATCCAGCGGTTGTTCTTTCGCTAATACCCGCAGCAAAGTAGATTTTCCGGCACCGTTACGACCAACCAGACAAACCCTTTCATTTTCTTCTATATGCAATTCTGTATTATCAAGTAACGGCGCATCACTGAACGACAACCATGCACCGGATAAATTGATTAATGACATAGTAATTATTTTTCCTCACCAGCATGACGTAATAGCCAGCAATTATGAATCTGACGGTTACGGGCAAAATCCTGCGACTGGGTTTTGCTGGTGATCTCTTCTGCCACCAGGCCAATTTTTTCCAGCTCAGAAAAATCCATTTTAAAACCGCGTTTATTGTTGGAGAACATCAGAGTTCCACCACGACGCAACAGGCGCTTAAGCTGTTTCATCAGCATGATATGGTCGCGTTGTACATCAAATGTATCTTCCATCCGTTTAGAATTGGAAAAAGTTGGCGGATCGATAAAAATCAAATCAAATTGTTCATGGGTCTGTGCCAACCAAGTGAGGCAATCAGCCTGAATCAAACGGTGTTGGCGTCCGCTCAACCCATTAGCCTGTAAGTTCCGTTCAGCCCACTCAAGATAAGTACGGGACATATCTACTGTCGTCGTTGAACGCGCCCCTCCCAGCCCAGTATGTACCGTCGCTGATCCGGTATAGGCAAACAGATTCAGAAAATCTTTTCCTTTACTCATTTCACCCAGCATTTTTCGTGCAATACGATGATCAAGGAACAGGCCCGTGTCCAGATAATCAGCCAGGTTGACCCAAAATTTTGCGCCATACTCATTTACCAGAAAGCATTCTTGTTTCTCGGCTATTTTCTCATACTGGCTTTTGCCCTTCTGGCGTTGACGGGTTTTAAGCACTAACTGATTTGATGAAAGCCCAAGAACCTGCATTGTTGCACTGATAACATCGAATAAACGCTGACGTGCTTTATTGGCATCAACACTTTTCGGTGGAGCATACTCTTGAATTACCACCTTATCTGCGTAACGGTCAACAGCAACGTTATATTCCGGTAAATCGGCATCATACAGACGATAGCAATCAATGCCCTGCTGTTTTGCCCATTTAGTGAATTTCTTTTCATTTTTGCGAAGGCGGTTGGCATAATCTTCCGCCATATCCATCTCTGATGAGTGAGGTTTATCTGACAGCTGATAGTTTTTCTGGACGCAATCCAGTGGGCCATTTTTGGCTTTAAATTCACGTTCAGCCCGCAATTGCAGACAACTCAGCAATTCAGGTGACGCACTGAATAGAGAGAGGTGCCAACCAGGGAAACGGCTTTTCATCACCCGACCAAATAAACTGTGCAGTGCAACCAATGCCGGCTCACTTTCCAGGCGCTCACCATAGGGTGGATTACTTAACACGGTTCCCACCGGCCCTTCCGGTAACGGGTTTTCCAAACGGCTTGCATCACCTTGCTGGAAAGTTATCAACTGTGCAACACCTGCTCTGCGGGCATTTGACCGCGCCATATCCAGCACTCTGCGATCAATATCAGAACCAACAAAACGGGCATTTGTCTCTTGAAGGCCTTTACGGAAACGGATCTGTGCTTCCGCAGTGACTTCACGCCAAATTTCTTCATCATGTTTCAACCAGGCAGTAAAACCCCAGTGATCACGATGCAACCCCGGAGCCCGATCAGTCGCCATCATTGCCGCTTCAATCAATAATGTACCTGAACCACACATGGGATCGACCATCGGCGTATCAACCTGCCAACCTGAACGCAGAATAATCGCCGCCGCCAGATTTTCTTTCAGTGGAGCCTGACCGGCAAGATCGCGGTAACCACGGATATGCAGACCTTCACCACTCAAATCCAGCGCAACACTGGCTTTTTCTTTACTCAGGAAAACATTAATGCGGATATCCGGCTGCTGTTTTGCCACATTTGGGCGTTGATCCAGTTTACGAATAAAGCTATCAACAATCGCGTCTTTAACTCTGAGCGCACCATATTGAGTGTTCCGTATCTCTTCATTTGTGCCACTGAAATGCACAGAGAAAGTGCTGTCTACAGAGAAAATCTGGCTCCAATCAATAGACTGAACCCCAAGATAAAGATCTAAATCGCTATAAACATTAAATTCGTTGAGCGGTAATAAAATACGTGATGCCAGCCTGCTCCATATCAGACTTTTATACATCACTCTGTCATCACCTTGAAAATGAACTCCGCCCTGCACAATTTTGCATGATTGCGCACCCTGCATTTCCAATTCGTTCTTTAAAAGTTCTTCTAATCCGCGCGCCGTGCTGGCAAACAGAGAGTTCATATTGCATATCACCAAAAAGAAAATTGTTACGCATTATAGCTAATCCGGGTGACATGTCATAAAGTTGCGCATGTAAAAAACGTTTCATGGAGATTAATGGATGATAACTCTGTCTCGCCTGTACACCCACCCGGTAAAGTCTATGCGTGGTTTGCAACTTTCCCATGCATTAGTCAGTGAAAGCGGCCTTATATTTGACCGCAATTTTATGATCACTACGACAGACGGGACTTTTATTACCGCGCGTAAGTATCCTCAGATGTTGTTGTTCACCCCTGCTATGTTAAATAATGGCATTTATCTGCGTGCGCCTAACGGAGAAAACGCTTCTGTACTTTACCGTGATTTCCTGCCTGAACAGCAACCCACGGAAGTATGGGGTAATCATTTTACCGCTCTCATTGCGCCGGAAACAGTGAATCAGTGGTTAAGCGGTTTTTTTGATATTCCGGTGCAATTGCGCTGGTTAAGCCATGAATTAACCCGAAGAGTAAAAAAACATCCTGACATTCCATTATCATTTGCGGATGGTTATCCATTTTTACTTATTAATGAAGCTTCATTTCATTTATTACAACAACGTTGCCCAGCCAGTATTAGATTAGAACAATTTCGCCCAAATATCGTCATTACCGGTGCAGAAGCATTTGCCGAAGACCGCTGGCAATCAATCCAAATTGGGGACGTTATCTTTGATTTACCCAAACCATGCAGCCGCTGTATTCTAACAACCGTCAGCATTGATAAAGGAATTAAAAATCCAAACGGAGAACCATTAGCGACATTACAATCATTCCGTACAGCAGAAAATGGGGATGTCGATTTCGGTCAGAATTTAATTGCCCGCTCTAGTGGTATTATTCAGATTGGCGACAATGTCACAATATTAGCGAAAAAAGATCCCCGTAAATATGGCAGCGGAGAAAAAGCGGAAGACATTGATGCACCAAAAACAAATGAGCAATCTGTCACTATTGAATATAACGGACAAACTTTTACAGGTAACAATCAACAAATCATTTTAGAGCAACTGGAACAACAAGGAATAAGAATCCCCTATTCATGTCGCGCTGGTTTATGTGGATGCTGTAAAATTTCTTTAGTAAAGGGAGAGGTTTCCCCACTCAAAGCCACAGCAATTAAAAATGATGGCTATATCCTGGCTTGCTGTTGTATTCCAAAGAATGATCTCATTCTTGAAAGTAGCGGTGGAAAATAGATCTTAAGTCCAAATCAAGCCCGTCGTGTTATCAGCCGCCACGCGGGTTGAATAACAAATAAAAATCCTATTTCTCAGATTAAAGCCAATGCCGCTATTGATTTTGAATTTATCCGTGAAGTTATCACTTTGAGGAAAAATCAGTGTGGTTTTAAAATCGAGAAAAAAGGCAAGCATGTCACGAAAAAATAGGTAAAAACGTTAATCATTAAAGGTAAAAAAGAAGGGGTTAAAGATTTTTTTAAACCAGTAAAAAATTCGGTTATCCATTTAAAAGCGTAAATGCAAAGATAGTAACGATTTTATATAAAAGACGGATTTAACTATAAGTGCAGTTTTTTAAATGACATTAACCACTAACAGAAAACTTAAAATAAATCAGCGAGAAAAAGAATATTATCCGAAAAAACATAACGGGTATCTTTATACCACCAAGCCATTTACGGATTGATTTATGAAGATAAAAGACTTATAAAAACGATTTATAATTGCCAGTAAAACAACGCCAGTAAAGATAGAAAACGAATATGATTAACATTGATTAAACGTAAAAACACAATATACCATGATGATTAAACTTAATAAAAACCAAGTATTAAAAGCAGTAAAAACAATGGTTAAAACTTTATTATACCAATTAAAACCAGAGGTTAAAAACCTACCCATCATAAATCTATCAGTGAAAATGAAAAAAAGCATTGGTTTTATTAATACTTATATACCCTGTAAAAAAAACATAAGAATATATAATAGGTTAATCAGACAATATATTAAAAAAAAGAACCGGATTTAATCACGCTTTCAATCGGAGAGTCAATTCTTTATCAACCAGTTAAATCATTATTCGTGAAAAACAGGAATAACAAAATCTGCAAATAAATGATTTAATCGAATACGAACTTGTTTACTTCCAGATTAATGATATTGCACTTATCATGTGAATCCACCAAATAGATTTATTAACAGACTGAAAGATAAAGGCTTTTCGATCTTTTCACAATAAAATCAAATAATCAATACTTACTATTATCACCATAATGAATTAATTATTACCATTATGAATTTATAATAACCGTCATAAAATGATTACACTCTAAGCAGGAACCAAAGCAACTTAACCCACAACACATGAAGGAGCAAGTTATGGCACGTATTGTCATTGCAGCGGTTGCAACACCCGGACATGTCTATCCAATGTTAAAAGTCGCTCAATCACTGATAGCACAAGGACATCAGGTAGCCGTATTTACCGGTGCATTATTTCGCCAAAAAGTAGAAGCTTTAAGCGCACAATTTGTCCCTTTTGATGAACAAATAGACTTTGATTATCGCCATTTAGAACAGCATTTCCCTGACCGAGCGCAACTTCCACCGGGAAATGTACAAATGGCACTGGCATTTAAAAATTTCTTCTCCGCCCCAATCCCACTCCTCGACCGTCAACTACGACAGATTATCCGTGAACAACAGACGGATCTGCTTATAGCCGAGAACTGCTTTTACGGCATATTGCCACTGCTGCAAGAAAAAACAGCCCATCGTATTCCAGTGATTACAATTGGCATAACGCCTCTGGCTTACTCTTCGAAAGATTCAATTTTCTGGGGGCCACGTATCCCACCCGCAGTACTCCCACCAGAATTGACACATGAACAATTAGTAGATGAAGAAAACCGACAGCTGATAACCGAAGTGCAGGATAGCTTCAATGCCGCATTAGTTCAGTCCGGATGCTCTACATTGACCCGATCTTTCAACGATGAAGTCATTTTCGGCTCTGATCGCTTTTTGCAACTGTCAACCCTGGCTTTTGAATATGCACGAGAAGGATTGCCCGCTACAGTCCATTTTATTGGCCCACTCCCGAACCCCGCACCGACAATAGAATCACCTCAATTATGGGAAGACGATGATCCACGCCCATTGGTTATCGTCACTCAAGGTACCATCTCCAATACCGATCTCAATCAGTTGATTTTCCCCACCTTACATGCACTGGCTGAATTACCTGTACGTGTATTAGCAACTACTGGTGGCAGATCGGTAGAAACACTGCGTGAGAACATACCTGAAAACGCCCGCATCGAAGAATTTATCTCATTTGAGCACTGGCTGCCGAAAGCTTCACTGCTAATATCCAACGGGGGTTACGGCACAATTAACTACGCCCTCAGCCACGGTACGCCGTTGCTCATTGCCGACGCAGGAGAAGGCAAACAGGAAGCGGCTTTCCGCGTCGTATGGGCCGGATGCGGTATTAATTTAGATACAGCACAACCAACCGAATCCCAGCTTAAGAAAACCGTGGAAAACATTCTTGGTACAAACTTGTTTAAACAACGCGCCCAAATCGTCCAAAAAGATTACGCAAACCACGATGCGCTGGCAGAGATTTCTAAGCACGTAGAACAATTAATTCTTGAGCAATAAAGCCATTAATGCTTTGTCTCTCCTTTCCAATCCTCCAACTGACCGCATCACACGCCTGCTGGAGTGGTAAAATTTATAGCAAATTATTCCCTTTGCGCATATACAAAGGTATTATCAATGCTACCCAAATAATAATTTCAGTAAGCAGGTGATATATGCCAACTACAATTTCTCAAAAAGCCGCACGGGATCTACTCGGTACGCCGGAGTATTTCGAAGGCGGTGTATTCGTCAGCCGCAACGGTAAAGCGGAACTGTTCATTCAGACCGCTTCAGACCGCGAAGCTGAACTGGCTCGTCAGAAAGAGGATGAACAAATCAACGCCATGTTGAAGCTGGTGGCTTTATCTCAGAAGGATGTAGAGAACGGTGACGTTATGACACCGGAAGAGTTACTGGCAGAACGTAAAGCAGCCCGTGGCGTGTAGGGGTGTTATGACAAAGGTTATCATAACCAAAGTGGCCCGCTTGTCACTGCTGAACCTTGAGGGATTCAAGGCTCGCACCGTAGGGATAAAACAAGCGCAAGAAATTATTGATAAACTGATCGCGGAGTCCACAAAATCAATCAGTGAGAATCCGGGTATACACCACCGGAACATTGAAGCGCTGGCGCGAGGGTTAACGCTGTATGAATGGATAGACCCGGTTAATCAGTACAAAGTCCTGTATACCTACAACGGCTCTCAGGCAGTGATCAACATGTTTTGCAACACAAGGGAAGATTTCAGTCGGTTGCTCTACGTGATCATGATAGCTCACTAATGCGCACCGCAGAAACACACAACCCCGAATCACCGGGGTTTTTTATTGGCTGTACCGCTACTGACTTAACTGGCAAATAGATCTTAAACCCAAATCAAACCGCAGTGCCATAAATTGGCATACGAACCGGTTCCACAAATGGCATCAATCGATCATTCATAATTTTGATTGGATCGCAAAAGCTCATTACGCGATCAGATAACGTTAATTTTGGTTGAGCCAGCAAACAAAGACTCGCACTATCTCCAGCCTCCGCCACCAGAAATATAGCCTCTGTTTCACAATCTTGAAGCCGTACCTGAATTAACTCTCCCTGCACAGGTCTTTCTATCATGGCAAACCGGGAAAAATACCAGCTTCTTGGCATTTGCGGCTTTATAAAGCGAAAAGCCACTAACGCATTAAGAATTAATTCAGCCCTGAATTCATCTGAAATATTAATCCGGCGTGTCTGTTCTTCAAAACAATAATAAAGCGCCGCATCTTCTACAGAAAATGAAGTCTCTCCCATTGCATAAGGTGTCAGCATCTTCGCAGGAAAACAGGAACGAAAAACCATACCCTTAGACAGATCGAGCATTACGCGGTCATGGTCAGTATCAAAATACCAGCGCCATTGGTCATCAGGTTTAAGTTTCATGAGTTATCCTTATTATGCAAAAAAACTGACATCGCTAAATAGATGCACTAAACAGATTGTAAATAACTTGTCCGCTATTCAGTGAAATAAACCTTGCCATATAGTGAGATATATGAAGGACTGATAAAAATTTAGACGATTAGAGCGAATATAGACGAGTTGGGGGCAAAAATAAACCCCCAATGATAAATTAACAACAAAATTTAGATATGATTGACGATATCTTTAACTAATTTTGGACCATGATAGATAAATCCGGAGAAAATCTGTATTAAAGAGGCCCCTGCGGCTATTTTTTCTCTAGCTGCGGTCAGTGAATCTATTCCTCCAACACCAATAATAGGAATTTCACCTCTTAATTCTTGAGAGAGCTGGCGAATAACTTCTGTACTACGTAACTGAACTGGCCGGCCACTTAATCCACCCGCTTGTTGGCAATAGTTAAGGCCTTCAACTAATTTCCTGTCTAATGTTGTATTAGTCGCAATAGCACCATCGATATTATGACGAATTAAACTATCTGCAATTTGGATCAACTCTTCTTTAGAAAGATCGGGTGCGATTTTTACCGCAACAGGAACATATTTTTGATATTTTTGCTGGAGCTCACCCTGCTTGTCTTTAATCGCAGACAATAAATCATCCAACGCTTCGCCATATTGCAGTGTTCTTAAACCTGGCGTGTTTGGTGAAGAAATATTAATCGCAATATAGCCGGCATAAGGATAAATTTTATCCATACAGATTAAATAATCATCTTTCCCATGCTCTACAGGCGTATCTTTATTTTTACCAATATTGATCCCAATAACTCCACCATATTTTGCCTTTTTGACATTTTCCACCAGGTTATCGACCCCCAGATTATTGAAGCCCATACGGTTAATTAACCCCTCCGCTTCAACAATACGGAATAATCTGGGTTTATCGTTTCCTGCCTGAGCTCGTGGAGTTACAGTACCAATTTCAATAAAACCAAATCCCATTGCACCAAATGCATCAATACAATCGCCATCTTTATCAAGACCTGCGGCCAGACCAAGGGGATTTTTAAATGACAGGCCCATACAAGTAACGGGTTTTGTAGCAACTGATTGCTGGATAAGAAATTCGAAAGGACTACCGCTAATTCGCTTGAGCTGGCGGAAAGTTAACTCGTGCGCCCGTTCCGGATCAAGCTGGAACAACGCCTTCCTGATGAGAGAGTAATACATGCGATCTCCTGAGATCAAGATAACAGGGAGTGACTGCCGTAAATTAAGCGCCGGGCATCTTAATAAGATCTGATCCGAAAGTAAACGATGGCAAGCAGAAATTTATTATCCAAGAGAATAGGCCAAAAAGAATATCGGGCTAAATAACCATTAGCCCGATAAATAACTATCAGCTTTCTAACGCCTTAGTGATTTTCTCAAACAGATCACCAGACAGGTTTTCCAATCCTTTCAATTGTTCCAGCGCATTACACATCATACTTTGGCGTTTTTCGTCATAACGTTTCAGACGAATCAACGGTTCAATCAAACGGGAAGCAACCTGTGGATTACGGCGGTTAAGATCCGTCAACATTTCCAACAGGAACTGATAACCACTGCCATCTTCAGCATGGAATGCCATCGGGTTGTTAACAAATGCACCAATCAGAGCACGCACTCTGTTTGGGTTACTCATACTAAATGAACGATGATTCAATAGATTACGCACACTAGCGAGAACATCTGCCGCCGGGCTACTTGCCTGTAAGCTAAACCATTTATCCATAACCAAGCCATCCTGATGCCATCTCTCATCAAATTCCGCTATCAGTTGATCACAGCAAGGCAATTCCGCTATCACCGCGCCGGATAACGCCGCCAATGCATCAGTCATATTGTCAGATTGATGATATTGATTGGATATCAGTTTATCGGCCTGCTCTTGAGAGCCAAAGGCCAGATAGTATAGACAAATATTACGCAGAGAACGTTTGGCAATATCCTGATGGTCGACGCGGTATGCGCCTATATTGATAGCGTTATAAACCGCAACAAACTCATCCGCCATTTCCTGCGCCAAAGTATGGGTGATGACATACAGAACTTCATGAATCGCTTTTGGATCGATAATCGTAAATAATTCCGCCATCTCACCTTCTGACGGCAAAGCCAGGATATGAGCAGCCAGAGCCGGATCAATATCACTATCCAGTAACACCGCGCGGAAAGCATCTACCACATGCGTTGGCAGTTCGATCGGCTGCTTTTGCTGGTAACGGATAACATTCAGCTTAATGTAGTTTGCCATCAGTGACTGAGCCGCATCCCAGCGGGAAAACGCATTACGGGCATGTTTCATCAAAAATGCCAATTGCTGATCGCTGAATGGGTAATCCAATTTCACTGGTGCCGAAAATTCCCGTAATAAAGAAGGAACCGGCAATGACGACACATCATCAAATACAAATGTCTGCTCTGCATTGATTACGTTCAGCACATGGTGAACCGGCTGACCATCATAACGCAACGGAATCACATGGCCTTCGCTGTCATAGAGCTCAATATTCAGTGGAATATGCAGAGGTTGTTTCTCTTTTTGATCGGCGGTAGGGGGTGTCATCTGGCTGACATGCAACTTATACTGCCGCTTTTCTGCGTTATATTCATCACGAACTGTCAGCACCGGTGTACCGGACTGACTATACCAGCGACGGAAAAGAGACAGATCCACATTTGATGCATCTTCCATTGCCTGAACAAAATCATCACATGTTGCAGCACTGCCATCATGACGATGGACATAAAGCTGCATCCCTGCCTGGAATTGTTCTTCACCCAGCAGGGTATGGATCATACGGATAACTTCCGCGCCCTTCTCATATACAGTCACTGTATAGAAGTTATTCATCTCAATCACTTTATCAGGGCGAATGGGATGCGCCATTGGACTGGCATCTTCAGCAAACTGGGCCGCACGCATAACACGCACGTTATTGATACGATTAACAGAACGGGAGCCAAGATCAGAGCTAAACTCATGGTCACGGAATACTGTCAATCCCTCTTTCAGACTCAGCTGAAACCAATCGCGGCAAGTGATACGGTTACCAGTCCAGTTATGGAAATATTCATGGCCGATCACGGCTTCTATACCAAGATAATCTTTATCCGTCGCCGTTTCAGATTTTGCCAGCACATATTTGGAGTTAAAAACGTTCAAGCCCTTATTCTCCATTGCGCCCATATTGAAGAAATCCACCGCGACAATCATATAAATATCAAGGTCATATTCAAGACCAAAACGGGCTTCATCCCATTTCATGGCATTTTTCAGGGAAGTCATTGCCCAATCAGCCCGGTCGAGATTACCACGGTCAACAAACAGCTCCAGTGCAACTTCACGGCCACTACGGGTGGTAAAAGTATCGCGCAAAACATCGAAATCACCCGCAACCAGCGCGAACAGATAGCTGGGTTTTGGGAATGGATCCTGCCATTTCACCCAATGACGCCCATCATCCGTTTCCCCTTGCTCAACCCGGTTACCATTTGAAAGCAGATACGGATATTTGGCTTTATCAGCTGTAATACGGGTTGTAAAACGCGCCAGTACATCAGGGCGATCAAGATAGTAGGTAATATGACGGAAACCCTCTGCTTCACACTGGGTACAAAGTGCGTCGCCAGAGACATACAAACCTTCCAGAGCGGTGTTTTTCGCCGGGTGGATCTCATTAACAATTTTCAAAGTGAACTGAGCCGGCAACTGCTCAATGACCAGCGTTTCCCCCTGTTCACGGTAATGTTCCCACGGTTGACCATCCACATGAAGGCTTTTCAGCGTCAAGTCTTCACCATTTAGCACCAATGGCGTTATTTCATGACTCAGACGTTTTATCTGGCTAATGGCGGTGACTTCTGTGCTATCAGCATCAAGATTAAAATCAAGTTCAATATCAGAAATCGTATAGTCCGGAGCGCGATAATCCCGGCGGTATTTAGCTTGTCGCTGCTGTGTCATAAGAAACCTTTTTGTCATTTCATACTGATGGAATTAATTCAATACCAAATCTTACGCTGCCACGGAAAGAGGTTAAAGTTCAAAAGTGAAATAACGCACCTTCTGGCGCTAAACATGCATTAAGAACGAGTATGATGTTATGTAAAGAATATGTTTACTATTTGGTGCTTGTTATCACTTAATGATCAAATAACATGATAATATTTAACCAAAGACCTTTTTAATTTCGATCTTCTGGTGAACGATATGATGTTATGTGACTTCAATAACAAAATAATCCCGGTATACTCTTCTAACTTTATCGATTTAGCTGACACGAATAGGCTCCGTGAGGATGCATAACACGCTATGACCCTAGACGCTACCCCGATTATTAAATCACTGCTTGATACTGACGCTTATAAACTTCATATGCAACAAGCAGTGTACCACCACTACAGCCACATGCCTGTCGTTGCGGAGTTTCGCTGCCGCGGTGATGAATTGCTGGGTGAATATGCCAAAGAATTACGCCATCAGGTTAATATGATGTCTGATTTGGCATTAACCGATGCTGAGTTTAATTATCTTTCCAGCCTGCCTTTTTTCAAGGCTGATTATCTGAATTGGTTCAAAACCTTTCGTTTTAATCCACAGCAAGTCAATATTTCTGTAACCGATAGTGGTCAGTTAGCTATCCGTATTTCAGGATTATGGCATGAAGTGATTATGTGGGAAGTACCATTATTGGCGCTGCTCAGTGAGCTGGTTCACCGCCATCACTTGCCGGATAACGCAGCTGAAAATGCAGTCAATCAGCTTCGCAAATTAATTAAATTGTTCTATCAAGATGCAGAAAATGAAGGAATCGATCTCTCCAGTTTCAAACTGATGGATTTCGGCACACGCCGCCGTTTCTCACACGGTGTTCAACATGCCATTGTCAGTGAATTGCAACAGAATTTCCCTTACCTGATTGGCACCAGCAACTATCAACTGGCACAACAGCTTGGGATCTCACCTGTTGGTACACAGGCGCATGAGTGGTTTCAGGCTCACCAGCAAATCAGCCCGGAACTGGCAAGCAGTCAACGGGAGGCGCTACAAAGTTGGTTAAATGAATATCCCAACCAATTAGGTATCGCCCTGACTGACTGCATCACAATGGATGCTTTCCTGCGAGACTTTGATGCCCAGTTTGCCAACAGATACCAGGGTTTACGCCATGATTCAGGTGATCCAGTTGAATGGGGTGAAAAAGCAATCGCCCACTATCAAAAGCTGGGCATCGATCCGATGACGAAAACCCTGGTGTTTTCTGACAGCCTGGATTTCCAGAAAGCACTGGCGCTTTATCGCCATTTCCACAACAGAATAAACCTGATTTTCGGGATCGGCACACGGCTGACCTGCAACATTCCAGGCGTTAAGCCACTGAACATCGTTATCAAACTTGTCGAATGTAATGGCAAACCGGTGGCAAAACTGTCAGACAGCCCTGGCAAAACTATCTGTGAGGATAATGAGTTTGTTAACAAGCTACGCGCCGCTTTTGATATACCCGTCAAGCAAGCTTGTTAACACCATTTTATACAATCCAACTGTGCCGCTGGCAAATAAAGCAGCGGCGCATCTGAAAAAACCGGTTTCCCTCTCATTCACCATGCAAATTAGTGATTTCCACTTGTTTCCTGAAATATGGCAAGTAACATAGAACAAGTTGCCTCTTGTATAGGGGTATTCATTTTCACCAACTTGAATTGATAAAAGAAGAGAGAAATTTATGAGCGTAGCGCCTGTAGTCGACGTACTGCAAGGCCGGGTTGCGGTTGATAGTGAAATCACCGTTCGCGGCTGGATCCGTACAAGGAGAGATTCTAAAGCTGGTATCTCTTTCCTCGCCGTCTATGACGGTTCCTGCTTTAATCCATTACAGGCCGTCGTTAATAATAATTTGCCCAATTATCAGAATGAAATTCTGTCGTTAACCACCGGCTGTTCTGTCGAAGTCACAGGAACAGTTGTTGCTTCCCTAGGTCAGGGACAGAGTTTTGAACTGCAAGCGACAAAAGTGGTGGTGATCGGCATGGTTGAAGATCCTGATACCTATCCGATGGCCGCCAAACGCCACAGCATTGAATATCTGCGCGAAGTGGCTCATCTGCGGCCACGCACCAACCTGATTGGCGCGGTTACCCGTATGCGCCATACCCTTGCGCAAGCTCTGCACCGTTTCTTCCATGAAAATGGCTACTTCTGGGTTTCAACCCCGCTGATCACTGCGGCGGATACAGAAGGTGCCGGTGAGATGTTCCGTGTCTCCACGCTGGATCTGCAAAATCTGCCTTTAACTGATAAAGGTGCCGTAGATTTCAATCAGGATTTCTTCGGCCGTGAAGCTTTCCTGACCGTATCCGGCCAGTTGAACGGCGAAGCCTATGCCTGTGCATTAAGCAAAGTTTACACATTCGGCCCGACTTTCCGTGCTGAAAACTCTAATACCAGCCGCCATCTGGCAGAATTCTGGATGCTTGAGCCGGAAATTGCCTTCGCTAACCTCGACGATGCAGCCTCATTGGCTGAGAATATGCTGAAATATGTTTTCAAAGCCGCATTAGAAGAACGCGCTGATGATCTGCAATTCTTTGCTGAACGTGTCGATAAAGACGTTATCACCCGTCTGGAGAAATTTATCCATTCTGACTTTGCTCAAATTGATTACACCGATGCCGTTGAAATCCTGCAAAATTGCGGCCAGAAATTTGAAAACTCAGTATTCTGGGGCGTTGACCTCTCATCAGAACATGAGCGTTATCTGGCAGAAAAACACTTTCAGGCACCCGTGGTAGTAAAAAACTATCCAAAAGACATTAAAGCCTTCTATATGCGAATGAACGACGACGGTAAAACCGTTGCGGCAATGGATGTTCTCGCACCGGGCATTGGTGAAATTATCGGTGGCTCACAACGTGAAGAGCGTCTGGATAGGCTAGATAAGCGTATGGCAGAAATGGGGCTTAATAAAGAAGACTACTGGTGGTACCGTGACCTGCGTCGCTATGGCACTGTTCCCCACTCCGGATTCGGATTAGGCTTTGAGCGTTTGGTCGCTTACGTGACCGGTGTCACAAATGTGCGCGATGTCATTCCATTCCCACGGACTCCGAGAAGTGCCAATTTCTGATAATTCCACAAAGTTAATATTAAAAAATAATTATGTATATAAGGCCAGCGAAAGCTGGCTTTTTTATTCCTTCAATCCAATCTTCGATCAAAAATCTTCTTGTATTTACATTTTTACATATATTATTTTCACTTTGTTACAAAATTCGTCACTTTGTATCAATTTAATAGTGGATCAAGCTCACTCTCAATGAAAGACTGTGCGCCGACACGGACAATTACGGTGCTCTCATAAATAATTTCAAAGATTTTCTTAAATGAATTATTTCTGGCAGAAACCAAAGTCAAGATCACTCCAATGATGGTAATTAATGAAGCAATGTAAGGTAACAATTAATGAAAGGTCGTATTTTTGCAGTGGTCATCCCAGCCTTATTAGCTGCTGGGGCAGCAAACGCCGCTGAAATTTATAACAAAGACAGTAACAAACTGGATATGTATGGCAAAGTTGATGCACGTCATCAATTCTCTAAAACCACCGAAAAATCAGAGAATGATCCTTTCCGTAGTGAAGGTGGTGATGCAAGCTATGTTCGCCTGGGGTTCAGAGGTGAAACCCAAATCAATAGCCAACTGACGGGTTATGGGCGCTGGGAGTACAATATTCAGGCTAGCAACGCTGAATCAGAAGGTGCCAAAGGCAACAAAACCCGCCTGGGTTTCGCGGGCCTAAAATTTGCTCAGTACGGTTCTTTGGATTACGGTCGTAACTACGGTGTTCTCTATGACATCAACGTCTGGACCGACGTACTGCCAGTATTCGGTGCTGACTCCATGTCTCAGGCTGACACCTACATGACGAATCGTGCCACGGGAGTCCTGACTTACCGTAACACTGATTTCTTCGGCCTGGTTGATGGCCTGAACTTTGCCCTGCAATACCAGGGTAAGAACGACGACAACAACAAAAATGGTCGTAATTCACTTAGTAAGCAAGGCGACATCATCAAACCCAATGGTGGCAGTAATGGCGATGGTTTTGGCATCTCTGCTACTTATGATATTGGGTACGGCATCAGCGTGGGGGGAGCCTACTCCAACGCTGACCGTCCTATTATTCATGAAAGACTCGTTACTTCTGTCGCTCGCGGTGAAAGAGCAGAAGCATGGAACATTGGTGCTAAATACGATGCAAACAACGTATATCTGGCAGCGATGTACGGTGAAACCCACAATATGACATCCTTCGGTTACCGGGATGTTGTCTCGGCAAAAACCCAGAATCTCGAATTAACGGCTCAATATCAGTTCGATTCTGGCCTGCGTCCATCTCTGGCATATGTTCAATCCAAAGGGACAAATTTTTTCTCCAAACAGGACTGGGTAAAATATATCTCCATTGGTTCTTATTATAGCTTCAACAAAAATTTGTCTGCCTATGTTGATTACAAAATCAATTTAGTAAAAGAAAACGTCTATACCCAATATTTCGAAGTTAACACCAATAACGCGGTTGGTGTAGGTCTGGTATATCAGTTCTAAATTCAACTGAAATAAATACAGAAAATCCAATTAATATGTGATAGCGCTCACTTAAAGTGGGCGCTATTCTTTTTTTCAAGAAGAAGAATAATCAGTCATTTGCTGAAAAATAGTACATGGCATACAGACAAGAACATCAACAAATTACCTATAAAAGATCTGATGATAAAACGAACACTGTATTTTACTCTTTTTACTAAGCTCAACAGATAATTTTTCTGCCTCACTGACAGCGATTGATTTCCACTTCCCTGACCAACTGGACAGACCAGAGTTCAAAAAACAACCTTTCATTTACATTTTGAAACACTTTGTTGCAGATTATTACTAAATTCTCTTTTTTGTAGCACTTTGTGAGTGGATAAAAATAACAACCAATGAAACACTTGACAGAGAAACAGACGACACTAAACTCTCACAAATAGTTCCGTAGATTTTTAAAGAATTATTTTTGGCAGTGGCAGGTGTCCGATATAACACCAATGAGGGTAATAATAATGACGAAGTGCAATGTTCTTGCAGTGGTAATTCCAGCGCTGTTGGCTGCTGGCGCAGCAAATGCAGCTGAAATTTATAACAAAGACGGTCACAAACTAGACCTGTACGGTAAAGTTGAAGCACGTCACCAATTCGCTAACAACAGCAGCGGAGAAGATGGTGATAACACTTTCGCCCGTCTGGGTTTCAAAGGTGAAACTCAAGTCAATGACCAACTGACCGGTTTTGGTCGTTGGGAATACAACATCAAAGGCAACCGTGCAGAAGCTGTTGACGAAGAAACCAAAACTCGTCTGGCTTTCGCGGGTCTGAAACTTTCCGACTACGGTTCACTGAACTATGGTCGTAACTACGGTGTTGTTTATGATGTCAACTCTTGGACCGATGTGTTGCCAGTATTTGGTGGTGACTCTATGGCTCAGACTGACAACTTCATGACTGGCCGTTCTACCGGTCTGTTAACTTACCGTAATAGCGATTTCTTCGGCCTGGTTGATGGTCTGAGCTTTGCCCTGCAATATCAGGGTGAGAACAGTAACAATACCTCAAATAGTCGTGCCAACCGTAAAGACAACGGTGATGGTTACGGTTTCACTGCGATTTATGACGCAGGTTATGGTATCAGCGTCGGTGGCGCATATTCTAACTCTGCCCGTACTTCTGCACAAAAAACAACCTTTGGCGTTATTGAGGAAAAGGGTAAAAAAGACCAACCTGTTGGCTCTACTGCCTTGGGTGACCGCGCTGAAGCATGGAATATCGGTGCCAAATACGATGCCAACAACATCTACCTGGCTGCCATGTACGGTGAAACCCGTAACATGACCCGTTTCGGTGGAAAAGTTGATGGTGTAAACTGGGAAAATATCGCCAACAAAACCCAGAACATCGAATTAACGGCTCAGTATCAGTTCGAGTTCGGCTTGCGTCCATCTCTGGCATACGTACAATCTAAAGGTAAGAACCTGTACGGTGACATTAAGGGTGACGAGAAAGAATCAGGCAATCACGATCTAGTTAAATATGTCTCTGTTGGTACTTTCTACAGCTTCAACAAAAACATGACTACCTATATTGATTACAAAATCAACCTGCTGGATGACAACGAATTCACCAAAGCCGCGGGTATCAGCACTGACAACGTTGTTGGTGTAGGTATGGTTTACCAGTTCTAATGACCATTGATAAATAGGTTTAGCTGAATAAGTTAAGCGTCTTTAAACGAAAGCAGCGCTCAGGCGTTGCTTTTTTATTCTATCTTTTCTTGCTGTTAGCTAAACTTTTTCTCACTCCGCCAGCTGCTTCACAAGATTTTATTCTTTTTGCCACAAATAGTTGGCAAACTGTTTTTACGGCGTTAACCTGACTACCTTTTTAGGCTTAACCCTGAGCTTTGGAATCACAAACATGTTTGAGAAAATCACAGCAGCGCCTGCCGACCCTATTCTTGGCCTAGCCGATACTTTCCGTTCTGATCCTCGTACAAATAAAATCAACCTTGGCATCGGTGTCTATAAAGATGAAACAGGAAAAACCCCTGTTCTCACTAGTGTCAAAAAAGCGGAACAATATCTGCTGGAAAACGAAGCAACAAAGAATTACCTGCCGATTAGCGGCCTAGTTGAATTTGGCAATGTGACGCAAGAATTGCTGTTTGGTAAAGATCACCCTGTGGTAACAGACAAACGCGCCCGTACAGCACAAAGCCCAGGTGGTACGGGTGCTTTACGTATTGCTGCGGATTTTATTGCCAAACAGACTAACGCTAAGCAAGTCTGGATTAGCAATCCAACCTGGCCAAATCATAAAAACGTTTTTTCTGCCGCTGGCCTGGAAGTCCGCGAATACAAATACTATGACGCTGAAAAACACGCCCTAAATTTCGAAGACATGCTGGCAAGCCTGTCTGATGTTCAGGCAGGTGATGTTGTTCTGTTCCACGGCTGCTGCCACAACCCGACGGGTATCGATCCAACCCCAGCCCAGTGGGCCAAACTGGCAGAAATGTCTGCGGAAAAAGGCTGGCTGCCCATTTTTGATTTCGCTTACCAAGGATTTGCCAAAGGGCTGAACGAAGACGCGGAAGGCCTGCGTATTTTTGCGAAAAATCATAATGAACTGATTGTCGCCAGTTCTTATTCCAAAAACTTTGGCTTGTACAATGAACGCGTGGGCGCCTGTACTATTGTTGCCGGTGACAGCGATACAGCCGAGAAAGCATTCAGCCAGGCTAAAGCCATTATCCGTGCTAACTATTCCAACCCACCCTCTCATGGTGCATCTATTGTCGCCACTATTTTGTCGAATGAAGAACTAAAAGCCGCCTGGGAACAAGAACTGACCACCATGCGCGAACGTATCCAGCGTATGCGTCAACTGTTTGTGAACACTTTACAGGAAAAAGGGGCAAAACAGGATTTCAGCTTCATTATCAACCAAAATGGTATGTTTTCATTCAGCGGCCTAACAAAAGAACAAGTTGAGCGCCTGCGTGAAGAATTTGGTATATATGCTGTCAGTTCCGGTCGCATTAACGTTGCGGGCCTGACACTGGAAAATATGGCCCCATTGTGTGAAGCCATTGTTGCGGTACTCTGAATCAACATTCACCTTATTACGAAAAGCCGCTCAATTTCAGCGGCTTTTATCGTCTGATATAGTTGCCAATCGGACAACTATCCCCAGAACCCAAACCGGCTCTTATTCAATTCCACATCACCAACTTGGAACTTCATCCTGTAAAAATGGATTAGTCTGCCGTTCATAACCCAGCGTAGACATTGGCCCGTGCCCTGGAATAAATGTATAATCATCACCAAGCGGCAGAAGTTTATCTTTAATTGAATTAATTAACTGCTGGTGATTACCACGCGGAAAGTCGCTGCGCCCAACTCCCCCTTTAAACAGTACATCCCCCATATAGATCAGTTTATCTGCATGATTCACAAATACGACATGCCCTGGCGTATGGCCCGGACAGTGCAATACAGACAAATCGACCCCGCCGACATGTAACTCATCACCTTCATTCAACCAGCGGTCAGGTTCAAATGATGCACATTCCTCAATGCCAAACATTCGGCTCTGAGCCGGCAAGCCTTCGATCCAAAAAGCATCTTCCTGCTGTGGTCCATAAACTGGCACATTAAAATGTTCAGCGACTTCTGCTGTTGCACCAACATGATCAAAATGACCATGCGTCAATAAAATCTGGGTCAATTTCAGGCCACGGCCTTCGATCTCAGCGATCAGCCTTGCCGCTTCACCGCCTGGATCAACAATTGCCGCTTCCTTACTCTCTTCATTCCAAATGAGGGTACAATTTTGCATAAAAGCAGTCACAGGAATAATTTGGTATTTCATTATTTCATTTACTCCATAGTCAAAACAAAATAGTTACTTACCAGATTACCACGTCCTGACGGGACCTGTATCAATATGAACGAAATTACTGTGTGGATAGTATCCCACACCGCCCGCCTTCATTTTCAAAGCGGCTTTACAGATATGTTTCAGATCAATACTTTCAATATGGAAATCCATCGCCCGCCCGCGAGTATGGTAACTCTGTTTAGCCACGCCTTTACTTTTCTTGCGCAACTGATTGTTGGTCACCAGTGAACGGTAACCAGAAATAAGTTGTACAGGCTTATTAATGCCCATCATCATTTGCAGCAAATAGATCTGATCAAATAATTGAGGATCGATAGTTTTAACTTTATTTTGCCGGTAATCCCGAAACAGATGATCCAGACGAGCTAGCTCATCTCTATTGTAACGACGGCCATCGAAGAATTCGGCTTTAATCGTTTCGCCCGTATGTAAGTTATTAAAACGTAAGATCCGTGGGCGGGGAGTGGTCAGCGTTGCAAAAACGTGCCCCGGTAACAAACTCAAGCCTAACGCAGCAGCCCCCACACCCAGCCACTTACGGCGATTATGATCGATTATATCCATGAAGAAACATCTACCCAGATTATGAAAAAATAGGCCACCCGGCAACTGGTCACTGTGACAACTAATAGTGAAAATTAGTTGCATTTAATTTTGTAAATGCAACAACTTTGACAAAAACTGGGAACCTTGTCTTGCACTGTTATCATAGTCATAAATATCAGTGCGATACTGAGGCACACCCTGCTCATCTACCCAGGCAGTCAAATAATACAAATAAACCGGAACACGCTGTGGGATATTGACATAAGCTGTATTGCCCTGTTTCAAAGCATGATCTACCTTGCTCTGATTCCAGCCAGCATCTCCCAGTAACATACTTGCCAATTCTGACGCCTTATTAACCCTGACACAACCAGAACTGATCGCCCTCATATCTTTGTTAAACAGACTATGATTTGGCGTATCGTGCAAATAGATGGCATCAGAATTTGGCATATTGAATTTATAGCGGCCTAATGAGTTAGCCGGCCCGGGTGCCTGCCATACCCGATAAGGAAAATTAGCCGGTGTAATCACATTCCAATCAATAGTGTAAGGATCGATCACACTGGCATCAGCCCGCCAGTTTGAAAAGATAACGTACCCCCGGCGCTGGAAATATCCGGGATCATTAACCGCCCGTGGCGCAATATCTTTTCTTGCCAAACTGGTTGGCACACTCCAGGGGGGATTAATCACCACATTATTCAGCACATTACTCATAATGGGCGTTTTACGGCTTGGACGACCAACGATCACCTTCGAGTTCAGCACCTCCTGATCATTAAGATAATAATGCAACGAATAATCAGGAATATTGACCATAATTCCGTTAGAAACATGCCCTGGGACAATCCGCAAACGCTGAATATTAAGCGCCATTAACCCAGCTCTGGTTTGAGGTGACGTATTCAACCAATCTCTGGTGCGTTTACCAACCACGCCATCGGGTGCTAATCTCTGCCATTGCTGGAAATTTTTCACCGCAGCAACCAATTCAGGGTTATAGATATTACCTGATTTAGTTGTCGCATCATTCAGCATACCGGTACGGATAAGTATTTCTCTTAAAGCCGTGATATCAGGACTACTCTGCCCTGGTTTTAATGCGCTTTTATCAGAAACCTGTGACCACGGTTTACTATCAGCCAATAGCTTCATCATCTCCTTATGCATATTTTCATATTGAGGGTGCTGTGGCACCCATGCTGCAACATAAGCGGCCACATTGCGATCTGTGACAGCTTGCTGCCACCGATCGATGATCTCAGATGAAGGTAAAACAATTTTGTATGGCGTCGTGCGATAGAGCCAGTTTTCGCCCTGATGACGGACATCGGAGACAAATTGCAAATAACCCAGCATAGCATCAGATAAAATGAGATCACGCCCCATATCACTCAATTGAGGATCATTGAGTTCAATCAGCCATTGGCCGAACTGCGGTTGAAATCCAGCCAATGCCAGTTCTAAAAGTTGTTGTTCAAAACGCTGAACAGCGGTTTTATCCTGCCATAAAGGTTGCATCTGGTTAGATGAATACAGACTGACCAATCGGTCAAAGAAAACCGGCTTAACTTGCCCAGGTAACCAGCCTTGAAGCATGTTACGGATCGCTGCTTGTGAAACCGCAGAAGTTTGAATTTGTACCTGTTTAGGTATCACTGGCTCGGATATCTTTTCAGTCTGCATTTTTGACAGATTCTGAATATTGCTCTCAATCAGTCCACGTTGCTGATTGGCTAAAACATAGCCACTCACCATTAATGTACTGCAAATAACCGAAATGCACAGTAGCTTTACCGCTTTTTTTACCATATCAACATACCCGCCTTCAGAACATTTTCATAAATCAATTCCAACTATGGCAAATTCAGAATCTCATCTAAAGAAAACAATATAATGACTTTATAAGTTATTTTTCTACAAAAGAAATATAATCAGCAACCGCAAGAAAACCAAATAAAAAAGTGCCAAGAGACGCTGAAACGTCCCTTGCAAGAGACGCAAACCTTGTTCCTGACTCAACAAACACGATGAACACCAGCATTAAAACTGCGAGTTAACAACGATTTCCTCACCAAACCGACCTGCTTTAGGCAATGGTTGACAAGTAGAATTTGCAGCCCGCAGGATACAGATACCTCGAATATTCAACTCATGGGCGTCAGCAATATAATCCCAACTTTCTTGGGAATACTAAACTAATCCCAACCATTATTCATTTTTTTCCCAGAATTAGGGATCTTATTCTTCAATTTTTAAACCATATGTCTTAAATTTCTCAAGCACAATTGCTATTTCTTCTGGACTCAGGATAGGAACTGGATTTTGGATCGCTAGGGTCTGTAAATATAGATGAGCGAGCACTTCAACTTCATGCGCGAGCCATAGTGCTTTTTGTAGATTAACCTCACAAACAATCATCCCATGATGCTGTAATAGAATGGCTTTTCTGTTTTTAAAACCATTAAACACATAGTCAGAGAGTTGTTTGGTACCAAATGTTGCGTAAGGTACACAGGGAATTGAGTCTCCTCCCGCTGCTGCGATCATGTAATGAATAGCTGGGATTGATTTATTTAAAATAGAAACTGCTGTGCAATGAATTGCATGATTATGGACGACTGCATTTGCATCAGGTCTGGCATGATAGACCGCCTGATGAAAGCGCCATTCACTAGAGGGGATCTTATTATCCTCAGGTTGACCAATTTCATCTACATAAACAATATGTGTTTCAGTCAATTGTTCATAAGGGATCCCTGTCGGCGTAATTAACATTCCATTGTTATAACGGACACTGACATTACCCGCAGTGCCTTGATTTAATCCTAGTCGGGTCATTTCTAAGCATGTATGAATAATTTCATGAGATAATGTATTTCTTTTCACGACTATTTACCTTGTTTAAATTCGAATTATGCTTTTATGCTAGTCAATGAAAAATAAATAAATGGAGTCTGCTCTGTGTTTTTGTTGTAGTACCTTATTGTTTTTAAATAAATATTTAAGTTGGTTTTTGTGATTAAGCTCAAATGTTTTTACCACTTTTTGGATTTTATCAACACCTATATTTATTTTTTTATTCCGTATTTTTCATTTCTAACTCAAACGGTCATTTATTGGTTTTATTGACCGTTTTTTCATAAAAAAGATTATACGGTCATTTTCATGACCGAATTAAATAAAAAAAATACAAACGGGCATGTGTGATAGATTTATTTCAGTGATTAAGTTCACAATTTAGTGGCATGAATAAATAAATGTGATTGAGATCCTTTTCTTATCTTATAGATGACTAAAAATACTGCGGAAACAATTTTAAATAGCTCATTCGATTGGAACGGCATCCGTCAACCATTTACGGTTGCAACAGAGAATGACAGTCTAAATGGTGTTGCGATGTTATTTGGCCATATGCTAACAGGGACAGCACAGATTTTTGCTGATGTTCGAACTTTCTGGTCTCCAGAATCTGTCGACCGTGTCACGGGACAAAAACTCACGGGACAAGCTGAAAATGGGGTGATCCATCTCATTAATTCAAGCTCCGCAACGCTGGATGGGACCTGTTGCCAAAAAAATGTGGATGAAAAAGCCATTTATCGTCCTTCTGCATGGAGTGCACACGGCATGGATCTAGAAGGTTCAGATTACCGAGCCTGCCAAAACTACGGTCCTCTCTATAAGAAATAGTGGCTGCCGGCGGTACAAATTGTACCGCCTCTATTCCTGACAGGAGAGCATATCATGCAAGATGTCGTTTTAGTTTTGGATTGTGGGGCCACGAATGTGCGGGCTATTGCAGTTGACGCTCAGGGCAATGTGATTGTAAAAGAGTCAACACCGAATACGAGTGATCCCGATAAGACATGATTTTTTAATTCTGACATTGGATGAAATAATCCCATTCTGTCACAATATAAAAGGGATCCCTTTATGAGAAATGAACGTCATCAAAAAATCATGGATCTTCTTCATCACCATGAATCATTAACAACCACTGAACTTTCCTTAGTTTTACAAGTCAGTAAAGAAACAATACGCCGAGATCTACGATTTCTTCAGGAGCGTGGTCGTCTTCTCCGTTTACATGGAAGAACAAAAAGCTTAAACAAGGAAACACAGGATAATGGTGACTCTTTTAACATTCGGGTTAAAAGCCATTTTTCAGGTAAATCGCTTATCGCTCAACGAGCTGTAACTTGGATAAGCGAAGGAATGGTAATCGCACTTGATGCAAGTTCAACATGTTGGTATCTGGCAAAGCAACTTCCTGATATTAATATCACTATTTTTACCAATAGCAGTCGTATTTGCCATCAATTATCAAAGAAAAAAAATATTCGGTTAATCAGTTCAGGGGGAACTCTTCATCGTAAATATGCTAGTTATATTAGTTCATCACTTATTACACAATTAAAAAATTTAGAGATCGATCTATTTATTTTTTCCTGTGACGGTATTGATGCAGATGGTGATTTATGGGATTCGAATATTGATAATGCACAATACAAAGATACTCTTATAAAGCGGGCATTACAATCAATTTTACTAATTGATAAGAGTAAAGTTAACCGGGAAAGTGAAATTAAAATAGGAAATCGTAGTAATATCACGGATATAATATCGAATTATTAAATGTAGTTGTTAATATCGATGAGTATATTTACATTTAAGCATTTAAGCATTTAAGCATTTAAGCATTTAAGCATTTAAGCATTTAAGCATTTAAGCATTTAAGCATTTAAGCATTTAAGCATTTAAGCATTTAAGCATTTAAGCATTTAAGCATTTAAAAAAATAGATCATAACCACCTTAGAAACAACAATATTTACATGAATTAAAGAAAAAATTAATTATATATAAACCCCTTTTTAATATGATATTTATCTTCACATCAGGGTGAGATTCCACTCTGAGCAAAAAAACAACCAAATAGACAGATGTTAATAATCTCTCCCATTGAATACAGCTAATAATACCAAGGTGATTCTTCTCCTTTACTCCATCACCATTTAACATCTCCAGCCTTATCGCCACTTTTTAGCATTTAATATATCGCATTCCCCATTATCAGGATTAAAGAACTATATCTTGATCGCATTTTATACTACCCATTCAGACAGATAAATAATTCCACAATATAATAGTTTAATTATGTCACTATCAAATTATCAATATTCTCTATGGAAAGATTACCGTTTTATCACCAAAACCTGGCAGCACTTACCCTGCCGGCAATTTCCGTACTGACACAAACCTCAATTCCTGTCAGCTCTGCGGATCAAGAAACGATCACGCAACAACAAAAAACCTTGTTGCAGCAAGCTCAACAACAATGGACAGCGCTGCGTCACAATTTAGTCAGCATCACTGACTTTGTCACACTTAACGTAAAAAAAGAAAAGTACGATGGATAAACGCAACAATTCGATGGTCAGGGCCACGAGTTATCTTTTAATTTACCTGACTGCGGTCTATCCGCTTCATCCCGCTATGGCGGCTGGGATAACGCCGGATAACAGCCAAACACAGGTACAAAATCAGGGTAATGTCCCGGTGGTAAATATCGCCACACCGAATAACGCGGGGATATCTCACAACACCTATCAAGAATTTAACATCGCTACTCAAGGTGCTGTACTCAATAACGCCACTCAGGCGGCCCAATCACAACTGGCCGGGCAACTTGACGCCAACCCGAACCTGAAAGGCCAGGCGGCTGAACTGATTATCAATGAAGTCACCGGCAGCGGACGCTCTGAGCAGCAAGGTCAGTTGGAAATTGTCGGCAATAAAGCCAATGTAGGGATGCCGTCGGTTTCATCAACCACCCAAATATCCCCTATCGGTTCAATCTGGTTATAAATAAAAACCCGTTTTCCGATTTTTAAAGTTAATTTGTGAATGCAAGGGTCCGGGATTTTACAATCGCATACGGCGCTTTTCATGTTAACTGAGAGCATAGTTTTTCCTTACTTCTCAGTATTAACTGCCAGAAACGGTTAATACTGAGTTATCTAAAAGAAATCATAGTTACCTTGAAATCACCACTTTTCCATTGATTAAAGAAAAATAGGGGCTGAATGTGAATCCATCTTCGCTATTGTTTTTATTTTCAAACAACAAGGGTGAATTATTGCTATGCTCACGCTGAAATCGAAATAATCGGCTACCCATATAACGCATTAACTTATACTTACTCCAATCAATCGGTACCGCCTGATACCCGTTATCAAAATCTTCCTTAAAGTCATAAGAATCAAAATAATTCTGTTCTGTACTATCATTAGCTTGCGCATGCTCATATAACATTAATTTAGCTGCCGATTGTAAAGCCACCAAATCTTTATTTTTCATGATTTGCCAAATATCTTCATAGGCTTTTTTAACCAGTTCAATACTTGTTGCTGTCTCCGGCAATGGAGTAGCTGTCGTCCAAGCCCAAACAGGTAAATCACTCAATGTGACCGTCCGTTCCGTATGATAATAAAACTCACCAAGATATTCCTTTGTCGTAATTCTACTGGATTGTGCAGTATCAATATTAAAATTAACGGACTGCGTACTATCAGGTTCTAATGTACTATTCTTATCTACCACGCTGGTAATAATATTAGTCACTTCATTAGACTCATAAGGAGTTACCCTTACTAATCTAACCTTACATTTCGCATCTTTTTCTTTATAAATATATTTATCATCCCTAGCACTTAGCGGTCCCATATCAAGGCTGATAACATTTTTACCGTTTTGCAATATCACTGCAACATTATACCCAGCCGATATAGTACCACTAATTGATCCAAAATTACTCAAAGTGTAGATCCCATTGACTTTAAGTCTGCAAAGTACATTATTTGTTTCTAAGTAAGTAATATATTTAACTTTGTCCATCGTATTTTTACCATAAGCTGATAGCGAAAATAAGGCCACAAAAAACAAAATAACTTTACTCATTGCGATAACCTCAGTTTGTATGTCGACTTTTCTTTTGGCAGTTTTGGATATACCTCCCATTTTTTCTTTGTATCTATTTTGCTTTTATGATTAAAAACAGCTTCTTCATTTCTAGATGGAGCAGTTCCTAACCCATACTCCACATAATAACTGGCAACAATCCCCTCATGAAAAAATACCAGATATAACCCGTTATCCTGCTTATCCAGTTCAAAACACCCTTCCGCTTCAATATCTGCACCGGCTTTAAAATATCCTTCTACCAGATAATATTTAAAACCCGCCTGAATATTCGTTTCCGCCCTAATCGCCAGCGTACCCCTGACGCTATCCCCCAATTGGAATTCCATCTCCCGCTCTTCATTGCTGGCATATTTAAATG
>NZ_PUJU01000033.1 GCF_011189505.1 Photorhabdus tasmaniensis
CACATAAGCGCAGGGCCATCGGGATATGATAAGTTTCGCTAACGCCCTCAATCTGTGCCAGGAACCACAAGCGTTGTTGAGCAAATGACAGCGGCAACTCACCCTCACGGGATATCGGCACGATGGCCGGCAGAGTAGGGTCCAATTGACCAGACCGGGCCTGCATGACCTCGGCAAAAGCCATTAAAGTAGGGGATTTAAACAGGGTCGCCAGCGACAGGTCGACACCGAGTGCCGCGACACGGTTCATCACCCGTACCGCCAGCAACGAATGGCCGCCCAGGGCAAAGAAATTGTCATGCCGACTGATTTGCTCAATCCCCAGGATTTCACGCCAAATCGCGGCCAGCGCGATTTCTGTTTCCCCTTGTGGTGCTTCATAAACTTGACGGGCAAAAGCTTCATTATCCGGTGCCGGCAATGCTCGACGATCCAATTTACCGTTAGGCGTTAAAGGAAACGCATCCAGCCGCACAAAGGCTGACGGCACCATATAATCAGGCAGAATGGCACTCAGGTGGGCCCGCAGACTGTTCACCAGCCCCTCATCCGCAGGTGCCACCACATAGGCCACCAGCCGTTTATCCGCCCCTTCCCCTTGAACCAACACCGCAGCCTCACGTACCGCAGAGTACTCTGCCAACCGGGCCTCAATTTCCCCCGGTTCAATGCGGAAACCCCGGATTTTAACCTGCTGATCATTACGGCCAAGAAACGCCAGATTGCCGTCCGGCAGATAACACGCTAAATCCCCGGTGCGGTACATGCGGGCATCCGGTTTATCACTAAACGGATCGACAAGGAAATATTCTGCGGTCAATTCAGGACGATTAAGATAACCACAGGCAACCCCATCTCCCCCGACATAAATCTCTCCGGTCCCCCCCAACGGCACGGGCTGACCATACGCATCCAACAGATAAACCCGCGTGTTAGCTACCGGTCGGCCAATAGGGATACGGGTTGCTCCCTGCGCTAATGCGGTGATACGGTATGTCGTCGTAAAGGTCGTGCCTTCACTCGGCCCATAGCCATTTAATAGCTGTTGTGGCGGACTCGTGCTCAATACCTGCCCAATGACATGGGGATCAAGGGCATCTCCCCCGACAATCAGAAGCTTTATCTGCGGAAACACCGGAGACAGCTCCGCCGCCAGCTGGTTAAACAATCCAACACTCAGCCACAGAACAGTCATTCGCTGAACCTGTAAAGCCTGTACGAACGTTTGCGGTGTCAGCAAAGTGACGTGCTCGACCACCACTAACGCGCCACCATTGAGCAATGGTGCCCAGACTTCAAACGTACTGGCATCAAAAGCCGGATTAGCGGCAAAGGCCACCCGGTCACCCGGTCCAATTTCAGCATACCCGTTGTTGATAACCAGCCGGACCACCGCACGATGAGGTACCAGGACCCCTTTAGGTGTACCGGTAGAACCAGAGGTATACATGATATACGCTAACTCAGCGCTAGAACATGGTAAGTCAGGGTTGAGGCAATCTTCCTCTCTATTCGTGTCTGTCTCATCAGAGAGACGCAATAGCGGAACAGCTAGGTTAGCCGGAATATCATCCCGTGTATCAGTAAGCAACAACCTGGCTGAACAATCGCTCATCAGCCAGTTTTTCCGTTCATCCGGCACATTGGGATCAATCGGCACGTAAACGGCGCCAGCTTTAAGAATAGCCAATTGGGCCACCACCAGCTCCATCGATCGCTCTAACAGGAGCGCAACATGCTCACTAGGATCAACCCCTTGTTCGATCAGCTGACGAGCCAACCGGTTAGCACGCGTATTCAGTTCCGTGTAGCTGAAGGTCTTATCTCCCGCTATCAGTGCCGTCGCATCCGGGGTTTTCTCCACCTGTTGTTCAAACAACTGATGAATACACAACGTATCAGGATACACAGTTTCTGTGGCGTTCCAAGTTTCCAGTAACAGCGTACGTTCAGCCTCCGGCAACAAATTAAGCTGCCAGACGGGGATTTCATCACCGCTCCTTTTCGACAATGCCAGCACCGGTAAATGCTCACTCATCCGTAGAATCACTTCCGGACTCAGACGATTTTCATCATAGATCCAGCGAAAACCGCCCTGTGCATTCATCTGAAGCGTTAGCAATTCGCCGGATACTTCCTGATCATACGGTCTGTCATCTTGTATCACAGAGACGGCGATCTGCCACGGCCGGTTGGTTCTTAATGCCGGGATAGCCCGCAGTGAAGGAGAACGGGTGAAGAGGTCACGGCTAAATGTCTGGTGCTGTGCCAATCGAGCAAGTTCATCATCAATCCAGTCAGCTACTGCACTCCAAGGCTTATCAAACGCCACTTCAATGGTCATGGGGACCACCGGTGCCAGAACATCTGCCGATTTACCTTTGACCTCATCCACGCACCAACCGATTTGGAATTCAGCCTGCTGAGTCAGACGCGCAAGATAGATAACTATTACCTGCAACAGTGCCTGTAATGGCTCCTCTTCATCGTTTTTTGGCAGTGGAGGCTGCCAGGGACTCATTACCCATTGGGGTTCTGTCTGTTCCCCTATCATTTCAAAAGGCAACTGGATTGGCTGCAAAGAGGCAAGGCGCTCATACCAAAATGATTCACTGGGTGCGAGGGTTTGAAGGGTATTTTTTACATTCTGAGCCTGCTGTGAGGAAAGCAGAGGCAACGGTTTACCCGGACTGAGTGCCGATATATCGGCAAGCTCCCTGGCAGACAGCAAGTGACCTTCAAGGGTGGCGAACCCGCCGATCCGAACATCCTCACTGCCGGTCGTTACCTGCCAGGCATCCTCCTCCACCCTAATCAGGGTACCGGGTACCCCCTCAGAACATGTGTTCAACCGCTGTAGCCAGGAAATTTGCACCGTGCCCTGTTCAAGTAATAGTTTCGGGCAACCCAATGGATTTACGTAATTCTCGCCAAAATCTAATGCTCGCACCAAAGCTGACAGTGCCTCTCCCGATTGTTTCCAATACAGATATCCCCCCCCATCGGGGCGACGTGACTGAGCATAAAAACTGCGTTGCGTGAGATCCTGCGGATAAGTCACCAATGTGCCGTGACCCAAATCTTTCAAAAGTTCAATAAACCCTTTCTGAGCCGCCTGATAACATTTCAGATTCAGCGAGAAAGCGTTATCGTGTTCCTCAATCGATACCGGGCATTGCACAGCAATATCGCCGGTATCCACACCACCTTCAATAGAGTGCCAGGAAATAGCGTAATGCCTCTCCTGAGCTAACAACGCCCAAGAAGTGGCATGACTGCCCGCATAACGTGGCAAAGGACTATCATGATAATTAAAAGCGCCGCCGCGAATCTGCCCAATTAGCGACACTGGTAAGATGATTGGATTGACGATGGAGAAAAGCCAATCGACAGGATGTAACATGATTTGTTCTTGTAATGCATCAACCGAGTTCACACAAACAATCCCTTGTCGAGCCGCCCACGTTTGTAGAACCGTATCAGTAGATAGCACCGCTTGTATGATATGCCCGGCTGCCTGAATTTGCTCGGCGCAGAACACCGCAAGAGTCGTCCCTCCCACCACAACGCATGTGCGTGATAGAATTGATGTATCATTTATATTATGAGTTTTATTTTCACATGACATTTGAGAGAGAGTTTCGGCTTTAAGAACATTTTCCTCTGTAGTAACATTACCTTTCATCTATTACCTCAACGAATCTGTTGAAATTTGAGAATTGTCATTCCTGACAACCATCACCAATATTTCTTTCTTACTTCTTGCCCCCAAGAAATAAAAACGGACATATCTGACATTAACTCAAGACACACAGATGCTGTGCCATCACCTGATTAATAACGGCCAATTAACAATCCTTCAACACTAATTTATTTGACAATGGAAAAAATAACCCAATTCATTGTACAAATAGAACGCGATATTCTTGTTCCTATGGAAAAATTACAAATGACAATTAACTTCATCATATATTATTTTGTAATAACAAAATAACGTTAGCAGCATAACAATTAACGCGATAAAATATTGATTGCAACCGAACGCATTCCAGTCAGATCGTTCTTTAATGCGATTTTTCGAACGTCTAGCGATATTTACTAACACGTAATGCCAGCTGGAACAGAGTTTAATATTATTCAATTTTCATATACCTGCCAACATATACATTTAGACTTTTCCCCATCACTTTTTCACATTTATTGCCTATCCCATAGGGCTATTCTATTTACCATTCTTTATAATAAAAAGCGAACTTAGTCAACGTTCAGACAAAAGCAATAGCTTTCGAACGTACTTTAGTTCTACGCCAAGGACAGACGAATCGAGTCGTTCTCACCTATTATATGTACATGCCGGTTTTTGCACACTGTCCATGTTCACCCTTTATTCACAAGAACGGCCAACGGCTATTAATCCCAATTAGGTAGCCTCTTAATTATCTCGAGTTATTTACAATAACCCCAATATGACCCAAAGCGAAATCATGAAATGAAGGATAATTAAATCAGCCTATATTACGACCAAAAACACATGTCCATGATCACCCCTTCAATTATCTTCTCACAATTATTTATGACAATAAACCTTTCCAACAATAACTCTACAATTAAATATATAATTTTGAGACCAAGGCGATCAACAAAAAATAAAACCAACAATAAAACAACAATAAAACCAGATTCAGATCACATAATATAAAACAGCGACAATAAAAAAATTCAAAAAAAATAACTTCCGGGGAAATTATCACGTTTCTTCTTCTACTTTAATAGAGAAACAATCCGGTATAAACAATGTATACCGGATTATCATATAAATGTTAAATTATTCTATATGAATTAATATATGAGTATTACAGTACTTCCCCATCACAATGGATTGCCAACACCCTATTCAGGGCCTGAGCTAAAGCCGCTTTATTTTCATTCTCCTCCAATACACTAAAATGGTTACCCGGAATAACAATCAACCGAAGTGAAAAGTCAGGCATTATCTGTATCCAACCTCACAACGGTTCTCTCTTTAACAACTCCGATTTTTCATACGTGACAAAAGAAACCGCAGGAGAAGATTCTATCGCATAAAACTGATGCAGCATTATCGCTAACGCTTGCAGATCATCAATTGACCAGTACAAAACTGTAACCTATAATTTTTTCTTCACCAAATGTAAATTTCTTTACATCATTTAAAAGTCCATTTGTCATTTTAAACAAAATTCGTCTTATATCTTCTTCTGAGTTACCTTTGAAAATTAGATATTTCAGTGATTCAGGCAATAGAAAAAAAAGAAATACAGATAAAAATAGTGGCAAAATACCCCCTAAGATCAGAACACCTTGCCATCCAAAATGTGGAATAATCCATGCAGAAAACATTCCTCCTAGCGCCGCACCAAAAGGAAAGCCACAAAAAACGATATTTATTAATAAAGACCGCCGATGCTCTGGTGCATACTCAGATATCAACGTTATTGCATTTGACATTGCTGCACCAAGACCCAACCCCGTCAAAAAACGCAAAATAGTTAATGTCTGTATTGAATCAGCTGCGGCGGTAACCAAACTAAACAGACCAAAAACACCCACTGAGATTGTAAGTACTAATTTTCGACCAAATCTATCAGCAAGCGGACCAGAAAAAAGCGCGCCCAATGCTAAACCAAAAAGTGCAGCGCTCATGACTGGCCCAAGAACAATGCTTTCTACGTTAAAGTCATTGATCACTGCGGGTGCAATATAACCAATTAATGCTGTATCGAAACCATCAATAGTCACGATAGAGAAACAAAGAATTAATACTTGCCACTGGACTTTTGAAAGTTTTTGACTATTGATAACATTCTGGATATTGACTGTTGTAATACTATTCATTTTAAATCACCGACGTCAAAGAGTTCATTATTATTAATTAGAAAGATAAATCATCCAGTTAACTTCAATTAATTTCAATGCAAAATATGGAGACAAAACAGAAACTAATATTTTATTGGTATAAGAGAGCTAATTGGTTAATTTAGCCCTCTTTTATTATAAAAGAAACTCATTCAAGTTCAAATTGGCGCAAGGCACGGCGATCATCTGTGTGATCATATTGATCTACTTTGAATTTACGTAAATCTGATTGTTGAACCATTGTACCGTCACCAACAGGCCGATCACCTTTTATTGTTACTCGTTCCATCAAACGGGGATTAGGATAATAATCATGAACCGCAGCATGCTGAACAGAACGATTATCCCAAAACACAAGCATATTAGGTTGCCAATGATGCCGGTATTGATACTCTAAAATGGCAGTGGAGCGATATAAGCTATTCAATAATTCAAAGCTCTCTCTATCATCCATGCCTTTGATATATCGAGTGTAGTGAGGATTAACAAATAAAATTTTTTTTCCAGTTACCGGATGTATACGCACTACCGGATGGCTAATGGGTGGATATTGATCTTCATTTTTACGCAGTTGTTGCCTCCCTTTATCCGTTTCAGGAAAAAGATATTTGTAAGATGCAAAATCGTGTATAGCTTCAAGCCCAGAAATAAATTGCTGCATTTTATTTGAAAGTGCGTTATAAGCGGCGGTCATACTCGAAAAACAGGTGTCCCCTCCAATTTCAGGAACAACTTTAGAATAAAGTATCGTTCCTAAAGGTGGACATTCCCGATATGTCTCATCAGAATGCCAGCGATCAGTTAAGACCGGCGGATTACCTTCTTTATAATCAAAGACAATAAGCTCCGGAACCTCTGCTGAATTTTCAGCGAAAGGATGAACCGTCAGTTCACCAAAATAACCTCCAATTCGCAATAAATCTTCCGTTGAAAGGTTTTGGTTCGGAAAAACCAAAACTTCATGAGTAGCCAATGCATTAGATATCGCTTGAATACATCCATCATCTAACGGTTGACTCAAATCAATGCGGGTTATCTCAGCACAGAAATATGGACTTAGTTTACGTAAAGAAAACCTGTCCTCAATATTGCCTGTATTAATTTCATTTATGTTCATGTTATCACCATAAGAAATTTTTAATTAACGTTATTATTCCCAAGCCTATTATTATAGGCTGCTGCTCAGAAAGTTGATGCCAGAAATATTAAAACCAATGAACAGAAACCTCTCAGGATAAATGTTGCCACAAGATTAACTGATATATTCCAAGAGAAAATGACAGAATAAAAAATTGCAGATGAAAAATTGACTCGCTCTATTAAAAACATAATCCATTTATTATTATCAAAGAAACATGCATTAACGCGAATAAATGCAATCAAAAATAGAACAATTAATTCTCTGTTACCTTATTTTTATAGATATAGCAGAGCAAAAACATGAGTAAAGAAAGAAATCTTATATTATTCCATTATTACGCAACTCAACTATTTCATCATCTTGGTAATTTAGCAACTCTTTTAAGATCACATCAGTATGTTCTCCATGCTCTGGAGCAGCAGCCCTGACGGTTTGCATGCCACAAAAACGACTAGAATGAAATGGTTGCCCAACTAATGATAATTGACCAAGACGGGAGTGATTAATTGAACATTTCATTTTCAAATGATTCATTTGTTCATCATTCATTGCTTCCTCTATCGTATATAGAGGTCCACAAGGAATACCTACAGCATTAAGCTTTTCAATTAGCTCGGTACTTTTAAAATGTTTTATTCTTTCTTTCAATTTATTCCATAATGAAGCTCTATTTAAAGACCGCAGTGCAATATTGCTATATTCATGAAAATCAGCCAACGCTGGGATATCCAAAATTTCACACAAAAGTCTAAATTTTGAATCTTCAGCAGCAGCGATATTAACTTGTCCATCAGCCGTCGGAAATAACCCTATAGGCATTAATGTTGGATGATCATTACCCATTTGGGTTGGTACATCACCATTAGCAAGCCATCTTGCCACCTGAAAATCAAGCATTGAAATTGTAGATTCAAGTAAAGAAGTGTAGACCCACTGACCCAGACCTGTTTTCTCACGATAATAAAGCGCCATTAAAACTGCCTGAGCTAACGTCATTCCCGCACTTATATCAGTGATTGCCGCACCAACACGTACGGGCCCGCTACCAGGTATACCAGTAACTGACATTAAACCTGACATTCCCTGAATAATCTGGTCTACAGCAGGTCTTGTGCGGTAAGGACCTGTTTGCCCAAATCCAGATATACTCCCGCAAATAATACGTTCGTTTATTGATTGCAATGAATCATAATCAAGGCCAAGCCGATATTTAACTTCAGGCCTGAAATTTTCCAGAACAACATCCGCTTTACTCACCAGTTTTTTAAAAACGCTTTGCCCATCATCTGTTTTCAAATTCAGAGACAAACTCTGCTTGTTTCTATGCAGGTTTTGGTAATCAAACCCTTCACGTGAGCCACCCATGCTGTCCCCAAGATCGGCAGGCTCTTCAATTTTAATGATTGTTGCCCCCCAATCTGCCAATAATCGGGAAGTAACAGGACCCGCTCTATGCCGAGTAAAATCGAGAACCAGCAGATCATACATTGGTAATTGAGACATATATTTTTCCTATAGTGAGAATACATAGGTAAAAATTCAGATTTTCTATCTGTAAATAATGAGTAATTAATTTCCAAAAAGAAATTAGAATATCCTAAATTGGCAATACTATCGAATCAGGAATTATATCTGTATTTATAATACACATTCTATCTTTGAATTTTAATATACCGTCATCTTGAACTATTACGTCATGTGAACGCCCACAGACAAGTAGTTTACTGGATTCACCATATAAACTTTCATATATCGCAAAAGATGAACATGCTTTAATGCCATAAACATTGACATCATCTATTGAAATCAATCGTACACCGCTGACAATTCGGCATTGAGATCTTCTTCGATACATAACAGTCTTTTGCAATGCAATAGCTCTGTCCTTAATCATCTTTTGCCCATCACAGAGTACAAAACTCAGTGGAAAATTTTGATCAAAATTCTCCCTGGATGTAATTCTATAGTGGCTATCTTTAACAAAAAAATTGGGCCATTGTTCAATGTTACCTTCATCCAGAAACTCATTGTAGATGGTATAAAGCCATTGAACATCCAATGTGAGTTCACGAAATTCTGGCGTTCTATTCATCGTCTTCATAACCCATAATTTTTTTATAGTATTTATAAAACCCACGAATAGCTGACTCAGTCATCATATGATCTGCATCCCCCTCTCCGTTACCCGCTTCCAGAACGGCTACTGAGTTGGGAGAAGCAGCTGAACCGATCTGAACCATTGCCAATATTTCATTATCGTCAATTGTTACCAATCCAGACGGGCCAAATAAGTTTGCCTGATATAACCGTTTTTGAGTCAATTCAGGGCTATCCGATTCATATCCGAAAAATGTCCAGGTTTTAATACATGAATCAGGTCCATCTGGTTTCACATGCCTCATCACCAAACAATTTAATTGTTGCAAGAATATCAGATTTGGCCAAATAGTCATTACGGCCCCCGTACCATGCTCGTATTCAGATTGATACTCAATTAATCGTTTATCATTAAGACTGAAACCATTTTGAGAATTCAGCCGTTCCTTAAACTGCTCATTCTGAGCTTGCTTAAATGTTGCGGTTGAAACAAGAACACTGCTGCGTCCGTGTTTATCTACTTTAACGTGAGTTTCTTGATCAGAACGCCAAATACCAAAAGTCAGGAAAAATGAATGCAACAGTGCTGCATGAAATGGATCCTTTACATTTTCTACCTGGAGCTTCCAATTTGCGTGCACTCTATGCTGCATTTTTCCAATAACACGTAATGTTTTGCCATTACATACCCGATCAAAATAAACCAATATGCCAGGCCCCAAATACTCTTCAAACGATTCAATTTCAAAACTGAAACTTGCAAAAACAACGCCATGCCGCTCTGTTACATTAAGTTGTTCTAATCCATGTTCCGTTGAATCAAAGTCTGGTGACATCCCTCCCTTTCCATCAATACCCCGACGAAAAGGCATACCAACAAGAGTACCATCAAGATTAAAAGACCACTCATGATAAAGACAGGTAAATAATTTCACATTCCCCTGCTCTTGGTGACATATCTGAGCGCCTCTATGTGTGCAACGATTCACAAATACTCTAAATTTATTTCTTCTGTCCCTCACAAGAATTACCGGAACTTCACCTACGAATGTTTGAATAAAATCACCAATATCCTTTACTTCAGTGGTTAAACCAACATAGTTCCAGGTTCGGCTTTTGAAAATATAATCTTGTTCCCGATTATAAATTTCACGATCTGTATATACCTCAGACGGCACCCGACGAGGCCCCTCAATTGGCCATTTCAACGTCAGCCCCTTTTCCTGATTCCTTAGTTTGCTTATTATTTGTTGAATGCTCATCTGAATTGTACACTACCAGATCAGCAATTCGCCCCATAACAGACATCAGCATAGACCAGCCTTGATGTTGAATTTCAAATAATCGTTCTCCGTCACTCAAAGGTATATTTCGTAAGAATTCATAACCCATTGCCATATGCTCATCATCAGCGATTGTATGAATATCAAAATGACCTCCAGTGGCAGTGGATACCATCTCAGGCTGAATATGCTTATAGAAGAAAGTTGCTGAGGCTTCGACAACTAAGTGAACTAAAACAACTTTTTCAATATCACTAATTGAGTTCATTTTCCAGGGGAACCACGCACTTGTGGATTCAAGAACCGGATCAAATACAGTTTGAAGATCTGTTCGATTCTTCGCTAAAATACGGTTATGGCCTAACTCTTCAATCAAATGAAGCCAGGCCAATTCTTCGAATTTAGGATCCTGTAAAGTTATCACCCGCGTCAGAACCATTTTTTGAAAATGATTCGACCAAACTTGAAAACAATCCAGAAATCTTTTCTTAGCTTCAGGATTTTTAAGCAACCCTTTCCGCACAAGCGCGAATAAACGATGTTTGTCAAATCTATCCATATATTTTTCATTGAGCTGGAACAGCTGTTCAGCAATATTATCACCTACCTTCTCTGATTTCATTTCAGGATAAAAGACTGCCCATGGATCGGTGATATCTTCGTACAAACCACGAGAATCGAATTGGATTGAAAGACCCCAAAATCCATTAGGTTCCATCCCCTTAAATCCATGTAGTCTACCTGGCGGCACTAAAAGAATATCTCCAGCATTCATGTCAGCCTTTACCTCACCCGTCGTATGTGCTCCACCTTCACACATTAATATCATTGATTCGACTGGGTGAGTGTGCTCATTTAATTCTTCACCGGCTTCCAAACGTACCCACGCCATAGAAATACGATTATCGCCAGGAAGAAAACTGACAAGATATTTATTCTTAATAAAGTCTTTAACATGCCCTAACCAATGTTCAACACCATCAACTTCAATTGTTCTCATTGATGGAATTTCATCTCGTTTAACCAATGTAATATCAGATAATTTATTCATTTTCATTCTCACTTGTTATTTAAAATACAAATAATTTCACCAAAGCGAGATCATGAAGTACAAACTAACTAAATTAACCTATATCGCGCTATCAGGAAATACATTACTACTCCCATTTCTTCGCTTAGATCTTTTTAGTCATTCGTACGAAAAGATTCACAATTAAATATACGATTAAGATAACAAATAATCAATAAGTAACATAAAATAAATAATAAAGTTCGATTTAGCTCACATAACTAAACATAACAAAAGAAATAACAAATAGAAAAGTATAAAAATAAAAGAATAACAAATTAGAAATTATATATTCGATAGATATATAATTTTAAATATGAATTCCATATGCATTTAAAAACTTATATTTTCATGGTAGTTATAGTTATTCTTTTCATATGATTATTAAAGTCGGTCACGACAATTACATAAGATAATTATTTCATTTCAGACTTATTTCTTCACCCCCCTTTTTAAACAACATAAATATTAAAATCTACAATCTGACATAGCATGAAAATATTAATAATCACTACATCACACATTTTCAGGGATGCGAGCATTTTGGGCGCAAATTGCATATACCAGAGCAATCCCCCCCAGTAAAGCACCGACGATGCAGACCCCGGACCAACCTGCGTAGGAAAAAACCCATGAAGAAATCAGCGATCCGGCAGCAGCGCCGATAAAATTGGAAGTCATTATTCCCGCAGTAAGACGGCTACGAGCCTCTGGATCCAAACGATAGATAGCGTTTAGGTTAGTAACATGAACACCTTGGATAGCCAAATCCTGCAACAAAATACCGGCCAGTAAGGACAATACAGAGATCTGACCAAATGCAACAGGTAGCCAGGACACTAGCAGTAATATCAGACCGATACAGGTGAATCGGTTGCCCTGCCCTCGATCGATCATGCGTCCGAACCAGTTGGCCGCATAAGCACCAGCAACACCGGCCAACCCAAATAACCCAATAATGGTGTTCGAATAGGAGTAAGGTGGACTGACCAAGAGAAAGGTCAGAGACGTCCATAATATACCGAACGAAGCAAACAAAAGAGCTCCCAACAGGGCCCGGGCGCGAAACAGAGGTTCATCAGTGTACAGGCGGATTATAGAAGCAAGCAGACGCGGATAACTCAGCTCTACTGGGCTCTTGTAACGTGGAAGTACGAACCAGAGTGCGCCAGACATAGCCAGCATTAACACAGCGGCAACCCAGTAAACGGTACGCCAGCTGCCAAGATCGGCCAGCGCACCAGCCACAGTACGAGCCAAAAGGATCCCTAATAGCAGCCCACTCATGACCGTACCCACAACTTTGCCTCGTTCGCCCGGAGCAGCTAAAGTGGAAGCAAAAGGAATCAATATTTGCGCTACAACCGATAAGCTACCAGCAACAACAGTGCCCAATATGACAAAAGAGAGGCTGGATGCAAACGCCGTGATCAACAAACCGAAGGCAGACAGAGCAGTCATAAGAACGATCAGACTGCGCCGCTCAATGATATCACCCAGCGGTACCAGTAAGATAAGCCCGCCGGCATAGCTTAATTGGGCTACAGTGACCACACTTCCAGCCGCAGTAATAGACAAATTGAATTGTGAACCAATGCTGTGTAACAAAGGTTGAGCATAGTAGTTGCTAGCCACAGAAAGACCGACTGCCACCGACATAAGCAGCACGATGAACGAAGTCAAACGTGGAAGCTCGCTGACCGGGGAAAATGAGAATTTCACAGGTTTTCCCCGGGAAAAAGCATTCATAATAATTTCTCATTTCTTTGAAATACTACTAATCTATTTTATCAGAACCGTGCTGGCAATTCATAATATTGGATTTTCATTATCTGGAAATCCTTATAATACCTTTTCTTTTTTAGGTAGTTTTATTAGGAGGAAAAGTGAAACGACATATTTCTCTTGATCAGCTCGACTTCCGGCTACTCAATGTTTTTCTCACCATCTTTCGTGAACGACACGTGGGACGTGCCGCTGATACATTGGGGATGTCACAGCCAACTATTTCAACACTGCTGGCCCGCTTGCGTCGAATTTCCGGTGATCCACTGTTTATTCGCAGTGCGCAAGGTATGCAACCTACTGTACTGGCGCGTAATTGGGTTGAGCCAGTTACATCGGCGCTGACCATGTTGGAATCAGCTCTCAATACCCCATCAGATTTTGATGCTGCAACATCCCAGCGTACTTTCAGTGTGTATATGACAGATGTCGGCCAAATGCTCATGCTTAACCGGCTAATGTCCCGGATTGAGACAACAGCTCCCGGTATACGCATCCGGACGATTGGTACCTGGGAAGGTACCCTGGCAGATCAGCTTGACGACAGAAGCATTGATATTGCCTTTGGCTGGATCCCTCAACTTAAGGCACGTAAAACCAGTTCACTATTATTTAAGGATAGGTATGTAGGAGTGCATGATGCTGCCATAGCGCCTGCACTACACCGTTATGCCGTGGCTTATGTTCCCAATTCAGCTCATCAGATTGTGCCTGAACGTTTTCAACTGCACGGCATCAAACCCGTGATCACTGTGCCAAACTTCTTTATGTTGCCGGAAGTGCTTACAGGGACGTCTATCACAGCGGTTGTTCCAGAACGGCTGGTTCATCTTCTATCCCAACAAAGGAGAACAGCATTGCGCATTGTTGAACTCCCTTTCAAGTTGCCAATGATTAGCATCCGGATACATTGGTCTGCTGGAACATGGCGAGATGAAGGTATTGACTGGCTGCGAAACCAAATAATAGCAAGTGTCAATGACTATCCTCCCATTAAGGACTTTCCGCCTTGATAAAATTATTTCGAAAAGATATAGCCCAGTTGGGCGGCTTCCTGGGGCGCAAGGGCGAGCAGAGTTGCCCTGATATTATGGGCTATTTTTAGCCTGTCATGGGTTGCCAGCCCCAATCACAGGCAATCAATCTCTGTGGGTTTATTTTCAATGCTGACCTTTTGCGACACCCTCTTTACGGCGGGGAGCAGTCACTTAAGAGTGGCGTCCCCTGCAGGGATCGAACCTGCAATTAGCCCTTAGGAGGGGCTTGTTATATCCATTTAACTAAGGGGACAACATCCGCATTATAACCGTTTTTCTTTCCTAAGATAAGGCGTTATGAACTGTTTGCCTATTTAACAACCACTCAAATTGAGTACCATTCAAGTTGAATTGTCAGTAATATTTATATTACTGATGATCGTCGGTGGGTATTGCACAAATTGATTTGCCGGATCTAAGAAGTTATTACTTGGAGAAATGTATGATGTATCGTTTGGGCGGAATCGCTCTTACAGCCGCATTGCTGGTGGGGTGTGCCAGTTCATCTAATACTGTTGAGCAGGGGCATTCAGACCCTCTGGAAGGTTTTAACCGTACAATGTTCAACTTTAATTATGATGTTCTTGATCCTTATATTCTACGTCCGGTCGCGGTAGTGTGGCACGATTATGTACCAATGCCTGCTCGAAATGGTTTGGGTAATTTTCTAAGTAATCTCGAAGAACCGGCTAGCATGGTAAACAGTTTCTTACGTGGTAACCCATATCAGGGAATGAAACATTTTAATCGTTTTTTCCTGAATACCATTTTTGGGGTGGGTGGGTTGATTGATGTCGCAACTATGGCAAACCCTAAGCTGGCAAAAGAAGAGTCAAAACGCTTTGGTAGTACTCTGGGCTATTATGATGTGGGATATGGCCCTTATACTGTATTACCGGGTTATGGCAGTTTCACTCTACGTGATGAAGGGGGAAATTGGGCTGATATGACTTACCCAATGCTGAGTTATCTGAATATCTGGATGTCAGCGGGTAAGTGGGTATTTGAAGGTATTGAAACTCGTGCTCGTTTACTGGATTCTGATGGTTTATTGAAAAATTCATCAGATCCATACCTGATGATGCGCGAGGCTTATTTCCAGAACCATAATTTTATGGCAAGTGACGGTAAACTGGAAGCCACGAGAAATCCAAATGCTGAAGCATTACAGGATGAGTTGGACAGTATTGATTGATAGTTATTACCTGGTTTAACTTCGTAAATAAAAAAGGATAGCAGCAAGGCTATCCTTTTTTAGGCGCTACATATTATCAGAATGCGTAGTTGAAGTTCACACCATATAACCAGGCAGAACCTTTCGCATCAAATTCATATGTGTAAGGCAGACTTTCGACCAATTTCTCTTTGACAGAGACTTTCTGACCATGCATATAAGAAACACCTACGTCAACAGACATGTCTTTATTAAATGCGTAGGTTGCACCCGCGCTCAACCAGAAACGGTCCTGATCAGGAATAGAGATAGAACGGTTTTCAGCAGGAATCGGGCTATCATCAAAGGCAATACCAGTACGGAATGTCCAGTTGTCATCGTGATAATAAGTTGTACCTAAAGCAATCCGGTAGGCATCTTTAAAACCTTCATGTTTACTGAACAGGACTGAACCGTCTTTATTTTTGGTTCCTTTCAGTTCACTAAACTCACTCCAGCCTGTATATGCCAGGCTATAGTGGATAGCCCATTTAGGTGCTACGCGGTTGTAACCGGAAATCTCCCAGATATCGGGCAAATTGAGATCCAATTTACCGCCAATGGTTTGACCTCCAGTAGCAGGTAAATTTACCCCTATTCTTTGTCCCATTGCACCTAGTGCAACAGGTATGTCATTTTTATAGTCACCGTCTTTAAATTTGACTTTAACTTTAGAACGGTAAGTTAGGCTGTAGCGGTTATTTTCATCCACTTCATACATGATGCCTGCGTTCCAGCCATAGCCCCAATCTTTACCTGACAGATTAGCCAGCTCATCTGTTGGTTTGATGAGACCTTTTGGTAGCTTAGGGTTCTGCGCCAGAATGTCTGACAGAGCGCCCGCATGACGGACGATTTTCGCATCAGCATAAACAGCGTTCAGTCCTAAACCAAAGCTGAAGTTATCGTTCAGTCGATAAGCACCGCTTAGGTTGAAGTTCAACGTTGTCAGATCAGTTTTACCGCCGATGGGGCCTGCTTCATAGTTGTTACTAAAATCAGTAGCCAGACCAAAGTTAGTGGTGACCGAAGTACCAACAAACCATTGATCATCAATCGGCATAATAAAATGCAGATTAGGTATCCAAGCGGTAGGCGCAATATTTTTAGCATTAGTGCTTTTACCCGTCGGCGACTTACCTGTAATATCAACGTCCGGATTGATATAGATGGCACCAATAGAAAACGATGGGCGATCAAACAGAGTCATTGCTGCTGGGTTACGGCTGCCTACAGTCGCGTTATCTGCAACAACTCCTTCCCCGGAAAAAGCTCGGCCCAAAGCCGAAGTAGAAAATTCATTTAACTGGAAACCAGCAGCGCCAGCATTGGATGAAATTATAGCCACTGCAACCGCTAATGCTGAACGGGTGAACAGGTTTTTCTGGTTCATGACCAAAACCCTCTTGTTTATTATTTAACTATGCCACTTACTTAGCTAAGGAGCGCAGGATTGTAGAGTCGGTTTGTCTTGATGACAAATCAGACCAGTCGTGAAGTATAGGTCTGATGACAGCTGGTGTTGCAAGAATGTTTTTAAAATATGGCCAAATTGATATCAAAAACGCGACTCAGTTAACAAAAAAATGATTTTTGATGTTAATAAAAACGTTTAAAAATGACTTTTTGAGATCAAATATCAATGGGATAAATATACTTGTAATAGGGTAGACGCTGGTTTTCCGTGGTCAGAAGGATGAAATAAATAGGTTTTCATAATAGTGATACACCCATTTTTACCCTTCCCGATTTTTGCTGTTGTCATGATACTGCTTCCATGAATACCTTTACATGTTGAAGCCATTGCCACATAAATTGACAACAGTGGTTCCATGTCACGTCGTTCATTTCGGAGGGTAGACAGTTATGGACTTCCTGTCCATTTTGAACTTTCAGTCGGTCAAGAAAACGACATTGTTCATGCCGAGAGCCTGATTACGCAGTCACCTCCGTCAGAGTATGTCATTGCCGACAAGGGATACGACAGTGAAAAGTTCAGAGACTTTATCCGAAAGAGGGGAGCTACAAGCGTGATCCCTTACCGGAAAAACAGCCGTAAAAGTGACCAGAGCATTGACAGGCACTTATACAGTATCGGCATCTGGTTGAAAATGCTTTTGCCAGAGTTAAACATTTTCGAGCAATAGCCACAAGATACGACAAACTTGAGCGGAATTATGCCAGTATGGTTGCCATGGCTTTTATGATGATGTGGTTACCCATGTGGGTTGTATAAGTTATGTACATGAAACGTCAACAGTCCCTAGCCCCTAGGGATTGTTCTGTTGTTTTTCGGCTTAGGGACCACGTTATCTTCCGGTCTTTATGCATTTTTCGACCACCGTGCTGATTATAAGAAAATGCTAAAAATGAGTTATACATTTCTCGGTGGTCTAATGTTATTACTACCCTATTTGGGATCGGTTTTCAGTTTATCCGTAACCCAGGGCGAGAACACGAACGTTTTTTGAACTTAAATTGCACGTAACACAATCTAAATATAAACAAAAAACACTCAATTCAACGCTATTCAAGCATTGGGTAGTGCTTTATTTGAGCGATTTGTTCAAAATGCAGCCTTTCATGCTCTCGCCCTGATCCGTAACCCTTTTTCTAATTGGCTTAAGTATTGGATTTTGTGGCCCACTAGGAGCAACGTTTCTACAAAAAAACGTTGAAAATAAATTACAAGGCAGAGTTTTTTCAATTTATAACTCAATAAGATTTCTTCCTGTTCCTATCGGGATGGTTCTATTTGGTTTTCTATTAGAAAATCATCTGACCAGTTATATTGGGTATTTTATGTGCGGCATAATTTGGATCGGTGTATTTATTTTTACCTTAATGAATAGAAGCAGATTACTGTATATTCATAACTAATGAAATCTTCTAAAGATAATTTTAATCAATATATATTTAGGATGCACAATGAAAGAATATATCTCTGCGTTACGTATCTTATCAAAAATTGGTGAGTTAGGAGCAAAAATTATCCTGGGTGAAAAAATCGATGAAATGATTATCAGCGCCCCAAAAGGGAGCCTTGACCAATCACTCATCCATGAAATTAAAACCAATAAAACAACCATATTAAAACTGATTGGCAATCAGCAGATGATTGCAAAGACCAAGTCTGAAGTTGCTGAGAATATTGGAAAGAGTAATCATCATTTAAAATTGACATTACAACAACGCCAACTTCTTGCGATCAGGAATAGTTCATCACACGACAAAGAATATAACATTGCTAGAATAATTGAGCTACGAAATAACATCAATGCTGAAAAACTCGCATCTAATCTGGTAGATAAATTAAATAATATTCATTATGCCAAGTATTTCCAGAATGATTTTTGGAAAACTTATCTAAAAGGCGCAAATACGAGCTTAAACCTTATCTACCAAATTAATGATGCACCAAATAAAGAAGCAGAATATTATATTGCGACTATTGATAATCATGACAGAGACAGTATTAGAACTTTGTCCAAAATGTTAAAAGTTACCGAGTATCACATATATAAACTATGCCTATTATACACGTGCTCATTGAAAATGCTTGATTTTCCCCAAAATGAAGCTCATGGTATCAGTCATGAAAATATTTATTACTGATAAACAAAAAGCCGAACTTGAACACCTCCATCACACCTGCCGTGATAAAAGGGAATGTGATCGCATAAAAGCGGTTCTGCTCGCCTCTGAGGGCTGGAGTTCAATGATTCGCTCAGGCTCTGCGCCTTCATGAAACGACCGTTAATCGTCATATCAGCGATTACCTTAATCATCGCAAACTGAAGCCTGAAAATGGCGGTTCTCAGAGCTATCTCAGCAAAACACAGACTCAGGAACTTATCGCTTATCTGACCGCAGATCTTCTGCCCACCACACAGGCGGTTATCCGTCTTGTCGAAGCGGGGTGGGATATCAGTTACACCGTTCCCGGCATGAATAAATGGCTGCACCACAATGGCTTCAGCTACAAAAAACCAACCGGCGTGCCGCACAAGTCCAATGCGGAACAGCAACGGGCCTTTATGGAAACTTACGGGAAACTGAAACAGGAAGCCGGAGACTATGAGCCCATCCTGTTCATTGATGGCGTCCATCCCACACAGAGAACGAAGCTCGCTGATGGCTGGATGCGAAAAGGCCAGAAAACCGCAGTGAAAACAACGGGAAGCCGTACCCGTCTGAACCTGATGGGGGCCCTGAATCTGGCCGATATCAGTAACACGGGGGTCCGCGAATATGACCGTATCGACAGTTATCACATCGTAGAGTTCTTCATTGCCATCCGTGAAACCTATCCGGTCAGTCCGAAGGTTCATATTATCCTTGACGGAGCCAGCTATCATCGGAGTGAGCTGGTGAAAGACTGGGCTTATGTGATGAATATTGACCTTCATTATTTACCGCCTTACAGCCCGAATCTGAACCCGATAGAACGGCTGTGGAAGGTGATGAATGAACAAGTCAGAAATAACCATTATTTCGCCTCGACGACCTTGTTCAGGCAGGCAATACATCGTTTTTTTACGGAAATATTACCGGAACTTGCCGGGAACCTGTCGTGCCGTATTAATGACAACTTCCAAGTTCTGAATCCTGCATCTTCAAGTTAAGCGGGTATATCTATATTTTTAATATGGTTATTTACACCAATAGATTAATTTCATAATTTAAAGGGTAATAACACGCCTACTTAACTAACCTTATATCTGTTTAAGAGTAGCCAATTTAGAAGCATACAGATTCAGACGCGATTTTTGGGTTGGAAGGTTCAAGCTCATCCAAATAACATGCCGCTTCTATGCGTTTTGTGCATTTATTCAAGCATTTTTACGCCGATTAAGGACTCTCAACACGAATTAGTGGCATATTTGCTCAAGTTCGTTCTGGCTCAGCCCGGTGGCTTTTATTATCATTTCACGGTCGATGCCAATGTCCATCAGCGCACACGCCACTTTCAGAACCCCCTGTTTTTCACCTTCCTGCAATCCTTCCTGCAATCCTTCCTGGAGTCCCTCTTGGCGTCCTTTCTGCTCCAGTTTCTGCGCTATTGTCATCAATACCTCCTCATAACTTCGGGGACTGTTCCGCCAGCTGCCATAAGACTCTTTTAACACGAATCGTTGAATGCCGATGAAGGGCTCTCAGCACGAATTAGTGGCGTATTTGCTCAAGTTCGCTCTGGCTCAGCCCGGTGGCTTTCATTATCATTTCACGGTCGATGCCAATGTCCATCATCGCACACGCCGTTTTCAGAATTCCCTGTTTTTCACCTTTCTCCAATCCTTCCTGGAGTCCTTCCTGACGCCCTTCCTGGCGTCCTTTCTGCTCCAGTTTCTGCGCTATTGTCATCAATACCTCCTCATACTTCGGGGACTGTTCTGCCAGTCGCCGGATAAAACCCTCTGGATCGGCGGTATCTCCCGCCTGTAATAAGTAGTTTAGCACGCTTTTTAGCTGTTCATCCGTATAGTAATCATACGCCAGCAGTATGACCAACTCTTGCAGCAGCTCCGCCATATCTCGCTGCCGGATATGCTTTTGCACCATTTCCAGTAGTGCTACCCGTTTATGCGTCAGGATTTCATCATCTGAGATGACCGTCACATCGACCAGCGGGAACGCGCCAGAATAGATTTCCTCCGCCAAAACCGGAGCATCGAAACAATCGAACCAATTGGTGCTCCACGGATGCGGTCGCATTTTCCCGTGATAGAACAACATCGGAATAACCAGCGGCAATTTTTCATGTCCCTGCTCCAGATGCCGTTGCATGGCTGAAATACTGTAACGCATCAACCGGAATGCCATCATCTTATCCGGGGAACTCTGATGTTCAATCACGCAATACACATAACCTTCACCCTGCACCGTTTTCAATGAATACAAAATGTCGGAATAATACGCACGCAGATTGTCTTCAATAAACGATCCGGATTCCAACCGCAATGTATCCAGATCACACACTGCCCGTGATGTCGCAGGCAAGTGTATCTCCAGAAAGTCCCTTGCGGTATCAATATGACCTAAAAACTGTTTGAATACCGCATCATGTGGCGTTGGTGTGTGTTTTCTCTTCATCGGTGAATGGTAGCATATTTTCTTTTATATTGAAGAAATATTAAGCAAAAAACCGAGCAGATTGTAATGTCTTGAGTGTTCTCTCTGAGAAACGAAGTTCAGGTAATCGAAACTTATAAATAGTTATATTTAGATATCATCATATTTAAAAAATGATCCGTAACAGGAAATACGTACATGATGAACACTTTATTGATGGAAAATAAAATGTTCATTATGAGACAGGCAACTACTCCGGTACTGTTTTAACGCAATAAATATCTCAGCTAAATTAATATCAGAGATTTTACAAGTTACTTATTCATTACCGGAATATTCCCCCGCAACCAACTGCCTAATTTACGCTGGTAAAATGGCTGTGTATGCTGCATCAAATAATGGCTGATACCACGTTCTTTTTCATCAACCAGGCAGAAGTCAATCGGTTCTTCTTCCGAAGTGTATTCGCAGGCAATACCGCCAGCTTCTTGAATTAGCTGTTCAACCTCATCCTCCGTGCCATTCATTTCCAGCCCAATTAATAAATTGGGTTTTTCATCCATATTTTTATCATGGGCCTGGATGATAAAAGCACGACGGACAGGTTTACGCTGACTAAATAAACTGACCAGAGCTTCAATGAGCTGCGAAGGATATTCTTCCGGCTGGCTGAGTGTTATCGCGCTGCCACTTGGCACATCAACCTCAACTGAAATCAACTCATTTAATGAACTCATAAAAATCTCCAATCAGTTTTTTTATATAAAATGGGTTTATTTCGCTTTCGCTAACAACAAATTAGCAATCGAACGAACACCATAACCCGTTGCGCCAGCCGACCAATGTTCTACCGCAGATTTACGGTAAGTTGCCGAGCAATCAATGTGAACCCAGCCCTTTTGGTATTCTTCCACAAAATGAGACAGAAAAGCCGCCGCAGTACTCGCACCAGCCGTATGTGATGGTGCAGCAACATTGTTCAAATCAGCAAAATTCGATGGCAGTTGGCTACGGTGGAATTCAGCCAGTGGCAAACGCCAAAATAATTCATTCTCAGATTCTGATGCAGCCAATAAATCAGCCGCCAGTTTATCATCAAAGCTGAATACACAGTGATAGTCATTACCCACAGCCATTTTCGCTGCACCCGTCAGGGTCGCCGCATCAATGATTAACTTCGCTTTCTCTTTGCTGGCATCAATTAAACCATCCGCCAGCACTAAACGACCTTCCGCATCGGTGTTCATGACTTCAACAGATTTGCCATTACGGTAACGGATAATATCACCCAGTTTAAAGGCATTGCCACTGACCATGTTATCCGCAATGCAGAGGAACAGTTTAACGCGCTGTTTCAAGCCACGGCTGATTGCCAATGCCAACGCACCTGCCAGCGTTGCCGCTCCACCCATATCTGATTTCATGGAGTCCATAAAAGAAGATTGTTTCAGGCTGTAGCCACCGGTGTCAAATGTGATGCCTTTACCCACCAAACAAGCGAATACCGGCGCTTGTGGGTTGTCAGTCGGATTGTAATCCAGCGCCAACAAAATCGGATCACGGGAAGAGCCACGACCAACAGTATGAATACCCATATAACCCTGTTCACGTAAATCCTCGCCTTTAGTTATGCGATAATTTACCGCTTCACCCGCAACGCCACACATCAGGTCAATAGCACGCTTTGCCAATTGTTCCGGCCCAAGCTCTTCGGCTGACATGTTGATGGTGTCACGCACCCAATCAATGATTTTAATTCTGCTTTCTAACTCTTGTTTTTCAGCCGCCGGCAGTTGAGGCCATTCAATAGAACGACTGCCTTTTGGCGCACGGAAGCCTTGCCAAAATGCCCAGCTTTTTTCCAAGTCCCAGCCTTCACCCATCAGAGCGACATGACAAATGCCCTGACCATCAATTTTACGCCCAGCACGTTGAACCGCACCCAATTTGCCTTTACCAGTCAGATGAATAGTCATCCCTTGATCACTCGAACTAATCAGCGCTTTTTCACCCCAGCACGCTGCGGCTGGCTCATAAGACAGTGTTATTGGCATGATTTGTTTAGTCATTCTTTTCTCACCTCTAATTATTCACCACTCACAATGGCAGTGAGGATCTTATTCAGGTTTCCACCCACATAATTGTTCGTCTGCCAAATATTAACCTTATAAAAAAACTGGCTAAAGCCAGTTTTTCATTAAAGCTCAGACTACCTTAAAATTGTGACCAATAAATAACAGATTAATGCTATTTGTTATTCAAACTCATCCAGCCAGACCAAAAGTACAGCTTCCAGAATTTTCTCACTGGATTTCTCAGGCGCATCATCAAAATCATCCAGGTCACAAATCCATTGATGCATATCTGTGAAGCGAACTGTTTTTGGATCCAAATCAGGAAATTTGTCATACAGCGCTTCACCGATTTCTCGGCTATCAGACCATTTCAGGCTCATTGATATTTCTCCTGCCAATCAGTGCTCACGGGCATGGTTAATGGTGTATTTTGGAATTTCAACCACCAAGTCTTCGTCCGAGACTCTAGCCTGACAACTCAGACGACTTTCCGGTTCGAGCCCCCAAGCTTTATCCAACATGTCGTCTTCCAGCTCAGAGCTCTCTTCCAGTGAATCGAAACCTTCACGAACGATACAGTGGCAAGTGGTACAAGCACAGGATTTTTCACAAGCATGCTCAATCTCAATCCCATTGCGCAATGCAACATTCAGAATGGATTCCCCTTCTTTGGCTTCCAAAACTGCACCATCAGGGCAAAGATCGTTATGAGGTAAAAATATAATTTTCGGCATAATTAAATCTCGTCCACAGAATGGCCCGCCAACGCCCGACGAACAGATGAATCCATCCGGCGTGCAGCGAATTCCTGCGTTTGCTTATCCAGTTGTTTAATTGCGTTCTCAATCACGTCAGGATCACTCCCCTGAACGCTTTTTATCAGTGTTTCTACGGCGGTATCAATCGCCGCGTGTTCTTGTTCATTCAGCAGATCGGCATCTTTTTCTAACGCACTGGTGACACTTTCCAGCACCCGTGCCGCTTCTACTTTTTGTTCTGCCAGTTTGCGCGCATTGATATCTTCTTGAGCATTCGCCATAGAATCTTTTATCATGCGGGCGATTTCTTCATCAGATAAACCATAGGACGGTTTCACCTGAATAGACGCTTCTACACCAGTGGATTTTTCCAACGCGCTAACACTCAACAAGCCATCAGCATCCACTTGGAACGTAACCCGGATATGAGCGCCACCCGCCGGTAACGGAGGAATACCCCGTAGGGTAAAACGGGCCAGTGAACGGCAATCACTCACCAATTCCCGTTCCCCTTGTACCACATGGATACTCATCGCACTCTGACCGTCTTTGAAGGTGGTGAATTCCTGCGCTCTCGCAACCGGGATGGTTGTATTGCGGGGAATGACTTTTTCAACCAAGCCCCCCATCGTTTCCAGCCCAAGTGACAGCGGAATAACATCCAACAGCAACATGTCGCTATCCGGTTTGTTACCCACCAAAATATCCGCCTGAATTGATGCACCAACAGCAACAACTTTATCAGGATCAATGGAAGTTAGTGGTTCACGGGCAAAAAATTCACCAACCCAATGACGAACCAACGGTACACGGGTTGAGCCACCCACCATAACCACCTGTAAAACTTCATCCACAGAGATTTCTGCATCTTTCAATGCCCGGCGACTTGCCAGCAAAGTCCGTTTTACCAGCGGTGTAATCAGTGCTTCAAATTCGAGACGGGTGATTTTTCCCTGCCAGCCGGCAATGCTGATTTCTGCAACATCAGCATCACTTAGGGCGATTTTCACCTGAGCGGCAATGTCCAAGAGTTGGCGTTGCAGACTATGGTCATCACGATTGGCGATACCTATCTGTTCACGGATCCAATCAGCCAGTATCGCATCGAAATCATCCCCACCAAGCGCAGTATCACCGCCTGTTGCCAGCACTTCAAAAACCCCACGACTTAGCCGAAGAATAGAAACGTCAAACGTGCCACCACCTAAATCATAAATCGCGATAACCCCTTCCTGACCTGAATCCAGCCCGTAGGCAATCGCAGCGGCAGTCGGTTCATTAAGCAGGCGCAGAACATGTAATCCGGCTAAACGCGCCGCGTCTTTTGTTCCCTGACGCTGTGCATCATCAAAGTAGGCAGGAACGGTGATCACAACCCCATCAAGCTTGCCATCCAGTGTTGCTTCTGCACGCTGTGCCAGCAATTTAAGAATTTCAGAAGAAACCTGAATAGGATCGACCAAACCCGTTGCCGTATTGATTAACGGCAGACCGTTTTCACTCGCCTGAAATTGATAAGGAAGATTTGGGTAACGTTGCTGAATATCAGCCAGAGAACGCCCCATCATGCGCTTCACAGAGCTGATGGTATTAACCGGATCATGCGCCGCCTGTTGACGGGCCAACCAGCCAATTTCACTACCATTTTCATGGTAATGGACAACAGAAGGAAGCAGGTAACGGTTTTCGCTATCCATCAGTGTTTCTGCTTGCCCACTGCGAACAATGGCAACTAATGAATGTGTCGTGCCTAGATCAATACCGGCAGCCAAACGACGTTGATGTGGTACAGCGGATAAACCCGGCTCGCTGATTTGTAATAAAGCCATATACGCTTTCCTTAAAAGTCGTCCAGTAAACGTTCTTCCAGTTGTTCAACTTGCTGCTGCAATTTATCCAGAAAACGCAATTTACGAACGGTATCGGCGGCCTGTTCCCACTGCTGGTCATTCAATTGTTGTTCCATTTGCTGACTGCGGGTTTTAATCATCCCGTTCAGACGTTCAGCGAAATCAGCCAGCGCCGCTTCTGCATTCGCTTTACTTTCAATACATTCCAACTCTTCCCGCAACATCAGCTGTTCCATCAGGAAAGTGTGGTCATTCATGGTGTGCTGCTCATTGGCTAAATCAAAACCATGCAGAGAAAGCATATATTCAGCACGTTTCAGTGGATGTTTGAGAGCCTGATAGCCGTCATTGATCGTCGCTGCCTGCTGCAACGCCAGCGTTTTTTCACGCTCCGGCTGATTAGCAAAGCGATCAGGATGAAACTGACGCTGCAATTCCTGATAGCAGTGTGTCAGCTGTTCACGGTCAATAGCATAACGAGCCGGCAGCCCGAATAAAGTGAAATAGTCCATAATCTAAGCTTACTCTGGATTTGGCCGAAAAACGGAATTAAACGTTAAAACTTTCTCCACAACCACATTCACTGGAGACATTCGGGTTGTTGAATTTAAAGCCTTCGTTAAGGCCCTCTTTAACAAAATCCAGTTCTGTACCGTCGAGATAGACCATGCTCTTGCCGTCTATGATAACTTTGACACCCTTCTCTTCAAACACCGTGTCGTCTTCGTTAATCATATCAGCAAATTCAAGCAGATATGCCATACCTGAGCAGCCTGATGTTCTGACACCAAGGCGTAAACCGACACCTTTTCCACGGTGGCTCAGAAATGACGAAACGCGTTGTGCAGCACTTTCTGTAAGGGAAATTGACATACAACAACCTCACTGTTTAAAACCAGCAAAGGCGGATACTGGATGGTATATAACAGCCAGTATCCACCAAATTCATTTTCTATTTTCTTATTATCAAGGGCAATTATTTGCCCTGGCGCTTACTTTTGTAATCCGCAATGGCCGCTTTGATAGCATCTTCCGCCAGAATAGAGCAGTGAATTTTCACGGGTGGTAGTTCTAACTCATCTGCAATTTCAGTATTTTTGATCGATTCTGCCTGCTCCAAAGATTTGCCCTTCATCCACTCAGTGATTAAAGAACTGGAAGCTATTGCAGAACCGCAACCGTAAGTTTTAAAACGCGCATCTTCAATAATGCCTTCATTATTGACTTTGATTTGCAGTTTCATGACGTCACCACACGCAGGGGCACCGACCATGCCGCTGCCAACCGTGGGATCTTCATTATCGAAAGAACCCACGTTGCGTGGATTTTCATAGTGATCAATTACTTTTTCGCTGTAAGCCATGTTATTACTCCTGAAACCGTCTGATTAGTGATGAGACCATTCGATACTGTTAAGATCCACACCTTGTTTGAACATTTCCCACAGTGGAGAAAGTTCGCGCAGGCGGCCAATAGATTTGTGAATCAGTTCAATGGCGTAGTCGATCTCTTCTTCCGTGGTAAAGCGCCCTAAAGAGAAACGGATAGAGCTATGAGCCAATTCATCATTCATACCCAACGCACGCAATACGTAGGAGGGTTCCAGACTGGCAGAAGTACAGGCAGAACCAGAGGAAACCGCCAGATCTTTTAATGCCATCATCAGTGATTCGCCTTCAACATAGTTGAAGCTGACATTCAGAATGTGGGGCGCGCCATGTTCCAGGTCGCCATTAAGGAAGACTTCTTCGATATCTTTGATCCCCTGCCACAGGCGTAAACGCAAGCCACGCAGACGCTGAGATTCACTTTCCATTTCCTGCCTGGCAATACGGTAAGCTTCACCCATACCAACAATCTGATGAACCGGCAACGTCCCGGAACGCATACCACGTTCATGGCCGCCACCATGCTGTTGAGCTTCAATCCGAATGCGTGGTTTGCGGCGAACATACAATGCGCCAATCCCCATCGGCCCATAAATTTTATGCGCAGAGAAAGACATCAGATCCACTTTCAGTTTGGTTAGGTCGATAGGTAATTTACCTACGCTCTGCGTCGCATCAACATGGAAAATGATACCGCGGCTACGGCACATTTCGCCGATAGCAGCGATATCCTGTACCACACCAATTTCATTGTTAACATGCATGATAGAAATCAGAATGGTGTCATCACGCACCGCAGTTTCCAGATCGTTTAAATCAATCAGTCCATTGCTCTGAGGTGCCAGATAAGTGACTTCAAATCCTTCACGCTCTAACTGACGGCAAGTATCCAGCACCGCTTTATGTTCGGTTTTGCTGGTGATGATATGCTTGCCCTTTTTCTGATAAAAATTAGCAGCACCTTTGATAGCAAGATTGTCAGACTCCGTTGCGCCGGAAGTGAAAACAATCTCACGTGGATCGGCACCCACTAAATCGGCAATCTGATTACGGGCAATATCAACCGCTTCTTCAGCCTGCCAGCCAAAACGGTGAGAACGGGAAGCTGGGTTACCAAATACCCCGTCCATGGTTAAATAACGCATCATCTTTTCAGCAACACGCGGATCAACCGGCGTCGTTGCTGAGTAGTCTAAATAAATTGGTAATTTCATTGCTCACATGCTCCCTACTTCTAATACTTTAATTCATCACAAGTTCTGCTTATGCGCGCAGATTAACATTAATTGTTTCTTGTGCTCTGCCGTTAGGTGCGCGGCGCTTATCGTTATCCTGGCGACCAGCAACGTCTAATACTTCCTGGTTATTAACCAATTCTTCTAAACTGATGCTACTCAGGAAACCGGTAATACGGTCACTTAAATCGCGCCATAAAGTATGAGTCAGACAACGATCACCGCCCTGACACCCTTCTTTACCCTGGCAACGCGTCGCGTCTACCGATTCATCAACAGCGAAAATCACTTCAGCGACGACAATTTTCCCGGCATCTCTGCCCAGTAAATAACCGCCACCCGGACCACGGACACTTGAAACCAGACCATTTTTGCGCAAGCGAGAGAATAACTGCTCAAGATAGGAGAGGGAAATACCCTGACGTTCAGAGATGTCGGCCAGTGGTACCGGACCTTCTTGTGAGTGCAACGCCACATCAAGCATGGCAGTTACTGCATAACGCCCTTTAGATGTCAATCTCATAAATGATTACCCCGTGGTGAAATATGGCGAAATTGTGTCATTCCTGAGTATTTTAGTCAACTATTTAACCAAGTAATTTACTCAACTATTTTTTCGCCCATTTTTCAATGGAGGTCAGGATACCACGCAGAATATTCAGCTCCTGAGTTTCAGGCCGGGCGCGGGTAAAAAGCCGTCTTAACTTATTTATTATTTGACCAGGATGGGCTTTCCTGATGAACCCCGCATCATATAACACACGTTCAAGGTGATGATAAAAGCGTTCCATATCATCAACTAATGGATATTCGGCCTCATCTGTTTTCTGCTCGGGTTTATCCTGACGCGCCAGAGATGCCATGCGAATTTCATAACTGACAAGCTGGACAGCCATAGCCAGATTTAACGAACTGTATTCCGGGTTAGTCGGGATATTCAGATGATAATGACACTTCTGCAATTCTTCATTCGTCAGCCCTACGCGCTCCCGTCCGAAAATAATTGCTACCGGCGCATGTTTAGCTGCCTGAACACTGCGCTCGCCACATTCACGGGGTTCGACCATCGGCCATGAGAGGGTTCTTGAACGAGCGCTGGTACCAATCACCAGTTCACAACCAGCCAGAGCTTTATCCAAACTATCAACAATAGTCGCATTACCAATAACATCGCTGGCACCAGCAGAAAGCGCAATCGCGTGGGAATCTGGCTGAACCAGTGGATTAACCAGATAAAGGTTTGTTAATCCCATTGTTTTCATTGCCCGGGCGGTTGAACCCATGTTCCCAGTGTGGGAAGTTTCAACCAGGATAATGCGGATATTTTCTAACATAACAACTTCTGGATTAGTTATAAGAGCCAAATATCTTAACACAGCGTTAGTCATTTTTCCGAACTACTGCTATACTGCGCGCCGATTAATTATCCGTTCTTTAACATCCTGGTGGAAGATATCCCATGCATCCGATGCTGACCATCGCCATACGTGCGGCGCGTAAAGCCGGCAACCTGATTGCCAAAAATTATGAAACTCCCGATGCGGTTGAAGCTAGCCAAAAAGGCAGTAACGACTTTGTTACCAACGTTGACAAAGCCGCAGAAGCACTGATTATTGACGTTATCCGCAAATCTTATCCCAAACACTCAATCATTACGGAAGAGAGTGGCGAACTGCCAGGCGAAGATGATGATATTCAATGGGTAATCGATCCACTGGATGGCACGACTAACTTTATCAAACGCCTCCCTCACTTCGCCGTTTCCATTGCAGTACGCATCAAGGGCCGTACTGAAGTTGCTGTTGTTTATGATCCAATGCGCAATGAGCTTTTCACCACAGCCCGAGGTCAAGGGGCTCAGTTGAATGGCTACCGTCTGCGTGGCACCAATGCCCGCGATCTGGATGGCACTGTTCTGGCGACAGGTTTCCCATTTAAAGCAAAACAACACTCCACTGTTTTTATTAATACCTTGGGCAAATTGTTTGTTCGTTGTGCTGATTTCCGTCGTACCGGATCGGCAGCACTGGATCTGGCTTATGTTGCAGCTGGCCGAGTTGACGGTTATTTTGAAATTGGCCTGAAACCGTGGGATTTTATGGGTGGCGAACTGTTAGTACGTGAATCTGGCGGTATCATCACCGATTTTGTTGGTGGTCATAATTACATTCATTCCGGCAACATTGTTGCAGGTAATCCACGCGTGGTTAAAGACATTTTGGCTGAAATGCGTGATGAGTTATCAGAGTCATTGAAACGTTAACTTAAATTAATCCTTAAACTGGAATTGCATGGTGATAACCGGCAGGCCGTAACAATGCGGTCTATCCTTCGCCCGGCAATTCCACCTAGCAACAAATAAAGTCACTGATGAACTTTTTTGTTGCCATTTTAAGCCCGAATTAATTTGCTAACCAATAAGCAGCTTCATAAGGTTGTAAATGTCTATTTTTTGCCGGTAGCTGATGTTCAGGATAGTTCCCCATTAACTTAACCCATGAACAATCGGATAAAGAAGCGTCCAGCGACCATGCCTGCACTTCCGCACTGAGATTGGCAATAACCAGCAACGTTTGGTCTTCCCAACGGCGAACATAACACCAAAGCGAAGGGTGTGATGGCAACAAATCTTCATAACTGCCATAGGTCAATACCGGATATTCCTTACGCAGTTTTATTAAGCGCGCATAGCAATGGAAAACGGAATCCTCATCCTGAATGGCATTTTGCGCATTCACTTCCTGGTAATCATTATTCAGCGCTATCCAGGGTTCTCCCTGAGTGAACCCAGCATTGGAAGTCGCATCCCATTGCATCGGCGTTCGCCCATTGTCGCGGGATTTTTTCGCTAAGACCGATAAAATTTTCTCCTTATCATTGCCTTGCTCAATCTTCTCCCGGTAAATATTTAAACTCTCTATGTCCCGGTAATCTTCAATTTGAGAAAAATCAGGGTTAGTCATCCCCAACTCTTCCCCTTGATAGATATAAGGGGTTCCCTGCATACCGTGCAACACCATTGCCAACATTTTAGCGGAGGGAACCCGCCAGACACCTTCACCACCAAAACGTGAAACAATACGCGGTTGATCGTGATTACACCAGAACAGCGCATTCCACGCCCGTTGATGCATGCCTTGTTGCCACTTGGCAAAGATTTTTTTCAATTCAATAAAATCGGGCGGGGCTGTAACCCATTTTTCGCCATTGGGGTAATCGACTTTCAAATGGTGAAAAGCAAAAACCATCGACAACTCTCCACCCTCTAATGAAGAATAGCGCTGACAATTTTCCAGTGAAGTAGAAGACATTTCGCCCACCGTCATCACTCCCGCCGGCTGGAAGGCTTCTCTGTTTATTTCCTGCAAAAATTCATGAATACGGGGACCATCTGTATAGAACTGACGCCCATCCCCCTGCGTTGCTTTAGGAAAATCCTGCTGCTTGGAAACCAGGTTGATAACATCCAAACGGAAGCCATCAACACCAAGATCAGCCCAGAATTCACAAATCTTTTTCAGCTCGTCCCGTACAGGTTCATGCTCCCAGTTCAGATCTGCCTGCTCAACGGCAAACAGATGTAAATAATATTGTTGACTTGCTTCATGCCACTCCCAAGCCCCCCCGCCAAATTTTGACGACCAATTATTGGGGGGGGTTCCAGGTACTCCATCCCGCCAGATGTAATATTGCCGGTAAGGGCTATTAATATCCTGTGCTTGCCTGAACCAAGGATGTTGAGTAGAGGTATGGTTGAAAACAATATCCACAATTACATGGATATCACGCTGATGTGCTTCATCAACCAGACGTTTAAAATCATCCATTGAGCCGTAAGCCGGATCAATCGCACAATAATCCGCAACATCATAACCGTTATCTACCTGTGGTGAGTGATAAAAAGGCGTCACCCAAATAGCATCTACACCCAGTTTTTTCAAATAATCAAGCCGGTAGGTAATACCGTTAAGATCGCCTGTTCCGCTACCAGTAGTATCCTGGAAACTCTTAGGATATATCTGGTAGATGACACCTTGTAACCACCACGGAATGATTTTGTCCATCGAAAACGCCTTATCAATATATTTCCTGAATTGAATAACCTAACTAGTTATTTTTATATCTGTTACTCAGATGAAGATTTAACAGAATTATTCAACAGCTAACATACCGCTCATACTCTTCTTTCGATAAACAACCGTAGTCAGTATCAACGGAACAATGACGGCTACGAGCATAGCTAATGCGTAGATTGCCCAAAATTGCGGTTTGATCGAAAGGATACCGGGCAAGCCACCAACACCAATACCGTTTGCCAACACACCACTTAATCCACAGATCAACCCGGCCAAACCTGAACCAACCATGGCACAGAGCATAGGGAATCGATATTTGATGTTAATACCATACATTGCCGGCTCAGTGACGCCTAAATAGGCAGAGATAGCGGCGGGTACAGACAATTCACGTTCATTATGCTTTTTGCTGACCAAGATAATGCCCACAACCGCTGACCCCTGAGCAATATTGGATAGTGCAATAATCGGCCAGATCGGTGTCCCACCGATACTTTGAACCATCTGCATATCAATAGCTAATGTAGTTTGATGTATACCCGTGATAACCAAAGGCGCATAAAAGAATCCGAATAAAGCTGCACCGACAGGCGCAAAACTTCCCGTCATCAACGCCTTAACAACCCAAGCGACTCCGTCGCCAATTAACCGGCCAAACGGCCCAATAAGGCTATGTGCTAAAAAGGTTGCCAATATTAACGAAACTACCGGAACAACCACCAAATAAAGATAACTAGGAACCACCTTCTTTAACTGAATTTCAATCCACCCCAACGTAATACCCGCCAAAAGTGACGGAATAACCTGCGCCTGATAACCGACTTTACTGATCGTGAACAGGCCAAAATTCCATATTTCAGGGATCTGTTGCCCTAATTGATAAGCATTCATAAGTTGCGGAGATACCAAGGTTATTCCCAATATAATTCCTAATATTGGGGTTCCTCCCATTGTTCTGACCGCTGACCAACAAATACCCACCGGCAGATAGAAGAATATTGCCTCTCCTAACAACCATAAAAAATCATATATTGTTTTCCAAATAGGATATATTTGAGCTAAAGTTTTACCGTCACTAAAAGGAATATCACCAATAATATTACGGAAACCCAGAATAAGACCGCCACTAATTAATGCTGGCAGGAGAGGAAAAAAGATTTCGGCAAATTGCGAAATGATACGCTCTTGCCATTTCATGTTTTTTTTCTCAGCCTGTTTTATCTCTTTTTTACTTAATTCAGTTTGATCAAGATAGCTGTTTAAAACCTGATAATAATCACCGACATTCGTGCCTATCACTACCTGGAACTGCCCTGCATTGGTAAAACAACCTTTAACCATTGGCAGATTTTTTATTTCATCCGGCAGGGCTTTAGTCGGCTCAACCAAAGAAAATCTCAATCGGGTAATACAATGCGTTACACTGGCTATATTTTTACAACCACCGATTAACGTAATTAGTTTTTCTATGTCTTTATAATTTATTTTATTTTTCATAATAGCCAGTCATCATTAAGTTAGTATCAGTTACTATGTCATGCTTAGTAAGATAATTTCATCCTAATATCATTTAGTTATGCTTGTCATGGGAACGTTCCCAAAAATGCGTTAATGATCACATTGAATCAACAATATTCTTATTTTTAAGCCAACTTACTCGAAATGATTACTTGCTGTTTAGGATATTTTTGCCTTATTTGAGCTATTAATTGACCAGCTGCATATTTACCCGCTTCACCATAACCCAAATCCACAGAAAGCGTGTCAGGGTACAAAAAGTTCAGCAAAGGAGTACTACCAATGCTGCCTATTTGTATATCTTCCCGGTTATTTTGTTGTAAATATTTATATGCACCTAATGCCAAGCTATCGGTTGCACAGATTAAGGCCGTCGTTTCCTTTTTTAATACCTTGTTGACATGCTGAAAACCACTCTGATAGCTTAAATCACATTGAATGGAAAGCGGGTGTAACGCCTTCTGTTCACAACAATTCAAATAGGATTGATGACGACGAAAACCTGTCGTGGCATCACAATCGCGTACACCAAGAAAACTGATCTCTCTGTGACCTTGCTGATAAAATTCATCCATCAATAGACGAACAGCACCAACATCGTCATAACATACAGAAGAAAAATCAGTATATTCGCGCGCAAATACCACTATTTTGTCACGCCAGGGCAAAAGGGATTCTTCCGGCAACCCGGTGAAACCAAACAAAATAACACCATCTGCATGACGTAATGCCAGCTGACGCAAATGTTCCTGCAAAAGCTGAGGATCAAAATTACTTTCCATGATAATGGGGTCATAACCATGCTGATAAAACAGCGGTAACATCGTACTTATTGATAAATTTTCCGAAAAAGACCCCAACCGAGACACAATTAACGCAATAATTTTGTCACTTTTCACTCGCATCGCTCTTGCTGATTTAGAGGGAATAAAGTTATTTTGATGAATAATCGTTTCAACTCTTTCACGTACTTGTGGGCTAACGCTATTTTCGTTGTTTAATACCCGCGAGACGGTTGATTTACTGACATTAGCCAGACGTGCAATATCTTTTATTGTTAATTTATTCGACATGATATCTCATGAAAACATTATTATTAGAAGTATCCAGTTTCTTACAAAAATATCATAAGAAACTGAATTCATGTGGTTAATAATGATGAGCTTTAACCTGTGGTCGCAGGAAAATAGCAGGAAAAGCAACGAAGGCCATTACCCAGAAAATACCGCTGTGCAGATAATCATACATAAATCCTGCAATTACCGTCATAACAGCGATACCGCCCCCCATTGCCAGTGCAGAATAAGCCGCCTGCAAACGAACAATTTCGCCTTCCTTTCTTGCGCTGATAAAACGCATGGCTGCCAAATGGCAGACAGTAAACGTACCACAATGCAAGATTTGAATGATAATCAACACCGGTAATGTCGTGAATGAGCCCATCAATCCCCAACGAACAACACCGCATATACCGGAAAGCAGCAGAAGATTACGGGCATTCCAGCGCCGAAATAATTTATTACTCAACGTAAAAATAACCACCTCAGCCACTACCCCCAATGACCAGAGATAACCCACTATCGAGGAGGAATAACCCGCTTTTTCCCAGTAAATTGCACTGAAACTGTAATATCCCGCATGAGCGCCCTGTAATAAAGCCACGCATAGCAGGAACCGGCATACCGATTTTTCAGACAATAACTGTTTAAATGACACAATATCCACTTTAGCGGATTTGGCTTCACCCACAGGCATGATGGAGGGTTTAAGCAATGTCGCCAACAGCGTTGACAAGACACTGAACAGCATGGTTATCAGAATAGCCTGATGTCCCCAGACAGAAATCAATTCCCCGGTCAGCGCCGAACTGATAATAAAGGCAATTGAACCCCAAACCCGTATTTTGCCGTAATCAAAGGGAAATTGCTTTTGCCATGTTCCCGCCAGCGCATCACTCAATGGCATCATCGGCGAAAAAAACAGGTTGAAACCAATCATGATAAACAGCAGCCATGCCCAGTGATTTCCCAATGTAAAGCCAACAACGGCAATCAGGGTCAGCAATGCCAATGTACGCAGAGCGAAAATAAGTTTTGCGGGATCTTTAACGGTAGGCGCAATTAATAAACTCCCCAGGAAACGAGAAACCAAACCGGCACCCAATAAAATCCCCATCATATCGGGTTTTATTCCCTCACCCTGGAGCCAGACAGCCCAGAAAGGCAAAAATATCCCGTAAGAAAAGAAATACGTGAAATAATCTAATGCCAGCCAACGTGTCGACTGAATAACCATTCATCCTCCCTGGTTAAAAATGCCAAAAACCTGCTCAAAACCAAACTGATTAACTTAAGAAATTAAGATATCAGGGACTATGCCAAGATAGACATTCCTCTAATATCTCGCTTAAGCAAACAATGTTAGCTGGAGCAGGTTTTTATAATTACTGATTAAAATTATAATTTATGCGTAAACCGGATATTTTGCACAAATAGCCAGAACTTTTTGCTTAGTCGCTTCAATGATCGCCTCATCATTGATGTTGTCCAATACGTCGCACATCCAGCCAGCCAATTCACGAGCTTCTGCTTGTTTGAAACCACGGCGGGTAATCGCCGGCGTACCGATACGCACACCAGAAGTCACAAATGGGCTCTTCGGATCATTGGGTACACTGTTTTTATTTACCGTGATATTGGCACGGCCCAGTGCAGCATCGGCATCTTTACCCGTGATATTTTTATCAACCAGATCCAACAGGAACAGATGGTTCTCAGTACCACCGGAAACCACTTTGTAGCCACGTTTCAGGAAGACTTCAACCATGGCTTTAGCGTTATCAGCAACCTGATGTTGATAGGCTTTGAATTCCGGCTCCATTGCTTCTTTCAGTGCAACCGCTTTACCGGCAATAACATGCATCAGAGGTCCACCCTGACAACCTGGGAATACAGAAGAATTCAGTTTCTTATACAGCTCTTCATCACCCCCTTTCGCCAGGATCAAACCACCACGTGGACCCGCCAGTGTTTTATGCGTGGTAGTCGTCACAATGTGAGCATGAGGAACCGGGTTAGGATAAACGCCTGCGGCGATCAGGCCGGCGACGTGTGCCATATCAACGAACAAATAAGCACCAATGCTGTCTGCAATTTCACGCATTTTTGCCCAATCAACAACACCGGAGTAAGCAGAAAAACCACCGATAATCATTTTCGGCTGGTGTTTTTGAGCTTGTGCCGCGATATCGTCATAATCAATTTTACCGCTTTCATCAATACCGTAAGGTACGATGTTATATAACTTACCAGAGAAGTTAACTGGAGAGCCGTGAGTCAAATGACCGCCATGTGCCAGATTCATCCCCAACACAGTATCACCCGGTTGCAGCAAAGCCATATAAACCGCCGCATTCGCCTGAGACCCCGAGTGTGGCTGAACGTTGGCATAATCAGCACCGAATAACTCTTTAGCACGATCAATCGCCAGTTGCTCAACAACGTCTACATATTCACAACCGCCGTAGTAACGTTTACCCGGATAACCTTCAGCATATTTGTTAGTGAGCTGGGAGCCTTGTGCCTGCATGACTCTTGGACTGGTATAGTTTTCAGAGGCAATCAACTCGATATGTTCTTCCTGACGAACAACTTCTTGTTCCATCGCCTGCCATAGTTCGGGATCATAATTAGCAATATTCATTTCACGCTTTAACATTGGGTTCTCCAGACTCAGCTAACTTCTCTTCAAACAACACCCCAAAGGGCAGAATGGCACACAGTGTAAACCCTTTTCACTGAATGAGATAGTCTTGACAAAATATTTTACGCAAACGATTGCATGCCAATGACAGCAAGGCATCGGTTTTCTCATAGGTATAACGAAAACTCCCTGCATTTTCCCTCGTTATCGGAATTTGTGACCTCGGTCATCCCCTGCCTTAGTATAAATATCTCCCAAGAATATTTTTTCACCATAAAGACCACATTTTATATTTACAAGATCCTCAAAAAATTATAAGTTGTATTTAAATTACATGTTATAAATTTCATTATCACTTGAAAGAAATTCAGGAGCTTCACCATGCTGGATAGTCAAATCATTGCAACTGTCAAATCAACTATTCCACTGCTTTCCGCCACTGGCCCGAAACTAACTGCCCATTTCTATGAGCGGATGTTCAAACATAATCCTGAGCTGAAGGATATTTTTAATATGAGCAATCAACTCAATGGCGATCAGCGTGAAGCCTTGTTCAATGCTATCTGCGCCTATGCAGCCAACATTGATAATTTGGCAATACTGTTGCCGGCAGTTGAAAAAATCGCGCATAAACACGCCAGCCTGAATATTCAACCAGAGCATTATCAGATTGTCGGCTCTCACTTGCTGGCAACGTTAGATGAAATGTTCCAGCCGGGAAATGAAGTGCTGGACGCCTGGGGAAAAGCGTACGGTGTGCTGGCTGATGTTTTTATCAATCGTGAAGAGCAGATTTATCATCATGACGAATCAGTCGATGGCGGTTGGCGTGGTTTACGCCCATTCCGTATCAACCGGAAACAGGTAAAAAGTGATGTGATTTGCAGCTTTGAATTTGTGCCACAAGATGGCGGGAAAGTGATGGATTATAAACCCGGTCAGTACCTGAGCATTTATCTGGAAGACAGCAGTTTTGATAACCGCGAAATTCGCCAGTATTCACTGACAGCGGCACCAAATGGTTCGAGCTACCGAATTGCTATCAAACGTGAGCCACAAGGAACAGTTTCCAACCATATGCATGATAAAATGCAAGAAGGCGATATTGTCTGGCTGGCCGCTCCACGCGGGGATTTCTTTCTTGATATTCAACCAGAGACACCGGTTACTCTGATTTCTGCCGGTGTCGGCCTGACACCCATGATGAGTATGCTGCATCACCTCCACCAGAAAAATCACAACAGCCAGATTAACTGGTTACATGCGGCGGAACACGGGGGTCATCATGCGTTTACCAATGAAGTGACCACTATTGCGCAGGCAATGCCGAATCTTAACAGCACAATCTGGTATCGTGAACCAAGAGATGAAGACCAGCAAGGCGTCCATTATCAACACAAAGGTTTTATGGATATGGCGGTGCTGAATGACGCACTGAAAACGGCAGGAATGCATTTCTATTTCTGTGGCCCGATTCCCTTTATGCAATATGTAGCAAAACAACTATTAGATATGGGAATTGATAAGCAATATATTCACTATGAATGCTTCGGTCCGCATAAAGTGATTTAAATTTTTAGTTTAACTGAGTTTGTTTATCATGGAGCCCGTCCCATTGGACGTCAGCTCCATTGATTTTAAAACATATTCAGCCATTGAGACAATATTATCACACACATTAATCATGACGCTTAATTTTAAAATATTAATTTCCTTAATGTAAATTAATATAGCCAACCTGAAAATAATTGATTTATATTATTGTATTTCTAAACAATCATTTAATTATCCATATCATTCATTATCGTTGATTAATCTATTGGTGTAAATAACTACATTAAAAATATAGATATAAATATTTTCTCAATTGTTTTTTATTTAAATATAATTTTGTTATATCGTTCTGGTAATGGATGTATTAATTGCAAGTGATTGATGGATTGAGAAATCGCGTGGTGCTTGGTTTTTTGTGATCTTGTTAGTATTTTTGTTATTTTTCTCTTAGAAAATTATTTAATGTTTGTTATATATTAAAAGGTTTAAATTTTATTTATTTGAAATGGCAGTTAGAAAAATACAAATTGCATTAACTAATAGATACGGCTTGAAATGATATAATTCCACATTTTAAATGTATGTGATTATATCATTTGTTTGAATTACTTTTAATGAATATCAATGAGATAGGAGGTTTTTTATTCTAAAGTGTACATTTTAGTAATCTATATAAGTTTATATAATTTAGATCTAAAGGGGAGAAATTAAATGTTATTACATGATGTAGTTGGAAATACACCAATTATAAAGTTGGAAAAGATCTCAAAAGATTTGTATGCAGATATTTATGTTAAATTAGAATTTCTTAATCCTTGGGGTTCTATTAAAGATAGAGCAGCCAAGTCAATGCTTGAATCAGCTATAAAAAATGGGCAGATAGATTCACAAACTACGATTGTTGAAGCGACAACAGGTAATACTGGTATCTCTCTTGCCGGAATATGTGCGTCTATGGGACTAAAGCTTATTATTGTGATGCCAGAATATGTTTCTGAAGAGCGTAAAAAGTTATTAACTCTATTAGGAGCAAAAATTATTCTCACGCCAAGTGGTGAAAACTATGCTGGAGCGGTAAAAAAAGCACAAATGCTCTCAAAAAAGGCTAACTATTTTCTTATCGACCAAGGGAATAATATTAATAATCCTCAAGCACATTATCAAACTGGCAATGAAATTATCAATTTTTTTGATGGTACTCCAGATATATTTATCGCAGGTATTGGGACTGGTGGGCATTGTAATGGTATAGGAAATACGCTTAAAAAATATCGATCGGATACATATATCGTTGCAATTGAACCTAAAAGTGCTGCTGTTTTAAGCCAGACGACTCCTTTAGGTGAGATCAACTCTAACCATGGCATACTGGGAATTGGCCCTGGAATAATCGCTAATACTGTGGATCGGAATATTATTGACGAAGTGTATATTATTGATGAAAACTCTGCTTTCCAAACTACTAGAAAGATTATAGAAAGTGAAGGGTTGTTAATAGGTATTTCGTCTGGTGCTTCTTTGCATTGTGCTATTGAATTGGCGAATAGGGAAGAAAATAAAGGAAAAAAAATACTAACAATAGCTGCTAGTCAAACAGAAAGATACCTTTCGGTGGGGATCTGAATGGAGTTATTATAATTATGAATATAGGAATTATAGGTAGTGGAGCAGGTTGCATTTCAATACTTAAACATTTATTACAATATAAATGTCAGCTTAGTTCCATTCTGATATTTTCAAAAGATCATAGCCAAGTCGGATTTGCATATAAAGATGTTCCAGAAGTTTTTATAATGAATACTCGATTAGATTCTCTTACCCAATTTAATGATGTGGTAGGTATAACTGATTGGTTGGCTGCTAAGGAATACAATTATTGTGATAACGATTATCTGCCGAGGCGAATTTATGGCGCTTATCTACAAGATGTGAAATCTAACTTAATCGATCAGTTGAAAAAAACAGGTATTGTTGTACACACTTACGGAAAAGCAGATTATTTAGATGAAGATGGTAATATCATATGCAATGGCACCTGTTTTAAAACTGATGCGAGTGTGTTAGCTATCGGTTTTGGAAAAGATATTTTAAATGACCACTTATTTGATAGAATAACAAATTCACCATACGGTGGAACAATTGATGTATACGGTTCAGGTCTGACGTCTATTGACATTTTACTTTATATTTATACATATAGGCCAGATTTGAAGATGCAATGTTATTCACTATCAGGCCGATTTCCCAGAGTGAGGGGGAAATTCAAGGCAGGTGGTGCATCGATTTTTGATGACTACAATGTAACTATTCCTTCTTTTAATAGTATAATACAGCTGTTCAAATCTTTGGTCACGAAAGATATTGAGAAAGATATATTGTTTAATCCTCTGTGTGCGTTAAAAGATGAAGTCGAATATTGTTCAGCTTATACACCCGTTTGGCAAGAAAGGTTATATAATGGAACAATGAATTATCTTGATGTCTACCAAAAATTGGGCCGGGATGATCAAATTCTTTTACATAATATTAGACATCAGTTTATTGAAACCAGAGCGATGTTTCCATTAGTAAATGCGCGTAAACTAGCGATATTAATTGATGATGGACAACTGTCTATTTCATCTCGACGTTATGATCCTACCACTGTTAATAAAAATTCAATTTTAGCATTCAATCCAATAATGGATTTGGAAATTATTCAAATGAGTCGCTTACCGATGCATTCCATTAGTGGAGTTGACGTTGATAGAAATTGCAAAGTCAATGATAAAAGAAACATCTATGTACTTGGCCCAATGACAAATGGATCACGTTTCTTCACAGAAGCAACTTCGCTTACCGTCAGAGATGCAAAACTGATAGTCGATGCTTTGATTATCTCAAAAGAAGGACAGACCCATGAACTTGTCAGATATTGCTAGATTTAAAAAGCTTTTAAAAGGAGTTTCAACCATTGATATTGTCTCTTTTGGTAGCGCAATTTCCCCCGAATATTTAATTAATTTAATTTGTAATGCTAGTTGGAATGGTCGATACAATGAAAAATTTGGATTCATTGGAGCATCACTACCAGGTAATGGTTGGCATGGCGGTTTTAACTCACTGCTTCTTGGTCACCATGTGGATTGGGTTGTAGGCGGTTTTTTCGGAACTGTTAATCATATTAACTCGGCGCTAGGCGAAAATAGTGTCGAGGTACACAACATACCGCAAGGAGTGGCGAGTTGCTTGCTTTCTAGCGAAGAGCGGAAATTGCTGACCACCATAGGTAAAAATACCTTTATTGACCCAGATAACAACGGCTCATTGATTAATAATGATTACTCAGCAGAAAAATTATCTATAGTGGAGTCATTAGGTGAACAACTATGCTATTCACTGCCAGAGAGTGATTTGGTTTTATTAAGAGGATCAGGATTTACGCCGGATGGAAACATTGTTTTAGAGACAGAGCCTATAGATCTTGATATAGAACAATGCATAAAATCTGCTCGGTTGAGGAAAGCGAGAATCGCTATCCAGCTACCGGATAAAGTGATTAGACATTACAGTAGTTTTTGCTATAGGAATTTATTTGATGAGGTATTTATTGCACCCTCATCGTTGCATTGTATCTCTTATTTGCCAAACAGGTATCATCACTATTGTGGAAATCTATCGCGAACATGCCTGGTGTCGGAGAGCATTTCATATCAGTTAGCTGCAAGGATTAGTAATGGTGAAAAACTGATTGTGGGTATTGGCCTTCCAGTTCCAGCAATTAATCATATAAAACGTAGAGAGGAAGACAAAACGTTTACGGCGTATATTGAATCCGGTGTTGAAGGAGAAATTATCTACGATGGCGAGGGATTTGGTATATGCAAAAATGGCAGAAAAGTTTTCTCTCAGGCAGCTATGTTTAAAAGTATATGGAACGGAGACATAGACCATGCTGTACTGGGTATCGGGGAAATTGACAAGGATGGCAATGTGAATGTGTCTCATCTCGGTGGTAAGTTCTATGGTGTAGGAGGTTTCATCGATATTAGTCAATCGATTAATAAAATTTCATTTTGTTTTAGAAAAAAAACAGCACTGGATCGACTGTCTCATATTAGTTTCCGTGCCGATGATGAAAAAGATGTTGAATATTTAGTGGGGTAACATGAGTAGTGAACAAGGATTTATAATTAGTTTCTGCACTATCTTATTAGTAGGTATTGCTAGCCCTGGACCAGGTTTCTTGGTCACGATGAAAAATGCGGTTACGTATTCAAAATCTGTAGCCATGATGAGTGTGGTAGGTATTGCAACAGCCAATTCATTATTCACAACTTTAGCGTTAAGTGGGTTTACTTTCATTTTGAAAGAACCAGTAATACTTTCTACTCTCTATATATTAGGAGGAACATACCTGCTTTATTTAGCTTATCGGTTATTTCGAATAAAACCAATGGGCGATATTAAGTTGAACACATTATCTGATAAGCGAGACTGTACATTTAGGTCTGGGTTTATATTACAACTATATAATCCTAAAGCAATTTTGCTCATTAGTAGCGCTGTATCAGTTAGCATACCACAGGATATCAATATAAGTATTTCAGTGATTATGATCTCAATGACCTTCATCATTAGTTTTTTGTGGTACGGAGGGATAGTCATGATTATAAATTATCAAAAAATTCGTGATTATTTACTGCTTAAAATTCACCTGGTTAATAAATTGTCTTCGCTGATCATATTTTTTATGGCTATGAAAATTTATTATTCTGCGATGCACTTAATATAAGTTTTGATAATTAATGATATAGATAAAACGAATCTGTATTTAAATCACAGCTGCGACACTCATGAATAAGGGGATAGGGTAAGCAATTTAGAGGTAAAATTTTTGATCTGATTTCAGGGGATTTGTTATAGTGCTGGACGGTAGCGGACAACATGTGTTTTTCCCGCTACCGTCAGCAAACAAGTCGCTTTGTGGGGCTACAGATAAAATGAGAATGGTTGAATTAATGATTTGATTTGAAACTAATGATTTTACAAAAACACCGGACATTGGGATAAATAAGATTTCAAAAGAGTAGATCACTGGAGGGAACTCAGTCCGATTTTGACGATCTGATCAATCGTCACAAATCACCAAACGAACAGCGTTATGCCTATCATAGCATCGATACTCCGATGGGGTAAAAATGGGTGTATCACTATTATAAAAACCTATTTGACCGGTTATCGGAAATCGTTTTTTACTCAATGGATTTAATTGTTATAAAGTTTTAACCGTTGTTTTTACCCTTTTTAACATTTACTTTTTATTAAGTTTAAGCATCCTCGGATATTGTTTTTTACGTTTAATGAATGCTAATTATATTCATTTTTTATCTTTTCTGATGTTGTTAAATAACTGGGAGAAAGCGCTTTAATATCCGTTTATTCAGGCAATGTTATTTTACGTGCGATTTCTTTTCAACTTTGGATTTAATGGGTATAAAGTTTTAACCGTTGTTTTTACTCCTTTTAATACCTGATTTTTGTTAAATTTAATCATCATTGGATATCGTGTTTTATGTTTAACGAAGGCGGATTATATTCACTTTTTATCTTTTTTGATGCTGTTAAATAACTGGCGAGAAAGCGCTTTAATATCCGTTTATTCGGGTAATGTTATTTTACGTGCGATTTCTTTTCAACTTTGGATTTAATTAGCATAAAGTTTTAACCGTTGTTTTTATCTCTTTTAACACCTGCTTTTTATTAAGTTTAATCATCATTAGATATCGTGTTTTATGTTTAACGAAGGCGGATTATATTCATTTTTTATCTTTTCTGATGTTGTTAAATAACTGCTGGGAGAGCGCTTTAATATCCGTTTATTCGGGCAATGTTATTTTATGTGCGATTTCTTTTCAACTTTGGATTTAATTAGCATAAAGTTTTAACCGTTGCTTTTATCTCTTTTAACACCTGTTTTTTGTTAAGTTTAATCATCATCGGATATCGTGTTTTATGTTTAACGAACGTGGATTATATTCATTTTTTATCTTTTCTGATGTTGTTAAATAACTGGGAGAAAACGCTTTAATATCCGTTTATTCAGGCAATGTTATTTTACGTGCGATTTCTTTTCAACTTTTGATTTAATTAGCATAAAGTTTTAACCGTTGTTTTTATCTCTTTTAACACCTGTTTTTTATTAAGTTTAATCATCATCGGATATCGTGTTTTATGTTTAACGAACGTGTATTATATTCATTTTTTATCTTTTCTGATGTTGTTAAATAACTGGCGAGAAAGCGCTTTAATATCCGTTTATTCGGGTAATGTTATTTTGTGTGCGATTTCTTTTCAACTTTTGATTTAATTAGCATAAAGTTTTAACCGTTGTTTTTATCTCTTTTAACACTTGATTTTTGTTAAGTTTAATCATCATTAGATATCGTGTTTTATGTTTAACGAAGGCGGATTATATTCACTTTTTATCTTTTCTGACACGGTTAAATAACTGGCGAAAAAGCGCTTTAATATCCGTTTATTCGGGTGATGTTATTTTACATACGATTTCTTTTCAACTTTGGATTTAATTAGCATAAAGTTTTAACCGTTGCTTTTATCTCTTTTAACACCTGTTTTTTGTTAAGTTTAATCATCATTGGATATCGTGTTTTATGTTTAACGAACGTGGATTATATTCATTTTTTATCTTTTCTGATGTTGTTAAATAACTGGGAGAAAACGCTTTAATATCCGTTTATTCAGGCAATGTTATTTTACGTGCGATTTCTTTTCAACTTTGGATTTAATTAGCGTAAAGTTTTAACCGTTGTTTTTATCTCTTTTAACACCTGTTTTTTGTTAAGTTTAATCATCATCGGATATCGTGTTTTATGTTTAACGAACGTGGATTATATTCATTTTTTATCTTTTCTGATGTTGTTAAATAACTGGGAGAAAGCGCTTTAATATCCGTTTATTCAGGCAATGTTATTTTACGTGCGATTTCTTTTCAACTTTGGATTTAATTAGCATAAAGTTTTAACCGTTGCTTTTATCTCTTTTAACACCTGTTTTTTGTTAAGTTTAACGCGATGCTCGACTTTAACATCCTATAACGTTGGCTTGTTGAAGCCAGTCGCGTTGACTTTTACCTTGTTGAAAATTGGCAAAAATACCTAACGTGTGAGAAAGCAGTTTTCTGGCAATTCGATTACTCAAATGCCACAAATCCCGTGCCCAGCACTTCTCGATAGCAAATTGGCCAGCGAGTTGACCAATCACGGTTTCAATTAAACGGCGTTTGGCGTTAATGACCCTTCTCGTTTTTCTGGGGATGGGATCATCCATATTGGCCCGCACAGGGGTAATCATTTCAATACCCTCCGCCTTCATTTCTTGTTTAAACTCAATGCCTAAATAGCCTTTATCACCCAGCAAACAGCCTTTTATCGAGCCGATCACATCCCAGGTTGCTTCACGCTCACTGACATTGGCCGGCGTCAGTGTAAATCCGGTTACCACGCCGATTTCGTCTATCATGAGATGTCCTTTGAAGCCGTGATAAGTTTCGTTTTTGGCGGCGCAGTACCCATAATCGGCTTGTCCTTTGAAGTTGGCACAGCCTTTTGCTCTTTTGAATCCACAGACGGGCAGCGGAAATCCGTCGATAATATGGACTGGCCTGTCGAACGCGCCCAATAACCTCGCCAGTTTTTCTTGCAGTTGTTGTTTAACAACCCAAAGATTCGAAATCTGTTTAGCGAAATTGGCGCGTGAACCTAGCCCCGGAAACCACTCGCGCCAGTGGTCATTAAAGTACGTCCAAATGCTTTTATCGGTTGAAAATCCTAAAAATTCCCCCACGACTTCCATCGTGATGGCTTCGGCATCGCTCAGTTTAGGCGGAAATCCCCGACTTCTGAATCGCATACCTCGCTGTAACTGCGTTAAATTGTCATCTACCCAACAAAACACCCAAATGATAAAATCTTGCTGTGACATAGCCTTTTGTTCCTTTATTTCTCTATTTTTGACGACTTAAAGTTATAAAGGAGCGGCTATGTCATTTCAACTCATCATTAAAGTCGAGCATCGCGTTAAGTTTAATCATCATCGGATAATCGTGTTTTATGTTTAACGAACGTGGATTATATTCACTTTTTATCTTTTTTGATGCTGTTAAATAACTGGCGAGAAAGCGCTTTAATATCCGTTTATTCGGGTAATGTTATTTTACATGCGATTTCTTTTCAACTTTGGATTTAATTAGTATAAAGTTTTAACCGTTGTTTTTATCTCTTTTAACACCTGTTTTTTGTTAAGTTTAATCATCATTGGATATCGTGTTTTATGTTTAACGAACGTGGATTATACTCATTTTTTATCTTTTCTGATGTTGTTAAATAACTGGCGAGAAAGCGCTTTAATATCCGTTTATTCGGGCAATATTATTTTACGTGTGATTTCTTTTCAACTTTTGATTTAATTAGCATAAAGTTTTAACCGTTGTTTTTATCTCTTTTAACACCTGTTTTTTATTAAGTTTAATCATCATCGGATATCGTGTTTTATGTTTAACGAACGTGTATTATATTCATTTTTTATCTTTTCTGATGTTGTTAAATAACTGGCGAGAAAGCGCTTTAATATCCGTTTATTCGGGTAATGTTATTTTACGTGCGATTTCTTTTCAACTTTGGATTTAATGGTTAATGATTTTCGATTAAATACTATTAATGGTGGCGGATTCACATGATAAGTGCAACATCGTTAATCTGGAAGTAAACAAGTTCGTATTCCTTTAGCAACTCCAAGAGCTGCTGAAATCCCCACTTGACCCGTAATCTGCACGATTTCCTGGGTCGTTTCGTCTGAGCCGCCGGTGACTTGGGCACGATGGAGCACTAAATTCCGTGATGCGTCAATATTCGACATCGCACCGCGTAAATCTGCCCATTCCCGCACTTCTGCCGGTGTGAGGGAATCCAGTCCCTTTTTTCTTGAATTTCACCTATTCGTGCGCTGTAATCACCTTGCAATGCCCTCAGCTCTTTGGCAACCGCAACGCACTGGTCTGCTCCTGAACAAGTTGCTATCCGCGCCTGAACCTTGTCATATTCCTGCCGATATTTATCCCTGACAGTCGCACGACAACTGGTATCACCCTGACAATTAACCAGTTCCTCACTGCGTGATTGATTCTTCTCCACACTTAGGTGATTATTGTCCACAACAACTCAGGTGATTGATCTGGGATTCATTTTAAGACAACCACTTTTTAAATTGTTCAAGTATAAATCCATAGGCATCTTCTTTTGTTGTAAATGAAGCAAGCATATAAGGGGAGTCTCTTTCTACATAGCAAACACACCACATATTTTCTTTCTGCACTACACATGTACAGTCATTATTTTGCAATCCATCTAAGGAATAACTACTTTCATCTACACCCAATAGAGTTAGCTGTTCAATCAATTCTTCACGCGTCATTTATTTATCCACCTTTTTCATATATTCGTTATCTAAATACCACTGAACTGGTTTCGGTAATTCATACTGAGTTCCCGTCCCTTTTTGTCCAAACCAAGGCAAAATATTAGATTTAGGAACATCAGGAATGGGTTTGATGATTTTATATTGAAAATAGGGTTTAGTCGTTTCATAAGAGGGAGGCAAAGCTCTTTCTGAAAATGGTACTCCAGCAGGTGAAACGAAATTTCCTCCAGGGTGTCCATATCTATCAATAATTTTACCAGTTGGTAGTGTCACTTTCTCAACAGGGCCATAAGCTCCCCGATTTGGCGGCCAAATTCCTAATGATTCCTGAACAGAGCCCTCTGCTTTACTGTATTGTCCGAAGTTCGATGATTCTCTGGCAACCTGACTAGTAGTAACATTTTCTTTGACACGATTTGCTACCGTCTTAGCCACAGTAGCCTCTGCCGCTGTTTTGCCTACACCGATCACACCAGCAGCACCTACACCACCCGGCGTTAATGCTTCTGCGACCTGAATACCTGCATTATTTAGACAAATTGTTGGCGCAGCTTTACACCCTTCCAGTACAGCTCGTGCCATTGCAGCAATTTCAGGTGTGGCGGCCACAATCTGGGCACCACCGGCTACTGCCATTCCTCCCGCAGAGACAATTAGGTTTCCATCAGCTATACCTTTAGCAATATTAGCCTTGCACGTCGTATCGCAGTCCGGTGTTTTACTTAACCAGAATCCAAGATCCGAGCCGGCTGCTGCGCCAAGGGCATTATTATCCGCAACAACGCATTCCATTGCGAATCTGACTGGCGGACTCTGATTTTCCCAATGTACTCAGTCAGTTACAACCGATTTTCCTCGGTTCGATTCGATGCCCGGCCCACAATGCCCTGACACGACTTTTCAGCCTGATAAGCCATTTTGCTCCGGCGTAATCAACTACACCTTAAATGGTCAGATGGTTGTCCAACATTTACAGTGTAGTTCACGAAGCCAAGGTTTATATTCAGGCAACTGGAGTTGCTATATATCGTTCGAGTACATAGACGTCACTGACATCACATTCTGGGTAAATCCATTTTGCCCAGTTATCTATAATCCATTGGGTGCTTAATCCCCTTGTTTCAATTAAACTACATTCCGCTGGTAGTTTTACCAATATCAACCCAGCCTTATGTCCAGAAGTGACAATCAATCCATAAGGGCGTTCAGTATTTGATAAATCAACTACCATAAAATCTACAAATTCCTCATAAGGCCATTGTGCTGGTAAGCGAAAAACATTTCCGTGCCTTAAAACATGATCCTGAATATCTATTAACTTCATTATATTTTCCATACTATTTAACCTTTAAATCATGACTACCTGACTTATCAATACTGTTATCTATGGGCCTCATCCCCATATCAACCTCACCTTGATGTTTACCTGTCTTGGGATGTACTTGTTCGAAACGACCATGTTGAGTATCCAATGCATAAAGATAACCATCTTTCCCTTTATAAACATCCCGATTATTTAGTTTAGTTAACCGATTATCTTTAATCATTCCATTTGATGAAATAACTTGGGCTGCCATTTGCTTGACTTGAGCTACACGTTCTCCTGGAGGGAGATTGTGTAAACTCTCTTCGAAGTGATTGACTTGTTGTCCATTTGGAAGTTTATCGGTATTTCCACTCTTTTCTTTTACTCCCTTCGCGCCAACCTTACTAATTCCACCGGCCACTCCCGCAGACGCAGCAATTCCCGTCTGCCCCATAATCTTCACGATTTCCTGGGTGGTTTCTTCTGAGCCTCCGGTGACTTGGGCACGATGGAGTACTAAATTCCGTGATGCATCAATATTCGACATCGCACCGCGTAAATCTGCCCATTCCCGCACTTCTGCCGGCGTGAGGGAATCCAGTCCCTGCATTCTGGCTTTTTCCTGAATTTCGCTTATTCGTGCTCTGTAATCACCTTGCAATGACCGCAGCTCTTTGGCAACGGCAACGCACTGGTCAGCCCCTGAACATGTTGCTATCCGCTCCTGAACCTTGTCATACTCCTGCCGATATTTATCCCTAACGGCAGAACGGCAACTGGTATCACCCTGACAATTAACCAGTTCCTCACTGCGCGATTGGTTCTTCTCCACACTGAGGTAGTTGTTGTCTACTTATCTGAATCAGACTTTATTATAAGTAATTTCATCCGTGGTTATTAAGACTGCTTGAATACTTGAATCAAGATTATCTTCATTTAACCATGAAGCGCCTTCTCTTCTTAAATGAAATTTGATTGTCGGCAATAGCGTTTCATCATCCAGAGATATAATAAAATTCAAATTATCAGCATGGTCTTTATTCCATTTATTAATTACGGAATTACTAAAAACAATTGAATATTCAAAGTGTTTTTCATTTACATAATCCTCCATATGAATAGAATTTACAAAACACTCAAAAGCAATTTCATCCTCAAAATTACTAGGTGAATTAGATTGACAATATGAAAGTAATTTTTTGGACAAAAAACACCCATCCATTTCAACAAAACCCTGAGTAACTATCTCATTGAGCTCCGATGAAAGGCTTATTTCCTCTATATCATCCCAATGTACCATTCCAAGTTGAACACTCATTAATTTATTGATTAACATATCATTTTTCCCCTAAATACTTTTTCATGCCTTTTTCAATAGAATTTTTAAAAGCAGGATCATTCAACTTGTCATTTACGCTTTTAGGTGCTCCAGGGAAAGTTTGTGTAATAGGGTCATAATAATATTTATTATTATTGCTATCTTGATAGTGTATCTGACCTGCTCTTTTTCCTGGTGCAGGGTTTTCAACATCTATTCTCTCTTTTCCTTTTCCCATCCATAAGGTTTTACTTGGAACAGTTGGACCATTAATTCCAAGCATCGCCCCATCTTTATTTAAGGTGTAATCAGGCTTAGGTTTTATATTTCCTTTAGTTGCCTTACTCACCCCACCCAGCGCACTTAACGCCACACCTGCAATAATATCTGCCTGAACCTGATCAAGACCATATTTCGCCATGATCTGCTCAGACACTTTATTACTGGCAATCACACCATCGGCATCCATCTGGTGCGCCCAAGTCGCTGTCAGGTCATAAACCATTTTGATCGGGATATCTTCACCCATCGCACGATCAATAGCCTGTTTCACTGCCATGCTATCGGCCAGTACACCACCGTATTTCTGCTGGCAAATCGCCGGACTGCTTGCACAGTCGCTGATAAGCTGTTGCTGTTGGGCAGTACTTAACTCTTCATACTTTTTAATTACCCTGCCGCAGTCACCACCATTAACCTGACAGGATTTCATTTCAGCGGACCAGTCATCTATCTGCTTACTGCTCAGATAGTTATTCTCAATCGCATTCTTCCCAGCCTGGGCCCCGGTGAGGGCACTTGCACTGGAATCACCCGCTATCCCACCTGCCAGCCCTGCCGCCAGGGTAGAAAGGGTGCTGATAGTTTGCTTCTGCTCCTCCGTCAACTCACTGACTTTCGCTTCTTTGCCGTAAAGCTGCTTTATCAGTACCTGCGCCGCCAGCTCTCCCGAAGCCGCACCGGCTGCACCCGACAGGGCATGATTACCGCTTACCTCCGCCGCCACCGCACCTAAAATCGCATGGGCCAGCGTATTGGTCGCAATATCCACTTTACCGGTTTGGGGGTCAGTGGTCAGTCCTTTAATCACTCCCGCCAAATACGGTGACGCGCCGCCTGCCAGCGCCTGACCGAGGTTATTCCCCGCCAGCCCCTGAATCGCTGCCGTAGCCGCTTGTAGGGCTTTCTGAT
>NZ_PUJU01000034.1 GCF_011189505.1 Photorhabdus tasmaniensis
AACTCTTCACTGTATTTCCCTGGCGGCTCAAACCCAATGATACCCTCTGTTTTTGTTGGAAAATTTTTATAACGTGGGGCAAACTGATAGCCAAACGCGTATAAAATCCAAAAGTTAACCTGATTAGTGCCGTGGGTATCTACAGAGTGGCGATCGGGATCTATCTCTGTCGTATTATTGTAAAGGAGGTCGAACACAAAATAACTCTCGTGCTCGTGGGTGCCTATTACTTTTGCATTGATTGGCACATGATTACCGACCAGTGTTAACGCTGAAATTCCTTTTTTAAGACCGAAGTATTTTGATTCATATCTTGCGTTGGCTGTATTTCTTTGGCTCTCAAATCGTTGCCCATCACTGCTGGAGTGGATCACATCCGAATCAATATCGTAGTGTCGGAAAATAGATAATTTGGCGGTCGCATTAGCGACCATATCATTGGACTCCTTTAACGTTTCCAGTCGGAAGAAGTTTTGATATGTCATTTGTAGCACCTGATGACTTATGTCAGAAATCTCGCCCATCCTGCCCAGGCTCATATTGGTGCCAAGGGCAATAATACAGGCAATAAGTGACTTTTTATCCTGGTTGCCTTTAGTATATCTGCCTAAAACATGATTGAAACCCGCTAAAAATCCTGTCTTTTTCTCCACATAGCTTAATAAATTAGCGATGCTGATCGTTGGCACAAGATGATAAAAACGATGATTATCTTCGTCTTCTTCCTTTTTATAAAGCAGAGTCCAATTAACAGTACGGCCTTTACGGTAATTGTTAAATTTAACGTCCTTATTTTTTCGGCTGATTATCCTTTGATTTACATGTTGTAGTTTTTCTTCAAACTCATCTTTAAGTTCTTGCAAAGTTTGGGATATTGGTCTTTGTAATACGGGCAGATCTAGGTCATTCAGGACACTTTGTTTGTCGGCTTTCCACCTGTTCATGGGAATTAAGTCGTCTGTAAAACTTCGATATTTAGTGGTGTTCTGGTTAAAAACATCCCCTGATTCAAAGGCTGTTTTAAGCATCCTGTATACGGCAAATTCATATCGATCAGGAATGAGTTGAGGTGATTTTGCCCGGCTGTAAAGGTATTTTTGAAGGGATTTAGTGAAAAAATTAACAGGGAAATCTTTGGCGGGTATTCGCCGCAAAATTTTTCCGTCCCTAAGACAAGTCTGGACAAAGATTGCGGCTTCAAGAAGTCCTGACTCATCGGTATGACTACTAAAGTCCAGTACCCGGATAATTTGACGCAGATTCTTTTTAAAGACGGCCGGCAAGGTATCCAAGTGTTGCCAATGAAACTCCTCTTCATCAAAGCCTGATGACCCGATAAAGAGGGTTACTATCTCCATTTGTTCCCTGTTCAACAGCTGAAATGCTTTGGTTCGTATCTCACCAAAAGAGACATTGTCAGTGATATCGGGGTTCAAGAAAAAGCCCAATATTTTACCCGTGGCCTTGATATCTTCATTCGCTTGAGACTTCCTTTTATACACCATATCTTTAGCAAACAGTTTAGCGGCTTCTTCATACTGGCGGACATGGCAAATAAAGGCTTCGACCAGATTGTCATTGATGACATGCGTTCGATGGTAGGTGTAGCAAAGAAGATAAAAATAAGCGATCAAAGGGTCAAATCGCCGAAGCTTATAAACTGAATAATATTCAATCAGTGTTGCGTAATAGCGGATGCTTTCATTTGATATGCAAAGTGAGGGTAACCACTGACAGGCAAATTCATAAAGGGGGCTGAGTTGCTTTACCCAGGTGGATTCTCTGACAATTTCGGTATAACTAAAGTCCCTTAGTGCCTTTTTTAGTTGGGTTATCCAGTGCAGACCTCCTGATTCTTCAGATAATAAATTTGTGAGTGCCTCTTCCATATCAGGATTAAGATCTGATTTTAATTGCTCACAGATACGCCTCCTCTCATCCGATAAACATCGTCCAATCAAATCCTGAAAGGTACTGTACGCAGGGGTAATGATCTGATTTTTATTGAGGTGACTTAACAATGCCCGCAAGATAAACACAGGCTTAGCTGACCTTTTAACAACCCGTGCGGCCAGTTCAGCTAATTGTTCTGCCATGACACTGCCATAGCGTTGATAATTCAGATGCTGACAAATAAGTCTTTGCAGTTGTATCCGGGTCGTCTTGCCTGGAACTTTTATATTGGCGGCAGAATGATCAGGGAAATGGCACGCCAGAATATAAGAGATATCCGTGATGACATCTTCCAGCGTGTAGGTAAAGAATATTTTCCTGGATTTAAAATACCCAAGCATAAGAATGAAGTTCACTCTGGAGTTAACAGACCAACCTTGCGGTATTATCTGATGCTCCGTATCGGATAAGGTGAAATAGTATTCTCGCTCCTCCAAAGTAAATCGAGGCAGGCCAAAATAGTCCTGAATTTCAGGTTGAGTCAGTATCGTCAGGCGCTTTTATTGGTATTCATTTTTTTAATTCTTAATATGGCAGGGTCACATTGAGTATGTCACTTTATCTTTTTCTTACCACCTTTAATAGACATAGATTTATATACAGTTTATATTACATCTTTCCATCCGTATTTAGGCTAAATACAAGGCTGTCATTTAAACCTTCGTTTAACTGACACACCTAAAGCGAGAAGAAAGGTTTATGGCGCAAAAAATTGATGTTCGGGGTATTATAAAAGTCTCTGTCTTTTCCGACAAACAAGATGACTATATATCGCTATCTGACATCGCTAAGTACAAAGATGGCGACCGTGGTGATTACATTCTGCAAAACTGGATGAGAAACCGCGGTACCATTGAGTTTATCGGTTTGTGGTAACAGCTCCATAATCCCGATTTTAATTCCATCGAATTCGATGGATTTAAACATGAAGCGGGCGCAAACAGTTTCTCTCTCACGCCAAAACGCTGGATCACAACCACCAATGCAATCGGGATCATCTCGAAAGCGGGCAGATATGGCGGAACTTATGCGCATCGGGATATTGCTTTTGAGTTTGCTTCCTGGATCAGCGCGGAGTTTAAGCTCTATTTATTAAAAGAATTCCAACGGCTCAAACAAGCAGAAAATGAACAGAAAAATCTGGAATGGAATGTTTCGCGCACTCTGGCCAAGGTCAACTATCATATTCATACAGAGTCAATAAAAACGAACATTATTCCCGTCTTGGAGCTTAACCCAAAAGCAAGAAACTTTGCTTACGCTAATGAGGCCGATATATTGAATCTGGCTTTGTTTGGCAAGACAGCCAGCGACTGGCGTAAAGAGAACCCGGAACTAAAAGGCAATATACGGGACTATGCCACACTGGAACAGCTTGTCGTGTTATCTAATTTAGAAAGCTTCAATGCTGAACTTATCGAGCAAGGCCTCTCTGCAAACGACAGGTTCCAAAAGCTGAATCGCGTTGCGGTCAGTCAAATGAAGATCCTGATAGAAAACAAATCCATTGAAAAACTTAAACAATTAAAATAGGTCGTTCATGCGAATTGGGTATACCCGTGTCTCCAAATCTGATGGAAGTCAGGTGCAGGATCTCCAACTGGATGCTTTACTTGCTGCCGGTGTTAATAAAGAAAACATTTATCAGGATGAAATATCAGGGACGTCAGACAAACGTCCTGGATTGGATGCCTGTTTGAAAGCCCTCAGAGCTGGCGATGTGTTAATGGTATGGAAGCTTGACAGGCTTGGCCGAAGCTTAAAACACCTGGTGAATACTATCCATGATCTGGCGGATCGAAAAATCGGCTTTAAGGTACTGACCGGGCAAGGTGCAGAAATTGATACGACGACGGCCAGTGGCAAATTGGTCTTTGGGATTTTTGCCGCGCTGGCCGAATTTGAACGGGAGTTGATCAGTGAACGAACAAAAGCAGGGCTGGCAGCGGCCAGAGCAAGAGGACGTGAAGGCGGACGTTCTTTTAAACTCACAAAATCTCAGGTTCGCCTGGCACAAGCTTCCATGAAGAGTAGAGATTGTAGCGTATCTGAATTATGTGAAGAGCTTGGGATTAGCAGACAGGCTCTCTATAAGTATGTAGGGCCAGATGGGGAACTCAGGGAACACGGCAAAAGAGTATTAAAATCTTAGCGCTAACTGAGTACCCATTTTTTTCCTCATCAACTTTGAACCTTATCGGGGGATGGGCAAAAATAGCCAAATAGTGAGAATGGAGAGTCATCGCCTGTGTACAAATTCGTACCGCCCGTAGAACGTTCAGGATCTTTCGTTCATGGCATGAACCATGATGGCCTTAATACCAACAATTAGTTCTGTTTGCCTAATGGAAGCATCAGCGTGTATGGCTCCAACGGCGACTGGGCGAAGCCAAGACGCGTATAGAACGTTTGGGCGCTCTTATCAAGTGCGTGGACGATTATAGCTGAAATGCCCACCTGTTCCGCCGTGCTGGCGACACGCTTCCAAGCATCTTGGATAAGCAATGCCCCGAGCTTCTTCCCCTGATATTCCACATCGACAGCCAGACGGCCGAGAAGCACTACAGGGATAGAATCTGGCATATTGCGTTTAAGCGATGGTGTAGATTCAATATGATTAATTGAACCAGCGCTTAGACAATAATAACCGATAACGTCTTTTGTACCTTCCTCGCAAATAACAAATGTGCGGCTCGCGCCGAGCTTATTATTTTTTAAAGCCCGGCGTGAAAGCCATTCGTTTAATGTTTCATGCTGGCAATAAAAATCATTTATATTATGTTCAGCCGTTAATATTTCAGGGGCGCTTATTCCCATGGTGCTTTATATCCCATGAGCTTTTTAAAACCTGCATTATCAGGAAGCGGTTGCTCCAGCATCTGCATGAACACATCATATTTTTCGTCGTTAACGAAAAAGTGGCGCTGATCGAGTATGGCATCTTCGGCTGCGCGGCAGGCAGCATCCAAGATGAAATCAGTTCGGGTCTTTGAGTGCAGGTTTGCTGCATGGTCAATAAGCTCCCGCTGAAAGGCTTTCGCCCGGATGTTGATCGGGGTTTCTTTAGGTTGTGTTCTCATAAATCACCTGTGTGGCAAATTGGTAGACAGTCATTATAGCAATCGTATAACTAATAGCTATACGTTTAGCGTCTCCATTTGAGATCTCATGAAACGTAAGTATGCTGGCGCTGCACCTGATTTAAAACTGCATGATTTACATCAACACACTGATGATTCAGAAAATATTGTCCCAACCACATTGGGAAGAAAAATTTACGTCCCGAGATTATGCAGCTTTAACGCCACTGATATGGGAACACGTCAATCCATATGGGCGGTTCGACTCAATATGAATGCTCGTCTTGATATTCTGTAATCGAAATGGCGGCTGGTGATACGACTGTTGGGTCTACTCATCAGAAACCAGCAATCAAGCCTGATTATTGGTGAACTATCATAATTATTTAATAGCATTTCACGTATATCATGAAAAAAACAAATCTCGTTAAAATTGAAAATAACGAGGTTTTGTTAGAGGGATGGAATATATTATAAATAAATGCTATCGCCCCATATGCTATAGCCGGATGTGCCCGCTGCGTTGTGATTCCACGATATGGATTTGTATTTGAGAAGAATTTTTTTCATACGGCATTATGTTATGGTGATTAAATGTAATAAAAACCCCGTATTAAAAGGGGTGAAAACAAGGATTAAAATTTTATGCGCGATTTATTTTACATTTACCTAACCTGCCATGAGTATTTAAAAATGTAAGTAAAAAGGTATTAAAGCTTTTGGCTTTTTTATCAAGGTCGGATTTAACTCAGTAAATGCAACTTTTTAGCTGCGGATTTAATGGTATTTAATCGAAAATGATTAACCGTTAAAAGAGAGTTGAAAAGAAATCCACATATAAAAGAATATTATCCGAAAGGAATAGGTATTAAAGCGTTTTATCAACGGTTATTTTACGGATAAAACCTTAAAAACAATGCAATAAAAAAGGGATAAAACGGTTAATGTGACAGGATTTAAGTGCTGAAAAAGGTGGGTAAAACAGCGTTGGTAAAGATAAAAAGTGGAGAGGTTTAAGGTTTGTTAAACGTAAAACATGATATTTTATGATGATTAAATGTAATAAAAATCCCGTATTAAAAGGGGTGAAAACAAGGGCGGATTAAAATTTTACACGCGATTTATTTTACATTTACCTAACCTGACATGATTATTTAAAAATGCAAGTGAAAAGGCATTAAAGCTTTTGGCTTTTTTATCAAGGGCGGATTTAACTCGGTAAATGCAACTTTTTAGCTGCGGATTTAATGGTATTTAATCGGAAATGATTAACCGCTAAAAGAGAGTTGAAAAGAAATCCACATATAAAAGAATATTATCCGAAAGGAATAGGTATTAAAGCATTTTATCAACGGTTATTTTACGGGTAAAACTCTAAAAACCATGCAATAAAAAAGGGATAAAACGGTTAATGTGGCAGGATTTAAGTGCTGAAAAAGGCGGGTAAAACAGCGTTGGTAAAGATAAAAAGTGGAGAGGTTTAAGGTTTGTTAAACGTAAAACATGATAGCGGATGATGATTAAACTTAATAAAAAGCAGGCGTTAAAAGGGGTAAAAAAACGGTTAAAACTTTATACCGATTAAAATCATCAGTTTAAAAAATAACGTTTAATAACAGTTTAAAGCCTGCCCTGATTTTATGGGTATTTTAATTAATGGCTTTGGCGTTTGATATTTATGACCGTACCTTTAATCGACAGGCTCCGGTCGGGCAACCACAATTAACAAGGTGTCCCGCCAGTGCAACAGGTATTCCCTGTATATTGAACAAGTTAGAACCTTCCGCAATAGCGCCGGTTTGTTTACATTTTCTTTCCACTACACTTCGCATTATTTACTCCACTCTATTTTCCGCTGCTCGTATTAAATGCCAAATCGTTGTGCCTGACTCCGCACCCTGAACATCAAAAGCCATCGCGCCCTGAGCAAAGAAATACTGTTTGTCAGGGATGCTGTCTGTTTGCCAGATCCCGCTGACCAGGGCGGGTTCGCCGCCCCTAATCGGCGTTATATGCAGAGGTCCACGGTCATAGCGGGCATACCAGGCCAGCGTGGAAGTTGAATTAAAATGTCCTTCACCATAAAAATGCAGAGAATGGCCTTCACGAGGAATAACCCGTATCGGGCGTATCAGCTGGTTAATGGCAAAATAACTCGCCGGGACATTGCCCGGTAGTGGTGTTAAGTCCGGGTATTGACCGGCTCGGATCATCAGACCATTGGAATAAGGAGTGATCACCACATCCGGGTAGCGCGCCAGCGTCTTGCGTATCCAATGTTCCCCACCCAGTCGGTTGACAAAGCGTTTGGACAGCAGGGTGATCCAGTTAATGCCCCGGATGGAATGTCCATACTGTAATTTGGCTGTATGAACCGCAGAATTAACCTGCAATGCAGGGTAACGCTGTGCTAGCTGGTACTCCAGGGGAAAGTAATCATGGTAATCTCTGGGCAGGACCAGACAATAACCGCAGTCTCCACTGTCAGGTTCAAGCTGTTCACACAGAAAGTCCAGCCAGGCCATAAAGCGAGCCATGCCCTCTTGTTCCTTTAGATAATCCCAGGGCAGCACCAGATTCAGGTAGGAGCTACTATTGTCACCACTTATTTCCCGGGAATCCAGGTAATGCATCAGATAGCGGGGAGCTTCATAGATATTTTTGGCGTCACTAATATCCCAGGTAGAAAGCTGGTTTTTTTTCTGATTAAGAATACCTTCTTCGACTTTGGCAATATTTTCGGGTGAATATTTTTTTAATCCTTTCAGTGAATGACGATGAAAACGCAGATGAGTACCGAACTCCTCCCGAAAGCGGCGATAGCAGGCCAGAATGCGCTGTTTTTTCTCCTGAGTGTAACCCTGTTTAAAAAACAGGGTTATCGAGATACCCAAGCGGGAAACAGTCAACCCATCGCCATTGAGGAAAGTAAACGCAGCCAGTTGTGATCTTAACTGGGCAAAATAATCCAAAGTTTCCATCTTCTCTCCTTTCATGATAAGGCGGTGGATAATCCGTTATTCCCACATATTTGCCGCTTCCCGTATCAGATGCCATACGGTTGTGCCCGATGCTGCGCCCTGAGTATCGAAGGCTGTAGCCCCCTGAGCAAAAAAGTACTGCTCGCCCGGCAAGCTATCGGTTCGCCAGATCCCGCTGACCAGGGCGGGTTCGCCGCCTCTAATCGGCGTTATATGCAGAGGGCCACGGTCATAGCGGGCATACCAGGCCAGCGTGGAAGTTGAATTAAAATGTCCTTCACCATAAAAATGCAGAGAATGGCCTTCACGAGGAATAACCCGTATCGGGCGTATCAGCTGGTTAATGGCAAAATAACTCGTCGGGACATTGCCCGGTAGTGGTGTTAAGTCCGGGTATTGACCTGCCCGGACCATCAGACCATTTCGGTAAGGGCTAATCACCACATCCGGATAACGAGCCAGCGTTTTACGTATCCAATGTTCCCCACCCAGTCGGTTGACAAAGCGTTTGGACAGCAGGGTGATCCAGTTAATGCCCCGGATGGAGTGACCATACTGTAATACCGCAGTGTGAACCGCTGAATTGACTTGCAGGGAAGGGTAACGTTGCGCTAGCTGGTACTCCAGGGGAAAATAGTCATGGTAATCTCTGGGTAAAACCAGACAGTAACCACAGTCCCCACTGTCAGGCTCAAGCTGTTCACACAGAAAGTCCAGCCAGGCCATAAAGCGAGCCATACCCTCTTGTTCCTTTAGATAATCCCAGGGCAGCACCAGACTCAGGTAGGAGCTGTCATCGTCACCGTCATCCTCATCAGAGTCTTGGTAACGCATCAGATAGCGGGGGGCTTCATAGAGATTTTTAGCGTCACTGACCACCCAACTAGAGGGCTGGTTTTTTTTCTGGTTAAGAATGCTCTCTTCGATTTTGGCAATATTTTCGGGCGAATATTTTTTTAGCCCTTCTAGCTCATGACGGTGAAAACGCAGGTAGGCACCAAATTCCTCGCGAAAGCGGCGATAACAGGCCAGAATGCGCTGCTTTTTCTCCTGAGTGTAACCCTGTTTAAAAAACAGGGTTATCGAGATACCCAGACGGGAAACAGTCAACCCATCGCCATTGAGGAAGGTAAATGCAGCCAGTTGTGATCTCAACTGGGCAAAATAATCCAAAGTTTTCATATTTCTCTCCTTTCATTATGAAGCGGTGGCGAATGTCACACTCGCCAATATTGCCAGGACAGCGGCTAATGCGGCGGCGCTGACCGCTGCGGCAGCAGTTAAAATTTCCACCAGTGCAATCAGCGCAGCAGCGACCGCAAGGGTGACGAGGATAACAACGGCAACACCGGCAATTTACTGATTCCTATTTTCTGCTTCCCGTATCAGATGCCATACCGTTGTCCCCGGCTCTGCGCCCTGAATATCAAAGGCAGTTGCGCCCTGAACAAAGAAATACTGTTTGTCAGGCTGGCTGTCATTTCGCCAGAATCCGCTGACAAGCATCGGTTCGCCGGTTCTCACCGGGGTGACATGCAGGGGGCCACGGTCATAGCGGGCATACCAGGCTTGTGTGGAAATATCATCAAAATGACCCGCGCCGTGAAAGTGCAGGGAATCACCTTCTCCCGGCACAAAACGTATCGGGCGTATCAGTTGGTTAATGGCAAAATAACTCTCCGGGACACTGCCCGGTAGTGGTGTCAAATCCGGGTATTTGCCTGCGCGGATCATCAGACCATTGGAGTAAGGATTCATCACCACATCCGGGTAGCGTGCCAGTGTTTTACGTATCCAGATTTCCCCGCCCAATCGTGCGACAAACCGTTTGGACAGCAGGGTGATCCAGTTCATGCTCCGTATAGAGTCGGCATAATCATCCAGTGTGGTATGAACCGTAGAGTTAACTTGCAGGGTGGGGTAGCGCAGGGCCAGTTGGTACTCTAAGGGAAAATAATCATGGTAATCTCTGGGCAGGACCAGACAATAACCACAGTCTCCCCAGTCAGGTTCGAGTTGTTTGCAAAGAAAGTCCAGCCAGGCCATAAAGCGAGCCATGCCGTCTTGTGCTTTCAGATAATCCCAGGGCAGCACCAGACTCAGGTAGGAGCTACTGTCATCACCATCAGATTCATCGGAATCCAGATAATGCATCAGATAGCGGGGGGCTTCATAGAGATTTTTTGCGTCACTAACATCCCAACTAGAGGGCTGGTTTTTTTTCTGATTAAGAATACCTTCTTCGACTTTAGCAATATTTTCGGGTGAGTATTTTTTTAACCCCTTGAGTTCATGAGTATGAAAACGCAGGTGGTTACCAAATTCTTCGCGAAAGCGGCGATAGCAGGCCAGAATGCGTTGCTTTTTCTCCTGGGTGTAGCCCTGTTTAAAAAACAGGGTAATTGAGATACCCAGACGGGAAACAGTCAATCCATCACCATTGATAAAAAGAAAAGAGGTCAGTTGTGATCTCAACTGGGAAAAATAATCATGAGTATCCATATTCTCTCCGTTCATTATGAGGCGGTGGCGAATGTGACACTCGCCAATATTGCCAGGACAGCCGCTAATGTTGCGGCGCTGACCGCTGCTGCGGCAGCTAAAATTTCCACTAGTGCAATCAGCGCAGCAGCGACGGCAAGGGTGACGAGGATAACAACGGCAACTTCGGCAATAATCACAACCATTTCCAGCATTTCTTCACCCACCTTTTTCAATATTTGCATCCAGCTAATATTTTTGAGCTCTTCCAGGGTGATATCTGAGCCTTGTTGCACGGTTTGCCATCGGGCTTTTATCTCACTCTCCGTCCAGGTCACGATTTTCCCCGTTTGTTCACTGACCCAGGAAAACGCGTAACTGGCCTGATGGGTTATCGGGTCAATAATCTCTTCACATACCCACTTGCCGGCTTCACTGAGCCATACGCCAAACTGGGCAAGGAGTTCACGGGTACTGTTACGGATATAATCTATCCCTTGTTCTGTCAAGCTAGCCACCTCCTGTCCGAGGATAACCCAATCTTCATAGCTGGGTAAAAAAGACCAGGGAGAGGTACTGACAAGCGGCAGGTTTTTTGTCAGCGGTTGCGGAATAGTCCCCGGTACGCCCTCTTCGGGAGGAGTAGGAGCGGGTAAGGCATCATCAGGAGGCGAACCAGGCGGCAGGGGAGCCAGCGGTATCGGATTTTTATAGTGTTGTGAACCGGGTTGATAGAGTTCTCGCCACGCTTCATCATACTGCTTTTGCTCTTCTGTGCGGCTATCGTCGACGCGCATCACACCGAAACGATCACGGGTAGCAATCTGGATATAATCCTTTTCTTGCCCTTTACTGAGTGCATCCCCTGGAAATTTCACCTCAATCAACATTTTCAGATTATCGGGGTGCACAGAACCATCAAAGTAAGAGGCATTTCTGCCCGGCCAGCGGAGAGCCTCATCTTTAACCAAAATAATATCGGGACGACGAATACGCTTAACCCCAAATTTCTCCGCGTCTTCGGCAGAAGGCCGGGCAAATGGATTACTGGATTGCGGTAAATTATCACCATAACGCTGCTTAGAGACTTGACTGGTCGCCAGCATAGGTAGGGGAACATCCTTCTTTCCCCGGATAGCAAACACCACTTCTGCTTTATAAGGCCACAGGAAATCGTGCTTATACTCTTCAACTTTGATTAATCCGCTCATGACAATCTGTTTAAGAAAGCGAATCGCCCCCAGTTTAGTGATAATCATTGCAGGCAGTCGCTGGGCATATTCGGCTTTTTCCGCCAGATAACAGGGATCTTCATCAGCGGGAAAGACCCCTATTTCCATCGTGCAATTAATTGAGGTCACGGCTGGGCACATCTTGCCGTTGTTGGATATTGCCATACTTATTTCTCCTTAAACTCCATAACATATTCTACCTTTAAGGGAATATCATCACGTGCGCTAACCACCGTTAACGTCAGGCTATAAAGCTGTGACAACTCTTCCTGCAAGGTAAATTGCGATACCTGAAAGGTTGTTTGGGATAATGCGCCAATGTGGCAGGTGAAAACTAATCCATCCATATTTGAAACCTTATATCATTGAACCTTAATCGGGAAACCCAGATAACACCGGAGGCCATTAAACGCATCATTCGCTTCTGCCCTTTTAAATAGCGCCGTGCCGCGTTTTTTCATATTACCGAGCCGCTGTTTCAACTTGATGGCCCTGAATACAAAAATAGTTCCGGCCTGTTCCGCAGTAAAAAATGAAAGCGGGAAATATCCGTCACTGAATATGTGGCGTTTGAGAGCACACTAAAACAGTTTCCAGCTGAGTCGCGGGGAAATAAATAACAGAGAATTTCGGCCTCTGAATTTTATGACCATAAGATCACGATATTTATCCTCTTAACATGACAAAAATGTGACATTCGTCACAAAAATAACCTGTTAATTACTCCCTGCGGTATGGAATGAATAAACATCGCCGGATGTTTTCGCCTAATTCGGGGGAAATTTGAAACGCCGAAAGCGTCAGGAGATTAATCCGGTGTGTTAGAGCTGATGATATATAGTTTTGAGGGTTTCTATTTGAATTCGTTGACCATTTTAACGTAAGCCACGTAGAGATTAATAATATTTTATTCAGTTCTCCACAATAGACGATTTCCATAATTTCAGCCCTTAGACTGCCTGGCTCAATAACAGAAAAGCCGTATTCATTATTTCCTCACTGGGCTATCAATATCAGTTCTTTGTTAACTACCCAGTGAAGAAAAATAGATAACCAATTACAAAGGACAATTATTCATGCTATTTCGGAAAAAACATTTAGCAATGTTATCTCTCACATTATTACCCGCTGCCGCTAATACTGTTAGTTCCACCAATTCCGGCGATCTTTGAACGATGACCCCGTTTTTTTTCAGAAAGAATAGAGCTGTTGTTAAAGCGGTTCGTTTATTTCCATCAGCGAAAACACGACCTCTGGCAATGGCGACAAAATAATAGCCAGCTATCTCAAACAAGTCGGTCAACGCTTCATATTCACACAATGCTTGAATACGATACAAAACAGCATCAACTCGACCAATATCCACAACACCACGCAGGCCACCGTATCGATCAATTAACTCTTCTCTGATATAGCAAATCTCATCAAGAGAAATATGGAAACTCATAGGTCACTCAATTCCCTAAGTTCAGCATCAAATTCGTCAAATATTGCCGTCACGTCCTGCTTTAATTTATTGGCCGCAAACTCACGATATTCAGCTTCCGAAATGAGTACCGCCTTACCAAATGACTTATGGCGAATGATCACTGGCTCACCGCCAACTGCGGTTTTGTAAACATCAGACAGTTTTGCCCTAGCATCCGTGAAGTTGATAATTTTCATAGAATCACCTGTACAGTTGAAATGTACACACCATAGCACAAGCAACCATAAACTGAATGCACTCAATGCAGACACGACAGTGACCATGAACAGGAAATTCAATAGCATACTCAACAACAACTTATTTCTGTTGTTTCAACAATATGGTTGTTCTTTAAGTATGCTATTTACTTTTACAAAAACTTTTTTACTTACTTATAGCAAATTAATCAGGCAAATTTCCCTTTTCCCATCGTGGTATCTATCCACGCCGTCGTAATGGCGGCTTTGGCTTTACTGTCCAGGCTGTCAATAAAACCATTATCACCCACTGTCGGGGAAAAACCACTCATGGCCTGAATCAAGGAATCAACCGCATTGTCTGAAAGTGCAGTAAATTCACGCTCTCCTGTTCCGTCCTTACGCCCCATCTGAGTCACCAATTTGGCGCGATTGCCATTAAAGTAATGATTAAAGGTGACGGAACCCACTGACTCAAATATGCCCTGCTCTGTTCCATCCTGAGTATGACGATTCACCGATAATACCAAATCATATCCGCTACGCTGGAACCACAAGTTTTGCCAGTCAACGTCGTTAAAGACAATCATGTCTTCTGCGCTGATATCATTAACCCGATTCTCTATCACTTTACCACTGACCACAAAGCTGTCTACGCCCGCGCCACCCCAGAAATGGTTTTGATACCCCCCCAGCGCCAGCAGATCTTGCCCCTCCCCACCATCAAACTGACTGAATTTCGAAATAGCAGCGGCTATCAGGTGGTCATCACCGTCTCCGCCATTGATCACCGCATGGTAACCCATCAGCTTAATCACATCGTTGCCGGTGTTGCCATCAATGCGGTTGTCATTACCAAATACTCTGGCAAAGTCATTACCTTCACCTAACTCTACCCGGTTATTATTGCCGATGGTCACGGCATAATCCTGATCTTCCCCAGTATCCACCCGGTTGTAGTTGCCGGAAGTCACAACGTAGTCCCGGCCTTTACCCGCATCAATAAAACCACCTTCGCCAAAAACAAATGTCTGATCATTCCCCTCCCCCATAAATACATGGTTAATGCGTCCGGCCACCACTGCGGTGTCATCCCCATGACCGCCAAACATCCAGTTTTCACGTCCCATCAGGACACCCAAATCATTACCTTCACCGCCCGTAAAGATGTTAGATGTGCCAATTGAGTAATAAACGTCATCACCACGGCCTCCCCAGAAGTTATTGTTGTCTCCCAGATAAGCGCCGAGATCTTTACCGTCACCACCCCAGTTGAAGTTATAGTTCCCCAACGAGACATGGACATCGCCATCCCCTTGCAAGTGACCACTATTACGCAGGAAATCAAAGGTTTTCTGCTCCATATTGAGCAGATCTGCGGTCAGATTCTTTTTCAAATTGGTGACTAATGATTTCATCTCTTCTTGTTTATGTTCGCTGAATATCGTCGCAAACAGGTTAGGCAGATTTAACGAATTAAAGCCAAATGCACGCTCTGATTTGTCATCAACCGGTGTCTTCCCGCCGTTAATGGCCACCCGCGATCTTTTTTCCTGATGTTCATTAGGCGCTTTCTCTTTTAGTCCATGACTGACAAAAAAGGCTTCCATACCATCAGCATGCATCTTGATGTTCTGTTTTAAACCATCATTTAATTTATCCGGATCAGTGAAGGCTCGCAGTTGATCACCACTGAATTGCCCAATAGTTGACAACATCTCTTGCAAAATAGCCTTGCCATCAACCAGTTCACCAGTGCGAGAAACAATCCGCCCCTCTGCGGTGTAATCCACACCAAAGATATCCGCTAAGGTGGTGTCCGCTTTAACACTCGCTAATCGGCCAAGCAGTTTGTTCTTAAGCTGACGCGGTAAATCCCGTGGATTATAGGTAAATGTTGTTCGCGCCATACCGGTTGTCGAGTATTGCTGAGTCATTAAACCAAACAGTGAACCCAAGTTGGTATCCAGAATCGATTGTATATGGTCACCGAACATAAAGTTCCAGCTACCGGTTGTGACCTGAATATCCGCCCCCTGACCACCAATCGCAAAATTGAAGGCCAGCTTTTCATTGGCTCGACGGAATTTATCTGCACGGCTCATTTTGCCCGGATCAATATGGTTGCCGTTACCACTTAACCATTGGTTGTATTGCTTGTTCAGTACAGCTTCCATGTCACTGTTTAAGCCACGGCTACTACGTTCATGTTGCGAATTCAGATCAACCAACATTTTGTAGTCCACACTGCTGGTTTGGTCCAGACCAGACATATCGTGCACAAATTTCTTCGCACCAGATAGCGTCCACTGCCGATTCTGTGCCGCCAACCAATTCCGCTCTTTGCCAGAATGAGCTATGGCTTTCAGTACACCCGTAATACGAGCAGCACCATCAAATGGATTAACCAACGGTGGCGTTGGGATTGATTTGTCCATCATCACTATTAGGTCATTACTGCGGCCCTGATTGAAGCTGACGTTGCGGTTACCAATAAACATCTGAGCCCCTTCAAGTGCTTGATAACCACCGATATTGACACTGTGCTTACTGTCGCCATCACCAATGTGAACCATCACATTGTTGTCACCGAAGGCCAGTGATTTAAATCCACCGGTCCCGATTTTGACACCCACGTTTGATGTTCCCCAGTTGATCGCCGTAAATTCACCGTTACCCACGTTCACCTGAATGTTACCGGAGTAAGTCAGCGATTTATCCGGTCGATGGTTTGAGCTGACTTCAATCCTGTTTTTTCTCTTCCCCGGTGCAGTGAAAATATTAACGTTATCCGCAATTATCCCTCTGCTCACCGCATCAGCCTCTCTGTACCCCACACTGGCAAGGTTGATATCACTCTCTGCAATGCCACGACGCACTTTTTCTGTTCTGGTCGCCGGTTCACCCTGTTCATTCCAGCACAATACCCGTTTGTTATCGTCCAGTTTGTTAACCCACTGGTGATTTTTATCGCGGGTAAATTTACGGCCAGTTGCATCAACCGCAACTTCACTGCGACGCGCAGAAACCTCACTGCGGATACCTTGTTCATTTAAGGCAACAATAAAACGATAGGCAAAACCATCCCGTTTATCATCACTAATCAGTGAGCAACCCACTATACTAATTCGTTCAGGTTCCCCCGCCTGGCGAAAGTTTTGTCTGAACTGTTTCAGTTTTATCGCCAGTTCGTCGGCACTGTAGCCACTCAGACGTGTGTTATTTTGAGCTGATTCTTCCCGGCCATGACCGACAATCTGCCAGCGTAATTTGCCTGATAATTCGTCGGGATCGCCATAAACGACATGATATTTCCCGTCAGGTTCAAGTTTAACGACGACGCTGGATCTCGGGTGTTTCCCCGCCAGGTTGATCGCGGCTTTCGCTACAACTGGATCATTTTCCATTTGAATAATGAGCTGACCATCAAAGCGGGTTCCACGGGCTTCACGCTTTTGCGCAAGGTTCTTTACCACAGCACGATGTTTATTTTGAGCATCAGAGAAAGTCGAGACTATTCTGTCTGCATATTGACTCATCAAGGCGCTACTTTCTTCATGACCGTGGAAAGTTTGTTCACCCGATACGTGGTAACCGGAGGAGATTAGCCTCGTACGTAGCTTTTCCCCCTGATGACCAAGATTTTGATTGTCAGTCAACAACATGATTGGCGTATTGATCGGCAAACCTTTAAGGTTTTTTTCTACTGAAAATTGCCCATTCATCACTTTTGCCAATGCCCCTGTGATGCCGCCAGGGTTTGGTATTTCATGCGCGGTTATGGCTTCGGCCACATTCGGCATCGGCCTGTCGAGTAACAAACCGGACACGGCTTGATTATTTTGTGCTGCATAGCGGGCAAGATCAGCCGCAACTGGCCCTCCAATGGAATAACCATGAAGGATGATGTTACCCGGATCAATACCACGATCTTTCACCAAATACCGGAACATTGTCCGGGCATCTTGATAAAGCCCTTTCTCACTTGGCCCACCATCACTGCCACCATATCCACGCATGTTGATGGCAAGCATATCAATACCTTGTTTTTGATAATGACTTTGGATAGCGCTGGCTTGTTCCTCTGCGGATAATCCTGAACCATGAATAAACAGCACCACTTTTTTCGTTGCCGTTGTTGAAGGGCTGCCAGATCCCACGTCCCCCAGATGATAATATCCGGTTAAACGCCCCTGCCCACCTTTTAGGGTGATTTTGCTTGATTTGCCATGATTAACAGCCTCGTTCAAGTCCACCTGAGTCTCATCACTGATATAACGGCGATCTTCTTTAAGACCATAAAGTTCGTTGTTAAAGAATTGAGTCAGCGGATTTAAAGATCCATGATCATGCGGCGGAGTGTCGTCATTCCTGATTACCACTGACTCTGAAACGTTATTTTTGTCAGATAACGCGTGTAACGTTTCCACAGGAGAACCACCCTGTTTTTTCTCCAAATCATATTGCCGATAGAGGTGCTGAGTTTTCTCAAAAGCACTATTTAATGCCTGACTTATCCATAGCTTCCCTTTATCTCCGGCGATATCCATCAGGTCCATATAACTGGCTGTGTAGTTTTGCAGTACCTGCCTGCGTCCATCGCCCGTCGCTTGTAACGCTTTGTAAACGACCAGACTTTCATTAACGGAATGACCGCCATCAAACACCAGGAACACCAATGTATTTAGATATCCCTGATCCGCCGGGAAAGTGGGATCTTGACTGGCGATATAGTTATTGAGGTGAACCATGATATTGGTCGAGCCAGAGGCCCCCGTCACTACGGAATGCCCTTGCGCCAGCGCGTTACGTTCAAGCGCTGTTTCATGTCCGGGCGTCAGAATTCTGCCGGCGGCAACCTTCCTGCCAGACAGAAAGTCTTCGTACCGCTCACCCGATGGCTGGTAAGGCAGCGCAATACCGTAATCATTGGTTTGCTGCTCCGTTATCTTCACTTTGTGTGTTACATCAGCCCATTTGGCTAACTGACTGCTGGTCGAACGGCTCTTGTAGATTTCTTCCCGATAGAAAATATCCCCTTGCGCCTTCCATTGAGATGAACTCAACCCCATGCCATCCACGTTCGACATTTTTACCGCCAGAAACGGTATTTTGATCATTTCAAAACCGTTATCCACTTTGGTCATCATGGTTTTAAAGTTATCAAAGGTCGGCTGTTGCAAGAATGTGGTCAGTTCAGGTACCCGGCTGAACCAAGGGCGAATATCCTTCTTAATGGTATTGGCAAAGGCTTGCATTCTGAGGTCAATATCACGCACGGGTGCAACAGAGGTATTTTTCATCCATTGTTCAAACTCCTGCACCAGGAATTGACCTGTCCGCCGGGCTGCCACTATCGCATCCGGTGACACGGTTTTCACCAACCCATGAGCCAATTCTGAATCAAAACGGCGGCCAAATAAGTTATCAATATATTGGGTAGTTGCCTTTTTTCTGCGGGCATCAGTCTGTAATGAAAGCACCAAAGCGTGTAATTCAGGGTATGCCTGTAACTGAGTGGCAGCGTCATTAAATAACTTGATGGTTTTTTTGGATGTCACCTGCCCGGTGAGCCAGAGTTCCCTAGCCCGCTCAACCAAAGATGTCGTTTCCGGGATATCCACCTCTTCCAGTCGGCTCATGAAAGCAATGAGGCTTTCACTTTCGGTCCTGGGTACTTCCCGTTCAGCCATTGAGTTTGTTCGGGTCAACGGTGTCACTTGCCATTCAATAAGGCGATCAATGTCGTCTTTGGTTACACCACCACCTTTCAGACCGACAACACGTCCAATTCCATCCAGTATTATCTGCGGATTCAGTTGTTCAACATGTTGAGGTGCCACCGTAATCCCAAGGATCCCAACTGAGGCGGCTCTCTGGGCTTGCAAGTGTTCAATCATCCTGCCGGTCTTAAAGCGTACTAAGTCCACTTGACTGCTACGCCGGGCAAATTCCGCCAGGTTACGTTGTTGCCAATAAGAAAGTGCCTGTTCAAATTGCAATACATGCTCTTCATCAAAATGGGGCATCATTTTTTTGTTGAAAATTTCATGTACAGCGTTCAACACCTTACTCAGCTGTTTTTTCTGGCCTAATGTTCCCTCATCGGAATGGATAAACAGCTTGTTTCCTTCTTTCAATAAATTAAATTTTAGCTTGTCAAAAATAACGGAATTATGCTGCTCTCCTTGCAGATCATTCCCCAACGATTGCAAATCAACGCCTGAAATTCGCAGGGATCTTCTGACAAACTCACCGGAGCTGTTTAAGGTTGGAGCCGCCAGGTTGTCAGATTGTGTTTTGGCAAACGTTGAAGTATCCAAAACGCCTGTCTTTGCTGCGCGAACGCCTGCATTTATCTGTAAACAATTAATCGCTTGTTTAGCGCCCGCCAGCGCCTGTAGCTCTTTTTCGGCCAAGCCCTTGTAGAATTTGCCTTTAACTGCCGGCATAGATTCAGGATCTATATGGCTACCGGTTTCCCCTGCCCCTGTTGATTCGTAGGCTTTACCAGATAAACCACTACCACCAGCCCCAACGCGATCAGGTCTGGCGTCGCTCTGTTTAGCGCCTTTAGCATCTGCTTGTACTTGAGTAACTTTATTTTCAGCCGTAGCCGTATCGCGCTCACCCTGCTTTTTAGCATCCTGATACGCAATATTAGCGTTATTTTTAGCTTTTTCGGCCCGCTGTTGCTGCGATAACGCTTCTTCTTTTCTTAACCCAGCTTTTTTCTTGGCGTCGGCAATATCTTGTTTTGCACTGGCATGATGCTGCTCACTTTTTGCTACACCCGCTTCTGATTTCGCTACCGTTTTTTCTATTTGTTGTTGGTTATCAGTAATATATTGTTGAGCAGACGCTAATTTTCTCTGTGCAATCAATTTGGTGTAATCCAACTCATACTGAACACGCCCCAAAAACTCGGCAGCAAATTGATCGCGCCACGGGTCACTTGCTTCACCGTCGTAATTGGCATAATCATCCAGCACCTCCAAGCCCTGAGTCATGGAAATCAGTTTGTCAGTCTCCATTTGCGCTTCTGCTTCTATCGCATTGCGCTGCATCAATCCATTTTGGCTAAGGGCTTTCTTATCCGTTAATTCCAATTGGAATTGCGATTTTTCAATAGCTGTCAGTTGATTATCTTTTTCCTGCTCCAGCAATAAGCGATCTTTTTCGGCTTTTTCTTTATCGTTTAACGCATTTTGCGCCGCTTTATTCTGTTTCGCGTGTTCGGTAACCGCATTGGTTTGTCGTTGATGCTCAGATTGCGCAACGATATTGTCCAAGATATAGCCCAATCCATCATCCTGGCCTGTACCTTTAAATTCAATCCGGTTAGTCCCCGCTTTTGCCATTAAATCAAGTTTTTGGCTGTGCCAGATAGCCCGCTCCCCAGAAGCTGAGAATACTGATTCACCATTCCACAACACCATGATTCCATTGTCACTGAGATCATGACCTATCTCATTTAAACGACTCGCAAAATCAAAAGTCAGCGAAATCACTTCTCCCTCAGACAGATTTTGCAACTCCTGCGAAATCGTCGTGTTTTTATCAACATCAAGTTCACTGACCCGTTTGCCATAACCGGTATTATCAAGACCATAAGCACTCGCTGGGTTATATGCCTCAATATCATTGGTTGATTGCCAACCCAAGCCACCTTGCTCAAAGTTACCATTGACGATCAGGTTTCCATTCTGGTTCGGTATAGATCTTGTTTTTCGATGCAAAGCGCTTTCTATCGAGTCAATATCAGGCCTTTCCACCGCAGTTACAGAACCACTGAGACGACGGCTTAAATCTGAATCTACCGGCGCAATTTCATCCATCTGAAAACCATCAATTGCAGAAACTTCCACTAAGTTAATTGCGCCTCTGCCTTTATATGTCCCAGGCGTGTTAGCTTCATCACCCTGAACCAGATAGTTGATCGCCTGACTGCCTGCCACACCTAACGCAGTTTGTTTGATATTTTCAAAGAGGGAAGAGAGTTTGTTGCTTTCTGCAACAGAAAAACTGTAAAAATCACCGTTGCCAATCTTAATCGCCACGTTATTGCGGGCATAAGAGGCGTTGATAGCCAGACCATCACCAACCTGAATATTGGCGTTGCCTGCGCCTTTCATAACCGCCACATTCAGGCCATTTCCGACTTTGGTATTAGCGTTATATTCACCCCACACCACGTTAACGGAAACACCGTCACCCACTTTGGTATTCACATTAAGGTCGCCATGCGTGGCCGTCACATTTAAACCATTCCCCACCGTAGTCGTGATATTGGCTTCGCCTTTCGCAGCGGTCACCTGTATACCATCACCCACTTTGGTGACGATATTGCCTTTACTCCACAACGCATTAAAGCTGTCACCGTGACCAACCTGAGTCACAATGTTTGCATCGGCTTTAGCCAGCACCACATTACGCCCGTCACCTACCCGGGTGATAACGTTAGCTTTGCCCCAGGCTCCCGTGTAGTCATCACCGTTACCGATATGAGTGATAATATTGGCATCACCCTGAACGACCGTGACTTCCTGCTCATCCCCCACTTTAGCAATGATGTTCGCTTTACCTTTGGCAAAGTTGTAACGATCGCCATCACCCACCTGAGTCAGGACATTGGCCTCACCCCAAACGGCGTTCACCCCAGTACCATTCCCCACTTTAGTGATGATATTGGCTTTACCTTTGGCGAAACCCACGGTTGTACCATCACCAATATGTGTCATGACATTACCCACATCGGAAATAAGCAGACCAACTGTCGTGCCTTCTCCCACTTTAGTCAGAATATTGCCTTTGCCAAGCAGTACCGCCGCAGTTGTCGAATCGCCGACATGCGTGATGACGTTAGCTTTCGCCGTCGCAACCACCCCCATAAAATCATCACCCACTTTGGTGACAATATTGGCCTCACCCAGCGCCAAAACACCGGTTAAACCCTTGCCGGCATGGGTCATGATATTGGCCCGGCCAAACATTGCCGCCAGCGTTGTGCCATCACCGACTTTAGTCATGACATTCAGCTCACCAGCAAACAAGCCAATACTGGTGCCATCACCCACATGCGAGTAGATATTGGCTTTACCCACCATCAAAGCCGCAGTCAGATCGTCACCAACCTTGGTCAACACATTGGCACCACCAATCATGGCAGCAAAGGTATTGCCATCACCCACATGGGTAAAGATATTCGCCTTGCCAATCATTGCCGACAGCGTTATGCCGTTGCCCACTTTGGTCGCGATATTGCCTTTTGCCAGCATCAAGGCAACGCTCATGCCATCACCAACATGGGTAAACACGTTACCGGCGGCTATCATCAATGCTAATGCGTCGCCATCACCCACTTTAGTGAAGATGTTTGCGATGCCACCCATCAGCGCCCACGCGTCACCGTTGCCAACATGAGTAAAAATGTTCCCCGCACCAAGCATAGCCGCAATCGCAGTGCCATCCCCAACTTTAGTGAAGATGTTTCCGGCTGCTCCCATGACACCCAACGTCAGCCCATCACCGACATGGGTAAACACGTTACCCACCTCAAGCATAGTACCGGTCGTATTGCCGTCGCCTACTTTAGTCAGGATATTAGCGCCACCCAGCATGACCCCAGTCGTGTTGCCGTCACCGATGTGAGTCAGTACGTTTGTACCGCCACTCATTACCGCCAGTGTATTACCCGGCCCTTTTTTGGTGAGGATATTGGCTCCGCCCAGTGCTATCGCCGTCGTGTCTGATGTTTCAATTTCATCACCGAGATGGGTGATAATGTTGGCGCCGCCGAGCATACCGGCAACCAGATCACCGGCACCGAGTTTAGTCAGCACGTTAGCGCCGCCCAAAAGTACCGAGGAGAGATTCCCTTTTCCTGCTTGGGTGATAACATTAAAACCGCCTGCCCCTGACCAGTTCGCACTGCCATCACCTATTTGGGTATGGGTGTTGTAACCACCCAACATCTGTATCTGGCTGTCACCATGGCCTTTGTGGATCGAGATATTGCCATAAGCCAGAAGATGAGCCAGATATCGCCCGTCACCAACCCGCACAAGAACATTTGCCGCACCACCGGCGTAAGCATCCATTTCTCCCCTCAGGCTTTGGTGAACAAGGACGTTAGCTAAACCCGCACCACGAAATGTCAGATTGCCCTCTTCACCACTTTTCACAATGACATTGGCGGCACCAGCACCTTCAAAATGCGTATTACCGAATTTCGAACTGTGCAAAATAACGTTAGCCGCCCCCGCACCGTTGAAATTAACATCACCGTCCGTAACGCTGGATCTAATAACGTTTCCACCACCCGCCCCGCTAAAATAAATATCGCCAGAGCTATCACCACTGGTTATTGATGATTTGGTAAGATCTTGCTCAGAATCGCCTTCAAGACGAGCTAAACGATCAGGAATACTGTGATCAACATTTAAATCATAGTGAAGCTGGCTTAACGTATAACCCGCTCCGATTGATTTATAGCCATGAGGACAGGAAAATATTTCATTCGCTAAACGACCCGTATAGTCACCCTTTTTATACCAGGCTTTTGTAATATATTTCAGTTTCCCTGTTTCATAATCATTGGCCAGTTTAACTTCAACCACTTTGGTATAGGGTTCCAAAAAGGTTGCATACACATAGGTATTCGGCAAACTGTTTGATTTAACTGCGGATACATCAATTTTCGAACCATCCGCAGAGATGGCATATCCTCCTATTTTGGCATCACTCAGTGTGACATTTTCCGCTTTAACATGGGTACCACCAGCATAAGTCACCCACTTACTTGGCAATACCGCTTCCTCGATACCATGTATCGTGGTTGTTTGTCGATATAGAAGGTTAATACTGGCAAGATTAATATCCTCTTCGTTTTCAATCGGAAAAAATCCATTATTCATTGCGATCTTTTCCGCAGCCAAATCTTTAAGATGATGACCTTCCTTATACCAGGCAGTAGCGTAATAACGGAGTTTACCGGTATCAGGATCATTCTGGAGTCGCACGGCAACGACTTTAGTATTAACATTATCGGCAAATGCAAACAGATAAGTGTCAGGCTCTATGGTGGATTTAATTGCGTTAACTGGCTGAGGTTGCTCAATCCAACCCCCTTCCATTGTTGCCGATGTCATAACAATATCTTTGGCTTGCGCAAATTCTATTTCATTCTCCGCACCCACCCGGGTAATTTCGTTATAAGCCCCTGCACCAGAGAAATTGATATTGCTATGGGCAATATCGGCATAGAGCTTGTTATAGCCACCGGCACCTTCAAAAGTGATATCACCGCGAGTCTGTTCATACACATCCTCACTGTGGCGTATACGCTCAATGCGGTTTGATGCTCCTGCGCCACGTAAGATAATGCTGCCTTCTCTGCCTTTCCGCACAATATGATTATCCGCGCCGGCACCTTCAAAAGTGATATCACCACTTTCCATCCGCGAATTAATGCTGTTTGCCGCACCCGCGCCATTAAATGTCACATCACCTTGAGTCCCCTGATAACGGTTAAACCAGGTACGGTCAATATCATTAGCTGCCCCTGCGCCGACAAAATACAAATTGCCCTGGTCAGTTTCATGCCATAACTCATTATATCCTCCCGCCCCCTTAAAACGGGTGTCACCCGATAAGCCTTTACGAACCAGTTTGTTATAGCCGGCAGCCCCTGAATAATACAAATCCCCCTTTTCACCCATATGATCAATGAAAGCAGCGCCTGCCCCACCCGCAAATGACAGGCCGCCATTTCCCGTTTTACAAATACCTGCGTAACCTGCCGCGCCTTTTACCGAAAGTTCACCATTTGTATGGTATACATCGACTTTAAATGAACCAACCGTAACATTGTCATCCCCGCCATAAGCATAAACGTCACCACCAACACCAATAGCAGTAATATTATTACCATCATTATCGTCGTAATACTTTCCAGTAAAGAAATACTCTGTACTTCTATTTGATGATTTCCCCATAAATAATCCTTTAATTTATAGCTGAGGTTAAGCAGAAAACCACGGTATTTAATGAATACAGCGGTTGCTTTGAATATTCAATTTCCTGAAAAACAGTTAAAATTTTCTGATCTTTTAACAGAAAAATCCCCAATAATAAAAATCAATTATATCGCTTATATAAAATACCTAATTCAAAGTTATTTCATCCATTAGCCTGTTTCATTCCAGAAAAATTAAAGGAATAAAAAATTCAAAAATATTTAATGTACATGTATTTTTCGACAAGAACACTAAAAATACAGAAAAGATAATAAAGTCATTGCTAAACTAAGATATAACTTCTTATTAATTAGAACCAATTATTTTATTCCACCAAAGTAAAAACATTAAAAAATTATAACGAGTAAAATCATATAAGTAAATTAGATAATAACATCCTACTTTTTTAGCAAAAAATTTCATCAAATAAATAACAATTAGTTAACGAGAAATCTATAATAACCACTCGTTATTCATACGTAAAAGAATGGCTCACCTATTCTGTGAGCCATTTTCATTATTCATTCTACTTTTAGTATAGAGAGTTAACTAAGCAAATTTTCCTTTCTCTATAATGGTATCTGTCCACGCCGTCGTAATAGCAACTTTCGCTTTACCGACTAAATTTTCAATAAAACCATTATCGCCCGCGGTAGGTGCAAAACTACTCATTGCCTGGATCAATGAATCAACCGCGTTATCTGAAAGCGCAGTAAATTCACGCTCTCCCAATGCGTTCTTATCACTCATCTGAACCACCAATTTAGCGCGATTGCCATTAAAGTAATTATTAAAGGTAACTGAACCTAACGATTCAAAGATACCCTGAGCGGTTTTATCCTGAGTATAACGGTTCACTGACAATACCAAATCGTATCCACTACGCTGGAACCATAGGTTTTGCCAGTTAATATCATTAAAGACGATCATATCTTCTGCACTGATATCATTTACCAGGTTATCAATCACCTTGCCGCTGACCACAAAGCTGTCTACACCTGCGCCGCCTGTAAATTTATTCTGGTAACCGCCCAGCACCAGCAGATCCTGACCATCACCGCCATCAAACTGGCTGAACTTCGAAATGGTTTCCGCTATCAGATGATCATCACCATCACCACCATTGATAACCGCATGGTAGCCCATCAGCTTAATGCTATCATTGCCTGAATGACCGCCGATCCAGTTGTCATTACCAAAGACCCTGGCAAAATCATTCCCTTTACCAAGCTCAACCCGGTTGTTATTACCGATGGTCACGACATAATCCTGATCTTCTCCGGCATCCACCTGGTTGTAGTTCCCTGAGGCCACGACATAATCCCGGCCTTTTCCAGCATCAATCAAACCGCCTTCACCAAAGACAAATGCTTGATCATCACCCTCACCCATAAAGACATGGTTAATACGCCCGGCAACAACTGCGGTATCATCCCCTTGGCCGCCAAACATCGTATTTTCACGCCCCATCAGGACCCCCAGATCCTGACCTTCACCTCCGGTGAAAATATTGGATACCCCTGTCGCGTAGTAAACGTCATCACCACGACCTCCCCAGAAGTTGTTGTTATCGCCCAGATAAGCACCGAGATCTTTTCCGTCGCCGCCCCAGTTTAAGTTGTAGTTACCCAACGATATGTGGATGTCGCCATCCCCTTGCAAATGACCACTATTACGCAGGAAATCGAATGTTTTCTCTTGCATATTGAGCAAATCAGCCGTCAGATTCTCTTTGAGATTGGTCACCAACGATGCCATCTCTTCTTGCTTGTCTTTACTGAATATCGTCGCAAACAGGTTAGGCAGATTCAGTGAATTAAAGCCAAACGCACGCTCCAGTTTAGTGCTGTCAGTAACTGGAGCACTGATTTGTGCTTTTTCAGTATCGACTACTGAAACTTTGCCTGTTTCATTTCCATCAGGCTCTTTCTCTTTCAGGCCATGGCTTTCCGCAAATGATCTGATGCCATCCTTACCCATGTTGAGATGAGATTTCAAGCCATCAAGCAGTTTACTTGGATCAGTGAAGGCTTGCAGTTGTTCACCACTGAATTGCCCAATGACTTCAATCATCTCTTTCAGAATAGCCACGCCATCCACAGGCTCGCCTGTGCGGGAAACAATCCGGCCATCCGCGGTGTAATCCACACCAAAGATATCCGCTAAAGTGGTATCAGCCCCCACTTCCGCCAATCGACCAAGCAGCTTGTTTTTAAGCTGACGCGGCAAATCCTGCGGGTTATAGGTGAAGGTGGTCTTCGCCATACCCGTTGCCGAATATTGCTGAGTCATCAAACCAAGTAAGGAACCTAGGTTAGTATCCAGAATAGAGTGGATATTGTCACCAAACATCAAGTTCCAGTTACCGGTTGTCACCTGAATATCCGCACCCTGACCACCGACCGCAAAGTTAAAGGCCAGTTTCTCATTGGCTTGACGGAATTTATCTGCACGGCTCATTTTGCCCATATCAGCGTTATTGCTATTACTACTTAACCACTGGTTAAATTTCTTATTCAACGCGGCTTCAGTATCATTTCTCTGGCCACGGCTGCTGCGTTCATGCTGAGAATCCAGATCAACCAAAGTGTTGTAATCCACACTGCTGGTCTGGTCTAAGCCAGACATATCCTGAACAAATTTCTTCGCACCAGACAATGTCCATTGCTGATCTTGTACCGCTAACCAATCTTGTTTCTCACCGGAATCGGCAATGTTTTGCAGTACGCCGGAAATACGTGCGGCACCATCAAATGGATTAACCAGTGGTGGCGTCGGGATTGATTTATCCATCATGATCATCAGGTCATTACTGCGGCCCACGTTGAAGCTAACGTTACGGTTACCAATAAACATTTGTGCCCCTTCAAGCGCCTGATAGCCGCCGATATTCACGCTATGTTTACTGCCGCCATGACCAATGTGAACCATCACATTGTTGTCACCGAAAGCTAATGATTTAAAACCGCCATTGCCCACCTTGATACCTAAGTTCGACGTCCCCCAGTTAAGTAAGGTCGTTTCACCATTCCCCACATGCACCTGGATATTGCCGGAGTAACTGAGCTGATTATTTGATACGTTACCTGAGTCAATTTCAGTCTTGTTTTTACGCTTCTCTGGCGCAGTGAAAATATCGGCATTATCCGCAATAACGCCTTTAGCCGGTGTATCCACATCCGTGATACCAACACGGGAGAGGTCAATATCCCCTTCAGCAATACCACGACGAACCCGCTCTGAATGGGTTTCAAGTTCGCCTTTCTCATCCCAGCTCAATACGATTTTGTTATCAGCCAGGTTATTGACCCATTGATTATTTTCATCCCGGGTAAATTTACGTCCGGTGACATCAACAGCAACATCACTACGGCGAGCCGAAACACTCGTGTGGATATCTTGCGCCTTTAAAGCAGTGATAAAGTGACGGGCAAAACCATCCCGTTTATCATCACTAATCAGTGAACAGCCCACAATACTGATGTGATCTGGCTTACCTGCCTGACTAAAGTTCTGACTGAACTGTTTCAGGTTTCTTGCTAGTTCATCCGCACTGTAACCACTTATATGGGTATGATTCTGTGTTGATTCATCACGTCCATGCCCCACAACCTGCCAGCGTAGCTTATCCGATGGTTTAAATTTAGAGGCATCACCATAGACGACACGGTGTTGACCATCAGAATCAAGCTGAACAACCACACTGGAATCTGGGTGTTTACCCGCCAAGTCTGCCGCCGCTTTGGCTGCCACAGGATCATCTTCCATCTGGATAATGATCTGACCATCAAAGCGCGTTTCGCTACCATCGGTTTGTTGTGTAACGGCAATGCGATCCCAAGATTCAACATCTTTGTTTTTTAGAACAGTGTCTGACGATAATTTTCCCAGCACAGATACCGTTACATCACCATTCGCCGAACCTTTCAATATCAATTTACTGACAGTCGGATCAGCAAATATCTGACCGATATTCAACTGTACGAAACTGGCTGCTTGTTTAAAGTTGTTGCTTTCTACTTCAACAGAAACCTTCCGGCCTTTCTTATCCGTGACTTCCAGAGTGATAACATCTTCACGGTAATCCACGATCCGCCCTTTGACACCTGAATCCAGCGAAAACATTTTTTCCTGCTCTTTCAGTGCACGCAATACATAACTTTGTTCACCCTCACGCGCCTGTTTCCAAGTACTGTCATAATCCGTAACATCACTACCTTCAAATATATTATAGTTAATATTGAAGCTTAGTTTTGAACTGCCCTCTGGGCTGGCAGGAGCATATTGATAACCTATAAGAGATCGGTAACCTGTGACAATGCTCTTATGGAAAGAATCCATAAAACGGCGAAAATCATCATAGTGATCAAACGAGTTAGCGCCAAAGTTAGGATCGAAGAATGACCAGATTGTCCGAGCTTCGCTCTTATGCACAACTACCGACATGGCATGATCTTCAGACATAAATGTCATATAAGTCGATTGCTTCACATTGCGCAGTTGCTCCATAACAGACTCATAGCCACCAGAATCATGATTCAACGGATCACCGCTCCTCGCTCCTGTTAACCCATTTGCTTTTAACCTTGCACTATAGTCAATATTTCCCTTCGCCTTCTCGATCAAACTGCCAGCATCAAGTTGTTGAAAATGTTGTATTGACAACAACTTTTCGATAGCGGGGCCAGCTTTCTGACGGCGATATTGATTAAGCAAAGAAGATTCAACAGAGTTGATGTCGGTTTTCTTATTCACGGCGTTGTCGTTGTAGGCTTTAACCACATCCTTCAACCATGCCATATAAGCTTTTCCGCCTCCCACGCCATTCACACGTTCTTCCATCATATAGCGGGAAGACAGAGCAAAGCATATTCCTTCCAGAAACTCTTTAGACTGAACGTCATTACCATTGGTCAGGCGAACATGACCAATTTCTGGCACAAGCTTCTTAAGCTCGCCCAACAAATCCTCATTCTGACTAAAGTGGAATGAGTAATCAGCCAGTTGTTTTCCACCTGCTTTAAGGTCAAAAATGGTATAACCCACTTCTTGGAATAAGTTTTTTTTTGCCACATCATGATTTTCGCTCTGAGAGCCAGAAGGTATCGACACATGCTCAATCGCCTGATGGATCTTTCTTAAACCAGAAATATCAATACCTTTACCATCGTTCGATAAATCACTGGCTTTCAGATTCGAGAAAACGGCATCAGAAACATCCTGACCATATTCTTTAATAACCGCCGCTTTGACTTGCTCAACCGCTTTATCAGCACTTTCCGCTTTCTGATTAATATGAATATTTGCCTTGCCTCGAGTGACAAAATCACCATTTTCATCAATATAAAGGTGTTTTGAATCCTTAAGATTGGCATTGACAAGCTTATCGTACAAGCTACTGAAATCCCTTGGTTCTGAGATCCTCACTGTAGATTCAGTAAATATCATCGATTCTTCAAAGCGTGTGTTAATTTGAGACAACAAGGCCTTCATTGCCGGTACACGATCTGAATCAGGATGACCTAAGAGATAGCCTTCAACCTGTTGGCGCAAATTGGATAATTTTTCAATCATATCCAATCCATCGTCTTTCCTTCCTTGTCGGGTATTCTGATAACTCTCTAATGCATCAATGACTTTTTGGTAACTGTCCCCACGCATTTTACCCAAAACAGATGCAGCTTCCTGGAACTCACTCACCGACATCAATTTTGGCACGGGCCTCCAGATGCCATTCACTTTCTCAGTAAGAATTCGGGTATGTCCTTGATGATGTGATATAATCCGATCTGCCATGAAATATAACTCATCAGGTAACTGTGCATAATTGTCATAATTAGCAAGAATAAAACGTTCAACTGCTTTCAGCAGATTATTACTGGTCGTATTTTTTACAATAATTCTCTTAATCTCATTGCCACTACCAGGCCATGAACGCACCTCAAATCCTTCATCACTCTTTTGTACTAATAAGTTACGTTCTGTACGTAATCCATAAAACGGCAATGCTTGATTCAGCATCGTGTCGACAGCGCTGAGCTTAATATCGAGATCAACAACGGTATCGGCTTTATAACCACCGGGGTTAACTGCCTGCCGTTTTTCTTGCTCTTCAATAGTCAAAGCATCAAACCGTGCCTGCACAGTAATCCCCGCCTCGGTTAATTTGCGGCCAATAGATTCTGTCGGCAACCCTTTATATTCACTTGCCGGTTTATCCAACAATCGAATTTCACCCACTAATCCTTCACGTTGTAGTTTACGCAATACAGGTAATTCAACATTCCAGAAATAGTTACCAAGACGTAAGCCCCCCTCAGAGATCAAATAAACATCACCACGCGATCCTGCTGCATAGACGGAACTCCAGAAACCAGTGTTGCTATACGTAGCAGCATCAATTGCCGCTCTTAGCGCTTTATGCTCACTATTTTCCAGATCGGCAAGGTACATGATTCCCCAACGCATGAGTTGCTGATTGAGTTGAATCGCAAAAGCATTTCCCTGCACATCAAGATCGTAAACAATTTTCTTACCATCCGGTTGTGCTGCCTCAAGAACATCTCGATGCTTTCTAAAACTCTTCCCGGACCAGAATGAAACAATACTTTTGTCATCACGAGCAGGTTCAAAGCTATAGCCATAGCTGTCTATTTTGGCAATAAATTCAACTCGTTTATTCCAGTCATAATCCAGAGTCGCGTCAACAAACAGTTTCGCTAAAGATGCAATTTCATTCTCAGGTACATTGTTTTTGGCATTGGGATTCCTGAGATGCTTTTCAACAAAAGTTACTATACGTTGCCTGGTTTTATCAGAAATATCTGCATTAACACGCTTAAATCCGGGAACAGGAATATATCCGTCCGACGCACTATGGTTACCATTATCAAGCCAACGGTAGATGTGAGCGACTTTCTGTGCACGACTGAGTACGGAAGACTCGATCGCCTTCTTTTTGCTTTCCCCCAATCCTTCCAGATTGATACCAGACATTATCGGCGCTTTTCTGATGAGTTCACGCGTCTCATGTAAAGGAGGTATCACAATGTTGTCAGATTGTGTTTCAACAGACCGCGGAGTAAGCGAAACACCGGTATTTTTCGCACGAACTCCCGCGTTGATCTGCAACCGGCTAACAGCCTGTTTAGCATTCTCTAACGCTTGCAATTCTTCTTCAGTCAGCCCTTGATAATATCTGTTTCTCGCTTCTGGCATCGATTCAGGATCAATATGGCTGCCGGTTTCCCCCGCTCCTGTTGACTCATAGGCTTTTTCTCCTGACAAACCGCTGCCACTTGCACCAATGCGAGCAGGTTTGGAATCACTCAATTTCGCCCCTTTAGCATCAGCTTGAGTCTGAGCGGCTTGACTCTCCGCCGCTGCGGTATCACGCTTACCACGGCTTTCTGCATTCTGATACGCAATATTGGCGTTATCCTTCGCCTTTTCTGCCTGCTGCTGCTGTGAAAGTGCGTCTTCTTTTCTCCGATCTGCTTTGAATTGCGCACCTACACCATCAAGAATTGCCTTATCACGATTTTGTTTACCTTTTTCGGCACCAGCTTCTGATAGCACCACGGTATCTTTTACTTTTTGCTGTGTATCAATAGTATCCCGATGTATATCTGCCAGCCGTTTTTCTAATGTCGGTTTGATGTCATCCAGCCGTTTCTGGATCTCCTCAGAGATTCCTCCCGTATAGTCGAGATAATGGCTATCTAACTCACGGCTATTATCAGTCTCATCTTTAAGTTGTTTAAACCTGTCAGCTATTAAAGTCAGCTCTTCAGTCACTGCCTGAGCTTCTTCTTTTATTGCATCACTCTGCACTTGCCCATTCCGGTTAAGCGCTTCCCGATCTGTTGATTCCAATTGAGATTGTGATTTTGCAATGGCCGCCAGTTGATTATTTTTTTCTTGTTCTAAATGCTGACGATCTTTTTCGGCTCTTTCTTTATCACTTAACGCACTTTGAGCAGTTTTATCCTGCTTCGCCTGTTCGGTAACCATATTGACTTGCAATGGACTTTCAGATTTCGCAACAATATTGTCCAGAATATAGCCAATACCATTATCATCACCGATACCTTTAAATTCGATTCGGTTAATACCCGCTTTCGCGATTAATTCCAGTGTCTTATGCTGCCACGCAGCATCACCATTTGTAATGGTAAATTTACTTTCACCATTCCAAATAACTTCCATGCCTTCATTAAACGTAATGCTATTTGCACGTTTTGCAAAATCAAAGCTTAATGAAATGACTTCACCTTCAAACCGGTTTTTCAGATCCTGGTAAATAGTCGTACTGGTATCCACATCAAGTTCACTGACCCGTGAGCCATGACCTGTGTTATCAAGGCCGTAAGCACTTGCCGCATTATAGGCTTCAACGCCATTGGTTGACTGCCAGCTTTGATCACCTCGTTCAAAGTCACCATTCAGAATCAATGACATTTCAGATTTTACAACGACATTATCTAAGATATAGCCTAGCCCATCATTCCAGCCCATACCTTTAAATTCAATTCGGTTAGTACCTTCTTGTGCGGTTAATTGCAGTGTCTTGTTTTGCCATTCAACTTCGTTGCCAGAGGTTGAGAAGATACTTTTACCATTCCATAGCACGTCCATACCTTCGCTTGAAGCAAGACCTGAACGTTTAGCAAAGTCAAAGCTCAGTGAAACCACTTCGCCTTCAGACAGATTTTGCAGCTCCTGCGAAAGCGTGGTGTTAACATTTACATCAAGTTCACTGACTCGTTTTCCATGACCCGCATTATTAAGGCCGTAAGCATTCGCCGGATTATATGCCTCAACACCATGAGTTGACTGCCAACCTTGATTACCTTGTTCAAAGTCACCATTGACGATCAGGTTTTGGTTCCGATCCGATCCCGATCGCGTTTTTCGATTCAGCGAACCAGCTAAAGAACTTTCTATTGAGTCAATATCAGGCACTTCTACCGCTGTTACAGAACAACTCAGACGACCACTTAAGTCCGAACCAACTTGATCAATTTCATCCATCTTAAAACCATCAATGGTAGAAACTTCGGTTAAGTTAATTGCACCTCTGCCTTTGTGAGTGCCTGACGTATTAGCCTCATCCCCATGCACCAGATAGTTAATCGCCTGACTACCTCCTACACCGAGTACAGTTTGTTTAATATTGTCGAAGAAAGAAGCAAGTTTGTTGCTTTCTGTATTACTCGATGCAACCGCCAAGCTGTAAAAATCACCATCACCAATCTTAATTGCCACGTTGTTATGTGCATAAGAGGCATTTACATCTAAACCATGGCCAACCTGAATATTAGCGTTGCCCTGGCCTTTCATTACCGCAATATTGAGGCCATTGCCAACTTTGGTATTGACGTTATATTTCCCCCACGCCACGTTAACCGAAATACCATCACCCACATGGGTGTTAATATTAGTGTCACCATGAGCAGCAGTTACATTTAAGCCATTGCCTACTGTCGCGGTTACGTTAGCTTTCCCTTTTGCCACCGTCACCTGCATACCGTCACCCACTTTGGTGACGACATTGCCTTCGCTCCATAAGACGTTAAAACTGTCGCCCTTACCTACCTGAGTAACAATATTAGCCTTGCCTTTAGCAAGCACCACATTGCGTCCATCTCCTACCTTGGTGATAACGTTAGCTTCGCCCCAAGCACCCGTGTAGTCATCTCCGTTACCCACATGAGTAATGATATTGGCATCACCCTGAACCACCGTGACTTCTTGTCCATTCCCCACTTTGGTAATGAGATTGGCTTTACCTTTGGCGAAGTTGTAACGGTCGCCATCACCAACCTGCGTCAGAATATTGACTTCCCCCCAAGCCGCGTTCACCCCGGCACCATCTCCAATTTTGGTAATAAGATTGGCTTTACCTTTGGCAAAACCCACCGTCGTCCCTTTTCCAACATGAGTCATCACGTTACCCACATCGGAAATAAGCAGGCCGATCGTGGTACCGTCTCCCACTTTGGTCAGAATATTGCCTTTGCCAAACAGGATACCAGCGGTTGTCGCGCCGCCAACATGCGTAACAACATTCGCTTTCGCCGCGGCAACAACCCCCATAAAATCATCACCCACTTTGGTAACGATATTGGCCTCACCTAGTGCTAACACGCCGGTTAAACCACTCCCGACATGGGTCATAATATTGGCTTTACCAAACATTGCCGCCAGCGTTGTACCCTCACCGACTTTGGTCATCACGTTCAGTTCACCGGCAACCAAACCGATACTGGTGCCATCACCCATATGCGAATAGATATTGGTTTTCCCTATCATTAAGGCGGCGGTCAGGTTATTACCGACTTTGGTCAGCACATTGGCGCCACCAATCATGGCGGCAAAAGTATCGCCATCCCCCACATGGGTAAAGATATTGGCCTGACCAATCATTGCTGACAGAGCCATGCCGTTACCCACTTTGGTGGCGATATTGCCTTTTGCCAGCATCAGAGCAACGCTGGTACCGTCGCCAATATGAGTAAACACATTGCCCGCAGCTACCATCAATGCCAGCGCGTTACCGTTACCCACTTTGGTAAAGACGTTCACTGCACCGCCCATTAACGCCCATGCATCCCCTTTGCCGACCTGAGTAAACAGGTTGCCTGCACCAATCATGGCCGCAATCGATGTACCCTCCCCGACTGTGGTGAAGATATTTCCTGCCGCGACCATCACACCCAGTGTCAAACCTTCACCAACATGGGTCAATACGTTACCAATGCCAAACATGATGCCGGTCGTGTCACCCTTTCCAACTTTGGTCAAAACATTAGCGCCCCCGAGCATAACGCCCGTGGTATTACCGTCACCGATATGCGTGAGAACATTGGCACCACCACCCATTACCGCCAAGGCATTGCCTTTCCCTTTCTTGGTAAAGATGTTGGCTCCACCCAGCGCAATGACGGTGGTGTCAGCAGTTTCGATCTCATCACTGAGATGAGTGATAATATTGGCGCCACCGAACATACCGGAAACCAGATCTCCCGCACCGAGCTTAGTGAGCACGTTAGCGCCCCCCAAAAGTACGGAGGAGATATCCCCTGTTCCCGCCTGGGTGATGACATTAAAACCGCCCACACCAGACCAGTTCCCATTGCCATTACCGATTTGGGTATGAGTGTTGTACCCGCCCAACATCAGCACCCGGCTGTTACCACCGCCTTTGTGGATCGAAATATTGCCATAAGCCAAAAGATGAGCCAGGTATTGTCCATCCCCAACACGCACAAGAACATTTACCGCGCCACCAGCATAAACATCCATTTTCCCGCTCTGGCTTTGGTGAACCAGAACATTGGCTAAACCCGCACCATGAAATGTCAGATCGCCCTTTTCACCACGTTTTACAATGACGTTAGCTGCACCAGCTCCATCAAAACTCGTATCACCGAATTCTGAGCCGTGTAAAATGACGTTCGCCGCCCCTGCACCCTTAAAATTAACATTTCCTCGCGTGACATTAGATTTAATAACGTTTCCACCACCCACACCGCTAAAATTAACGTAACCACTGCTTGTGGATGACTTTACAAAGTCTTGCTGACGATATTCTTCACTATGTACTAATCGATGGGAGGTACGGCGCACCGTATTAACACCATATTGAAGCTGGCTTAACGTGTAACCGGGACCAATAGAGGTATATCCGTTAGCATAGGAAAGCTCTTTATTAGCCAAATTACGCGTATGATCGCCTGCTTTGTACCATGCTAGTGCGTTGTATTTCAGTTGCCTTGTATCAGGATCGTTTTTCAACTGAACTTCAACGATTTTGGTATATCGCCCCATGACCTTGGCATATACATAAGTATTGGGCTGCCGGTTCGATTTGACTGGGGAAACATCGACTTTGCGACCATCAGAGAAGATCGCATATCCCCCCATTTTGGCATCACCTAGCAAGATATCCTCTGCTTTAATCACCATGCCATCCGCATAGGTTACCCACTGATCTATCAGCAGGCTTTCCTCAATAGCATGAATCTCGATGGGTTGCTGATGCTCAAAAACCAAACTGGAGAGACGGTAAGCGCCATTAGCGTTTACCGCGACAAATCCATTGCCTGACGAAATTTCTTTCACAGCAAGATCTTTAAGGTGATTACCTGCTTTATACCAAGAAGTGGCATGATAACCGAGTCTACCCGTGGTGGGATTATTTTGAAGCTGGACTTTGCTGATTTTAGTGTACATTTTGTCAGCAAACGCAAAAAGATAGGTATCCGGTTCGACGGTTGATTTAATACCTGTAACGTGCTGAAACTCCTGGCTCCCGTTTCCTCCCATCGTTGCTGTCATCAATACGATTTCTTTAGCTTTAGCAAATTCCAGTGTCTCATCATCGAAATTGCTATTCGCGTCTATTCTGGTGATTTCATTGTAAGCACCCGCACCGGAGAAATTAATATTGCCATGTGCGACATCAGAATAGAGTTTGTTATAACCGCCCGCACCTTCAAAAGTAATATCACCGCCGGTCTGTTCATACCGATCTTCATTTTGGCGTACACGCTCAATGCGATTCGATGCCCCCGCACCACGTAAGATAATGTTACCTTCTTTACCTTTGCGTACGATGTGATTATCAGCACCTGCCCCATGAAATGTAACGTTACCGCTCTCTACTCGTGAATTGATGCTGTTTGCAGCGCCTGCGCCATTAAAAGTCACATTTCCCTGTGAATCTTGATAACGGTTAAACCAGGTATGGTCAATGTCATTGTATGCCCCTGCACCGGCAAAATCTAAATTTCCCCTGTTAGTTTCATGCCATAACTTATTGTATCCACCGACCCCTTTAAAATTTGTATCACCAGACAAACCTTTACGAACCAGTTTGTTGTAGCCGGCGGCACCCGAATAATTTAAATTTCCCGTATCACCCGTGTGATTAATAAAAGCTGCACCGGCTGCACCCGCAAATGACAGACTACCATTTCCCGTTTTACTAATGCCGGTGTAACCTGAAGCTCCCTTTACCGCAAGGTCACCATCTGTATGGTATACATCGACTTTAAATGAACCAACAGTAACATCATCATTTCCGCCATAAGCATAAACTTCACCACCAACACCAATAGCAGTAATACTATTACCATCATTATCGTCGTAGTATTTTCCAGTAAAGAAGTACTCGGTACTTCTATTCGATGATTTCCCCATGAGAAAGCCTTTAAATAATAATATAGAAATTAAACAAAAAACCACTGCACCTGACGAATACAGCGATTGTTTTGGACATCAAGTTTCCCACGGACAGTACAAGCCTTCTGGCCTTTCCACGGCAAAAAGACACGGCGGCGTAAATCCCTGGCAACTTCGCGGCCATGTCCAAAAGGCGCAATCATTTCGGGAAAAAAAATATACGGTCCTGAACGCCAGTCCGTATGGATAATCTCTCTTTCTCCGGAAAGAATCTCTTCCCGGTTTTGTTCAGATAAAAAAGCCCAATTACAAAAAGCAATTGGGCGCCCTTGTTCATCTGCATAGTAGCAAAACTGATTCAGTTCAAACGCAGGCAAGATACGCTGTTGCCACTCGGACACAAGGTACCTTCGATGCAGAGGAGAATACTGACTCAGCAGCATCACTCCTCCGATCATTGCCTGAATTTCTGCGGTATTCAGTTTCGCTGGTTGATGTATAATCGCCATGCGTTACTTAACCGTCAGGTGTTATTTTGCGTTTTTAGATGGGCGTTTCTTAGAATTAGCAGGTTCTTCCACCATAGATTCTAACGCTGTTTGTTCTTCTGTGACTTGCGGAGCAGGTAAAAACCCGGCCGCGACCAGTTTGTCAAACTCAGCCGCCATACGTGGATCTTCCAACATATTTTTAACCATAGAAACCATATACATAAATCCTGATGCAGGCATATGGATGACTTGCTTTAATTCAAGTTCATTATCATTTTCTGCCATTATTCCATTCGCCATCCGGTTTTGTTCCTGACCAACGAAATAAAGAGAAAAAACGCCCTTGTTATAATTGACACTAGAGATAGTTTGTACGAATTTTTCAGACATATTTTTTATTTACCAAAAATAAACAATTTACCAATAAAATTAAACAACATTTCTAACAAGTAAAATTTAATTCAGAAGTGTCCTGAATTTATATATCCATAATGTTTGAAAGGTGAGTGAATCAATAAAATAATATAGAGAAAAAACTCAAAATCAATATTTTACACATAAAAAGTCTCTTTACCCCCCATATATAGTCCTATTTACCCACACTGTTACCGACAACAAATATAAGATAATTAAGTGACATTAAATTACAACACAACAAACAGGTAACATAATAATCTGGTTCTATTAATATATTATGCAAACATTGTTTATACAAATTCTAAAGATATTTATTCATGAATGAGATTGAGAAATTAACCCTATCATCATTAAAGTTAATACTGATGATTTGCAATGGAAAGAACAATATCAGTGATATTGATAACTTAAAAAACTCTAATTGTTACCATACTTATATAAAGGATATAGAGAAAAAATTTAACTTATCTCTTGTAAATAAGCACTCTGTCAGAAAGAAATATCATGACATACCATTACCCGCAATCTTGTTTGATAATAATGGCCTGCCTTTTGTTTTAGCCAAATCGAACAAAGATAATTCACTCATTCAGAAAGTGAACGAAGAAACCCCAAAAGTATGGTCTACAGAAAAACTAATGGAAGAGTGGAATGGAAAATGGATTAAAGTAAAACAAAAACAAAATAAATTTGACATTAGCTGGTTTATTCCAGAATTTTTGGCGCAAAAGAAAAACCTATGTGAAGTATTGTTATTTTCTTTTGTACTGCAAATTCTTGCCCTAATTTCACCATTAGTTATTCAGGTGGTTATGGATAAGGTCTTAATCCATCAGGCACTATCAACCCTTGATGTATTAGTCTTTGGCTTAATTATCGCAGGCATCATAGAGGTGATTTTACGTGGGTTACGTGAATACCAATACGCTCATACCGCCAACCGAATCGATATCAAACTGGGATTAAAACTGGTCAAGCATCTGTTCGGTCTGCCTTTACTCTTCTTTAAATCCCGTCAGGTGGGTGCGATTGTCACGCGGGTTCGTGAACTGGATACCGTCAGGGAGTTTCTGACCGGTTCAATGTTCACTTTATCCGTTGATGTCCTGTTTATGTTTGTTTTTATCTATGTGATGAGCCTGTTATCCAGCACACTTACCTGGGTTTTTATCGCCACTATCCCTTTTTATGCCATTCTGGCGTGGTGGCTGACTCCCCGTATGGAGAAGGCGGTTGAAGAACAGTTCACTCATGCCGCGATAAATACCTCTTTTCTGACCGAAACCGTTTCCGGTTCTGAAACCCTTAAAAGCCTGGCTGTAGAACCGAGATTCATTCGCCGCTGGGATAGCCAGACAGAGAAGATGGTCGAGACCAGTTATGCAGTACAGCAATTGAGTAATCGCTCAAACCATATTGTCATGCTACTGCAAAAAGTTACCAATGCCGCGATTCTCTGGTTAGGAGCATCAGAGGTTTTATCACTGCAAATGACCATTGGTCAGTTGATCGCTTTCAATATGATGGTCAACCACACTTCCCAACCGTTAGCCCGGCTGGTGGAGTTGTGGGGGCAATTTATCAAAACCCGGGTAGCCGTAGATAAATTAGGCGATATGTTAAATCTACCCACCGAGCAACAATCTGGCCAGCAACAGGTCACGCTGCATGGTGCAGTTTCGTTTAATAACATTGTCTTTCGCTATCAACCAGATATTCCGCCAACCATCAAAGGACTGACCCTTAATATCAGAGCTGGAGAAACCATTGGTATTGTGGGTACTTCCGGTTCCGGGAAAAGCACGCTGGCACGTTTATTACTCCGCCTTTATTCCCCGGAAACAGGCACAATCACCATAGATGGTATTCCATTGCAAAACATAGGTATCGAAACACTCAGACAACAAGTTGGTGTCGTTTTGCAAGAAAATTTCTTATTTAACAAAACAGTATATGAAAATATCGCTCAGTCGAGACCCGATGCCAGCCTGGAATCGGTGATTAAAGTCGCCAAACTGGCAGGCGCTCATGAATTTATTCTCAGGCAGCCGATGGGATATGACACAACCATTGCAGAAGGCGGGCAATCTTTGTCTGGTGGTCAGCGTCAGCGGCTTGCTATTGCCCGGACTCTCCTTGCTGACCCCAAAATCCTCATTCTTGATGAAGCAACCAGCGCGCTTGATGACGAATCACAATCACGCATTCAAGCAAATATGGCAAAAATTGCCCGGGACAGAACCGTTATCACTATCGCCCACCGGCTTTCAACCGTGCGTCATTGTGATCGCATCATTGTGCTTAATCAGGGGGAAATTATCGAACAAGGCTCTCACGATCAGTTGCTTAACTACGGCAAACAGTACCGGAAACTCTGGCAATTACAACAGGAATTAAAACAGGAGGTGCCTTGCCATGATTAAAGCGTTTAAGGATAGAATGAAATCACGGTTGCGCTGTCGCCCACAGCACTATGACTTTTTACCGACACACTTAGCGTTATCACAACGCCCACCGTCACCTTTCGCCCGCTACACCGCCATAACACTCAGTATCGGCATGATCATCGCCTTGCTCTGGGCTTATCTGGGTAAGTTGGATGTTCAGGCAACCGCAACCGGTCGCCTGATTGTCTCTGGCCGTTCTCAGATAATTCAAGCATACGAACAGAGCCGGGTGACCGCTATCCATGTTCAGAATGGGCTGCGGGTAGAGAAAAACGCCCCACTTCTGACCCTCAACACACTCGGTGTTAACCAGGATATCACCCGGTTACTCAAGCAGATCGAGTATCAAGCCCACGAAAAAATTCGTTATCAGGCTTTAACCGAAGGGCAGGAACCCACAGCCCAGACACTGTTTCAATCATTACCGGCATCTCAACAAACACAAGTGGTTGAAAACTATTCCCGTGAGAAAAGAGAATATGAAGCAGGAGTAACAAATCTGAAAGCAGAGATGAACGTGAATCTCTCTTCTCAACAATCACGAAAAAGCGATATTCATGCGCTCACCAAGCTCCGGCAAAATATCAGCCAGCGTTTAAAAGCACGTCAGACCTTAAGTCAAAAACAGGTGATCAGTAAAGTTGAGTATCTTGAACAGGAAAAAGAGTTTCTGGAAACAGAGCGCCTGATTGCCCAACAAAATGCGGAATTTCATGTTCTGCAATCGCAATATATTAGCCTGGAAGAACGCTTAAACAGCCTGAAAACCCAAAAAGAGCGTGAATGGTTTGATAAAAGAAAACAAGCCGAAGTTCAATTGGTCGTTTTAGAGCAAGAGCTGGCAAAAGCTCAGGTACGGGAGCAACTTGAAGTCATTCGCTCACCCGTCACAGGAACAGTTCAACAACTCAGCGTCCATACATTAGGTGCGGTACTGCAACCGGCTCAAAACTTGATGGTGATCGTTCCTGATGACAATGTACAGTTGGCGGAAGTGCAAATTTTAAACAAAGACGCCGGATTTATTTATTCGGGGCAACAAGTCACCATTAAAGTCGATGCCTTCCCATATACGCGTTATGGCACTATCGACGGTGAACTGTTGAGCATATCCAGAGACTCAACCACAGATGAACAGCTAGGATTGGTCTTTCCTGCTCAAGTCAGTCTTAAACGTAATAGCATTGCCATAGACGATACCCAGGTTGAAATTACTCCGGGTATGTCCATTGTCGCCGAAATAAAAACTGATCAACGCCGTGTTATCGATTATCTCCTGAGCCCTATCAGAGAGTATCAATCTGAAGCATTGAGGGAGAAATAATCATGAACCTATTATCTTCTTCTACTGATTCTAGTAACTACACTCATAATCAAGCGCTGAATTGCATCGTCTATGTGGGGAAACAATTTCATAAGTCAGCCACTATCGAGCAACTTCAACACAGCCTGGGTTTTGACTCCTTATATCTGAGTGATTTACAACTGCGTGAAGCTGCCAACGCGATTGGGCTGCACAGTAAAATTGATCGGTTAACCGCCAATACAACGCCGACGCTGCCCTTACCGGCATTGATCGAACGGGAACAACAGTGGTGGGTACTTATTGAAGTCGATAATGACAATATTACCGTTCTCGATCCTGCGACTAAACAAACGCGGTCATTCCCTTTACCTGCTGATGATAAAGAAAGTGGCTATAAAATTCTGTTGATCGCAGATCAGGAATTAACCAAGAAACATATCAAATTCGGCTTGAGTTGGTTTTATCCTTCAATTTTCCGGCAGAAAAGTCAGATAAGAGATCTGTTTTTGTTTGCCATCGTTCTCCAGTTATTTGCACTGGTCAGCCCGATACTGTTTGAAAACATCATCGACAAAGTCTTGGTAGGCCGAAGTTTATCCAGCCTGCATATATTAGGTATCGCTATGCTAGCCATCGCCCTTGCCGAGCCTTTGTATAGTTTTATGCGCAATACCATATTTGGGCACATGGCAAGCCAGATAAATTCTGAGCTCTCCGGGCGACTGTATCGTCATCTGGCAGGATTACCGCTGCAATATTTTAAGCAACGGCAAACAGGGCAGATTATTGCCAGAGTCAGAGAAATGTCTCAAATCCGCCAGTTTCTGACAGGTTCTACCCTGATGCTGTTGCTGGATTTAATTTTCGTCATCATGTTTATTGGCATCATGTTTTATTATGCCTGGATACTAACCTGGATTGTTATTGGCTCACTTTTTGTTTACTTCGCATTCTGGGTAGTCGCCGGGCCGATTATTCGCCGCAAAGTAGAAGCAGAATATGAAACCGATGCAAATGCAACCAGCTTTCTGACCGAAGCCGTCACCGGGATTGAAACCATTAAAACCACCGCGACTGAAAACCGTTTCTTACATCAGTGGCAACGTATTCTCAGCCAGCAGTTGACTAAAAGCTTCGCGGCACAGAAAAGCGGTTTAATCGCAGGACAAGGAATCGATTTTGTCCAGAAATTTACCGCCGCGATCCTCCTATGGTGGGGAGTGACAAAAGTCTTACGCGGTGAACTGACTCCGGGGCAACTGATCGCCTTCAATATGCTGGCCGGACACGTCACGCAACCTATCCTCCGGCTCGCACAGGTTTGGCAAGATTTTCAGCATACGTTAATCGCCTTGAAACGTGTGGGGGATATTCTTGATGAGCCAATGGAAAACAGTAAACAGGGATTAGCTTCTGTACCTGAGCTGGAAGGCCAGATTGAATTCAAAAATATTCGCTTCCGCTACCATGACGACACGCCGGAAGTTCTGGCGAACTTATCGTTATTGATAAAATCGGGTCAATTTATTGGTATAACTGGACCGTCCGGTTCAGGTAAAAGTACTCTCACCCGTTTACTACAAAGGCTGTACGTACCTCAACATGGACAAGTTTTGATTGATGGCATGGATTTAGCTATTGCTGATCCCGTCTCTTTACGCCGCAATATGAGTGTTGTGCTCCAGGAAAGCATCCTGTTTTCTGGCAGCATCACCGATAACATTCGGCTGTGTAAGCCCAACGCAACAGATGCAGAGGTCTATCGTGCCGCTGAGTTAGCCGGGGCCATTAAATTTATTCAATCGCTTCCTCACGGTTTTGCGCATCCCGTTGGGGAAAAAGGCGCAAATCTTTCAGGTGGTCAAAGACAGAGAATCGCATTAGCAAGAGCGCTCCTGGTCAACCCAACTATTCTGATCCTTGATGAAGCCACCTCAGCATTGGACTATGAATCCGAAGCGGCAATCATGGCAAATATGGACGAAATATGCCGTAGCAGAACAGTTATCAGCATTGCTCACAGGCTCAATACAATTCGCCACGCGGATAAAATCTGTGTGTTAGATCAGGGGCAAATTATCGAATTTGACTCGCATGACCAATTGCTCCAGCAAGGCGGCTTATACGCGCATCTGTGGCATCAACAAGTTGGCGAAAACTAAATGACAATTCAGCCAACGCTTAATAAAGATGGAATAGGTTTTGGCTGAAATTATTTCTTATTTTACTTGTTTGTTTAAAAAAATATCTCAATGTAATTAACTTACTTAAATTGTTACAATAAGTTATTAAAATGTTAGACAATGAAATATCTTGATACATCTTAATTTTTAAGTTGGAGAATTCTTATGGACAGGAATCCAGTTTCTTTAAGCGTGTTAGTATTTTCAGGCGGATCTCTGACTTCTATTACTGGCCCAATAGAAGCTTTAACCATTGCCGCTCGTTTAGCCGGAGCGCCAGATCCAGAAATCAATATTGTCACACAGGATAATCAGGACGCTGTCGGGATGGGTGGTGTTCGGCTAAAACCCAATAAACTCATAGGAGAAATAAAACAAACAGATATTGTCTTGGTGGGTTCAATTGGGGCCCCTTATTGCGATTTCGATCTTTGTACTCAAGAAACCTTAGATTGGCTCCAGATGATGGAAGAAAAAAATATTCCTATCGTTTCCGTTTGTACAGGTTCTTTTATACTGGCTAAAGCTAATTTACTCAATAACCGCAAAGCCACCACACACTGGCTATTTACCAACTTATTCAAGGACATGTTTCCGCAAGTACAGTTACATTCAGAAATAAAAGTCACCCGCGATAACAATATTTTTTGTACTTCCGGCCCCTATGAATACAATAATGTGATGATGCATATTATTGAACAGATATATGGTCAAAATACCAGAGAAGCCTGTAGCCAACTGATATTTGGTAATATAAAAGGCGTCCCCCCACATACTCTGGCAAGTTTTGTACCATACCGCCAGCACTCAGACACATTAATCCACAAACTACAGGATTGGATGCATTCTACCCCATCAGACATATTATCGGTCAGCGATTTGGCAGATAAAATTCATTTGTGTGAAAGGCAGATGAAGCGGCGCTTTAAAACAGCGACCGGCCAGACACCGATTCAATATATCCAGCAAATTCGGTTATCCCTGGCAAAATACTGCTTAGAAAAATCGAATAAGACCATAGAAGAAATCAGCCATGAAGTTGGCTATGAAGATACTCGCTACTTCAGAGAGTTATTTAAGAAATTGAATGGGTTAACACCAATCGAGTATCGCAAAAAATACCAGTACCGTTAAAATCGGAACGCAATGGACATCCTTTACGAATAAACAGTGACACGGCTTTTTATCTTTATCAGGCAGTAGCGATACATGGGAAGCTGGGGTATCATGGCGTGCTATATTTTATGGTATACGCCCTTTAGTAGTTGAATTTATGGCAAAAGAACAAATGGATCGCACTACTCTGGATTTGTTCGCAAATGAACGCAGACCGGGGCGCCCAAAAACCAACCCACTTTCCAGGGATGAACAGCTCAGAATCAATAAACGTAACCAGCTTCGCCGTGATAAGGTGCGTGGTCTGCGTCGTGTGGAATTGAAAATAAATGCTGACGCAGTCGATGCGCTGAACTTTCTTGCGCAGCAACGCAATATCAGCCGCAGTGAACTCATTGAGCAGATTTTGCTGGCCCAGTTAGCAGAAAGTAACAACACTGCTTGATAGCATTGAAGGCACGAAATCACACAAATTTGACAGAATTGTCCTTGCTGTTTAGTCAGAATAGGATTTTGTTTTTTTATTAATACAATCAGAATTTTTCTGCTGATTTTGACATTTTATACGTATATCCCAAACATAAATATACAAATAAAACAAGAGGTTATATCATTTTATGGCAATTATAGGTATATTCTTTGGCAGCGATACCGGCAACACAGAAAATATTGCCAAAAAAATCCAGAAAATTCTGGGTTCCGATGTTGCTGAAGTCCACGATATTGCCAAGAGCAGTAAAGAAGATATCGAACAGTTCGATATTCTGCTGCTCGGCATCCCCACCTGGTACTACGGAGAAGCTCAGTGTGACTGGGATGATTTCTTTCCTACTCTGGAGGAGATCGATTTTGACGGGAAGCTAGTTGCTCTTTTCGGTTGCGGCGATCAGGAAGATTACGCGGAATATTTCTGTGATGCGATGGGAACTATCCGTGACATTATTGAACCCCGTGGAGCAATTATTGTTGGTCACTGGCCAACAGCGGGTTATCACTTTGAAGAATCAAAAGGTCTGGCTGATGATAACCATTTCATCGGGCTGGCTATTGATGAAGATCGCCAACCAGAATTAACCGAAGAACGGGTTAATTCCTGGACTAAACAGATCTACGAAGAGATGAGTCTGGCGGAAATTATTGCCGGATAGGAATTTACCTCAATAGACGTATATTGGTGCAGGCCATTTCTTACCAATAGTGAATACGCGGTAGGTGAAGAGCCATTCGCTCTGCTCACCCAATGGGGTCGCGTTCAAAAGCTATCGCTTTTGTCAACACACTGCTCATATCCGCTCTTTTATTATGAAGAATGGCAAAAAAATAACCTAAACATTATAAATAGTAAGGTTATTCCTGCGTTTTACAAATGATTATTCTGGCAAAATGTGTAATGATAGTTAAGGTTAACGTGGTTTTCATTTTCACTAGCCATGCCTATAATCATAATCTGATAACTAACTGGTACTTTTTGAAGTATCGCTAAGTTCACTTTACTGAGTAACAGGACTGAATCCGCATGACCGACAACAATAAGGCATTAAAAGATGCTGGGCTTAAAGTTACACTTCCTCGACTGAAAATACTGGAAGTGTTACAGGATCCTGAATACCACCACGTCAGTGCGGAAGATCTCTACAAAAAACTGATTGATAACGGTGAAGAGATTGGCCTCGCTACTGTCTACCGCGTGTTGAATCAGTTTGATGACGCCGGCATTGTTACCCGTCATAATTTTGAAGGTGGCAAATCGGTTTTTGAACTCACTCAACAGCACCACCACGACCATTTAATCTGTCTGGACTGCGGTAAAGTCATTGAATTCAGAGATAAACAGATCGAAAAACGCCAGAAGAATATCGCTGAACGTTATGGGATCAAACTCTCAAACCACAGTCTTTATTTATATGGTCATTGCTCCGCAGGTAATTGTCGCGAAAACAGTAGTGCACATGACGAGAAGTAATTCATTCCTGAGCCAATAATTTTTTATCTATAGAAAGGAACCCATCAGGGTTCCTTCAGATTGATGATGTTGCTGGGCTATTTATTTGGGGGTGCCCAGTAAACACCGTCTGGTACAGGAAATCCAGGTCAATGTTGCTTACCGCTGGCTCCTGTACCTTGGGCTGACCGAGGATGGTGCGTGCGGCAGTAAGCTATTTGCGTAGCAAGCCTGCTGGCTAATTCGACAAAACCATAACCTGCTTTTTCTTCGAGGGATATCGGTCGTATTGTCGTAGTTTTGAGACTACGGGATAACTAAATGACAAGTTTAAAGCTACAACAAGATCCTTCCAATTAAATATACTTTCGGTAGCTTGAAGGACAGCTAGGTACTGAAAATATATCCTCTAATCTTGCTTGAACAGAACCGATATAGAGTAAAGTCATATTTGGTATTCTGGCGTGATCAGGTGCCACGCCATAACTGACAAAAATACACCCCAAATCTAAACGCGCCAGGTATTCAAGTGCTCTGAACGAGCAGTGGCCTTTCATGACCCCATAAAGCAGGAGCCCCATCATTGAACGGGGAGAATACAGTGTCCTGCCTGTTGAAGCATAATGGCGTTCGAAAGGTACCCAGTTTCGTTCATCCAGAACCTCCAATACAGGTAAATGCTGCGCTTTGACAAACTGACGTTTGGTGTGAGCAGGCGATCCCAGCTTTCGAGTGAACAAGATCTTAATGGATATAAAACACAATTATCATGACAAGAAAATTATTTTGCATTGCCTTGCAATCCAGAATAAATCTTAATAGAAATTAAGAGCGCATATCTCGCCCCCCAAAAAGACAGAATGCAAAGAACTATATCAGGGATATTATTCTCACCATGATGCAAAACATTAATTGATGATAAGTTAATCAATGCTAGAGCAATACAAAGACTAATAATATTCAATATGGCCGATTTCATATTTTTACTCCATATAATAATCATTTAGTTATATCCTGATGCATTGTATTGATATACATTGGATTAAAGTCGTCTTATATGTTATTAATGATGCTTTGTTCCAATAACTTATAAATAAAGGAAAAAAATAGTAAAAATGAGGAGCACATAAAATGAGTGAGAAATACTTCCCATATTTCTATATAAGTAAGAAACCAAGGTATAAGCAAATATAATCATTACATAAAGATACAATTTAATAAGTCACCCTAACATGCTACATTTATTTCCCATATTAATCAAGCCAACTCCATATAAAAAGTGGATTAGGCACACCGGTTCTCGAATTCTGCCATTAACACGGTATTAGCAGCGCCTATTTTTATAAATGACGTGCCAAATATGGCGGAATGGATATTTCCCTGATAGCTCACCTCAAGCACCCTATTTTATTAATAGAAAAGCAATTAAAAACAAATGAAAAATTAGGTAGATATCGATATAATTGAACCTTATTCACCTTTTCAAAGAGGTTGCATTTGATTACATTCCCCCATATTATAAAAATTACCATTCTATATAACACGTAAACGACAATAGCATTTTATGTAAAGATAATTAGAGCCAAAGTAATAACGCATGGGATTTTTATATGGTTATTCCTACTGGATATTAGTGTGTGAAAATGAAAGTTGATTATTAAAAATAACCCACTATTTCTACTCATGTTATTTTTTCGATTAAATTGCAATCGAATCTAGAGATTATCTCTAGAATATGGATTTTATATGGGATTTATTTCGGAAAGAAGCTGCTGAACATCAACGCGTCAAATGGGTAGAAAAAGCATTGCTAATATCTGGAATGCCAACTTGGATAATTAGCGTACTGCCTACTCTCTTTGTACTGATATTTTTAGCATTCCTTGTTTTCAGCAGCTATACACGGCGAATCAATGTTTATGGTGAAAACACAACACAATTTACAGGATATTTAGTTAACCCATATTGAAGCGCTGGCCTACCGTGGCTATGCACCTCGATAGATCATGAATAAAGCCGGAAGATCGCGGAGATCTTCCGGTTGATCTATTAATCCAAGAAATCATCTTTTTCGAGATAATAAACCACAGCTTCTAACAATTCATCGCGGGTTGCATTGGGATGATGCTCTAGTTTGTTGTCGATAATATCTAAAAATGTTGCATATTCCAGCCAACCTTTATATTTATCTTCCATTTCATCCATGTCTTCTTCTTCATCTCTCGTTTCCGGAAGATAATATATTGCATTATTAATACAGCTGATTTCACTCATAAAATCAGCGTTAACAAAAAAATACCATGCTTCTGGGCGCTCTTTATAGATGGACAGCAACCCATCAAAACCTTTGATTGTCCGCATTCAGTGTTCCCCCTTAACGACATCCATTGCCACCACCCCACTTTTTTCGACCGCCTGAACCATCGGGGTGATAGATTTTATGATAAGAATTATGATCTTTACGATCAACTAAGCTTAACTTGCCTGATTCATTTTCATGATGCCAAGTCATTCCCGTAGGAGCATCACCTTTGAAATGGCCACGGCTACTAGGCTGGACATGCTCTACTGTCCCGGGATATTTAGTCTGCATTTCACGCCTGAACTCTAGGTCAGTCTGTAAGCGTTTATAGACGGATGCATTACCCCGTTTAAAATGCTGGCGATCGGATAACTGATATTCAGACGGGTTCAGGGTATGTTCATGGAACATATGATATTTCCCTAAACCCCGTTGCCCTTCCCCTTTGTATAATCCCAGCGGATCGATCCATAACAACGGATTCGGCGCATACGTATACAGATTCAATCCACCTGCCAAGCCAATCGGGTCGGGCGTAATACCTGAACGTATTAAAATGCAGCCCGGTTTACTCGTATCATCCTGATACTCGCCCTTTTAGGGGAGCGCTGCGCGCTATTCAAATTTGTTCCCGACAAATTTGTCTTTATCAAAGTATTGGCCCGCGTAGCGCAAATTTCGCCTAAAGCTAAAGCCCTTTGATGACCAGTCCAGATCAGTGAAGTAATATGCGCCCCGGTAGATCATGATATAAGGCCGGAAGATCGCGGAGATCTTCCGGTTGATCTATTAATCCAAGAAATCATCTTCTTCGAGATAATAAACCACAGCTTCTAACAGTTCATCGCGGGTTGCATTGGGATGATGTTCCAGCTTATTGTCGATGATGGCACGAAATGTTTGATAATCCAGCCAGCCTTTATACTTATCTTCCATTTCATCCATATCAAAATCTTCATCTCTCGTTTCAGAAAGATAGTAGGTTGCACTGTTGATATAGTTAATTTCATTCATAAAATCTGGATCAACAAAAAATCCCATTGCATCTGGACACTCTTTGTAGATGACCAATAATTCATCAAACCCTTTGGCTGTTTTCATTCATTTCTCCTGTTAACGGCATCCATTGCCACCGCCCCACTTTTTACGCCCCCCAGAACCATCAGGATGGTATATTTTGTGATAAGACTTATGGTCATTGTAATCAACCAAACTTAATTTCCCTGACGTGTTTTCATGATGCCAAGTCATATTTTTGGGAGGACGACTACTGAAATTCCCTCTGGCATTTGGTTGAACATGCTCAACTGCCCCCGGATATTTAGTTTGCATTTCACGTCTGAACGCCGGATCTCGCTGCATTCTTTCATATACAGATTGGTTACCCCGCTTAAAGTGCTGGCCATCAGATAACTGATATTCAGACGGGTTCAGCGTATGTTCATGGAAAACATGATACTTCCCTAAACCCCGCTGACCTTCCCCTTTGTATAGTCCGAGAGGATCGATCCACATCATCGGATTGGGGGCATAAGTGTATACGTTCAGGCCCCCTCTCAACCCGATCGGATCTTAGGGACTATCCCGACGCCATCATACCGTTGAGCGGACTTTTCCCCTTGATTTAGCAGCCTTTTTCTCCGCCGCGTTTTCCCACCCTGTTAAAGAACCTATCAACTCGTCCCGACGGGCACTTT